>JAGVUB010000099.1 GCA_019136515.1 Verrucomicrobiota bacterium
ATCAGACTCACGAAACTGGGCTGGACGGGACGATGGCCTCGCATGTTGCCACCATAGACCAAGTACGCCGCGTTTCGTTCAACCAATCTCGGACTTTTTCAGCAGCCTGCTAGACTTAGCCGCAGTTACGGGTTGCTTCAACGAACTGCATGCGTTGGCGAAATGCTCCGCGCTATTCGCCGGTCCCTCGGTCTCCACCGTGATACGCTGGACCAGCTCGTTCAGACGAGGCCCCACCTCCTGCTGACCAAAAAGCGGGCGTCGGAATATCTCCTCGAACTCCGACTTCGTCACCTGCTCAGGGATATGGCTCTGCATTACCTCATTGATCTGCTGGATCAGAAGGGAGATATCGCGCGCCGAGTGCAGATTCCGGTTCTGGAGAAGACTGAACGGCGGAGGCAGCTTGTCCTTAAGCGACCCTGGTAGGCAGTAGATCTTCGCCGAGCCCAGCTTGCACAAGCCGTAGCCCGCCTCGAAGAACGTCCATTGCGATTCCAGCGCCGCTGGAGACACGAAGATCAACAAGAGCTTCATCCGGTTCAGCGCCTCATGGACTACAGCGGGCCAGATGGTTCCATGGGGAATGCTCTCGTCATCCGAAGAGAGGAAGAAGTCGATCATCCCACCAGCACGTGCGTCGAGCAGCCGCTTCAGCGCCATCAGCTCACGCCGGTTGTTCGATGAGTGACTGAGGAAGACAGTCGGTTTGGTGTGCTTTGCTTTGGCAGCCATTGGTGTGTGAGAAACGTTCGGGCAGACACTGGTGCTGTTCCGTTCCGAGGATCGCCAAGACTGGCCCTTCGATGAGGCCGAAACTTCGGCGCCGAAATGCGCAGCATCGCAGTGATGCGCTGAACCATTTTATCGGTCAAGTACTCCCCCATCCGTGACGCGACTCCGCTATTTCGAGAAGGAGCCCCAGCCGACTACTTGGCTCGCGGTGGGGAACCCACAGACCGGCCGTCTTGCGTCTCTCCGCGGGCCGCATCTGCGCCCGACCTCCAGCACTCGCTCCGCCGGTGTCCGCCTCCTGATTTCGTCAGGTCGATATTCTCCGCTCTCCGGCTCGGCATCGCATCCTCCGTCCTTCGTTCTCTTCGTTCCCTTCTGTCGTCCGGATCGCTCCGTTCCTGATTTCCTGAGTTCCACATTATCCCCGCCGGCTTCCCCCCGCCTCAGCTCAGGCTCATCGGGTCGACGTCGAGCGTCTGGCTCACGCCCTCCGGCCAGGGGAAATCGCGCTGCTCCTTGGCGAGCACGCCCACGGTCTTCACCACCGCGCCGGTGAAATACCAGAGCTGGAAACGGTATTCGTTCTGCACGCGCTCAATCGGCGACGGCGACGGACCGCGCAGCTCCGCCGCGCCCGCCAGCAGCGGCTCCACGCGCTTCTTCCACTGCTCGGCCACCCAGAGCACCTTCTCGGCGTTGTCGCCGCGGAAGACGTGGTGCACCAGATGCCGGAACGGCGGATACCGGAACTGCTCGCGCAGCTTGATCTCGCCCTCGATGAAACCGTCGAAGTCGCTCTGCTTGGCGAACTGGATCGCGTCGGCCTGCGGCGTGAACGTCTGCACGACCACCTCGCCCGCCCGGTCGCCGCGGCCGGCGCGCCCGGCCACCTGCACGAGCAGCTGGAACGTGCGCTCGTTCGCGCGGAAATCCGGCACGTGCATCGAGATGTCGGCGTCGACCAGGCCGACGAGCGTCACATTCGGGAAGTCGAGCCCCTTGGCGATCATCTGCGTGCCCACGAGGATATCGATCTTGCCGGTGCGGAACTCGCCGAGGATCTCCCGGAACCGGTTCTTCTTCCCCATCGTGTCGGTGTCGATGCGCACGACCTTCGCCCGCGGCAGGATGCGCGCCACGTGCTCCTCCACCTTCTGCGTGCCCAACCCGCGCATGCGGATCTTCGGCGAGCGGCACTGCGGGCAGACCAGCGGCGCCGGCTTCACCGCGCCGCACAGGTGGCACTTCAGCGTCTCGTCGGCCCGGTGGTACGTGAGCGACACGCTGCAATGCGGGCACTCCGCCACGTAACCGCACTCCTGGCACAACAAGCTGCTGGAGTAGCCGCGGCGGTTGATGAAGAGGATCGACTGCTCCCGCTTCTCGAAGCGGTCGTGCAACTTGTCGATGAGCAGGCGCGAGAGCACGGAGGTCGCGCGCTTGGCCACGATCTCGTGGCGCATGTCCACGATGTGCACGAGCGGCATCTTCCGGTCGTCGATGCGCGTCGGCAGCACGTCGTGCAGGTAGCGGCCGCGGCGCACGTTGTTGACCGACTCGACCGACGGCGTGGCCGAGCCGAGCACGCACACCGCGCCGGCGAGCTTCGCGCGGTACACGGCCACGTCGCGCCCGTGATAGCGCGGCGTCTCGTCCTGCTTGTAGGCGGGCTCGTGCTCCTCGTCGACGATCACCAGCCGCAGGTCGCGCACCGGCGCGAACACCGCCGAGCGCGCGCCCACGACGATCCGCGCCTCGCCCGAGGCGAGCGCCAGCCAGCCGTCGAGCCGCTCGCCTTCGCTGAGCGAGCTGTGCCACACGACCACGCGCTGGCCGAGCTGTTGCTCCAACCGGCCGCGCAACCGCGCGACGGTCTGCGGCGTGAGCGCGACTTCGGGAACCAAGTACACCGCGCCGCCACCGCCCTGGAGCATGTCGGCGATCGCGTGGAGATAGACCTCGGTCTTGCCCGAGCCGGTCACGCCCTGGAGCAGGTGCACCGCGAAGCCGCCCTTCGCACCGCTGGCGCGGATCGAGTCGACGGCGGCCTTCTGGGCGAGGTTGAGCTCGGGCGGGATCACCGCCACCGGTTCCACGCCGCCGAGATCGTCGCCGTAGCCCACGCGCTCGATGCGGTGGTCGATCTCGCGCAGTACGCCGTGTTGCACCAGCGCCGCCGCACTCGACGGGCCAACCTTGAGCCGCTCCAGCACGAGCGACTTCGCCACCGGGTGGAGCTGGAGTTTGAGGAAGGCGTAGAGCTTCGCCTGCTGCGGCGCGCGGCGGTTCAGCGTTTCGAGTTCGTCGACCGAAAGCTCCCGCGCCACCGCGAGCCGTTTCTCGATCTTCAGCGCGAGCCCCTTGCGCACCGACACCGGGATCATCGCCTCGATCACCGTGTCGAGCGGTGCCGCGTAATAGGCGGCGATCCAGCGCGCCAGCGAGAGCAACTCCGGTGTGAGCGCGGGAAACGGGTACACCAGCTCGGCCACGTTCTTGAGCTTTTCCACCGGACAGTCCGGCGTCGGGTCGAGCTGCGAGACGACCGCGAGCGTGAAGCGGTTGACCACCGGCACGCGCACGAGCGAACCCACCGCGATGCCCGCGCAGAGTTTCTCCGGTGCGCGGTAGTGCAGCACCTTGTCGAACCCCGCGAGCGGATGGACGGCGACGATCATCGTGTAGCGGCCCCGAATAACCCCCATGCGGCCGACCGGCGCGAGACTGTTTTCCGCCCCGCGCCCACGCGCATCGCCCCACGGCCCGCCGCCACCGGTTTCGCCTCGACTCCGTCCCGCGGCCTGCGTCCATTTCTCTCGTGTCTCGCCCCACCGAGCTTCCCGCCCCCACCCCGAGCGACGATGCGCGTTTCCAGGCCTTCGCCGACTTCTCGCCCGACATCCTCAGCATTCTCGACCGCGAGGGTCGGCTCGTCTTCAACTCGGCCGCCGCGTGGAAGACCCACGGCTACCGCCCCGAGGATCTTCTGGGCCGCTCCACCTTCGAGTTGATCCATCCCGAGGATCGCGCCGACGTCGAAGCAACCTTTGTCCGGCTACTCAACTCCCCCAACGAGGAGGATCGGTTGCGGTATCGCTACCGCAACGCCGACGGTTCCTACAGCTGGATGGAGGCCACGGCACGCAACGAGACCACCAACCCTCTGCTGGGGGGTATCATCGCGATCTCGCGCGACATCTCCGCCCGGGTCGTCGTCGAGAACGCCTTGCGCGAGAGCGAGCAGCGCTTCCGCATGCTCTTCGCGACCAATCCCCAGCCGATGACGATCTTCGACCTCGAGAGCCTCCAGTTTCTGGAGGCCAACGAGGCCGCCCTTGCGCTCTACGGCCACCCGCGGGAGGAGTTTCTCCGCCTGCGCAGCCGCGCGATCCGCCCGGACGAGGATCTGGCGCGGTTCGACCGCGTCGTCGAGCTGCTGCGCGACAACCGCACCAGCGGGAAGCTGGAGCATCGCGCCCGGCACCGAGCCAAGGACGGACGCCTCATCGACGTGGTCGCCTTCGTCCAGCGCATCGACTGGCTCGGCCGCGCCGCCGCCCTTGTGTTGCTCCAAGACGTCACCGAGCAACTCAAGCTCCAGACCAAGCTCCAGCAGACGCAGAAGCTGGAGAGCCTCGGCCTGCTGGCCGGCGGCATCGCCCATGATTTCAACAACATGCTCACCGCCATCCTCGGGCACGCTTCGATCGCGGCCGACGAGGTCCCGGGCGATTCGTCCGTCCAGGAGAGCCTGCGGCTCATCCAGGAATCGTCGCTACGCGCCGCCGAGCTTTGCCGGCAGATGCTGGCCTATTCCGGCCAGGGGCGCTTCCAGGTGAGCACGTTCGAGCTCGGCGATTTTCTCAAGACCGCCATCGACCTCGTCCGCGTCACCATCCGGCCCACCATCGCCGTCCAGGTCGACTCCGCCGCCGGGCTCCCGTGCGTCGAGGGCGATCGCGCCCAGTTGCAGCAGGTCGTGATGAACCTCGTGCTCAACGCCGCCGACGCCATCGGCGACCGCGCCGGAGTCATCCGCCTGGCCGCGCACCGCGAATACGCCGACCACGCGCGTTTCGAGACCATGCACCTCTCGCCCCAGCTCCCCGCGGGCGACTACGTCGCGCTCGAGGTCTCGGACAACGGCTGCGGCATGACACCCGACACCATCGCCCGGATCTTCGATCCCTTCTTCACGACCAAGTTCACCGGACGCGGGCTCGGTCTGGCCGCGGTGCTCGGCATCGTGCGCGGCCACCGCGGCGCCATCAAGGTCGAGAGCGAGCCCGGCCACGGCACAGTCTTCACGATTCTCCTCCCGGCGGCCGCCGCCCAGCAAACATCCGCCCCGAGCGCGGCAGCTCCCACGCCCGCCGCCACCGCCGCGCACCGCCGCGGCCGGACCATCCTCGTGGTGGACGACGAGGAGAGCGTGCGCAAAACCGTCGACGCGATGCTCACCCGCGAGGGCCTCGCGCTCCGCTTCGCCGCGGACGGCCTCGCCGGCGTCGAAGCGTACCGCGAACACCACCACACCATCGACGCCGTCCTGCTCGACCTGACGATGCCGGGCCTGGGCGGAGCCGAGGCGCTGGACCGGATCCTCGCCATCAATCCCCACGCCCGGGTCCTGCTCATGAGCGGCTTCGACGAGCACGTCGAAAGCGCCCGCCACGCCCAACGCGGCCAGGTTGGCTTCGTTCAGAAGCCCTTCACCAGCCAGGCATTGCTCGAAAAGATCGACCTCGCCCTCGCGCCCCACCCGGGGAACTGAGCACCACCTCGCCGCACGACCCGAGGGCCCAGCCCGGCGCCAACCCCGCATTTGACAGCGTTTGCCCCCGCCCGAAGAGTCCCCGCCGTGACCGTCTCCGAGGCCAACCGCGACAAATTCCGTTCCTTCCTCGCCGCCCGAGGGCTGCGCCTGACCAACCAGCGCGTCGCCATCCTCGACGCCGCCGCGGCCCAGCCCGAGCACTTCACCGCCGAGCAACTGCTCGCCGCCGCACGCGCCATCGACGACTCCGTCTCCCGCGCCACGGTCTACCGCTCGCTGCCCATCCTCACCGAGTGCGCCATCCTGCGCGAGGTCGACGTCGGCACCGGCAACAAGTTCTACGTCGCCAACCGCGACAAGGCCCCCACCCAGCACGCGCAGGTCCTCTGCCTCGACTGCGACAAGATCTTCGAGATCAGCGCGCCGTTCATGGAATGGTACGGCGCCTCCGTCGCCTCGAAGCTCGGCCTCGAACCCGTCAGCCAACGCCTCCAAGTCCACGCCCGCTGCCCCGAGTTCCAGAAAACGGGCACGTGCAAGCACCGCAGTGCCTGACGTCTGGCCCCTACCCATGCCCGCCCTCAACTACGAACCCGTTGTCCTCAAGCCGCTGACCGGCCCGCTGCCGCCGCTCTCCGCCATCCAGGAGGAGATCCTCGCCCTCAAGCGCGAGCGCAACGCCGTCATCCTCGCCCACAACTATCAGGTCGAGGAGATCCAGCGCGTGGCCGACTACGTGGGCGATTCCCTCGGCCTCTCCTACCAGGCCGCGCAGTCGAAGGCCGACGTCATCGTCTTCTGCGGCGTCCATTTCATGGCCGAGACGGCCAAGATCCTAAACCCGTCCAAGCCCGTCATCCTCCCCGACCTCGAGGCCGGCTGCTCGCTCTCCGATTCCTGCCCCGCCGAGCAGCTCGCTGCCTACAAGAAGGCCAACCCCGGCCTCTACGTCGTCGCCTACATCAACTGCTCGGCCGGCGTGAAGGAGCTCAGCGACGTCATCTGCACCAGCGGCAACGCCGTGAAGATCGTCCAGCGCGTCCCCGCCGACCGCGAGATCCTCTTCGTCCCCGACAAGAACCTCGGCGCCTGGGTCTCCCAGAAGACCGGCCGCAAGATGCGCCTCTGGGACGGCTGCTGCTACGCCCACGTGCTCTTCACCGTCGAGGCCTTGGAGAAGCTGAAGAACCAGTTCCCGGATGCCCCGGTCGTCGCCCACCCCGAGTGCGTCGAAGCCGTGCGCGCCTATGCCGACGAGGTGTGCAGCACCGAGCTCATGGTGAAGTTCGCCCGCGAGAACCCCGCCGAGCGCATCATCGTCGTCACCGAGTCCGGCATGCTCCACCGCCTCCGCCGCGAGGTGCCACACAAGACCTTCATCGCCGGCCCCACCGACACCTGCGCCTGCAACGACTGCAAATTCATGAAGCTGAATACGGTCGAGAAGCTCCGCGACGCGTTGAAGACCCTCTCGCCACAGATCCACCTCTCCGCCGAGACGATCGCCCGCGCCCACGCCCCGATCCAGCGCATGCTCGACTGGAGCAAGTAGGCGCCGGCTCGCCTCCCCCAGTAGGTCCAGTCTCCGACTGGACCCCATCAGCTCTCGCCCACTCCTGCGGCTCACGCCCAACGCGGCCGGTCGGAGACCGGCCCTACCCGCCGGCTCGCTCCCCAGTAGATGCCATGAGGCCGACAGGCGGGACGAAGAGGTCCAACCTGTCGGCCGTATGGTTACTACAACTAACATCCGCAAACTGAACGACCGCATTCTCGCCAGCAAGTGCGAG
>JAGVUB010000106.1 GCA_019136515.1 Verrucomicrobiota bacterium
CATGCTCCTTTCGACGCACGGATCGGGCCGGTGTTCATTCTTCTCCCACATTTTTCCCAACGGGCGCAGCCCGTTGGTTCAGCAGCCTGCGGACGAAGTCCGACAGGCTGCTAGAGCTGCCGGCGATGCTCGCGCAGGACGTGCCGGAAAAACCCTGCTGTTCTTTTGCGGCGAAATCCGCCTAGCTGGCGGGCGACGACCATGGCGAAGAAATCCAGCGGCGATCCGGCCGCGCCCAAGAAGCTCAGCACCTACACGATCAAGCTCGACGACGCGCAGATGAAGAAGCTGCGCGCCGCCTGCGAGGCGAAGTCGTGGGAGCCGTTCGCGGTCGCCTACACGCATTTCGCGTTCAAGGGGCCCGACTGCAACGTGAGCGCGTACACCAGCGGCAAGGTCGTCGTGGCCGGCAAGGGCACGGAGGACTTCGTGCAGAACGTGATCGAGCCCGAGGTCACCGGCCAGGCGAAGCTCGGCTACGACGCGGTGCTGCACCCCGAGTGGTTCACGGCGCATGCCGGGCTCGACGAGAGCGGCAAGGGCGACTTTTTCGGTCCGGTGATCGCGGCGACGGTGATCGCGGAGAAACCGGCGATCGACGCGTGGATCGCGGCCGGCGTGAAGGACAGCAAGAAGATCGCCGACTCGCAGATCATCAAACTCGACGAGCTCATCCGCGGCACGCCGGGCGTGGTGGTGGAGACGTGTTCTTGCGGGATGACGAAGTACAACGAGCTGATGGGGCGGCCGGGTGCGAACCTCAACCGGTTGCTCGCCTGGCAGCACGCCACGGCGCTCAACGCGGCGCTGAACCGGAAGTGGGTGCCGTGGGGGCTGCTCGACCAGTTCACCGAACAGCCGCTCGTGCAACGCGAGCTGGCGAAGAAGGCGACGGCGCAGTTCGACCTGAAGATGCGCACGAAGGCCGAAGAGGATCCGGTGGTCGCGGCGGCCTCGGTGGTGGCGCGCGCAGCGTTCGTGCGCGAGATGCACGCGCTTTCCCTGAAGTTCGGTGACAAGCTCCAAAAGGGCGCCAGCGCGGCGGTGAAGGCGCAGGCGCACGAGATCATCCGCCGGTTCGGTGCGCCGGCGCTGCGGGAGTTCGCCAAACTGCATTTCCGCACGGCCTACGAGGTCGTGAGCGAGGCCGGCAAGCTCGACGAGCTGCCGCTGAAGGCTCCGGCGGAGAAAACGGAATGGGGAAAATGGTGAGCGCGATCTGACCCATGGCCAAACGTCGTCAGCTCCGCGGCTTCGACCTGAAGCAGATCGCCGGCTTCGATACGCTCATCGGCGTCGACGAGGCCGGGCGCGGTGCGCTCGCCGGGCCGGTCGTGGCCGGCGCGGTGCGGGTGAGCCGCGATTTTCTCGAGGGTCGCTGGGCGCAGACGCGCGCCTCGAAGGTCAACGACTCGAAACAGCTCACGGCCGAGCAGCGCGACGAGGTGTTTGCCGACCTGCAGGAGTTGGCCGCAGCTGGCGAGATCGCGTTGGGCGTGGGCCGCGCCGAGGTGGGCGAGATCGAGAACCTGAACATCCTAGGGGCGACGAAGCTGGCGATGCGCCGTGCGATGGAGTCGATCTATCCGCCGGAGGTGTTCCGGCAGCGGGAGGAGCCCGACCTGTTCGCCGGCGCCGAGGCGCTGGCGGCGTTCCAGCCCACGGTGAACTGCCGGGTGCTGGTCGACGGCGTGAAGCTGCGCGGTTTCCCGTACCCGCACGAGGGGCTGGTGCACGGCGACGCCCGTTCGCTGTGCATCGCGATGGCCTCGGTGGCGGCGAAGGTCACGCGCGACCGGGCGATGGTCGCCCTCGACGCCGAGTATCCCGGCTATGGTTTCGCCGGCCACAAGGGCTACGGGACGGAGGAGCACCGCTTCGCGCTCCTGCGGCAGGGCCGCTGCTTCCAGCATCGCGACAAGTTCGTGCGCTCGTTCCTCGAGGGGAAACGGCACGACGTGGTCGGCCAGTTGGGCCTCTTCGGCGCGCTTGACGCGGAGGGGGCAGGGGAGTGATGGGGCGTCCTGCGGAGTTGAAAACCGGCGGCAAGCCGAGCACAACGGAGGGCGTCGTGGCGAAGAAACACACTCCACTCGACCGCCTGCTCGGCCGACTCGACCATCTGGATTCGGCGGGGCTGACGACGCTCGTCCAGCGGCTGGCGCGCGAGCGCGGGCTGCTGGAGGCGGTGCTCAACACCGTGCAGGAGGGTGTGCTCGTGATCGCCGACACCGGAACGATCGAATACGGCAACGCCGCGGCGGCGCGCCTGCTCGGCCTGGCGGAGGGGGCGCTGGCCGGGGCGCAGCTCTGGCGCGTGCTGCCGGGCCTGCGGCAGACGCTGGAGGCGACGCTCCAGCGCAGCGGACCGCGGCCCGAGGTGATCGCGCGCGAGCTGGAGGTGAGCTACCCCCAGCGGCGTTTTCTGCGGCTGCACCTCGTGCCGTTCGACCGCGAGGCGGATGGTCCGCGGCGGTTCACGGCCATCCTCGCCGACATCACGCAGGAGAAGGTTTCCACCGACGAGCGGATCGAGAGCGAGAAGGTGAACTCGATCCTGCTGTTGGCGGGCGGCGTGGCGCACGAACTGGGCAATCCGCTCAACTCGCTCACGATCCACCTGCAGCTGCTTGGGCGAAAGTTGAAGAAGCTCCGCTCGATCGACGACGGCGACTCGGCGCGCGAGTCGCTGCGCATCTGCCAGGAGGAGGTGGATCGGCTCGACGGCATCATCACAAATTTCCTCGAGGCGATCCGGCCGAAGCCGCCGGACTTCAGCGACGTGAACCCTGCCGAGGTGCTCGAGGAGGTCCTGCGTTTCGAGGGCAGCGAGCTGGAGAATCGTGGGATCAAGGTCGAGGTGGCGCTGCCGGCCGAGCCGATGGTGATCCTGGCGGACCGCAACCAGCTCAAGCAGGTGTTCTTCAATCTTGTGAAGAACGCGGCGGAGGCGATGCAGCCCGGCGGGTCGCTGCGCGTGCGTTCGCGGCGCGACGACGAGAGCCTCTTCCTGCTCTTTGGCGACACGGGCAGTGGCATCCGTCAGGAGAACCTGGCGCAGATGTTCCAGCCTTATCATACGACGAAGAAGGGTGGCCACGGCCTCGGCCTGATGATCGTGCATCGCATCATGCGCGACCATGGCGGACAGGTCGGCATCGACAGTCGCGAGGGCGTTGGCACGGTCGTCACGCTCCAGTTTCCGCTGAAGCACAAGCGCGTGCGGATGCTGGAGCATTGAGCGGGGCGCGGCGGGCGAGAGTGGAGCGTCGAGTGACGAGTGCCGGAGCGCTGGTGCACGGGCCGTGCGGCAATGGGCTGCGAGAACCGGGCTTCGGCGGTCGACGCTCCGGCCCATCGACTTTCGACGCTCGCCCGAAAAGGTGAGGGGGGTGCGGGCGGAAAAATTCCGGAAAAATCCGGGGTCTCGGTTGAGAATAACTTGTCGGTAGTTCCTTTACTCCACCCCGGAGCCACGCCCCCTCGGTCCCGGGGTTTCTCCTTCAGGTTCCAGTGTCTACCCCTTGGAAAATCCTGGTTCTGGCCCACCGCGATGCGGAGTTGAACCCGCTGCGCCGCGAGTTGGAGCGTGCCGGCATCGCGGCCGAGCTGACCCTCGTGCGCAATGGTGATGCGCTCGTGAAGAAATTCGAGGGCGGGGGCTGGGATGCGGCGCTGTTCAGCGGGAGTGTGGCGCGGTTGCATCTGGCAAGCGCTTTGGCCGAACTGCGCCGGCGCGATCCGTTGCTGCCGATCGTGCTCGTGGTGCGCGCGATCGAGGCCGAGGGGTTGCTGGCGGTGGCCAAGTCCGGGGTCAGCGCAGTGGTTTTCCAGGAGACGCTGGCGTTGGTGGCGATCACGCTGGAGCGCGAGGTTCTGCATTACCGCGAAGCTCGTGGGCAACAGCAGTCCCGGCAGCGTGCCGCCTGGCTCGATCAGGCGATGGGCTGCGCTCCAGTGGCGCTGGCGATCGCCGACCGGCGCGGCGTGCTCCGTTGGGCCAACGCTGCGTACCTGGAGCTTGTGGGGGTACGGAGCGATCAGCTCGAGGCTGGCGAAGCCACCATCTGGGAGTCGGGTGACGAGCGCTGGGCGGACTTGAGCGAAGCCCTGCATGCCGGGCGTGCGTGGCGCGGCAGCGTGCCGGCTCCGGCGCGCGGGGGCGAAGCGACGCTGCATCAGTTGCAGATTGCCGGCCTGCCGATGGAGAGCGAAGAGATGTGGTATGTCGTCGCGCGCCAGCCCGTCGGCGGCGCCACGACCGGGATCGAGAACAGGCTGCTTGAGCAACGAAACGAACTTTTTGCGGCGATCGCCGGCGGCATCGCCCACGATCTGAACAACATCCTCGCCCCCATCACCATGGCGGCGAACATCCTCGGCGAGCAGGAACTCTCGGCGGAGAGCGGCGAGTTGGTGCGGACCATCGAGAACAGCGCCGAGCGTGGTGCGGCGGTGATCCGTCAGGTGCTCACGTTTGCCCAAGGCAGCGAGAATTGTGCGATGGTGCTCCAACCTCGCCATCTGCTGCGCGAGGTCGCGCGCCTGGCGGCGGAGGTGTTTCCCCCGAACATCGCGGTGCGCGCCGACATCCCCTCGGCGCTTTGGGCCATCGTCGGTGATCCCGGGGAAATCCATCAGTCGCTCATCAACGTGTTGATCAACTCCCGCGATGCCATGCCGGAGGGGGGGCACATCGTGATCACGGCGCGAAATCGCACCTTCCCGGTTGTTCCCTCCACCCCGTTCTTCTCGCCGGAGGCGGGAGACTTCGTGGAGATCACCGTCGACGACACGGGCGAGGGGCTTGAACCGGACGTGGCGAGCCATGCGTGGGAACCTTTTGTCACGACCAAGGGCGCGGGGCACGGCTCCGGGCTGGGCCTGTGCCGGGTGGCTGGCGTGTTGCGCAGCCACGGCGGGTTTGGCCAGATGCGCGCCCGCCCGGATGCCGAGCACGGCACGCGGGTGAGCTTGTGCTTCCCTCGGGCCGTTTCCGCCTCGGACGCTGCCCCGACGCCGACCGCAGGACTGGAGGTGTCGCCGCGCGAAGTGGGGCGCATCCTCGTGGTCGACGACGAGGAGAGCATCCTGACGCTGAGCCGGCGGATCCTTGAGCGTGCGGGGTTCGAGGTGCTCGTCGCCAGCGAAGGGCGCGAGGCGCTGGCGCTCTTCGCGCGGCATCGCGCCGAGATCGGGCTGGTTGTTACTGACCTGGCGATGCCCGGCATGAACGGCTTCACC
Organism: Verrucomicrobiota bacterium; assembly: GCA_019136515.1. Lineage (GTDB taxonomy): Bacteria > Verrucomicrobiota > Verrucomicrobiia > Opitutales > Opitutaceae > CAJCBL01. The sequence goes on from JAGVUB010000106.1 coordinate 5,245, forward strand.
CTGGTCTGGGCGCTGCGGCGCAGCAAACCCGACCTGCGCGTGATGGTGGCCACAGGACAGGGGACCGACGCCAATCTGCGCGAGCTGGAGCGCATGGGTGTGCGCGAGGTGCTGCTCAAACCGTTCTCTTCGCGGCGACTGCTCGACGGTGTGGCGCGGACGATGGCGGAGCCGGCCCAATGCGAGCCGGATCTGTTCCTCGACGCGGCCTTCGCCCAAGGCGCCTGACCGGGGCCGGTCCGGGACGCGGTGGGGGCGGGCGGCGGGAGCGGCGCCGGGAAAACGTGGGCGCGGGTGTTTCGACGGTTGAGTCGATGCCGGGACGGGCGTATCCCGAGGCATGCTGCGGGAGTGGATTCGCAACCTGAAGCGACGACTGGGCGGCGGGGACAGGACCGACGCCGGTGTCGGTGCCATGGGCGAGTCGGCGGCGGCGGCCCACCTGCAGCGGGAATTGGGATTCACGGTGCTGCGACGCAACTGGCGGCATGGCCGCGACGAGATCGACCTCATCTGCCGCGACGGCGATGCGCTGGTCTTTGTCGAGGTGAAGACCCGGGCGGCGCATGCGCTGGTCGGCGGGTATCAGGCGGTCAACCGCCGCAAGAAGCGCGCGCTTCTCCGGGCGAGCCGGGCGTACCTCGCCCAGTTGGTGGAGAAGCCGCTGACAATCCGCTTCGACATCGTGGAGATCGAGCACGTCGACGGCGCGCGGACGGCACTGCGACACTTTGCGAATGTGCCGCTGTTTCCGAAAGAACTTCGGCCGCTCCGGTGAACACGGGGGCCGGGGCGGTCTTTCGCATCGACAGCAGACTTACTGAGCCCTGGACTTGGCACGCGATGCGCGATCACCTCCAGTTTCTCGCGGGCTTTCTGCGCAAGCCGCGAACGGTGGGGGCGGTGGCGCCGAGTTCGGGGCGGTTGGCGCGCGAGGTTCTGCGCTACTCCGATCTGTGGCATGCGGATACGGTGGTGGAGCTGGGCGCCGGAACTGGCGCGATCACCCGGGAGATCCTCGACTATGTGAATCCGCGGGCGCGGGTCATCGTGGTCGAGCTCGACGAGCGCCACGCGGAGCTGCTCACCAGACGGTTTCCGGAGGTGACCGTCTGCCACGACTCCGCCGAGAATCTGCGGAGGATTCTGCGCCGTTGTGGTTGCCGCCGGGCGGACGTGGTGGTGAGCGGCCTGCCCTGGGCGAGCCTGCCTCCACCGGTGTGTGAGCGGATCACCGCGGAGATTCTGGCCTCGCTGAAACCCGATGGCCGGCTTTGCGGTTTCGGTTATGTGCACGCGGTTTGGCACCCGGCGGTGCGGGCGTTCCATGAACGTTTGCGCGGGAATTTCGCGCAGGTGCGCATCAGTCCAGTGGTCTGGGGCAACCTACCTCCAGCGTTTGCCTACAGTCTTGCGGGACCGTGCTGAGGCCCCGGGGAGGGCCGCCAAGTGGCAGCCCAAGAGTCGGAAGGCTGTCATGGGGGACGAGTGGTGGGGGCATCGCTGAGGTGCTTGCCTCAAAACGGCGGCCACCGCTCAACCGGTTACCGCCACTGCCGATTTTTTGCGCGATGGACTCGATGTCCCCATACCCCAATCGCGAGGCCGTGGTCTCGCCCATCGCGGATGGACATTTTCGTCTGGTCAGTACCAGCGATGCCCGTCCGCTCACCTCCATCCTCTTCAACAATCGCAAGGCGGCCCGCAACTGGGCCCTGGGCAAAGGCTACCAGGTACGCGTGGACGGACAGCCCGGCGGTCGCTGAGCCGGCCGGCCCCCAGGTTCGCCGGACCGTGGCGTTGGCTTTTGGTCAAGGCCACGGGCGGTGTTCGCGTGTCGCCCGTTCTGTCGGCATGCCCGGCGCAGGAGCGGAGCCGAAGGCCCGTGGAAGCCGGGCGCGAGGACGAGGATCCTTCCCCGCTGCGGGGCGGGCCCGGGACGATCATGCAGACGAGGGACGCGCGTCGAGGAGCGGGCGCCGTACTTTCGGTACGGCCGATCACTCCAGAACAGGGATACGCAGGCTTCGTCGCTCGACTACTCGACCCGCGACCGACTGATCGCGATCCTAGGCGCCGTTGTCTTCCTGGATGAAGAGATCGGCGACGATGGGGCGGCCCATCGCCTCGAAGTCGAAGGTCCAGCGCTGGGCTCCGGCGACGGCTTCGACCTGCAACTGGGAGCCGCGCAGCACTGTGGGCAGGGTGACCTTGCACTGGAAGCCGAGGTCGCAGATGCCGTTCTTGAAGGTACCGACGGTCATGTTGGTAATCTCGCCGACGACGTCCTTGATGATGTCGGCGTTGTCGGCGGTGAGAAGCTCGGCGGTCGTCATGCCGGTGATACCGGCGGCGATCTGCGCGGCGAGGTCGATCTCCATGTAGAGGTAGACCATGCCGTTGGCCTCGCCGGTGAAACCCACCGAACCGACGATAAGCGGATCGCGCGAGCCGGCCTTGTAGAAGGGGGTGCCGTCGGACTCCTCGCGGGAGTGCCGCTTGAGATATTTGGCGCCCATGTGGGCGGTCGTCTGCATGACCTTCAGAACCGCGTTTTCGAGCAGTTTGGTGAGGGTCTCGATGTCGGGGAAAGTGGTTTCAGCCATGGTGGATCTCTCGGCAATGCGCCTGCCAGCGACGTTGAGCGATGGCGGTGTGCTTTCCCGGGGCAGGCGTGACAATCGGACGAAGCGGTGCGGACCTAAGGGAAAAGTGCGGCGGCAATCCGGTGAATCCCCCGCCCGAGATGGGTCCGGCCGGCTGCGGCTCGCCGAAGAGGGCCTAGCAACTACCGTGTACCGCGCGATGAGCAGGTCTGATCCAGAGGAGACGATTGCCGACCGTGCCGAGACTGCGGGCAAACGCGGGGCGGAACGCCGTGCGATGGTGGCGGAGCAGTTGGCGGCGCGAGGCATTGGCGATGCGCGGGTGCTGGCGGCGATGGAGGTGGTGCCGCGCCATCGTCTTGTCCCGGCCAGTCTGAGCGCCGAGGCCTACGCTGACGAACCGTTGCCGATCGGGCACGGCCAGACGATATCCCAGCCATACATCGTGGCGCTGATGACCCAGTTGCTGGCCGCGGCCCCCGGCGATCGGGTGCTGGAAATCGGCACCGGTTGTGGCTACCAGACGGCGGTGCTCGCCAGTCTGGTCCGCGAAGTGTGCACAGTGGAGATTGTGGCGGCGTTGGCGCAGCGAGCGGAAGCGACGCTGGCCGAGCTCGGCGTGGCCAATGTTGTGGGGCGTGTTGGGGATGGGCGTCGCGGATGGCCGGAACGAGCTCCTTTCAATGGCATCATTGTGACCGCCGCGCCGCGAGTGCTGGAGCCGGTGTGGGGTGAGCAGTTGGCCGACGGCGGGCGGATCATCGTGCCACTCGGGGGCCGGTACGAGCAGTGGCTCCATCGCTTTATCAAGCGGGGGCCGACACTGTATGACGAGAGACTGCTGGCGGTGCGTTTCGTGCCGCTGATCGGTGGTACGACTGATGCCGACGGCGTCGGTTGAACGCGCGCCGGCGTGGGCTGGCGTGTCTCGCCACTACGGCTGTTCGGCGTGGCGACCGTTGCGCCACGGCATGCTTTCGAGGACGTTGTTGCCGAGGTCGCGCGCCGTTTTCGCCCAATCGAAGTCCCAGCGGAGTCGCGAGGTGACGCGGTGCTTGGTGTCCCCCTGGAAGAAGATCGCCTCGTAACCCGCGCCGACGACGAGACGGCCGGGCACGCGGGGCATCCAGCGCGAGGGCACCTCAAAGCTCACCGAAGGTTGCACGCTGAAGTACTCGCGGCCCTCGCCTTCGAGGGCGGTGGTGCGCAGCGAGGTGGCCAGCGTATAGTGCCACGGCGCCCGGTGGAGCACGACGCCCGGGGTGACGATGAGGTTGTCGCGCGAGGGCCGATAGCGGGCGATCCGACCCGGCGCCGGATCGGAATCGAAGATCTCGTAGCCGAGGTTGAGGAAGGCGCCGAGGCCGTGGAGCTCCTTGAAGTCGCGGGAGAAGGCGAGGTACGGCGTGAATCGGGTGGTGCCGATCGACAGATCCTCGGGCGCGCCCGGGGCCGGTATCGAGGCGGTGGCGCCGAGGGCGGTGGTGACGTAGGGCTGGAGCAGGTGGTGCCATGCATACTTGGCGCCCAGACGGTACTCGGCCAGGCCGACGCCGCGCTGGCCCCCGCCTCCGAAGTTGTCGAAGTACGGCACGGCTTCGGCGCTTGCCTCGAAATGTTTGGAGAAGGCGTACCGCATCCCGGTGCGGATCCGTACGTAGTCCTTGTGCACGAAGTCGCCGAACTGTGGGTTGAGGGTGAAGCGCAGAGACTCGGGCCGGATGATCTTGGGCAGTTGGAAGTCGAAGATGCCGCGGATGGCGATCGCGTCCTGATCGTCGACGGTGCTGCCGTCGCGGGGGCGCTCGGCGGAGGAGGGCAGGGCGAACAGGACCAGAAGGGCCGGACAGATCAGGAGACGGCGGAGTATGGACACACGCATAGGCTGGGACATCGACCGCAAAGTGCGAGCTTGGTTGCATGCCACTGCTCGAACAAGACCGACGGCGCCACCCGCGCGGAGGGGCGGAGCGGCGGACAGTGGGCGGCCGGCAGCCCGGCGGGATGAGGAATCTTTCCCTCGACTTCGGGGGAACAATGGCCTCGCATAGGTCCGAAGCGACGTGCAGGCCCCATGAACGTACTACCCGAGCTTACCCCCGAAACCTATTCGCTGTTCCAGTTCACGCTCACCTCTCGCGACGAGGGCACCGCCGCCCAACGCTCGCACTGTTGGGGCGAGAACTTCAGCATCGAGGAGGCGTTCAATGCCGCCAAGGCGCTCGTCACCCGCGACTACGATGCGATGCGCACCCTCCTGCGCCAGAAGGGCGGCACGGACGAGAAACTCAATCTCCAGATTAATGATACGGAGTTCGGCTACGACCTGCGCCACAACTTTCTCGTTGTCTCACGCTACTGGATCCACGCCAAACCCCTGTTGAAGAAAACGGTCTGAGCCGCGCGGGCGGACCGACCTGGGTGGGCCCGGCGGGCGTGGTCGAAAATGTCCGGAAAAAGCGCTTGCCGGTGGCGCGGGGGCTGTCCAGCGTCCGCGTCTCCCTGACGCCGAGGTGGCGGAATTGGCAGACGCACTAGATTCAGGGTCTAGCGCCCGCAAGGGCGTAGGGGTTCGACTCCCCTCCTCGGCACCACTTGACGCGACGGCACGCCCCGTCGCGTTTCGTTTTTCCTGTTCGGTGGTGGGTTTCTCGGCTGGCCCTGAGGTGGGCCGCGCTGGACGCGGATTCACCCTTGAGGGCGGCGAGTCGCGATTCGCCACTGGGAGGCACTCTCGAGGGGGGCCGTTTCGCCCTAAAGTCCGGGCGTGGTGGACCGTTATTAGGCAACGCGCCACTGTGCGCATCCCCAACTCTACCAACATGGATGCCGAAACCGTCACCACCGCCACTGCCCGCGCCAAGAATCGCACCGGCAAGTACCTTACTTTCTCCCTCAGCAACGAGTCGTACGGGGTCGATGTGCTGAAGGTGCGGGAGATCATACGCTTCCTGAAGATCACGCCCGTGCCGCAGATGCCCGCCTACGTGAAGGGAGTCATCAACCTGCGCGGCAAGGTCCTCCCGGTCATCGATCTGCGCCTGAAATTCGGGCTCGAGGCGGCCGAGGCCACCGAACGCACCTGCATCGTAGTCGTGCGGGTGGCCGCCGGAGGACAGGACATCACCTTGGGCATGATCGTCGATTCGGTCGAGGAGGTCATCAACCTCAACGAGGCCGAGATCGAGGAGACCCCAGAATTTGGCGTCAAAGTCGACACCGCCTACCTCATGGGCATGGCGAAGGTGAAGGGCGCAATCAAGACGCTGCTCGATATCGACAAGGTCGTCTCGCCCGAGACGCTGCGCGGTTTTTAGTTCGTACGCGAATATCCCCGGTAATCTCCGGCCGAGGGCGAAGGCTCTCGGCCTTTTTGTCGACCGGGCCGGTTGGGGCGCGACCGTGACTTTCGGCTGGTTGCCTGCGGCCCGGGAACTCTGCACGCTGCCGGGCGTGTTCAGCAATCCACCGCAGGGCAAAATTCGGCTTCTCTTCCGTGGCGCATTGTTGGCGGTGATCACCTCCGTGCTCATCCCGGTGCTGCTGGACGCTTCGTTCCGGCCGCTGGCACCCTCCAGCCTGGTGTTGTACGGACTCTTCGTTGTCTACGGCGTGGTGATGATGCATGGGGTGGGCTGGGCGAAGGCTGTGCTGCCAAGCGCCTGGGCTGGGCTGTTCTTCGGCGCCATGCTCGGGCTGTTTGCGGTATTCTATTTCGTCGCGAATCCGTCGTACACGGTGTGGATCCTGGCGATGCCGGTCGTGAGTTTGGCCGCGGGCACCGTGCGGTTGCGGTGGGCGATCCTGGTGGCGGTCGCATTCCTTGCGGTCCAGGCGGGCTTCTTGATGAGCCTGCATGTCGAGTGGCGCGCCATCTCGACGTCGACGATCTCTTGGTCCGTGGGGATGGTGTTCACGCTCGCGTGCACGGAGCTGGCCGTCTGGGCCAATGCTTCGCGTGAGCGCGCCGAGCAGTTGACGCACGAACTCGAGGTGGCCAATGCGGAGCTGCGCAGCGCGGCTGAGCAGACTGCCGCACTGGCCGCGGCGACGGAACGCAACCGCATCGCCCGCGACATCCATGACGGGCTCGGCCACTACCTCACGGTGGTCGCGGTGCAGTTGCAGGCGGCGCGGGCGTTGCTGCCGGCTCAGCCCGAACGCGCCGCCGACGTGGTGGCGACGGCCGAACAGGCGGCCCGCCATGCCCTTGACGACGTGCGCCGCTCGGTAGGCGCACTGCGCGAACCGACCGAGCGTCCGCCGTTGCCGGTGGCGCTGGAGGGGTTGGTCCGCGAGAGCGGACTGGTGGCTTCCCTCGATTGCGTGGGCGAGGCGCGCCGACTCGGGGAGGCCGCGGAGCAGGCGCTGTTCCGCGTCGTGCAGGAGGGACTCACCAATGTCCGCAAGCACGCAGGGGCGGCGCGGGCGACGGTGGTGCTCGACTACCGGGCGCCCACGGCTGTCGCCGTGGAGGTGGCCGACGACGGGTCCGGCGGGATCGCGTCGCCGGGTGGTGGATTCGGACTGGCCGGGCTGCGCGAGCGGCTGGCGGCAGTGGGCGGGTCGCTCAGCGCCGGGCGGGCTCCCGCAGGCGGTTTCCGGCTGCGCGCGGAGGTGGCCGCATGAAACGCATCCGTGTGCTGCTGGTCGACGACCAGGCGCTTTTCCGCGAGGGGCTGGCGACCTTGCTCGGCCTCAATCCGGAGCTGGAGCTCGTCGGCGAGGCCGGGAACGGTGCGGCGGCGGTCGAGATGTGGGCGCGGCTGCGGCCCGAGGTAGTGCTCATGGATCTGCGGATGCCGATGATGGACGGAGTGGAGGCCACGCGGCGGATCCTCGCGATGCAGCCGGCGGCGCGCATCCTTGTCCTGACGACGTTCGAGGAGGACGCGGAGGTTTTCGCGGCGGTGCGCGCCGGCGCCGCGGGTTATCTCCTGAAGGCGTCGCCCTCGGAGAAGCTCGTCGAGGCGATCCGTGCCGTGGCGGCGGGCGAGAGCGTGCTCCAACCTTCGGTGACGGCGAAGCTGCTGGCGGAGTTCAACCGGATGGCCGTGCGGACGGAGCGGCGCGCGGTGCAGCCGCTGCCCGAGCCGCTCTCGGGGCGCGAACTCGGCGTGCTCCAGTGCCTGTGCGACGGGCTTTCGAACAATGAGATCGCCTCGCGGCTCGGCATCGCCGAGGGCACGGTGAAGAACCACATGACGAACGTGCTCGGGAAACTCGGCGCGCTCGACCGCACCCAAGCGGCGTTGCGCGCGCGGGAGTTGGGGCTGATCTGAATTGGCGCCGGCCAGCTACCGGCGAAGGAACCGGTCATGGTGGCCATGACCACGATCCGTGACCTCTGCCACAGGCGCCGTCGCTGAGAATCTGCGAGGATCGCGGCATGAACACCGCCGATCTCTGCTCCGAGTGTCGTGCCGCACTGCGGCACCTGCGGCGCACCCCGGGCTTTGCCGTGCTTGCGATCGGGCTGCTCGCCTCGGGTGTCGGGGCGGTGACGCTCGTCTACTCCGTGGTGAACGGCATCCTCCTGCGCCCGCTGCCGTTCGCGCGTCCGACGGAGCTCGTCGGATTTCAGGCGGTGAACCTCGCCAAGTCGATCGTGCAGCCGGGGATGTCGGCGGCCGATTTTCACGATCTGCACGGGCGGGTGCAGGCGTTCGCCGCACTCGGGGCCTACCGGCCCGACTTTGCGACGTGGAAACGGTCCGGCGAACAACCGGTCCAGCTCACTGCGGCGCTCGTGACGGAGGACTTCTTCACCACGCTCGGCGTCGCGCCGCGGCTGGGGCGGACGTTCGCGCCGGCGGATTTCTCGATGAGCGCGGCGCGCAGCGCAGTGCTCAGCCATGCGGCGTGGCAGAGCCGCTTCGCTGGCGACCCGGCGGTGGTGGGGCGCACGATCACGCTCAATGACGAGCTGTGCACGATCGTCGGGGTGATGCCGGCGGCGGTGCGCGAGCCGGCGTTCGTCGACGTGTGGCTGCCGTTCCCGGCCGAGTCGCCGGAGTATTTCGCACGCGACTCGCGCTACTGGGTGGCGATCGGGCGGCTCAAGCCCGGCGTGGCGGCGGTGCAGGCGCGGGCCGAGGCCGAGGCGATCGCGGCCGACCTTGCTCGCCAGTTCCCGGATACGAATCGCAATTGGACGCTGCGCGCGAGTCCGCTGCACGAGCTGCGTGTGGCCGGGTTGCGCAACGGCCTGCTTCTTTTGCTGGCGGCCACGGTGCTGCTGCTGCTGCTTGTCGCGTGCAGCAACCTGGCGAACCTGCTGCTCGCCCGCGGCCTGCGGCGAATCGGCGAGATGGCGGTGAGGCAGGCGCTCGGAGCAAGTGCCGGACGCCTGCTCGCCCAGGTGCTGTTCGAGAATGGCGCGCTTGGTCTGGCCGGCGGTGCGCTCGGCGTGGCGGGCGCGGTGGCGGTGGTGAAGCTCGTCGTGAACCGGCTGCCGCCGTTTCTCGTGCCGCGGGCGCATGAGGTGAGCGTCGACGGCGGGGTGCTGCTCGTTGCGGTGGCGGTCTCGCTGGTCGCCGGGCTGTTGGCGGGGGCGCTGCCGGCCTGGCAGGCGGCGCGGGCGGAGATCGGTGCGGTGATGAGGGAGAACGGCGCGCGCACGGGCGCGAGCGTGGGACTGCGACGGTTGCAGCGCGGGCTGGTGGCGGTGCAGGTGGCGTTGACGTTTGTCGTGCTCGCCGGCGCGGCCCTGCTCGGGCGCAGCCTCAACCGACTGCAGGCGGTGGACCCGGGTTTCAGCCCGCGGAACGTGTTCTTTCTTCGCGTGGCGCCCCCGCTGGCGCAGTTTGAAACGGGCCTCGATCAGGCCCGCTACTTCGAGCGGTTGGTCGATGCCGTGCGCGCGGTGCCGGGCGTCGAGGCGGCGGCGGTCGATGCCAGTGCGCCGCTCGCCGGCGTCACCCTGCGTTTTCCGTACTCCTTGGTCGGCACTCCGGCCGAGAGCAACGCCGGCAACGAGGCTGTCCACAATCCAGTGACGGAGGGATTTTTCGATACGGTCGGGCTGCGGCTGGTCTTGGGGCGGCTGCTCACGCCGAGCGACGACGAGCGCGGCCAGCCGGTGGTGGTGGTGAACGAGGTGCTTGCGCGGCGGCTTGCGCCCGGCGGCAACGCTCTAGGGGTGCGGCTGCGGTTCGTGCCGTGGCTGTCGCCGAGCGCGCATGTGGTTGTGGGCATCGTGCGCGATGTGCGCCAGGAGAACCTCAGCGACGAGCCCCCGGCGCAGTACTATGTGCCGCAACGGCAGGCCCCGTGGTTCTTCACCACGCTGCTGGTGCTGGTGCGCGAGGGCCAGGCGGCGCCGTTGGGCGCGCTGCGCGCGGCGCTGGCCAGGGCCGACCAGGGGCTGCCGGCGGAGTTTCGCCCGCTGGAGGAGGCGATCGCGGGTACGGCGCTCTCGGCGCGGATGGCGATGCGGCTGTTCGCGGTGCTCGGCGCGCTGGCGTTCGCGCTCACGATCTTGGGCGTGTATGCGAACCTGGCGTTCGCGGTGGCGCAGCGCACCCGGGAGTTCGGGCTGCGGCTCGCGCTCGGGGCCAGCCCGGTGCGCGTGGTCGCGCAGATGGTGGGCGAGGTCGGCCGGTTGGTGGTGGCGGGCCTGGCGCTGGGCGGTGCAGGGGCGTGGGCGCTGGGCGGTGTGTTGCGCAACCGCATCCCGGGTGTGGGTACGCACGATCCGCTGCTGCTCGCCGGCGTGGGCGCGGCGCTCGGCGCGGCCGCGCTGGTGGCCGCGGCCTGGCCGAGCTGGCGGGCTGCGCTCACCCCGCCCGCGACGGCGCTGCGGCACAGCTGAGGGCGCTCGGGCGCGACGAATTTCGGCAATCACAAAACCCATGAAAACACAGATCCTGATCCGGGCGCTCGGCGCCCTCGTTCTCTGCTCCGCAACTGGTGTGCCGGCCCAGGAGGCCGCGACGCTCGACCGGGCGACGGCGCTGGCGGAGGCCCGCGCCGGGCGTTGGGACCACGCCGAAGCGGCGCTTGAGGCGGCTGCGACGGCGGCCCCGACCGATGTCGAAGTGTGCGCGCAACTGGCGTTGCGCCGTCTGGAACAGAAGCGGAACAAGGAGGCGGTGCTGCTCGCCGAGCGCGCCGCGGAGGCCGTGCCGCAGAGCGCAGACCTGCAGGCGTTGCTGGGGCGCGCCCTCGGCGCGCGCATCGGGGAGCTGGCGTTCCTGCAGCAGGGGATGGTGGCGGCGAAGATGCGCCGGGCCTTCGAACGGGCGGTGGAGTTGGATCCCAGCCACGTGACCGGACTGATCGGGTTGGCGAGCTTCTTCCTCAACTCGCCGGAGATCGCTGGCGGAAGCCTCGCGCGGGCGGAGGAGTACGCGTTGCGGGTCGAGAAGCTCGATGCGTTCAACGGGGCGGTGCTGCGTGCTCGCATACGGGAGCGGCAGGAGCAATGGCTGGACGCCGCGGGGCTCTACCGCGCGGCGCTGGTTGTGCAGCCGCGGAATCCGTGGCTGCAGGCGCAGCTCGGCGGAGCGCTGGCGAAGGCCGGGCAGAAGGCCGAGGCGAAGGCGGCGTTCGAGGCGGCACTCGGCATCAACTCCGAGTTCGCGCCGGCGCGCGAGGGGTTACGAGCACTGGAGGGCACCGCATCGAACTGATGCCAACCCGGCAGGGAAGCACCGAACCGACGAGCGGCGAGAGCCAGCGGACCGCGGCCAGCCGCGCTGGCTCGGCCGGCGGTGTGGGTGCCTCAGAGCTGGAGCGGCAGACCGATCTCGATGATCTGGTTGGGCGGGATGCGGAAGTAGTCCTTGGCGGGCCGGGCGTTTCGGCTAAGGAAGGCGTAGAGGGACTTCTGCCACTCCCACAGAGGGGTGTCACCGCCGGTGATCACCATCTCGCGGTTGAAATAGTAGGTGGTGCTCATGGGGTCGATCCGGACGCCCGCAGCACGCAGTCGCTCGACCAAGGCGGCGACATCGGGCGACTCCATGTATCCGTAGCGGCCGATGGCTCGCCAGGCGCCGTGGCCAAGCTCGGTGATGGTGAGGCGCTCCAGATCGGGAACGTGCGGCTCGGGCTCGGCGGCGATGCTCAACAGCACGACCGTTTTCTGCACGCAGCGGTTGGATTTGAGATGGTGCAGGAGGGCGAGCGGCGTGCCGCGCGGGGTCGAGGCCATGAAGACGGCAGTACCCTCCACGCGGTGGATCGTGGCGTCGGCCAGAACGGTGGACGAGTCGATGGACTCCAGCCCGCGGCCGTAGACGCGGTCGAAGATGATTTCCCGCCCGCGTTTCCAGACAAACATCAGCGCCAGGATGCCAAGGCCGGTGGCCAGAGGCAGCCAGCCTCCGTGGGGAATCTTCGGGATGTTGGCCATGAACAGCGCAACATCGACGGTGAGAAACACCGCGCAGAGCGCACCGGCGAGCACTGGCGACCAGTGCCAGCGCCGGCGGGCGACGAAGTAGAAGGCGATGGTCGTCATCGCCATCGCGCCGGTGACCGCGAGTCCGTAGGCGCCCGCGAGCCGTTCCGAGGAGCCGAAGCCGAGCACGATCGCGATCGCGCCGACGGCGAGCATGCGGTTGACGAGCGGCAGGAAGATCTGGCCCTCGATCGCGGCGCTGGTGTGCAGCACGGCCAACCGGGGGAAGAACCCGAGTTGGATCGCCTGGCGGGTGAGGGAGAAGGTGCCGGAAATGAGCGCCTGGCTGGCGATGATTGTCGCGGCGATGGAGAGCAGGACGAGGCCGAGGCGGGCCAGTCCGGCCGGGGCGAGCGCGAAGAACGGGTTGCCCAGATCCTCGGGGTGGGCGAGGGCGTGGGCGCCTTGTCCGAAGTAGTTCAGCACGAGGCCGGGCAGCACGACCCAGTACCAGGCGCGGGCGATGGCACGCCGGCCGAAGTGGCCCATGTCGGCGTAGAGCGCCTCGACGCCGGTGATCGCGAGCACGACGGAGCCGAGCAGCAGGGCGATGCCGTGCAGGGGTTGCTGCGCGAGCAGGCGCCAGGCGTGGATCGGGTTGAGGGCGCGGACGACCTCGAGGTTCTCGAAGACTCGCCAGGCCCCGAGCAGGCCGATGACGACGAACCACACCAGGATCACCGGACCGAAGAAACTCCCGATCGCATGGGTGCCCTTGTGCTGCATCCAGAACAGCCCGGCGAGGATCGCGCAGGCGAGCAACGGGATGAGATCGGCGATGCCGGGAGCGACGGTGCGGAAACCCTCGACGGCCGAGAGCACGGAGATGGCCGGTGTGATCATGCCCTCGCCGTAGAGGAGGGCGGCGCCGGCGAGGATGACGAAGATGCCCACGGTCATCTTGCGCGAGGGGGAGTTGTCGCGGCGCACCAAGGCGAGCAGGGCAAAGATGCCGCCCTCGCCGTGGTTGTCGGCGCGGGTGATGAACGAGAGGTATTTGACGCTGACGACGATGGTGAGGGCCCAGAACACCAAGGAGAGCACGCCGAGCACACCGGCGGCGCGGTCGCCGGCCGGCAGGTGCTGGAGGCACTCGCGCAACGTGTAGAGCGGGCTGGTGCCGATGTCGCCGAAGACGACGCCGAGCGCGCCGAGGGTGAGGGCCGTGCGGGTGGCCGAAGTGCTTGGGTCGGCGGGTTTGCTCATCCGGGAAAGGCGGCAGTGTGGGGCCGCGGGCGGCAACGCCAAGACGTTTCCGGCGGATGTTGCGGCGGGGAACGGTATCGGCTCCCCGGGTTCGGACGCATGACCGTGCCCCGGATGCCCGGCCCCCACTCGGCCAACGGTATGTGAGCCGTGAAGATGCGGTACCGCGGCCGGAGACCGGCGGCGGGCGGGACCGCGGCGGCGCCTACAGCTGGATGGGCAGGCCGAGCTCGACGATCTGCGACGGGGCGATCCGGAAGTAGTCGCGCGCCGGGCGGGCGTTGCGGCTCAGGATGCCGTAGAGGTGTTTCTGCCAGTTGGGCATCGGCGAGGTGCCGCCGGTGACGACCATCTCGTGGTTGAAATAGTAGGTGGCCGCGGCGGGCTTGAGCGGCAGGCCGTGGGCCCGGGCGGCCTCGAGCAGCGCGCCGGCGTCGGGCGACTCCATATAACCGTAACGGCCGACGACGCGCCAGCAGCCCTCGCCGATCTCGGAGATGGTGAGCCGGTCGGCCTCGGCGACGAAGGGCACGGGCTCGGTGGTGACGCTGAGGATGGCGACGTGTTCGTGGAGGCTGCGGTTGGCCTTGAGGTGATGGACGAGCACGAGCGGCGTGCCGCGGGGGTTGCCCGCCATGAACACGGCGCCGCCGCGCACGCGGGCGACGTTGCGGCTGCGGGCCATCGTGCGCAGCTCCTCCTCGGTGATCTCGTTGGAGTAGACGCGACGGACGATCTCGCCCTTGCCGGTGCGCCAGGTGTGCATGATGGCGAGCACGCCCAATCCGATCGCCAACGGAAGCCAGCCGCCCTCCTTGATCTTGCCGAGGTTGGCCGTGAAGAGGGCGGTATCGATGGCGAGGAACAGCGCGCAGAGCGGGACCGCCCGCCACAGCGACCAGCGGGCGCGGCGCAGGACGGCAAAGTAGGCGATCGTGGTGACAACCATCGTGCCGGTGACGGCGATGCCGTACGCGGAGGCCAGTGCCGTGCTGGAACGGAAGGCCACAGTCACCCAAATGGTGGCGACGGCCAGGCTGGCGTTGACGAACGGCAGGTAGATCTGGCCCTCGATCGCGGCGCTGGTATGGCGCACGGCAAGCCGCGGGAGGAAGCCAAGATGGATGGCCTGTCGCGTGAGCGAGAAGGTGCCGGTGATGAGCGCCTGGCTGGCGATCACGGCGGCGGCGACCGAGAGTCCGGTGAGCGCCAGGCGCGGCCAGCCACCGGGGGCGAGGGCGAAGAACGGGTTGGTGGGGTCCCCGGGGTGGGCGAGCGCCCATGCCCCCTGTCCGAAATAACTTAGCACGAGGGCGGGCATGGCCACGGAATACCAGCCGGTGGCGATCGCCCTGCGCCCGAAATGTCCCAGGTCCGAGTAGAGCGCTTCGGCGCCGGTGAAGGCCAGCACGATGGCGCCGAGCATGGTGGCGATGTGCACCTGGCCGGAGGCGAGCAGGCGGACCGCGTGGAGCGGATTGAGCGCGGCGAGCACCTCCGGGTGGTGGACGACCTGCCATAGGCCGAGCGCGGCGAGCGTGCCGAACCAGAGCAGCATCAGCGGACCGAAGACGCGGCCGATCGAGCCGGTCCCGAGACGTTGGCAGAGAAACAGGGCGAAAAGCACGAGCACGCTCAGCGGCACGACCCAGTGCGCGAGCCCCGGATTGACCGTGACCAGTCCTTCGACGGCCCCGAGCACCGAGATCGCGGGCGTGATCACGCCGTCGCCATACAGCAGGGCCGCGCCGACGAGCAACAGGAGGATCCAGACGGTGATCTTGCCGGCGCCGGGCTTCTCGCCGCTCAGGGCGAGCAGGGCGAAGATGCCGCCCTCGCCTCCGTTGTCGGAGCGGGTGATGCACCAGACGTACTTCACGGTGACCACCAGAAAGAGCGCCCAGAAGACCAGCGAGAGCACACCGAGGATCCCGGCGTCGCGTTCGCCCGCCGGGAGGGCGGCGAGACACTCGCGGAAGGTGTAGAGCGGGCTGGTGCCGATGTCGCCGAAGACGACGCCGAGCGCCCCGACGACGAGACCGAGGCGCGCCGGCGAAGCCGTGGAATGGGTGGTGGGCTGACTCAAGCGGGCGCGGACACTAGCGCGGCGGCGCAGCAAACCAAGTGGTTTCTGGACACGTGATAGCGATTGCTGGGTCTGTGCCGAGGCTTGGCAAACGGGAGTCGCGCCATAGCGTCGCCAGCCATGTCGACCCAGTGGCAGACCTGCAAAACCTACGAGGACATCACCTACCACAAGAGCGGCGGGATCGCGAAGATCACGATCAACCGCCCCGCCAAGCGGAACGCCTTCCGCCCGAAGACCGTCTTCGAACTCTACGACGCGTTCCTCGATGCCCGCGAGGACCTGAAGATCGGGGTGGTGCTGCTCACGGGCGCCGGGCCGCACACCGACGGCAAATACGCCTTCTGCGCAGGCGGCGACCAAAGCGTGCGTGGCCATGCCGGCTACGTGGGCGAGGATGGCGTGCCGCGGCTCAACGTGCTCGATCTCCAGAAACTCATCCGCTCGATGCCGAAGGTGGTGATCGCGCTGGTCGCCGGCTATGCGATCGGCGGCGGCCATGTGCTGCACCTGGTGTGCGATCTCACCATCGCGGCCGACAACGGCATCTTCGGCCAGGTCGGCCCCGCGATGGGCAGCTTCGATGGCGGGTTCGGATCGAGCTATCTCGCCCGGATCGTGGGCCAGAAGAAGGCGCGCGAGATCTGGTACCTATGCCGCCAGTACAACGCCCAGCAGGCGCTGGAGATGGGGCTGGTCAACGCGGTGGTGCCCGTGGCGCAGCTTGAGCAAGAGGGTGTGAAGTGGGCCAACGAGATACTGGACAAGAGCCCGATCGCCATCCGCTGCCTGAAGGCGGCGTTCAACTGCGACGTCGACGGCCAGCAGGGCATCCAGGAACTGGCCGGCAACGCCACGATGCTCTACTACATGACCGACGAGGCGAAGGAGTTTCATCGTGCCCAGCGCGAGAAGCGCAAACCCGACGCCCGGAAGTATCCGTGGCTGCCGTGAGGGAGTCGCACTCGGCAGGACCGGCCCCGAGACGCGCGGCTGGTCCGCGGGTGGCGCCGATGTCGGTGCGCTCGGCGCCGTGAAAGACAGCGAGCGGTGGTGCCAAATCGGTGATGCGGTGCCGAAACGGCGAAGCCGCGTGTCAGCCCTCGATCGCCTGGATCCGGCGGACGTGGCGGGGGTCGTTGCTGAACGGGGTCTCGAGCCAGAGTTGCACGATCTGCAGCGCGAGTTCGAGGGACACCATGCGTTCGCCGAGGGCGAGGACGTTGCCGTCGTTGTGATCGCGGTTGGCCACGGCAGTCTCGACGCTCCAGCACAGACCGCAGCGGATGCCCTTGACCTTGTTGGCCACGATGGCCTCGCCGTTGCCGGAACCGCCGAGGACGATGCCGCGGTCGAATTCGCCGCGCGCGACCGCTTCGGCCGTGGGGCGGATGAAGGTGGGATAGTCGCAGGACGCGGCAGAATAGGTGCCGAAATCGCGGACAGTGTACCCCTGTGCGAGGAGCATCTTCTTGATCTCTTCCTTATAACGGAAGCCGGCGTGGTCTGAGCCGATGGCGACGGAGAGCTTGGGCATGATGGGAAAAGCGGACGTTGGGCAGGCAGGGGGCCGATGGCAATGCCGGCTTGCGGGCGAACAATAGCGCGGCTTGCCTGTCCGAGTACGAGGCCTGCGCCGCAGGCCAACCAACCCCGCATTCCCATGCCCAGACTACTTGCTCTCGCTGTCCTTGCGTGCGCGCTGGCCTTCGCCGGTTGCTCGACCCCCGACTCGCGTATCGAGAAAAACTCCGCAGCCTTCGCCCACTATCCGACGGCGGTGCAGGCCAAGATTCGTTCGGGCGAAATCGATGTCGGATTCACCCCGGAGATGGTCACGATGGCGCTGGGCAAGCCGAACCAGATCCGGCGTCGACAGTCCGCCGAGGGAGAGACCGAGGTCTGGGTCTACGCAGACAAGTCGCCGGTGTTCAGCTTCGGGGTTGGGGTCGGTGGCGGTGGGCATCACTCCGGCGGCGGCGTGGCGGTCGGGACTTCGAATGGCGGGGAGCGTGAAGACCGTTTGCGTGTGATCTTCCAGGCGGGCAAAGTGACCGCGATCGAGCGCCGAGAGGGATAAGTCTGTGGCTGACCCGGTGGAGAGGCCCGAGGGAAACCCGCATACGCGGCGATCCCTCGGCACTTGTTGCTACCGGAGTCCGCGGATGAATGCTTGGAACGGTGCTGGATCGGCGAAGTCGCGCACGAGCAGGTCGGGGTTGTGCGCGGCGAGTTCCTCGTAGGTGGACCCGCCGGTGGCGGTGGCCACCGCGTGTGCCCCGACCGCACGAGCGCACGCGATGTCGTGCGGGGTGTCGCCGATGACCACCAGGTCGGTGGGGCGCAGATCGGTACGGTTGAGATGGCGGCGGGCGCGCTCCAGGGCGATCGGCCCGAGGTGGTTGCGCTCACCGGAGTCGTCGGCGAAGGCGCCGAACGGGAAATGCTCCCAGAGTCCGAAGTGTTCGAGTTTGGCGCGAGCTCCGGCGAGGATGTTCCCGGTGAGGAGACCGAGCGCGATGTCGGGCGTGGTTTGAAAGTGGGCGAGGGTCTCACGGACGCCCGCGCAGACGAAGGCTCCGGGGGTGTGGAGTTCACGGCGGAGGCTCTCGACATAGACGGAATAGAACTGCTCGATGCGTGCGGGCGGGGCCTCCAATTGATGCTGGCGACAGAGCCGGTCGAGCACCCACGGGTCGGTGCGTCCGCCGAAATCGAAATGGGTGAAGGCGTCCTGCAGGCCGAAGACGGCATGGGCGGCGGCGTTCATGGCTCGGTGGCCGGCGTGGCCGGAGCGGAGAATGGTGCCGTCGATGTCCCAGAGCAGGATCTTCATGGCGGCCGGATGAGAAGGACGAGGGAACCGGAAGCGAGTTGAAAAGGTCCCAGCGAGCTGAATCATTCGCTCGTCCGACCTGCATACCGACCATGAAACGTTACCTCCTCCTTCTTGGCTGCCTTCTGGGCCTGGCGGTTCTCGCCGGCTGCAGCACCCCGCAAACCCGGATTCGTCAGAACCCGGAGCTCTTCAATAATCTCTCCCCGGCTGATCAGGAACTGATCAAGCAGGGCAAAGTCGCGGTGGGGTTCACGCCCGAGATGGTGAAGTTGGCGGTGGGGGACCCGGATCGCGTCTACACCCGCACGGATGCGACCGGGAAGAACGAAGCCTGGGTCTACACCAGCTACACTTCGCATGGCGGGACGATGATCTACTACCGTGGTTTCTACCATCGCCGCCATCCGGGCATGTATGCCTATTTCGCGGACTACAACGATCGCGAGGTGGTCGAGCGTTACCGGGTGACCTTCAAGGAAGGAAAGGTGGCCTCGATCGAGGAGATGAGCGGCGACTGACCTCCGCCGCCGTGCCGGACCAGACTGCCGGACGCAAAAAGGGCCCGCACCGATCGAGGTGCGGGCCCTTTGCGTGAATGAGAAGCGAACCGAACTGGAGTCGTGGTCCTTCCGGCGACCGGCGCGTGGGGGCGATGAAGCGTTGGACGTGGGGTTGCGGGAGCGGGGCGATTTCAGTGACGGGACACTGCCGGCGGTTCTGACTCGAGCTGTTCGGCGGGGGCTTCGGGGCGGAGACGATCGGTGGACCGGTCCAGCTTTGAATTGCCCGCCTTGCTGCGCGTGTCGGAAGCGCCGCGATGCGGTGTCGTGGTTCGCCTCAGGCAGCCATCAGCTGCGCAAGGTGTTCACAGAAGACAGCCTCTCCGGCGGCCGCGCGCGCAAGGAGTTCCTCGGCAAGGTCGTCGGGAAGGTCGTCCCAGAGGATGTGGAGAGTTCCCGTCATGGCGTGGTATAGATCGTCACAAACGTTGATAAGTTTCGGACAAAAACCGAAAAACGGCGAAAAAGTTGGGGAAGTCTTTCGGCGTTTTTTCCCCGGTCGCTCCATCGCCCTTCGTCGGTGCCTTCACCATAGCAGGGATGCCGGTTTTGTCGCGCGCTTGCCGAAGAAGTTTCGGCTTTTTCACGTGGCACTCACGAGGACCGCGGAAGTGCTCTTGCCGGGCGTGGGGGAAACCCTTTGCCTGCGGCCTGCATGAACGACCTCAGGGAAAAACGTATTTTTGTGAGCGGACACCAGGGAATGGTCGGTTCCGCGTTGGTGCGCCGGCTACAGGCGGCAGGCTGCGAGCGGCTGCTGCTGCGCCGCCGGAGCGAACTCGATCTTGCCAACCAGGCGGCCGTCGACGCCTTCTTCGCGCAGGAAAAGCCGGAGGTCGTGCTCGTGGGCGCGGCGAAGGTCGGCGGCATCCACGCCAACAACACGTACCCGGGCGAATTCATCTACGACAACCTCATCATCGCGGCCAACCTCATCGAGGCGGCCCGGCGCCACGGCACGGCCCGGCTGCTCTTCCTCGGCAGTTCCTGCATCTATCCGAAGCTCGCGCCCCAGCCGATGACGGAGGAGTGCCTGCTCACCAGCGCGCTCGAGCCGACGAACGAGGCCTACGCCGTGGCGAAGATCGCCGGGCTCAAGCTCTGTCAGTATTATCGCAAACAGTACGGCGTACTCTTCCATTCGGGCATGCCCACGAATCTCTACGGCCCGAACGACAACTACCACCCGCAGAACTCCCATGTGCTGCCGGCGCTCATCCGCCGCTTCCACGAGGCGAAGGAGCAGGGGCTCGCCGAGGTCGTCGCCTGGGGCACCGGCACCCCGAAGCGCGAGTTCCTCCATGTCGACGATCTCGCCGATGCCTGCTTCTTCCTCCTCGGACACGACAACCCGCCGGACCTGATCAACATCGGCTCGGGCACGGACGTGACCATCAAGGAGCTCACCGAGACCGTCGCCGCGGCAGTCGGTTTCGGGGGGCGCATCACCTGGGATACGAGCAAGCCGGACGGCACACCGCGCAAGCTGATGGACGTCTCGCGTCTGGCCGCGCTCGGCTGGAAAGCGCGGATCGGGTTGCGCGAGGGCGTCGAACGGACCTACCGCGCGTTCCTCGAGGAGAAGGCGGCCGGCCGCCTGCGCGGCTGAACCCCGCCGGTTTTTCGGTCGACTGGTGCGGGCCCGCGCCCGGACGATCGGGCCGCTCACCCCAGTCGCAACCCCGCTTCGCGCCCCACCGATGAACATCCCGGTATTGACCGTTCAAGGCCAGAGTCTGGCCGAAACCCATGAACGTGCCCTGATCGCGCTGTACCAGCACGGCGCGCGGCAGAACACCCAGTACGACAAGCCCGGCGATCCGCCGAGTCTCGACTGCACGATGAACGCGACCGTGCTCGACCCGCTGGCGGAGCCGATGATCCACAAGGCGTTCCCGGCGGGCATCGCCGAGCTGCGCGAATACGTGATGGAGGTCGCGGGCGCGAAGGACCACTGGGTGAAGAACATCAACGACAAGGCGGACACTCGCTGGGAGTACACCTACCACGGGCGCCTGGCCGCCTACGGCATCTGGAAGGAGCGGGATGCGCAGGGGGCCTCGGTGGAGAAGGGGCCCTTCAAGATCAACCAGATCGAGAGCGTCATCGCGAAGCTCACCGCGCAGCCGTTCACGCGGCAGGCGCAGATGATCACCTGGATGCCCAGCCTCGACCTCGACTGCTACGATCCGCCGTGCCTGCAGTCGTTGTGGTACCGGATCTGTGAGGACGAGGCCGGCGTGCGCTGGCTGAACTGCAACGTGCGCTTCCGCAGCAACGATGCCTGGAACGCGAGCTTCATGAACATGTTCGGCTTCGTGCTGTTCAATCGCGACGTCATCGCCGCCGAGGTGGCGCGGCGCTCCGGCCGCGAGGTCCGGCTGGGCCGGATGAACTGGCAGGCGGACTCGTACCACATCTACGGCCGGGATCTCGAGAGTGCGAAGCTGCGCCTGTTCGACCGGCTCGCCACGACCACGTTCGAGGACCGGGTGTACGAGTTCTCGGACCCGATGATCCAGGAGTGGTACAACGAGGCCGAGGCGACCGTGCGCAAGAAGATCGCCGACTACGACGCCAGCCACTGAGCCGACCGCTGTCGGCGATCGGATGCGCGCCGAGGAGCTGATGCCCCGGGGCCGGACCGGACGTGCCCGTTGCGGTCAGCGGAGGGCCCTGTGCCTGTGGTGCGGTGCTTGCCGGATCCGCATCGCCGCCGCAGGCTGCGCGCTCCATGAGTGCTGGATGCTCGAGTGAAAACCTGAAACCGGCTGCGAGGGACGCCGCGGTGTTGCCCCCAGCCCAGGCGCTTGCCGCCGCCGAGAGCGGGGGCGGCACGCCGAGCGTGTTTGATGAGGCCGGTTTCATCGAGAAGGACACGCCCATGTTCCGGCGCACCGCGCTGGCGATGTTCTCCGCCGGGTTCGCGACTTTTGCGCTGCTCTACTGCGTGCAACCGCTGTTACCGGTGCTGTCGCACGAGTTCGGGATGGATGCGGCGCGCGCCAGCCTGGTGTTATCGGTCTCCACGGCGTTTCTGGCGGCTGGTCTGGTCGCCACCGGGCCGCTGTCCGACGCGATCGGGCGCAAACCGGTAATGCTCGTCGGAATGGGCGGTGCGGCGGTGTGTACGCTCGGTGCGGCAGCGATGCCGACCTGGGGCGGGGTGCTGGTGCTGCGCGCCCTGGTCGGTTTGTGCCTGAGCGGCGTGGTCGCCGTGGCGATGACCTACCTGAGCGAGGAGATTTCCGCCAAGGTGTTGGGTTTCGCGATGGGGCTCTACATCGCGGGTAACGCGATCGGCGGGATGCTCGGGCGCTTGGTCGTGGGCGTGATCGTCGACTTTGTGTCCTGGCGGGCGGCGTTGGGGACTCTCGGTGGGCTGGCGCTGGTCGCGGCATTCGTCTTCTGGCGTAGCGTGCCGGCTTCGCGCCATTTCCGGCCGACGCCGCTGCGGCCGGCGACGGTGCTCGACGGCTTCCGCCTGCACCTGCGCGACGCGGCGCTGCCGTGGCTGTTTCTCGAAGGCTTTCTGCTGCTCGGCAGCTTCGTGACGTTGTTCAACTACATCTCCTACCGGCTGCTGGCGGCGCCGTACCACCTCAGCCAGGCGATCGTGGGCTCGGTCTCGGCCGTGTATCTTGCGGGCATCTACAGCTCGACGAGCGTGGGCGCGCTGGCCGACCGGCTGGGCCGGCGGCGCGTGCTGTGGGTGGCGATCGCCGTGATGCTCGCCGGGGTGGTGGTGACGCTGGCGGAACCGCTCTGGCTGGTGCTGGTGGGGATGCTGGTCTTCACCGCCGGATTCTTCGGGGCGCATTCTGTCGCCAGCAGTTGGATCGGCCGGAGGGCGCGGCGGGCGCGCGGGCAGGCGTCGTCGCTCTACCTCCTCTGCTACTACCTCGGCTCGAGCATCGCGGGCACGGCGGGCGGGGTCTGCTGGCATCGCTGGGGCTGGGCCGGGGTGGGGTTGTTCATCGCCGGGCTGCTGGGCGTGGCGTTGCTGGTGGCGGTGCGGCTCTCCCGTGTGCCGCCGCTGGAGGCGGGCGGCGGCGCGGTGGGAGACGGGGCGGCGGCGGGAGCCTGCAACCCGCGGGGGTGAAAGCACGCGGCCGGCGCAATCCCGGGCTTGCACTTCGGCGGAGT
Source organism: Verrucomicrobiota bacterium (assembly GCA_019136515.1). GTDB lineage: Bacteria > Verrucomicrobiota > Verrucomicrobiia > Opitutales > Opitutaceae > CAJCBL01. The sequence goes on from JAGVUB010000106.1 coordinate 28,094, forward strand.
GGGGGAGTTGATCGCCGGCGTTCGCCCGCGCCGCATGCAACTGGAGATCCTCACCCTCTGCCGCGAGGCCCGCTACAACGGGCAGGTGCTCGACATGGCCGGGGCGTTCGACATCTTCGTGACGCCGCGCATGCCGCTGATCGTGCCGAGCTGCTGGTTGGCGGGCCGGGTGCGGTTCGAGCGGATCGAGGAGGGCCCGCATCAGCTCAAGATGACGATCATCGATGCCGACGGCCGGCCGGTCGTGCCCGAGATCGCCGAGGATCTGGCGGTTCACTTCACCCGCGACCTGCCGACGGTGTGCAAGGCGTTCGCGATCCAGTTCAACCAGCTCGTCCTGCCGGAGTTCGGCGAATACGCGATCAAGGTGGCGGTCGACCGCATCAGTCTCGCGTCGGTGCCGCTCTACGTGCTGCCGCCGAAATGAGGAGGCCGCCATGGAGGTGATTTTTCTCGGGACGGGGACCTCGCAGGGGGTGCCCATGATCGCCTGCGACTGCGCGGTCTGCCGCTCGGAGGATCCGCGCGACCGTCGCACCCGCACCAGCGTGCATGTCGTCATGGACGGGTTGCATGTGCAGGTCGACGCCGCGCAGGAGTTCCGTCTCCAGTGTCTGGAGAACCGGATCGGGCGCATCGACCAGTTCATCCTCACGCACGGCCATGCCGACCACATCGCCGGCATGGATGATCTCCGGCGGTTCTGCGACCTGCGCGAGGGTGGGGCGCTCACGGTGTGGTCGACCGAGGAGGGCTGCGAGCGGGTGTGCGGGATGTTTCCGTACGCGATCGGCGAGAAGCCGATGTTCAAGGGTTACCCGGCGTTCCAGCCGCGGCCGATGCCGGCGGCCCTCGAGCTGCCGCAGGGGACGATCCGTTCGACGCTGCTGCCGCACGGCAAGGTCGAGGTGCTCGGGTTGGTCTTCGCGGAGCGCAGCACCGGGGCGAAGTTCACCTACTACACCGACTGCAAACGCGTCGGGGAGGAACCGCGTGAGTTGGCGAGGGGCTCGGATGTTGTGGTTCTCGATGGACTGCGTCCCGAGCCGCATCCCACGCACATGTGTGTGGCGGAGGCGGTCGAGGTCGCCCAAGCGATCGGGGCGCCGCAGACTTTTCTCACCCACCTGACCCACGCGATTTCGCACCGCCGCGATGAGCCGCAGCTTCCGAGCGGAATCCGTTTTGCCTACGATGGCCTGAAGCTAACCATCAGGTAGGCAGCGAAAAACCGCTGGCGGGATTAAACTTACCAAACAAGTAAAGAAACGCTTGCGCGAGCTTCGATGGTGCATTTAGGTACGCGCATCACCAATGCACCTCGCGACACAACGGGATCACGGACTGCGGGCTTTGCTCGACCTCGGCCCTTCCTCCGCGGGTGAACGCGTCGCGGTGCGACTCCCCGGTTGGCTCGAACGCGCTGGCTGGGCTCAGCAGGGCGCAGGTGAAACGGTGCTTGTTGTGCGCGTCCCCAGCGGGAGTTCGGCACGCTGCTAGTGCCGCTCCGGCGACCTATTCTTTCCTTCCACCTCTCACCAACAGAACAACTACACTATCACCATGGCACGCATCTACAGCGACATCACCCAGACCATCGGCAACACCCCGCTGGTCCGTCTCAATCGCACCGCCGCCCAACACGGCGCCAAAGCCGAGATCCTCCTCAAACTCGAGTTCTTCAATCCGCTTTCCAGCGTGAAGGACCGGATCGGCGCCGCGATGGTCGAGGACGCGCTCGCCGCCGGAAAAATCAACCAGGACACGGTGCTCATCGAGCCCACCTCGGGCAACACCGGCATCGCGTTGGCCTTTGTCGCCGCCGCCAAGGGCCTGAAGCTCATCCTCACCATGCCCGAGACGATGAGCCTCGAGCGCCGCAAGCTTCTCAAGATTCTCGGCGCCCGCCTCGTGCTCACCGAGGGAGCCAAAGGCATGAAGGGCGCCATCGCCCGGGCCGAGGAGCTGCAGAAGCAGATCCCCAACAGCGCGATCCTCCAGCAGTTTTCCAACCCGTCCAACCCCGCCATCCACCGCCGGACCACCGCCGAGGAGATCTGGCGCGACACCGATGGCAAGGTCGACATCGTCGTCTCCGGTATCGGTACTGGTGGTACAATCACCGGCATCGGCGAGGTGCTCAAGGAGCGCAAACCCGCGGTGAAGATCGTCGCCGTCGAGCCCGACTCCTCCCCGGTGCTCTCCGGTGGCAACCCCGGCCCCCACAAGCTTCAGGGCATCGGTGCGGGCTTCGTGCCCGGCGTGCTCAACACGAAGATCTACGACGAGGTCATCCGCGTGAAGGAGACCGACTCCGGTCCGGTTTCCAAGCAGGTCACCACGCTCGACGGCATTCCGGTCGGCATCTCCTCCGGCGCCGCCATCTGGGCCGCCCTTCAACTGTCCCAGCGTCCCGAGAACGCCGGCAAGCAGATCGTCGTCATCGTGCCGTCGAGCACCGAGCGTTACCTGTCGACCTGGCTGTTCGCCGATGTGAACACCGACACCGACAGCATCGACGACCTGCTCGCGAAGTGATCCGCGGCGGGTGACCGCGGCCGCCCCGCTGCTCACCTCGACACGGTTTTCCCACGCCCGCCGGACTTCGTGTCCGGCGGGCGTTTCGTTATGTGCGCACGGCCGCGGTTGGCGCGAAAACTCGGATTGCGCCGACAGGCCGCTCCAGCCCGAATGGTTCGCGCCGTCCCGATGCCTCACGCCAACCTCCCCGCGACCAAAGCCGCTCCCGTCGTTCCGACCGGAGTCCGCCTCGACAAGTGGCTTTGGTGTGTGCGCGTGTACAAGACGCGTTCGCAGGCGACCGAGGCGTGCCGCGGCGGCAAGGTCACGCTTGACGGACAGCACGCCCGCCCGGCGCGCGAGGTGCGCACCGGGCAGATCGTCGCCATCAATCTCGGGGGCTGGACCCGCACCCTGCGCGTGGGGCCGCTGCTGGAGAAACGGGTCGCGCACGCCGATGTGGGCCCGTACATCGAGGACCTTACGCCTCCGGAGGAGCGGGAGCGTGGCCGCGAGCGACACATCCAAAACCTGCTGGCGCGGCCGCACGGAGAGGGGCGGCCGACCAAGCGCGAGCGCCGCGCCTTCGAGAGGGCGTTTCGTGGACCGTACGAGTACTGATCGCGTACGTCGGCCCAGGGGAGGATTCGGCCCCAAGAGGGCCGCACCGTTTTTCCTCTTGCCGACAGGGTGGGGCACTGTGACTTTTCGCGCCTTTCGCGGCTGCAGTCGTCCGTCCGGAGTACGCCGCACGCTCCCTCCGGCCGGTTTGATAGTATAAACATCCAACCCATCCGGTCCCGCCTTGCGGGGCCGTTCGTGGCCGACACCGGTGCCCGGAGCATCACCGACAAGTTGGCCGCTCTACAGTCCATGAGCAGCGTAATGCAAGAGTTGTTGGCGAACTCCTCCTTCGACAGCCTGAAGGAAGGCGCCATCGTCCCGGGTACCATCACCGAGATTCGCCAGAACGAAGTCGTGGTCGACATCGGCGGCAAGTCCGAGGGCGTGATCCCGGCCCATGAGTTCTTCGATCTCGGCGAGCTCCAGATCGGTTCCACGATCGAAGTCTTCGTCATGAAGCTCGAGGACAAGGACGGCAGCCCCGTCCTGTCCTACGACATGGCCCAGCAGAAGAAGAACTGGGAGAACATCCTTTTGAAGTGCCAGGAAGGCGCGATCGTCTCCGGTCGCGTCAAGGGCAAGGTCAAGGGCGGTCTCATCGTCGGCATGGGCGTGGACGCGTTCCTGCCCAGCTCGCACATCGATGTGCAGCCCCCGAAGAACCTCGATCAGTATCTTGGCCAGACCTACGATTTCAAGGTCCTCAAGATCAACCTCGACCGGAAGAACATCGTTCTCTCCCGCCGCGAACTCATCGAAGAGCAGCGCACCAGCAAGCGCCGCGCGCTCCTCGACTCGATCCAGCCCGGCCAGCTCCGCAAGGGCGTGGTCAAGAACATCACCGACTTCGGCGCGTTCATCGACCTCGACGGCATGGACGGCCTGCTCCACATCACCGACATGTCCTGGGGTCGCATCTCGCACCCGTCCGAGCTCCTCAAGCAGGGCGAGGAGATCGAGGTCATGATCATCGAGGTCAACCGTGAGAAGGAGCGCGTCTCCCTCGGCCTCAAGCAGACCAAGAAGAATCCGTGGGACGACATCGACCACAAGTATCCGGTCGGCGCCAAGATCCGCGGCAAGGTCGTCAACCTCGTGCCGTACGGCGCGTTCGTCGAGATCGAGCCCGGTGTCGAAGGCCTCGTGCACGTCACCGAGATGTCCTGGACCAAGCGCATCGCCAAACCCTCCGACATCCTCAAGGTCGGTCAGGAGCTCGATGCCGTCATCCTCGGCCTCAACCGCGAGGAGCAGAAGATTTCCCTCGGCATGCGCCAGCTCGAGCCGAACCCGTGGGATATGGTCAAGCACAACTACCCCGTGGGCGCCCGCGTCCGCGGCAAGGTGCGCAACATGACCACCTACGGCGCCTTCATCGAACTCGAGGAAGGCATCGACGGCATGGTCCACGTCTCCGACATGTCCTGGACCCGCAAGGTCAACCATCCCTCCGAAGTCCTCAAGAAGGGCGACGAGGTGGATGCCGTCGTGCTCGACGTCGATCCGAACCAGCAGCGCATCAGCCTCGGCATGAAGCAGCTCGCCGACGATCCGTGGTCCGACATCGACCGCGTCTTCAAGATCGGCGACGTCGTCACCGGCACGATCTCCAAGATCACCTCCTTCGGCGCCTTCGTGGAGCTCAAGGACGGGATCGACGGTCTGGTGCACATCTCCCAGATCCAGGAAGAGCGCGTCGAGAAGATCAAAGACGTGCTCAAGCCCGGCCAGGAAGTCACCGCGCGCGTCGTCAAGATCGACCGCGAGGAGCGCCGCCTCGGCCTCTCGATCAAGGCCGCCAACTACAGCATCGAGCAGATCCAGGCCGAGGCTTCGGCCTACGACTCGATGAAGACCGGCAACGAGCTCACCAACCTCGGCGACATCCTCGACGAGGCCACCAAGGGCTAAGCTCCGCCGCCGGCCCCTGTGGCCAGCAACCTCTCAAGGCGCCCGGTTTCGACCGGGCGCTTTTTTGTGTTCGCACGCCAAGGAACTGGACCGTCGCGGACCGCCCGGTGTGGCGACCGCCGGATTTCGCGCTGGCGCGGGTGGCGGAAATCGACGCTAAATCCGTCCGCCTGATGAGACCCCATGTCATGTTGGTGTTTGAGATGCGCTACGAGGAGTGCATTGCGATGCTTAAGGGCATCGTCCATTACGAGCGCTCGCATCGCACGTGGGAGACATTCCATGACGACGAAGGTCGGGCCCAGTCTGACCCGCACTGGCTGCGCAGCCGGGCGTGGCACGGAATCATCAGCCGCCATGCTACGCCGGATTTCGCCAAGCAGTGCCGCGACCTGGGGATCGCTCTCGTCGACCTCAACGATACCCCGCCGATCGATGGGGTGCCGAAGATTCGGCCCGACAACCGTGGATTAGGCCATCTCGGGGCGGAGCATTTTCTCGAGCGTGGTTTCCGCTCGTTTGCGTTCTGCGGCTACGCCAATACCGGCTGGGCGACCGAGCGCCGCGAGGGCTTTCTCGAGGCGTTGCGTTTGGCCGGCCACAGCTGTGAGGTCTACGACATCATCCACTCCGAGGATCCCTTGCCGGCTTGGGACGCGCGCAACCTCGCCTCGCTCGGAGTCTGGCTCGGCCGGTTGCCGCGACCGACAGCGGTACTGGCCTGCAACGATTATCGGGCCCAGCAGGTGATCTATGCGGCCCAACATGTCGGGCTGCAGATCCCGGAGGATGTCGCGGTGCTCGGCATCAATAACGACCAGATGCGTTGCGATCTCTCGACGCCGCCGTTGTCGAGTGTCGCCACGAACGGGTTCCAAGCAGGTTTCCATGCGGCCGAGTGCCTTTCGCAGTTGATGATGGGGCGGCCGGTGGAGCAGATGGACCAACGCATCGAGGGGTTGGGAGTCATTACCCGCCACTCGACCGATATTTTGGCGATCGAGGACAAGATGGTGGCGACGGCGCTGGCATTCATTCGTGCGAGCGCCTGTCGCGGCATCTCCGTCGACGATGTGCTCAAACACGCGTTTACCTCGCGTAGCCTGCTCGAGAAGAAATTCCGGCGGTACATCGGTCGCTCGCCGCAGGCGGAGATTCGCCGCGTGCAGGTGGCGAAGATCCGGCAGTTGCTGGTCGAAACCGATCTGCCGCTCAAGGAGATCGCCGACCTCACCGGTTTCGAGCACGTCGAGTACCTCTGTGTCGTGTTCAAGCGCCTGATGGGCGAGCCGCCCGGATGCTATCGCAAGCGCATGCAGGTCGAGAAGCGCGACTAAACTCGACTGCGCGGTCGAACCGCGCTGACGGCGCTGTCGCGCTGGAGCCGGGAATGGGATTCGAACCCACGACCTACGGTTTACGAAACCGTTGCTCTACCACTGAGCTATCCCGGCGCATCGCGCCTTCGCGAGAGGGCGAGAGAATACCTCTGCCGGGCCGAGGCAAGTGTTTTGGCGACCTCTTTTGGCGTGGGCAGTGAACTGTCCGGTTTCGATCACGGTGGTACGGTGGGGCACGCCTGCTTGAGCGCTGTGAACGGGACCATGGCCGTGGCTCAATGTCTCGCACTACGACTTAAGGAGTATGCCCGTTCGAGGGAATGCATCTTTACGGGTGGGGGACGAACACCGATTTTCGAACTCCCCAAGAATGTCTATCAACCTCCAGGTCGTCGCGCCTCGTGCGGGACGGATACGACAAGACTCCGCCATTCTCCGCGCAGCCTGTCGCCGATGGGTATGGATTCGCTCCGCCTTGGCCACAATTGTTGGGGCGTGGCTGGTTTTCACGGGAAGCGCGATCGTCGGCGGGTCCCCGCCGACTCGCTTCTATCCCTTTGAGGAGATCGGCTGCATTTCGGGCGAGGCGCAACTTGCCTACGACAGCTTCGGGCGCTTGGTCGTGGCGCAGCAGGGCGAGTTCCTCGTGCTCAACGACACGACGTGGCAGAAACTCTGGGCCGAGAACACGACCGACATCAATCTCCGCAAGGTCTGCCGCGGTCCGGATGGCTCGCTTCTGTACGGGGCCTTTGGTTCCTGGGGGGTGTTTGAAGTCGGCTCCGATGGCGTGTTGCATCCACGTTCGCTGGTACCGGCGGAGTGTCCTCCGTGGGTACGCGCGAACAGTTTTGACCGGATCCTCTGCACCGAGACCGGCGTTTTCTTTTATGGGCTGAGCGGTGTCACATTCCGCGACGTGGCGGGACGGACGCAGTTTTTCGAGGTCGATGACGTGGCGTGTGTGTATCCGCTCGGTGATCTGGTGCTGGTCTCGACGTTTGATGATGGTGTTATGGCGCTCGATTTTGTCCGGGGTCGGGTGACGCGAGCCGAAGCGGAACAGATTCCGCAGGAGATCATCGTGGGGATGGCCGGCGATGGGCGAAACTCGGCGCTGTTGGCCACCAGTTCCCGCCACCTGCTGATCTTGCAGGATGGCCGGTTCGTTGCCCCGGCTGGCGCGCCATGCCAGTTGCCGGGGGCACTATCTGCTGTCGTGGCGTTACCCGACGGGGGCTTCGCGGTCTCAATCGTCGGGCTGGGCGTCCTGTTCCTTGAACGCGACGGGCGTGTGCGCGGTACGCTTGCCGGACCGGAGTACTCCGGAATTGCGTCGTTGGCTGTCGCCGAGGATGGAATACTATGGGCAGTTGCGGAGGCCGGTCTGCTCAAGATCTATTACGGGCAGCCGTACACGATCTTCGGCCGCGCCTCCGGTTTGCAGGTCAACTGGCCCCAAGTGATTTCCTGTGGGGGACGTCCGATCGCGGCCTCGGCGGGCCGCATCTATGAACTGGTCCCCGACGGCGTCTTGGGCGTCCCTCGGTTTCGTCTCATCGCGGATCCCGCTTTGTTCGGTGCGTGGGGGATTGAGGAGGTCGGGGGCTCGCTGCTGGTCGCCACCGGCGAAGGCGTGTTCTGCCAAGGCGATGGCGGGCTACAACCGGTCCTGTCAGGGTTGCGCGCGGCCCGTCTCGTTAAGCTCGATGCGACGACCTGCCTGGTGATCGGTGCGGATGTGATCGCGGTGCTGCGGCGGAGCCCGGGCGGATGGGAGGAATGTGCGGCACGTGTGCCGGGCGTTGGATATCCATACATTGTCCACGCCGGCTCGGGCTCGGCGTGGGTGGAACTCGGATTGAATCGCGTGGCCCGGATCGATTTGGACAATGGCCGGGTACGCGTCCGGCTTTTGGAGGATTTTCCTGGTACGGAGCCGTGCTGGGTGAATGTCAGTATCCTCGGAAAGACGGCTGTATTCTGCGGTTCCTGGAGCGAGCCGCTCCTGCTCGACGAGCAGTCGTTGGCACCGGTCGCCGAGCCGGCCCTACGGCGGCTCTTGGCGGATGCCCCGCGCCGAATCCAGCGCCTGCATCAGGATGATCGGGGCATTTTGTGGGTCTCGCATGATCGCGGAATGATGCGGGCCGACATGCGGGATGGCTGCTGGTATCTCGACCCCCGCACCTTCGCCGGCATCAACGGACCGACACCGCTGATCCGCTCGCTCCCGGGAGGTGATGTATGGGTCTCGACGGGAAGTCTGCTCTACCGGTTGCGGCCATACGCTTCACTGACGCGCTGGACTCCACCGGTGCCGGTTCTCGTTTCAGTGCGCAACGGCCGGACCAATTCGACGATTCCACTCAAGCGGCGCCTTGAGGGCGATCTTGGACAGTTCACCTATGCAGAGAAGAGTCTGCAGCTTCAGTTCTTCTCCGGTACCTACGGCGCGACGCGGCCGTCGAGCTACGAGTATCGGTTTGGCGATGGCGCGTGGCGTCCGTCACCCACCGGATCATCGATTCTCCTGTCAGATCTGACCGAGGGCAAATACGAGATCGAGGTACGTACGGTTGACGACATGGGCTCGGCCGGGCCGGCGACGAGTCTCCGATTTGAAATCGATGCACCTTGGTACCGCAGTTGGGTTGCCTATGCGCTCTATCCAGTCTTCTTGACGGCGGGAGTGATCGGCGTCCATCGCCTATCCGTTCGGCGTGCCCGACGGCGGCAGGAGGAACTTGAGCGCGAGGTGGCGGAACGCACCGGAGAACTCAGGACAACAATGGAACGCCTGAACGAGGAGACCCAGACCAACGCCACTTTGGCGGAGCGCAACCGGTTGGCCGCGGAGATCCATGACAGTTTGGAGCAGGGTTTTACCGGATTGTCCCTCCAACTCGAGACGACGGCGGGTCTTCCCGATTGCCCGCCTCCGGTCCAGTCTGGGCTGGCCGCGGCGTTGAGCATGGTCGGGTACTGCCGGAAGGAGATCCGCCATGCGATCCAGGGCCTCCACTCGCCGATCCTCGGATCGGAGGATCTCGGGACGGCGATATCCCAAATCGTGCGGCAGCTTGTGCCACCAATCGTGCATACGGCAGTCCGGATCGAGGGGCCGGTGCGCCGGATCGATCCGGCGACGGAACACCATTTGCTCCGGATCGCCCAAGAGGCGTTGGCCAACGTGGTGAAGCATGCGGGCGCAAAACGAGTCGAGGTCGTTTTGCACTTTGGCGCGACTACCCTGAGCCTTGTCGTATGCGACGATGGATGCGGTTTCGATCCGGAGTCGGTGGCGACAGCGGGCCGCTTTGGACTGCCCAGTTTTCGGAACCGGGCGGCGAAGATTGGCGGGATGGTCCGGATCGCTAGTCGACCGGGGGAGGGTACCACCATATGTGTGGACGTACCGTTGCCCGCCCCCAAGGATGAGGAGCGGAACCCATGAGCAACACACCAGCGAAAGTCCGTGTTCTCCTCGCGGACGATCACATCGTCGTTCGGATGGGACTCTCCTACGCGATTGCCAACCAAGCGGACATGGAGGTGGTAGCCCAGGCGGAGGACGGGGAGGAGGGGATCCGCCTCTATCGCCAGCATCGTCCCGATGTGGTGGTTCTCGATTTGCGTATGCCCAAATGCAGCGGACTCGAGGTGATCGGGGCATTGAAGCGCGAGTTTGCCTCCGTCAGGATTCTCGTGCTCAGCAACTACGCCAGCGGCGACGAGATCGCGGCGGCGATTCATGCCGGTGCAGCGGGTTTTGTTGGCAAGGACGCTTCGTTGCCGGTGTTGCTCGATGCGATCCGGCGCGTTCATGCCGGCGAGCAGGTCATTCCGGTCGAGACCGCCCGTTGCTTGGCCAATCGGTTTGCCTCGCAGTTGTCGCCCCGGGAGCTCGAGGTGCTTGCGCTGTTGGGGCGTGGTATGAGCAACAAGGAGATCGGTTCCGCCCTGAACGTGGTGGAGTCGACGGTGAAGGTGCATGTCACCAACATCCTTTCCAAACTGGGGGTCGCAGACCGGACCCAGGCTGTTCTGGCCGGAGTTCGCCGCGGGATCATTCAACTCGAGTAGGCGGTGCGGCCTTGGGACTCTCCCCGTAGCCCACGGTTACGCACCGGGCGCAGGCCCGGGGTGGAAGAGCCTGACGTCGCACAGGCTTGGGATTAGGCCGTGTTTTCAAATTAGTTGGAACTAGTTTTCGGAGCAGGACTCGTATTTGTCGCATGAATCCTGCTAGTCGTTGGGAGCTTCCCGAGCCCGTTTGGAAAGGGCTAAAAAAATTAAGCGTGCGCGTCTGAAAGCCGGCAGGCGAAGCCTGCGAGGGCGACCGGCCAAAGAAGACCGGCCCATGGTCACCGCGATGTTCTACGTGCTGCGCACGGGCGTGCCGTGGAGGGATTTGCCCCTGTGTTTCGGGCCGTGGAGCTCGGTCTACACCCGGTTTCGCCGTTGGCAGCGCGCCGGCTTGTTCGCGCGCTTGCTGGCTTTCGCCTCTGCTCGGGCCGAAGGGGCACTGCGGCATCTCGACTGTTCGCACATCAAATTGCATCAACACGGCGCCAATCCACCGGGCGGACAGGAGGCGCAGGCGATTGGCCGGACCAAAGGCGGCATCAACACCAAGCTCGCCGCAGTCGTCGACGCGCGAGGGCGTGCAGTCGGTCTGTGCCTGGCCCCGGGACAGCGCCACGATCTGCGTGCGATCGAGCCGTTGTTGCCCTGCCTACGCCGCCACCGGGCCGTCGCCGACAAGGGCTTCGACTACGACTCGCTGCGCGCGCGGCTCCAGCGCCAACGCACTCGCGTCTGCATCCCCAGACGGCGTGGCCAGCGCGCCGTCGCCGGTTTCCACCGCGGCTACTACCACCACCGCCACCGGGTCGAAAACTTCTTCGGCCGCATCAAACGCTTCCGTCGCATCAGTACTCGCTACGAGAAACTCGCCGCCACTTTCCTCGCCCTGGTCCAGTTCGCCGCCGTCCTCGATTGGCTCACTTTCAGGTTTTGAAGACATGACCTAGTGGCGCGGACGAGCCCCGTCCGGCTCTGTTACGTCTATGGTCGTAGTCTTGTACCGACCAATGATGTTTTGGCTGGGCCGGAGATTTCAATACGACCACGGCATCCCTAGTCGATTCCGCTCGGAGGTTCACGCTTCCGCTAGTGGGGGGAAGTCGTCGAGGGATGATAGAACGTGCATCTGTTCGGCAATGGTGGCCGCCGCCCGGCAGAAATGCCGTGGGGCGTCCTACCATTGTGGTAGGTTATTCGGATTGCATGCTTGTTGCTGTAGCGGGTGCCGGTGGCATGGGGTCACCGGCACCCGACTTTCTCTGGGAGGCCGCGTCCGTGCCTGCCGTCGGGTGATCATGGGCTCTGAACAAGACGAGGGATACCGCGGTCGCGGTGCCCCACTGGGCCTGCGCATCGCGCATACATCGAAAGTATCGTTTTCCCTCCACCGTATGGCTCCTTGCGGGAGGTCGGAACGCCCGGCTTCCTCGCCTTCATCGGCTGTCGTCGCCCCCGCTCCGACACGGCCGGCAAGCACTAGTCTGCCGCTGGAAAACACAGCGCAGATCCCCCAAAAACCTACAGACTATGAAGAAACAATATCGACAAGGGATTGTTGCGCTCGCCGCGATACTGTCGCCCGGGCTTCTCGCGCAGACGGCTCCAGCTGAGTCGTCGTCGGCCACCACTGCGAAGGCCGAGGAGGAAGTTGTTGTTCTGACGCCCTTTGAGGTTCGGTCCGACTCCGACACGGGCTATGTCGCGTCCGAGACCCTCGCCGGCACCCGTATCCGGACCGAACTGAAGGACGTGGCGTCTTCGATTTCGGTCGTGACCAAGGAGTTCATGAACGACGTCGGCGCGACGGATAATGCGACGCTGCTGCAATACACGGCGAACGCGGAAGTGGCCGGTACGCGGGGCAACTTCTCCGGTCTCTCGATCGGCAAGACCACCGCGGCGGACTATACGCCGATCACGAGCACACAGCGCATCCGCGGTCTGGAATCAGCCGACCAGACCATGGACTTCTTCAAGACGAATGTCCCGTGGGACTCATACAACATCGACCGCATCGATATCCAGCGCGGTCCGAACTCGATCCTCTTCGGCCTTGGGAGTCCGTCCGGCATCATCAATGCGTCGACTCGCAATGCGATCTTCCGCAACACCGGCAACGTTGAGTTCCGCTATGGGTCCTATGGTTCGGCACGTGGTTCGATCGACGTCAACCAGACGCTGATCGACGATGTGCTCGCCATCCGGATCGACGGCTTGTGGAACAAGGAGAAGTTCCAGCAGGACCCCGCCTTCAAGAAGGACCGTCGTATTTATGGAGCCCTTCGCTGGGACCCGAAGCTATTCGGCCCGCAATTCGCGACCAGCTTCAAGGTCAAGTTCGAGTCGGGCAAGATCGACGCCAACATGCCGCGGCAGAACACGCCGTACGACAACATCACGCCTTGGTTCAACGCCAACCAAGCCAACAAGATCACCATCGGCGGCACCGGCAACTACACCGGCTATGACTTCGGCTCTGCTCCCTCCGGCATCAGCCCATGGCTGCGTTCTTCGCTTGGCCAGCAGTCGGCGGGATACCTTATCGAAGGCAACACCGGTGTGACCACGGACGTTCTTGGTGGGTATATCAACGGCGGGTTCCGCACCAGCGCCGGGGGCTTCCGCGGGTGGAGCGACAACGCCATCGGCCAGAAATATTCGGATCAGTTGTTCGCCTTGAACAGCTACTCCGCCTATGGCACAGCCGCGAAGCTGCCCTACAACGCCCAGTTCAAGGACAAGATGCTGACGGACTCGTCGGTCTTCGATTTCTACAACCGACTGATCGACGGTGACAACAAGGGCGAGTGGGCGGACTGGAATGTCTACAACATCTCGTTCTCCCAGACTGGATGGGGTGATCGCGTCGGCCTCGAACTCGCCTATTTCAACCAGTCGTACAAGACCGGTGGTTGGAGCCTGCTCGGTGGGACACCTACGATCAACATCGACATCACCAAGGAGTATCAGGACGGCACCGCGAATCCGAACTACGGTCGCGCCTATGTCGCCTCGACCTCCGGTGGAACCGGAAACTGGCACAAGTATGACACCGAAAGCCTGCGTGCTTCGCTCTTCGCGGAGTTCCGTGCGGCCGACGTGTTCGAGAACTCATTCCTCGTCAAACTCTTGGGCCGTCACCGGTTCAACGGCGTGGCAAGCCGGGACAAATTCAACACCGAGAACCTTGGGTGGAACCGATACGCGAACAACGACGCGTGGAATACATTCATCTCCGGTGATGCCAACAAGGCCTTCGACTATAATTCACCTGTGGCGTTTGCCTATCTCGGTTCGTCGCTCGCCGGTGCCAATTCGGCGGCGGGGATCGACCTGCCGCGGCTCGACAGCACCGTGGTGATGAACTCCAGTCCGATCTACACGTTCGACTCCGTGTGGATGGCGAACGACGTGAATCCGGGTGCCCCGTGGACTCCTACTGGTGACTACCTAACTGAACGTTATAACGCCTCCGCGACTACGCAGGCTTCGAATCCGGCGAACTATCGGGGTTGGAACCGCAGCCTTGCCATCGGGCTCGACAGCTATGATGCGGGCAACGACTTGTACACCTCAGCCTCGAAGGTCGAGCAGGTGGTCACTTCGTACGCCGGGTCGTGGCAGGGCTTCCTCTGGAACGAGGCCTTGGTCGGCACCCTCGGCTGGCGTTACGACGAGGTGAAGCAGCGCAGTGTCTCCGCCCAACGCAGCAAGGTCGCCGGCGAACGCAGCCATCTGGTTATGACCGATGATGTATATACCTTGCCGGCCTACCAGGCGACGGACTACTACAAGGGGCACTCTGTCTCCGGTGGCGCCGTGCTTCATATCAACAAGGCCCTGCCGAAATCGTGGGATCGGTATCTCCCGCTCAACGTGAGCCTGAGTTACAACGATTCGAGCAACTTCCAAGCTTCGAGCACGCGGGTCGACGTCTTCGGTGCCCCGATCGCCAATCCGTCCGGTGACACGAAGGAGTTCGGCGTTCTGCTTTCCACCAAGGACAACAAGTACTCCCTCCGCGCCATCAAGTACAAGACGAAGGTTGTTGGCGCGACCGAGTCGACCGATACCGCGTTCGCGAGCACCGTCGCGTGGGGCCTGTGCTTCCGCAACATCTTCCTCTATCGGATGGGTGGTTATGATTGGGCCAGCCGCGTGCCGGCCAACTCGACCGGCTCAACGGCCGTGTTCAACGGAGAGACTGTCACCTACAACACCCGCTGGTTCTGGACTCCGGCTTACGTGAAGGACGGCCGACCTGTCGCGACGGTCTTCGCCGCCAGTTCGCTGTATCCCAACGACACGATCCCGGCCGGCGCCACGCTGGAGACGACCGCGCAGGCCGCCACCAGCCGCGACGCCACCATCACTGCGTGGAACGAGATCCAAGGCTGGCTCGACGAAAAGGGCTTCTTCAAGGCCTGGGGCTACACGCCCACGACCTTGTCCAAACTCACGACTCGTGCGACCTACGCGTCTTCGGCCACGGTGGGTTCTGATGGCAAGGAAGTGAACTCCACTTGGGATCCGGACCCCAACACGGTGGTCGATTATCGTAACCGTTGGCGCACTCCGCAGGGCTTTGCGATCACCTCCGACCGCGAGTCCGAGGGCTACGAGTTCGAGGCCACCGCCAATATCACGAAGAACTGGCGCCTCGCCTTCAACGCGGCCAAGACGACCGCCGTTTACGCCAATGTCGGTGGTGGTGCCATGGGCGAGGTCTACGAGTACCTCAACGAGATGATGGACGGCCCCGCCGGCGACCTGCGTCGCTGGAACGGCGACTATCAGTACAACAATGAGCTCCGCCGGGATTGGGCGGGCGGCTTCAAGTCGACTTGGGCATACCTCAAGCTCAAGGAAAAGGTTGCCTCGTCCGAGCTGCGCAAGTGGCGCTTCAACGTGATCACCAACTACAGCTTCACCGAAGGTTGGGCCAAGGGTGTGAACGTCGGCGCTGCCTATCGCTGGCAGGACAAGATCGTGATCGGTTATCCGATCTCCACCAACGCAGAGGGATTTGCGGAGTACGACATCGAGAAGCCGGTCTATGGCCCGTCCGAGGGCGGCCTCGACTTCTGGGTCGGCTACGAGCGCAAACTCACCGACAAGATCAACTGGCGCATCCAACTGAACATCCGCAACGCGTTCGAGAACGAGGGACTCATCCCGGTCAACATCGAGCCGGATGGCACCACTTGGGCCGGTGTTCGCATCAAGCCGGTGCAGGAATGGTCCCTGACCAACACGTTTAGCTTCTGATCGATCAGCCCGAAGCCGGTCTGCAGATCCATCTGCAGACCGGCATTCGCGCCATGAGACAACCATCACGATCCGGCCGACGGCCGGATCGTTTCATGTCCAGCTTCCCCCAGTGCCGTTGATTCGACACTCCTGTGGCCAGATGACACACGGTCCCGTTTTGCGATGAAACAGAGTCACAAGCTTCGTGCGTATTGGTCGCGACGTGAACGTGACCTGACCCTCGCCCATCCGCATGGGGGGACGGCGCGCGCGGACGCCTGCTGGCTGTATAGCATCTTGAACAAGCAATTCATCGATGAACTCGTCCGAAGAGGTTATGATCCCGAGACGATTCGTTTTTCTGTCAACTTTGTGAAGGACGGTGACGCCGCGAGCGGGGGGTGATTGTGGATCTCTGCCGCGTCTAAACTGGCGTGGTTGGTTTCCGGCAGTGCCGCATGGTCACATCCCTTGGCCTGTAGTCGGGAGCGTAGATGCTGTTTACGCGTTCCCCTGTTTGGTCCCATGGGGAGTACAACCAAAGGTGTAATCGAAACGGGACTTCTGGTGCCTTGAAGCCGGTCCCGCGATTCGGATTCGCTGCGACTGCCGACTTTGGTCGCTCCCCCCGGCTACGGCCAAATGTCGGCTAGTCCTAACTCCCTGTGAAACGCTGGGAGTAAACCACCCCAAACTACAGAACATGAATAGATTGAATCGTACACCTGTTATTGCGTTCGCTGCGGTTCTTGCGCCGGGCTTGTTCGGTCAGGCCGCGACTCCGCCGGCAGCGGGCTTGGATGCAGCCGGCGTCTCCGAAGACGAGGTTGTGGTCCTCAGCCCGTTCGAGGTGACCGCTGACTCCGATAAAGGATATTCAGCGACCCAAACCCTTGCCGGCTCTCGCATCAATACCCGCTTGGCAGACGTTGGCTCGGCGATCTCGGTTGTGACCGCCGAGTTCCTCAAGGACACCGGCGCGACCGACAACAAGACGCTGCTTACCTACACCACCAACACGGAAGTGGGCGGCACCCAGGGCAATTTCAAGGGCATTGGTGGCGGCAAGACCGAGGATGACGGCGGCCGTCTGGTCAATCCCAACAGCAACACCCGTGTCCGTGGCCTCAGCTCCGCGGACAACACCCGGAACTTCTTCAGCTCCGATATTCCGTGGGACGGATACAATGTCGATCGCATCGACATGCAGCGTGGCGCCAACTCGATTCTGTTCGGCTTGGGCAGCCCGTCGGGCATCATCAACGCCACCACCAAGTCCGCCCAGCATCGCAACTTCGGCTCGGCCGAGTTTCGTTTTGGCTCGTTCGGGGCGAATCGTCAGGTGATCGATGTCAACCAGAACATCCTCGCCGACGAGCTGTCGCTGCGCGTGGCGCTCCTGCGCAACGACGAGCAGTTCAAACAGCAGCCGGCGTACAGCCTCGACCGCCGCGTGTTCGCGACTCTCCGTTACGACCCGAAGTTCCTCGCGCGCGGCGGCAGCCGGACCACGCTCAAGCTCAACTTCGAGAACGGTACGGTCCGCAGCAACAACCCGCGCACGCTCACGCCGACCGACCAGTTCACGACCTGGTGGAGCAAGGTGAACAAGGCCGGCTACGACCCGACCCGGGTCCAGTACACTGGCGACTTCTACCATCTCGACGCCGACGGCAATCCGACCTTCGACGCGAAGAACAAGCAGACCGGCGCCTATTCCATGCCCGACGCCGGCCAGTATGGTACCGGTCGTTCCAATACCCAGGTCTGGCTCGGCCAGCCGTCGTTCTTCGGTGGCATCTGGATGCCGGTTACCGAGGGCACGACCACGCCGGCGAAGTATTACCAGGCCGAGTTCATCACCCCCGGTGGGCTGAGCTCGACGGGCGGCTTCGATGGCAGCATCGGCGGCCTCCTCTTTTCGCGCCGCGTGACGATGGCCACCACGACCTACATGGCCGAGCGTGACACGTCCTTGATCTATCGCAACGAGGGTGTGTGGAAGGCTTCCACGCTCTCCGACAGCTCGGTCTTCGACTTCTACAACAACCTGCTCGAAGGCGAGAACAAGAAGGAGGCGCAGAACTTCAAGAACTTCAGCGCCAGCCTCACCCAGACCTTCTTCCATGAGAAGGTCGGCTTCGAGGCGGCCTACGATGTCGAACAATACAACCGCACCCAGTATTCATTCGGAAATACGCTCTTCGTCGACATCAACACGAACTTGATCGACGGGACGGCGAATCCGAACTTCGGCAAGCCCTACATCGAGAGCGGCAACACCTGGGGCAACGGCCGCACCGGCGTCACGCACGAGTCGTCGCGCCTGAGCGCCTTTGCCACGCACGATTTCAACGAAGGCCGCAACAAGAGCTGGTTCTGGAAGCTGCTGGGCAAGCACACCCTTAGCGGGCTCTACAGCCAGGACATGTATCGTAACGACAGCCGCTCGTTCAAGCGTTACGGCACCGAGGACAGCTATGCCTCGTCCTTCTGGTCTCGCACCCTAGTTCCGGGCATCACCTCGGGGTATGGCATGAACGCCAACGAACGTACGGTCAGCAGCACGATCTACCTCGGGCCGACGTTGAAGGATGTTGCGTCGCCCGCCGGACTCTATGTGTCCCGCGCCGGAGCACCGGTCGAGGTGCCGAGCACCGTCGATTTCCGGTACTTCAACTCGACTTGGAACTCGAGTGCGAATCCATCCGACCGCTGGATCAACCCGTACAACAACGCCTCCCTTACCCAGTCGGAGAACCCGGCCAACTATGTGGGCTGGACGACGACCCCGGTGAACGTTCTCAGCTCTGAGAATGGCGATCAGGACCGGTTGACGTTCGGTGCCAACCTCAACAAGCGCAAGGTCGACTCCCGTGCGGTGGTGTTGCAGTCCTACTTCTGGGACGGCGCCGTCATCGGCATGTATGGCATCCGCCGCGATAACGTGAAGTCGTGGGCGACCGCCGCCTACGTTCCGACGACTTGGCCAAATACCGACCACGTGGATCTGGGCTATATCATCCCGGCGAACAGAGTTGACGCCGGCATGGTGCAGTACTCGACCGTGGGCCGGACCTACCAGTTGGCGCAGGCCAACTCGCCGAGCTGGAGCATCGTGACCAAGCTCAACAAGTTCTTTGGCAAGTACGGGGAGCGCTTCCCGGTCAACGTGAGCCTCTTCTACAACGAGTCCGAGAACTTCCAGATCACGGGCGCGCGCAACGACATCCATGGCAAGCCACTGCCGCTCCCCGCGGGCAAGACCAACGAGCGCGGCATCATGCTCTCGACTCAGGATGAACGGTTCTCGCTGAAGATCAATAAGTTCAAGACTTCATCGCTCAATGCGAGCAACGGCACCCTCACGACGTGGTTCCTCCTGGGCGACTACATCGTCCGTAACGAGAACCGCGCGGACTCCTATGAGTACCACCTGACCAAGATCGGCAACCCGAACTCCGTGGCGGAGACCGGGACCGACATCGGCAGCGAAACTTGGCGCTACACCCCGCGGGTGATCAACGGCGTCGCCGAGTCGCAGGAAGACGCGGACGCTTTGGCCGCATCCGCGGTGGCCGCCTGGCGCAAGTACACCAGCGAGCCGCTCGTGAAGCAGATCCTGAAAGAGTGGGGTTTCAACGACTTCAGCGTTACCGCGCCGACCGTTGCCTCCACTCCGGTCCCGAACTTCACCGCGACCGAGGATCAGATCTCGACCGGTTGGGAGTATGAGTTCACCGCGAATCCCACCCGCAATTGGCGCCTCACGTTCAATGCGGCGGACACCAAGGCCCAACGCAACAACGTGGGCGGAGAGGCTCTCCGTGAGTTCATCGAGCTGACCAACCATTATCAGAACAACACCGCCATGGGCGACATCCGCCAGTGGGGTGGTGGTCAGAATACCGGCCGCCCGGGTCTGAACAGCTGGAACACCAACTTCTACCAGAGCTACGCGTTGATGCGCCTGCAGGAAGGGGCCAACACTCCGGAGATTCGTCGTTGGCGTTTCAACCTCGTCACCAACTACAACTTCACCGAGGGCCGCCTCAAGGGCTTCAATGTGGGTGGCGGCTATCGCTGGGAGGACAAGATCGCGATCGGTTACCCGATGAAGAAGGACGCCAATGGTGCGAACGTCTTCGACATCGAAAATCCCTACTACGGCCCGACCGCCGACCACTTCGACTTCTGGATCGGCTACGAGCGCAGGTTGACCGAGAAGATCGATTGGCGCGTGCAGCTCAACATCCGCAATGCATTCGACAGCAACAGTCTGGTGCCGCTGTCGACGCAGTATGACGGAACCGTGGCCGCTTGGGGCATTGCCCCGGTGCGCAGTTGGACGCTGACCAACACGTTTAGCTTCTAGTCGCTTGTTTGTGCTTGGTCTCGGCGGTGGACCGCGAAATGCGGTCCGCCGCCTTCTTTTTGGGCCCGGATGGCTACCACCGTGCTCCGGACGGCAGTTGAACCCGGCGAGACCGCACGAATCGCGCGAACGGAGTCGGCGTGTTCGTCGATCGCGAAACTTCTACTTTGGTCGTGCAACCTGCAGCGGACGCGTGCCGTCGACATTACCACGCGCCCAAAGAGCTATGCCAGAGACACCCTCATTCGTCTTCGCCACCCGCCTACTCCCTTGCACGGTGGCTTCGTATCGCGCGGATCTTGGCCGGAATGTTCGCCTGGGCGCCGACCTGGCGTGCCGTCTTGGCCGAAAGCGTCCGCCCGTGAGTGCCGGACTTTCCGTACGATTGATGCTTCGCGTGATCATCGCGGTGGGCTTGTGCGTCGCTTCCGCGGTGGCGAGGCCGCTGCGCGAGACGACCAACTTCAACCGTGATTGGTGCTTCCAGCTCGGCGATCATCCGGGCGCGGAGGCCGCTGGTTTCGACGACGCGGCGTGGTCGCGCGTCGGACTGCCGCACTCGTTCAGCCAGCCGTACTTCGCGGCGGGCAACGCGTTCTACGTCGGCTATGGCTGGTACCGGAAGACCTTCGACGTGCCGGCGAAGTGG
Source organism: Verrucomicrobiota bacterium (assembly GCA_019136515.1). GTDB lineage: Bacteria > Verrucomicrobiota > Verrucomicrobiia > Opitutales > Opitutaceae > CAJCBL01. Next base: position 48,852 of record JAGVUB010000106.1, read on the forward strand.
ACGGGCAAGCACCTCTTCCTCGATTTCGAAGGAGCGTTTCAGGACGCCGAGATCTTCGTGAACGGCCGCAGGGTCGGTGCGCACCAGGGCGGTTACACGGGTTTTGAGATCGAGATCACCGGCGCCGTCCGGCCCGGCACCAACCTCGTCGCCGTGCGCTTGAACAACCATTGGAACCCGCGGCTCGCCCCGCGTGCCGGCGAACACGTCTTCAGCGGCGGGCTCTACCGCAACGTCTGGCTGATCGCGAAGGCGCCGCTTCATGTCGCGTGGTACGGCACGTGGGTCACCACGCCGTCGGTCTCGGCCGAGACGGGCACGGTGAATGTGAAGACCGAAGTCGTGAATGCCGCCGCCGAGTCCAAGCGCTGCGAACTCCGTACCGAGATCGTCGATCCGGCCGGCCGCGTCGTGGCGAAACTGCGCGCGGCGCAGACCATCGCCGCCGGACAGACGGCGACTTTCGACCAGACCAGCGCGCCGATCGCCAAACCGCTCCTCTGGTCGCCGGAGCATCCGCACCTCTACGCCGTGCGCACCACCGTGTTCGACGCCGGGCGGCCCGTGGACGATTGCGTCTCACCGCTGGGTTTCCGCTGGTTCGAATTCACGGCCGACCGGGGCTTTTTCCTCAACGGCGAGCACCGCTACTTCAAGGGCGCCAACGTCCATCAGGACCACGCGGGGTGGGGCGACGCGGTCACGAGCGCCGGCTTCGCGCGCGACGTGCGGCTCATGAAGGACGCCGGCTTCGACTTCATCCGCGGTTCGCACTACCCGCACGCGCCGGCGTTCTCCGCGGCGTGCGACCGGATTGGGATGTTGTTTCTCCCGGAGAATTGCTTCTGGGGCACGGCCGGCTTCAAGAGCCCATGGGCCTCCAGCGCGTATCCGACGAATCCGGCCGATGAGGCGGGCTTCGAGGCGAGCGTGCGCGCCAGCCTGCGCGACATGATCCGCATCCACCGCAACCACCCGAGCATCATCGGCTGGAGCATGGGCAACGAGGTGTTCTTCAGCGACCGCGCCGTGATGCCGAAGGTGCGCGACTTCCTGCGGGCGCTCGTCGCCGACGCGCATGCGCTCGATCCGACACGGCCCGCCGTCATCGGCGGTTGCCAGCGCGGCGAGCTCGACAAGCTCGGCGACGTGGCCGCTTACAACGGCGACGGCGCGCGCCTTTTCCCGAATCCCGGCGTGCCAAGCTTTGTCACCGAGTACGGTTCCACCATCGCCGACCGTCCCGGAGCGTACGCCCCCGGCTGGGGCGACCTGCCGACGACGCCCGGCGCTGATCCCGCGGCGCCCGACACGTGGCGACAACCGTGGCGCAGCGGCGAGGCGATCTGGTGCGGGTTCGACCACGGCAGCGTCGCCGGCCGGCAATTCGGCGCGATGGGCCTCGTGGACTACTTCCGCCTGCCGAAGCGGCAGTGGTACTGGTATCGCAACGAATACCGCGGCATCCCGCCGCCGCCGTGGCCCGCCGAGGGCACGCCCGCGGCACTGCGGCTCACGGCCGACAAGACCGAGCTGGCCCGCGTTGACGGGACCGACGATGCGCACCTCGTCGTCACCGTCGTCGATGCGGAGGGCCGACCGCTGAGCAATTGCCCGCCCGTCACGCTCGCGATCGAGTCGGGCTCGGGCGAGTTTCCGACCGGCCCGAGCATCGCTTTCGCGGCCGATTCCGACATCCCGATCCGCGACGGACAGGCGGCGATCGAGTTCCGCTCGTACCACGCGGGCACGACCGTGGTGCGCGCGAGTTCGCCGGGGCTGCGCGAGGCGACTCTCCGGATCGTCTCGCGCGGCGGGCCGAAGTACGTCGCCGGTGTCACGCCGGCCGTCGCACCACGGCCGTATGTCCGGTTCACGGATGCCCCCGCGCTCGTTGGCACAGAAAAGTTCGGCCGCGAGAATCCGACCCGCGCCAGCAGCGAGTTGCCCGGCTGTGGTGGACGCCTTGCCAACGACGGCGACGCCGCGACCGTATGGCGGGCCGCGCCCGGAGACAAGATGCCATGGCTCCAGGTCGATCTTGAGCGCATCGTCGAGGTGAAGCGGACCAAGCTGGTCTTCCCGACCGCTGGCGACTGGCGCTACCGAGTTGAGATCTCCGTCGATGGCGTGCAGGGCTGGCAGGTCGTCGCGGACCGCACCCAGATTCCCGGTGGCGACGCGGAGCGGACCGACACCGCCGAGACGGCGGCCACCGGGCGGTACCTGCGCCTCACATTCACCGGCTGGCCCGGCGCGGCGCCTGCGCTCGCCGAGGTCGAAGTCGTCGGAATCCTCACCAACCGCTGAGCGTAATCCTCGCCTTCTCTCGCCCATGTGTTTCCGCCCAAAATTCCTGTCTCGGCTGCTCGCACTTCTGGCGCTTGCGGCCGTGCCGTTGGCGTCGGCCGGCGCCGCCGATGCCGCCTTGTGGACCAATCCACTCGTGCTCCAGCGGGCTGATCCGCATGTGCTGGGGCACACCGACGGCTTCTACTACCTGATCGCCACGGTGCCGGAGTACGATCGGATCGAGCTGCGCCGCGCGCCCACGCTCGCGGGGCTCTCGACGGCGCAGCCGAAGACGCTCTGGCGGCGGCCGGCGTCGGGGCCGATGAGCGGCGTCGTGTGGGCGCCCGAGCTCCACTGGATCGATGGTCGCTGGTTCGTCTATTTCTCGGGCGGCGACGCCGCCGGCCCGTGGCACTCGGTGCGGCTCTACGTGCTGGAGAACACCGCCGCCGATCCGTTCGCCGGCGAGTGGCGGGAACGGGGCCGGATCGCGACCAAGTGGGACACGTTCACCCTCGACCCGACGACGTTCGAGCATCGCGGCGTGCGCTACCTTGCGTGGACGCAGCTCGAGCCTGGCCGCCAGGGCACGAACATCTACCTCGCGCGCATGGATACGCCGACGTCGATCGTCGGTGAGCCCACGCTGCTCTCGCGGCCGGAGTTCCCGTGGGAACAGCGGGTCTTTTGGGTGAACGAGGCGCCGGCGGTGCTCATCCGCCACGGCAAGGTCTTCATCACCTATTCGGCCAGCGCAACCGACTCGAACTACTGCATGGGCCTGCTGACCGCCTCCGCCGAGGCCGACCTGCTCGACCCGAAGTCGTGGACCAAATCGCCGGAGCCAGTGTTCGCCAGCAGCGAGGCCCACAGCCAGTTCGGTCCGGGTCACAATTCCTTCACGACCACGCCCGACGGGCAGACCGACATTGTGGTCTACCATGCCCGCGGCTTCCGGGATATTCCGGGGGAGGCGTTGTCCAATCCCGACCGCCACACCCGTGCCCAGGTGCTGCACTGGACCATCGATGGCCAACCCGACTTCGGCGAGCCCGTGGCCGATGGTCCTTATCAAGCACGCTGAACCGCGCCGGAGATCCCTTCATATTCTCCATGACAACGCACCGTGATTCGTTCCGCTCCCTCTTTGCGCTCGGCCTCGCCATCGCCTTCGGCTCCATCGCGGGCCGGGCCGCACCGAGCCTGGGCCTGCCGGAGTCCATCGTTGTCGAGGCGACGCCTCCGGCCGGCTCCTTCCCGCTCGTGTCGAAGGACCAGGCCGCGCCGCTCTGGTACGACGCCGCCGACTGGGCGGGCGTGATCCGGGCCGTGGGCGACCTGCAGGCGGATATCGAGCGCGTCACCGACCGGAAGCCGGCTGCGACGTTCGAACGCCCGGCTGTGCCCGCGATGGTCATCGTCGGCACGCTCGGCAAGAGCGCGGCGATCGATGCGCTCGTTGCGGCCGGCAAGCTCGATGCGAGCGACCTGCGCGGGAAATGGGAGAGCTTCGTCATCACGAGCGTCACGCAGCCGTTGCCGGGCGTGGAGCAGGCGCTGGTGATCGCCGGCAGCGACAAGCGCGGTACGATCTACGGCATCTACGAACTCTCCGAGCAGCTCGGAGTGTCGCCCTGGTACTGGTGGGCGGATGTGCCGGCGAAGAAGCGCGCCGCGGCCTACGTGTTGCCGGGCCGTTTCGCCTCCGGCGAGCCGGTCGTGAAATACCGTGGCATCTTCATCAACGACGAGCGCCCCTGCCTCACCGAGTGGACGAAGGAGAAGTTCGGCGGCCTCAACGCGAAGTTCTACACCAAGGTCTTCGAGCTCCTGCTGCGCCTGCGGGCCAACTACCTCTGGCCGGCGATGTGGGACAACGCCTTCAACGAGGACGATCCCGACAACCCGCGCCTGGCCGACGAGTACGGCATCGTCATGGGCACCTCGCACCACGAGCCGCTCGACCGTTCACAGCAGGAGTGGACCCGCCACAAGCAGCAGTACGGCAACGCCGAGTGGAACTACATGACCAACCCCGAGGGGCTGCGCCGCTTCTGGGCCGACGGCCTCGCGCGCAACGGCAAGTACGAGAACATCCTCACCATGGGCATGCGCGGCGACGGCGACATGGCGATGCCCGATGTCGGCGGTCTGGCGGCGAACAAGAAGCTCCTCGAGCAGATCATCTCCGACCAGCGCGCGCTCATCGCCCAGCACATCGCCCCCGATCCGACAAAGGTCCCGCAGGTCTGGACGCTCTTCTCCGAGGTGCAGCGCTACTACGACGCCGGCCTCGAACTGCCCGACGACATCACCGTGCTCTTCGCCGACAGCAACGTCGGCGACCTGCGCCGCCTGCCCACCGCCGAGGAGCTGCGGCAGCGCAGCGGCGGCTTCGGCATCTACTATCACATCGACATGCACGGCGGGCCGTTCGCGTACCAGTGGATCAACACCAACCCGTTCTGGAAGATCTCCGAGCAGATGACGCTCGCCGCCGAGTACGGCGCGACGCGCCTGTGGATCGTCAACGTGGGCGACCTCAAGCCGCTCGAGCTGCCGATCGAGTTCTTCCTGCGCATGGCGTGGAACCCGGCGGCGCTGGGCAAGGACCGTGTCGCCGACTACACCCGCCGCTGGGCGGAGCGCGAGTTCGGCCCGGAGCACGCGGCGGAGATCGCCGATGTCGTCGCGCGTTTCACCAAATACAACGGCTGGCGCAAGCCCGAGGTCGTCACGCCCGACACGTTCAGCCAGCTCCAGTATTACGAGGCGGACCGCGTCGAGGCGGCGTGGCTCGAGGTCGTCGCCAAGGCCGAGAAGATCTACGCCGCGCTCCCGGCCGCGCAGCGCGACGCGTTCTTCCAGCTCGTGCTGCACCCGGCGAAGGCCTCGGCGACCGTCGCGCGGATGAACATCTGGGCCGGCCGCAACCAACTCTACGGCAAGCAGGGCCGCGCGAGCACCAACGCCGCGGCCGACCGCGTGCGCCGGCTTTTCCGCGAGGACCGCGACCTGACCAACGCCTACAACCACCAGCTCGCCGGCGGGAAGTGGAACCATCTCATGGACCAGTCCCACCTCGGCATGCACACGTGGGAGCCGCCGGTCGTCGACCTGATGCCGGCCGTCTCCGAGGTGCTGCTCGACGACGTCAGCCGCGCTGGCGTCTCGGTCGAGGGCGATGTCTCGACTTGGCCCGACCATTATGGCGACGCCGTGCTGCCGACCTTCGACTCGCTCCATCCGCGACGGTCCTTCGTCGACGTGTTCGCCGTCGGCGCGCGCCCGATCGAGTACGCGATCCGGGCCGAGCAACCGTGGATCGTGCTGACGAAGGCGAAGACCGAGCTCGGCGACGATCGCCACTGGGTCGAGATCGACTGGGAGCGGCTGCCCGCGGGCGAGGTGCATGGCGAGATCACGGTCACGGGCACGAGCGTGCCGGTGAAGGTCAAGGTCGTGGCGAAGAAGGCGACGGGCGAACAGCTCGCGGCTGCCCGCGGCCACTTCGCCGCGCTCGACGGCCCGGTCGCGTTCGCCGCCACGGCGGCCACGCGGAGGACCGAGGTCGGCGGCGTGCGCTGGGAGACGGTGCCCGACTACGGCCGCCTCGACGCCGCGCTGGCGATCTATCCGGTGACCGCGCCGAGCGTCCTGCCGCCGGCTCCGGCGCCGACGCTCGAATACGCGGTCTACCTGCCGCGCGACGGCAGCTTCGAGGTGACGCTCGTGCTCGGCCCGGTGCTGAATTTCGTACCCAACCGCGGCATGCGCATTGCCGTGTCGTTCGACGACCAGCCCGTGCAGGTGCTCGACATCTTTGCCGAGCAGAGTGGGGCGCCGGTCGGCGCCCGTCTTGCCGGCATGCAGGTCGCGCGGGACAATGCGCGTTTCCTGCGCTCGACGCACCAGCTCGCCGCCGGCGCGCACGTGCTGAAGCTGGCCATGGTCGACCCCGCCGTCGTCGTGCAGAAGATCGTCGTCGATTCCGTGCGCGGTCCGGCGAACTTCCGCGCCCCGCGAGCGCCGGAGAGCTATTTCGGCCCGCCGGAGACCGGCCTAGTGCCGTGAGCGCTGAGCCAACGCCATCTCTCAATCATCCTCTCATGTCCGACGTCCAACGATCCCGTTCCCCGTTCGCAGTGCTGGCGCTGGCGGTTTGCGCGCTTGCGCCGCTTCCGCAGGGCCGCGCCGCCGATGCGCCGCCGCTCCCGCCCACGCCGCCCGAGACCGCCCGCGACACCTGGGTGGCCGACAACGGCAACGGCACGTTCACCAACCCGATCCTCTACGAGGATCTCTGCGATCCCGACATGATCCGCGTCGGCGAGGATTTCTACCTCGTCGGCAGCACCATGCACGTGATGCCCGGCCTGCCGATCCTGCATTCGAAGGACCTGGTGAATTGGAAGCTGCTCGGCTACGTCTTCGACCGGCTGGAGATGGGGCCGGAGTACCGCCTCGAGGGCAACAAGGGCGCCTACGGCAACGGCATCTGGGCGCCGGTGCTCCGCCATCACAAGGGCACCTTCTACGTTTTCGTGAACGTCAACGACTACGGCCTGCAGGTCTTCACCGCGCAGAACCCCGCCGGTCCGTGGCGGCACCACAAGCTCGGCGGCAAGATCTACGATCTCGGCGTGCTCTTCGACGACGACGACCGCATCTACGCCGTGCACGGTTACGACGAGGTGCATCTCATCGAGGTTAAACCCGACCTGACCGGCTATGTCGAGGGCAGCGACCGCGTGATCATCCCGAAGGGCAACGCGATGGGCGAGGGCCACCACTTCTACAAGGTCGGCGGCAAATACTACATCGTCAGCGCCAACTTCGCCCCCGTCGGCCGCATGCAGTGCGCCCGCGCCGACAAGGTCGACGGCCCCTACGAGACCGCGACCATCAGCATGCGCGAGACGATGGGCTGGCAGCGCGGCAACTGGGTGAACAATTTCGGCTTCTGGTCGCCCATCCCCAACCCCGGCGACAAGGTCGAGGTCCAGACCTTCGGCGACAACGGCTTCGCCGCCGTGCCGCTCCACCAGGGCGGCATCGTCGACCTGCCCAACGGCGACTGGTGGGGCTTCTCGATGATGGACTCGAAGTCGCTCGGCCGCATGACCTACCTCTCGCCCGTCACTTGGCAGGACGGCTGGCCGTACTTCGGCCTGCCGGGCAACCTCGGCCGCTCGCCCCGCACCTGGTTCAAGCCCGACACCGGCGCAAACGTCCCGCCCACGCCCGCCTACCAGCGCAACGACGACTTCTCCGAGCCGGCGCTGCGGCCGCTCTGGCAATGGAACCACGTGCCGGTCGACGCCAAGTGGTCGCTGACCGAGAAGCCCGGCACGCTGCGCCTGCACACGCTGCCCGCACCGGATTTCTTCCGCGCCCGCAACTCCCTCACGCAGCGCGCCGTCGGCCCCGAGTCCACCGCGACCGTCGCGCTCGACGCCACCGGCCTCCAGCCGGGCGACATCGCCGGGCTCGGCCTGCTCGCCGTGCCGTATTCGTGGATCGGTATCGCCCGCACCGAGACCGGCTTCGTCCTGCGCTGGTACGGCCTGCTCGCCAACCGCACCGCGGAAGTGCCGCTCGCCACGGGCCGCGCGCTGCTGCGCGTCGCGGGCAACTTCGACACCGACCAGGCGCAGTTCGACTACAGCACCGACGGCGGTGCGACTTTCCAAAACATCGGCGACGCGCAGCAGCTCGGCTTCTCGATGAAGACCTTCCAGGGCGTGCGCTACGCGCTCTTCGCCCACAACACCGCCGGTCGCGAGGGCGGCGTGGCGGAGTTCGATTCCTGGCGCGTCTCCGAGCCGCTCGCCGACCGCTCGGCCAACGTGCCGCTTGGCAAGGTCGTCACGCTCTGGAATCTCGGCAAGGACCTGCCCGCCTACGCCCACCCGCTGGGCATGCTCCACTTCATCTGGCGCGACGCTAAGGAGTTCGCCGGCCCCGGCACCCGTTTCCGCGTCCACGACCGCGGGCGGGGCCGCGTCGCGCTCGAGTCGATGGATGGCCGCGGCTTCCTCACCGTCGTCGGCGCGGGCCTCTCCGCCGATGTCCGCCTCGTGAAGACGGAGACCAAGGACAGCCTCTTCATCTGGCAGGATCTGCTCCGGCGCCAGTGCATGCTGCTCTCGCTGAAGACCCGCCGCTACCTCGGCCTCGACCCGGCGACCAACGAGCCCTACGGCGCCGACTGGCCCGGCACGCACCCCGACCGCAAGGACGGCACCGTCTTCGAGTGGCGCGAGGCGGAGGCGAACTGAACCCGACCAACCCGATCCTTTCCCATGAATTTCCATTCCGCTCTCCTCTCCGTCATCGCCTTGCTCGCCGTTTCCTCCGCCGCGGGCCAGACGCCACCGGCCGTGGAACCGGCGTCGCCGGCCCGGCGCGTCTTCCGCTACACCAACCCCATCACCCGCGATCCCGCGCTCTCGTTGCGCGACCACTGCATCATCAAGGTCGGCGCGCAGTGGTTCTGCACGGGAACCTCGAACCCGGTCTGGACCGGTCCGAACCCCGGCGTGCGCCTGCTCGTCTCGGAGGACATGATTCACTGGCGGCACCATTCCTGGCTCATCGACGCGAGCACGCTGCCGGCCGATTGCCCGTACAACGGCCGCTTCTGGGCGCCCGAGATCCATCTCATCAAGGGCCGATTCTGGATGACCGTGAACAGCGGCAAGGTGACCGCCGAGGACCCGAAGGGGATGAAGACCCACAGCGTCTGGCTCTTCGTCGCCGACGCGGTCACCGGCCCCTACACCCTCGTCAAGGGACCGCTGACCCCGCAGTACAACAACGACGCCACGCTGTTCGAGGACGACGACGGCCGGACCTATCTCTACACCAGCGGCAACGGCCTCTGGCAGGCCGAGATCGATCTCGCCACCGGCAACCTCGCCACCCCCATCCGGAAGTTCCTCGACAAGAAACAGCCCGGCTGGCCCGAGTGGATGATCGGCGGCATCGAGGGTCCGTTCGTCATCAAGCGCGATGGCGTGTACTTCATGTTCTTCTCTACCTGGACCCGCGGATACGAGGTCGGGCTGCTGAAGTCGAAGGGCCCGCTCGGCCCTTGGGAGCTGGTTTCGCTCGAGCCGATCTTCGGCACGCGCAAGAAGGGCTACCGTCCCGAGCTCGCCGCCGACGGCGGCTATTCCCACCTCCGCTTCGCCGACACCGCCGACCCGTACTGCGAGACCGGGCACAATGCGCTCTTCGAGGGACCCGATGGTCAGCTCTGGAGCTCGTGCCACTACCTAATGGACGAGAAACGCCCGTACCCGTACTGCCCGGAGCTGCGGGACTGGGAGAAGCTGCCCCAGCTCGGCATCGAGCCCGTCACCTACAAGGACGGCCGCTTCTTCATCCATCCCGCCACCTGGACCGAGCAGACGGTTGACCTCAAGTGATCGTTCGCCTCGGGCCAACACTCGGCCAGCCCCGCCAGCCCCTGATCCATCTTCCCAGCATGAAATCTGTTCACCTCCGCCTTGTTGCCATCGCCCTCCTGTCCGTCGCCCTCGCGAGATCCAGCCACGGGTCGCCGAGCCTCGGACTGCCTGACGAGATTGTGGCGGACACCGCACCGTCCACCACGGCCTTCCCTCTGGTCACACAACAGGGCGGCGCTCCTTTGTGCTATGATCAGGGCGACTGGCCGGGAGTGATCCGTGCGGTGGGTGACCTGCGGGCGGATATTGAACGGGTCACGGGTTGTGCGTCGGCGCTCTCCAGTCTTCCGCCGAAGGGGAACGCTGCCGTCATCGTGGGCACGTTGGGCCGGAGCGCCTCGATCGACGCCCTTGTCGCCGCGGGCAAGCTCGACGCGAGCGATCTGCGCGGGAAATGGGAGAGCTTCGTCATCACGACTGTCGCGCAGCCGCTGCCCGGTGTGGAGCGCGCGCTGGTCATCGCGGGCAGCGACAAACGCGGCACGATCTACGGCATCTACGAACTCTCCGAGCAGCTCGGCGTCTCGCCCTGGTACTGGTGGGCCGACGTGCCGCCGAAGAAGCGCGCCGAGGCGTACGTGGTGCCGGGGCGTTTTGCCTCGGGTGAACCGGTCGTGAAGTACCGCGGTGTTTTCCTCAACGACGAGGCCCCGTGCCTGACCGGCTGGGCCGCGGAGAAGTTCGGCGGCCTCAACTCGCGGTTTTACACCAAACTTTTCGAGCTGCTCCTGCGTCTGCGCGGCAACTACCTCTGGCCGGCGATGTGGGACAACGCCTTCAACGAGGACGACCCCGAGAATCCGCGTTTGGCCGACGAGTACGGCATCGTCATGGGCACCTCGCACCACGAGCCGATGATGCGCGCGCACAAGGAGTGGACCACGCGCCGCGCCCAGTACGGCAACGGCCAGTGGAATTACGCGACCAACGCCGAGGCGCTGCAGCGTTTCTTCCGCGAAGGCATCGCCCGCAACAAGGCCTACGAGAATCTCGTCACCGTCGGCATGCGCGGCGATGGCGACACGGGCATGGTAGGCACCGGCAGCATCGAGTCCGACATCCGCCAACTGGAGCAAATCTTCACCGACCAGCGCCGCATTCTCGCCGAGGAGATGAAGGTCGATCCGGCGACGGTGCCGCAGCTCTGGGCGCTCTTCACCGAGGTACAGAAATTCTACGAGGCCGGCCTGCGCCCACCGGACGACGTCACGCTGCTCTGGACCGACGACAACACCGGCAACCTCCGGCGCCTGCCCACGCCCGAGGAACGCAAGCGCGCCGGCGGCGCGGGCATCTATTACCATTTCGACATGCACGGCGGGCCGTACGCTTACCAGTGGATCAACACCAATCCACTCTGGAAGATCGCCGAGCAGATGAACCTCGCCGCCGAATACGGCGCGACCCGCATCTGGATCGTCAACGTGGGCGACTTCAAACCGCTGGAGCTGCCGATCGAGTTCTTCCTGCGTTTGGGCTGGAATCCGGCGGCGCTCAACAAGGACAAGGTCGCCGAGTACACGCGCCGCTGGGCCGAACGCGACTTCGGTCCCGAGCACGCCGCCGAGATCGCGGACTTGGCTTCCCGCTACGCGAAGTACAATGGCTGGCGCAAACCCGAGCAGATCGGGCCTGCGACCTTCAGCGCGCTCAACTACCAGGAGGCGGAGCGCGTCGAGGCCGCCTGGCGCGATGTCGCCACCCGCGCCGAGGCGCTCCACGCGCGGCTGCCGGCCGAGCAGCGCGACGCCTTCTACCAGCTCGTGCTCCATCCCGCGAAAGCCTCCGCGCTGGTCGCGCAGATGAACATCCTCGCCGGCCGCAACGCCCTCCACGCCCGGCAGGGGCGTGCGAGCACCAACGCGCTCGCGCAGCGTGTGCGCGAACTCTTCGCCGAGGATGGTGCGATGAGCGACTACTACAACCGCGAGCTGGCCGGCGGGAAATGGAACCACTTCATGGACCAGACTCACCTCGGACAGTGGAGCTGGGAGCCGCCGGTGGTCGATGCCATGCCGGCTGTGACGGAAGTGCGCGTTGCCGATGTCTCGCGCGTGGGCGTTGCTGTCGAGGGGGACGAGAACACCTGGCCGGACCACTTCGGCGCGGCCGTGCTCCCCGTCGTCGATTCGTTCCAGCCGCGGCGTTCCTACTTCGATGTCTTCGCCATGGGCGCCCGGCCGATCGAATACAGCATCGCCACGGAGCAGCCCTGGCTCGTGCTCACCGACGAGAAGCTTGGCGAACACGATCGTCGTTACTGGGTCGAGATCGACTGGGCGAAGGTCCCCGAGGGCAGCTCGTCCGGGTTGATCAAGGTAGTGGGCGAGCGCACCGCGCACGTTCGCGTGCCGGTGGTGAAGGCCACCGCCGCTCAGGCGCAGGCCGCTCGGGGACATTTTGCGAGTCTCACCGGTCCGATCGCGTTCGCTGCGTCGGCCGCGCCGAAACGCACCGAGGTCGGCGGTGTGCGCTGGGAAACCGTGCCCGACTACGGGCGCGGGGCGGACGCGATGGCGATCTACCCCGTCACTGCGCCGAGCGTTTTGCCGCCGGCCGCCGCGCCTGCGCTCGAGTACCCCGTCTATCTCCCGCGGGCCGGCACGTACACGGTCACGCTTGTGCTCGGCCCGGTCATGGACTTCGTGCCGGATCGCGGCGTGCGCATCGGGGTTTCTTTCGACGAGCAACCGATCCAGGTCGTCGACATCTTCGCCGATCGCGAGGCCGAGACCTTCCTCGGGCGCAACTGGGGCGTCTACACGCGCGACAACGTGCGCTACCTGCGTTCCACGCACACCCTGTCGACTGACGGCGCGCACCTCCTGCGGCTGACGATGGTCGATCCGGCTGTCGTCGTGCAAAAGGTCGTCGTTTCGGACCGGAGGCTGCCGGAGACCTATTTCGGCCCACCTGAGACCAGCCGTGTCGAGTAGGGGGCTCGCTTCGATCAGCGAGGCGCAGCCGTCCGGTCCCATAGGGCAGAGTCAAGGACGGTGTTGGCTTCGCGGGAAGCGTTTGGGTGGGCAACAACCGCCGGCGCAGGGCGGTGTGCCTGTGCCGGTGCGTTTGTGGCGGACGGCCCACCAGAGGTAGGCGACCGCTGCGGCGATGAGCGCGAAGACAAGGAGTTGGTCGAGCCAGGTGGGCATGGGATGATTGCGGATTTCGGAATGCGGATTGCGGAATGGGAGAAGAAGGGGGACTCGGGGCGGGGAACCCGAAAAGTGGGTACGTGGGCCGGATTCGCCAGTAGATGCCATGCGGCCGACAGGTTGGCCGTCCTCGTCCCGCTTGTCGGCCTCATGCCATCTACGGGGTGGAAGTTGATCGGCGGAAGAAACGGCGCCACGAAAGGGCGAAGCCGGTCCAGACGAGGACGAGGCCGGCGGCGGAGGCGAGGGCGGCGGCGAGCTGGCTGGGCCAGGCGAGGGCTTCGCCGGTGTGAAGGAAGCGAGCCCAGCTGCGCAGGCGGCGGCCGGCGGGTTGGTCGGCAAACGTATCCGTGCGCAGGACGGCGCCGGTGAACGGGTCGAGGTGGAGCGTAGTCGTGGCGAACCGCGGCGACTGATCGGCGGTGCGGACGGCGACGGCCACCGCCTGCGGGCCGCGGGGGCGCGGCGGTTCGGCGGTGGACGGAGCGGCGTCGCGGGTCGGCGTGGAGGTGGAGGCCGACGCGGCGGCGGTGGTGGGCGTTGCGGCTGTGTCCGGAGCTTGGCGACGCTGGTTGTTGGCGCCGGGGTCGCGGCGGGGACCGGCGTCGCGGCCGCCGCCGAAGCGCAGCGTGATCTCGGTCCAGCCGGGCGAGGCGGACTGGGCGGCAGCGAGCAGCGCGTCTGGCCCGAGCGGGCGGGCGCTCGGGAGCGGTTGTGGGACGGCGGGGCCGGGCGGCTGGGCGCCGGGGCCGACGTTCTGCGCGGGCGGAACGGCGCCGGTGAGCGTGTAGAGGAGGTTGTTGGCCCAGCGGTAGGAGATCGGCAGCGCGGTGAGCGTGAGCACGATGAGCACGGGCGCGGACCAGAGGCCGAGGGCGTTGTGCCAGTTCCAGTCGCGGGCTTTTCCGGCGAGGCGGAGGTTGAGCGTGGCGACGGCTTTCAGTCCGCGCCAGGACCACGAACGCGGCCACCAGAGGTAGAGGCCGGTGATCGCGAGCACGAGGAACGCGACGCTGGCCGCGCCGGTGATCGCCTTGCCGACGGGGCGCGTCGTCTCGGCGTGGAAACCGAGCGTGCGGTGGAGATCCGTCATGAGGTGCATGAACGCGCGCGTGCGGGCGGCGCCGGGCAGACGGAGTTCGCCGGTGTACGGATCGGCGAGGAGCGTGGACTCGCGGCCGAAGGCGAAGGTGACCGCGGCGGCGGGATCGGGGCGAACGGTGATCGCGGTGAGGCGGGCGTCGGGCTGCGCGGCGCGGGCGCGGGAGGCGAGTTCGTCGAGCGGGATTGGGGCGACGTCGGCGGGGATCGCCACGGTGGCGGCCTCGCGGCCGACGAAGGCGACGATCTGTTTCTCGAAGGCGAGGACGACGCCGGTGAAACAGAGCAGGGCGATCACGAGGCCGGCGATCAGGCCGGCGACGAGGTGGAGCCAGAAGAGGGCGGAGCGGAGGGCGCGCATGCGAGAGGTGGGGGCGCGGGGCGAGGGAGTGGGCGGAGGGCGGGAATAGGTCGAATGGGTCGGATGGAAGGAAGGGCGCCCTGAAGGGACGCCCTACGACGGAGAATCACCAGGTGCGGGTGAGGCGGAGGGCGTAGCTGCGGGGGTTGGCGGGGCTGAGCGCGAGGCCGGTGTTGCCGGCGAGCAGGTAGTATTCGTCGGTGAGGTTCTCGATGTTCAGCGCGATCACCCAGTCGCGCCACGGGTAGCTCACGCCGAAGTCGATGCGGTGGTAGGCGCGGAGGCGTAGCGGGTCGGGTGCGGCGGCGGTGGGGGCGCTGGAGCCGCCCCAGCGCTCGTCCTGCCAGATGAAGCCGCCGCGGAAGGTGAGGTTGGCGAGCGGACCGGTGCGGAGCGTGTAGCGTGAATACACGCTGAGCGCGTGGCGCGGCGTCATCTCGGCGGCGGGGCCGCGGGAGCCGTCGAGGTTGCGGTTGTAGGCGTCGAGGTATGCGTAGGTGAAGGTGGTCGCCCAGGACTCGACGGGGGTGACGGTGAACTCGAGTTCGACGCCGTCGGCGCGGCGGCCGGTGTCGAGCTGGCGGTAGAAGCGGTTGCCGGCGGGGTTGAGTTCGTCGGCGGCGGATTGGACGAGCACGCCGTTGAGCTCGGTGCGGAAGACGCTGGCGCTGGCGGCGAGCAGGTTGCCCCAGAACTCGGCCTTCACGCCCGCCTCGTAGTTCTCGCCCTCGGTGGGAGCGAAGGAGCCGCGGGCGCCGCCGGCGTTCTCGTAGGTCGGGTCGGGGAGGGTGTAGCTCGTCGAGTAGCTGGTATAGATGGATACGGCGGGCAGGACGCGGTAGAGCAGGCCGACGTTGGGCGTGAGGTCGCTGTCGCGGTCGGGCGCGCGGGTCGTGAGGCCGGTGGCGGGCACGGTGGACTCGCTCTGCTCGCGGGCGAAGGCGAGGCCGGTGGTGACGGTGAGGCGGGAGAAGAGCTCGGTCTGGTTCTGGAGGTAGGCGTTCCAGACGAGAGACTCGGTGTCGTTGGCGCGGGTGAGCGTGGTCACATCGGCGACGAGCGGCGCGGTGGCGACGCCGGTGTAGATGTTGATTGGCGACTGGTTGGCGCCGGTGCCGCTGGCGGCGGTGGTGGCGGTGCGGCGGGCGTTGAGGCCGAGTTGGAAGAGGCTGCGGATCGAGTCGGTCGGGCGGAGCTCGTAGGAGGTCGCGAAGTCGAGGCCGGTGTAGGCGTAGGTGTTCTCGTTGCGCGTGTGGCGGCGGCGCACGGTCCAGCTCAGCGGGTCGGCGGCGTCGGTCTGGGCGAGCGTGGCGGTTTGCACGGCCCAGGCGTTGTTGGAGTAGTCGCGCTCGAGGTGACGGAAGGTGAGCTGCGCGAGCCAGGCGTCGGTGAGCTTGGCGTTGAAATCGAGGCCGGCGGTGAGGTTCTTGTCGACGCGGCCACCGGCGGAGAGATCGACGGAGCGCGGCGAGATGTCGGCGAACGTGTAGTCGGTGCGGCCGTCGTTGGTGGTGCGGGAGGAGGAGGGCGAGATCACGGCGTCGCGCTGGGAACGTTCCTCGCGGCTCCACTCGATCATGGGCGTGAGTTGGAAGCGTTCGGCGGAGTCGAGTTTCGCGGTGAAGGAGAGGCGGTAGAACTCGTTATCGTCGTCGTGGCCGCGGGCGGGATGCTCGGTGTGTTCGGCGCTGGCGAGGAAGCGGTAGAGCAGGCGTTTGTCGGCGGTGAGCGGGCCGGTGGTGTCGAGCTCGACCTCGGTGCTCAGGCGGTCGCCGAAGCCGACCTCGCCGCAACCCATGGTGCGGATACGGGTCTCGAGCGAGGTGGCGGCGGTGTCGCGCGGCTTCTTGGTGACGAGGTTGACGATGCCGCCCGGCGCGCTGGTCGAGCCATAGAGGAGGCCGGCGGGACCCTTGAGGAAGGTGACGGCTTCGACGCCGAAGAGGTTGGGCGAGTAGCTGCCACCAATGACTCGGCCGGCGAGGCCGTCGATGCGCCACTCGTTGGCGGTCATGCGGAAACCGCGGGCGTAGAAGTGGTAGTTGCCGGAGATGTTGCCGTTGGTGTTGAAGCCTGGGACCCAGTTGAGGAGGTCGGAGCCGATCTGGAAGTCCTGCTCCCGGATGCGGGAGGAATCGATGACCGTGACGGCGCGGGGCGTCGAAACGATCGGGCTCGCGAGTTTGAGCGCGGTGGTGTCGACCGCTTGGGGGCGGGTGCCGGTGACCTCGAAGTTCTCGAGGAGGACGATTTCCTGGTCGGCGAACGCGAGGTTTTCGGCGGAGGCCGAAGGCGCGAGAGCGGCGGCGAGGAGGAGCAGGGCGGAGGGAGGGACGAGGCGTGTCTTCAAGGGAGTGGGTGGAGATGAGAATCAGTCGCAGGAACGGCGCTCGTGAAAAGCGACGCGGTCGCAACAGGCAAGGATTAAAATGAGAAACTGTCTCAAGAGGGCGCGGTAATGAAGCCTGGGATTGACGGACGGCGGGCTTTAGCTGTTGATCCGCGGCATGTTAACCGAACTTCGCGTCGAATTAGGCGAACGCAGCTATCCGATCCGTTTCGGAACCGGTTTGGCGCCGAAAGTGGGTGAGCAGGTTGCCACCTGGCGGGCGCATGGCCGCAAAGTGGCGGTGATCGCCGATGACACCGTGGCGAGGTTGCATGGCGCGTGGCTTGCGGCGGCGTTTCCCGAGTGCCCGTTGATGACGGTGCCGGCCGGCGAGGGCAGCAAGACGGTCGCAGTCCTCGGGCAGGTGCTGGAGTTTCTGGCGACGCAGCGGCTCGACCGCGGGGCGGTCGTGGCGGCGGTGGGCGGCGGTGTGATCGGCGACTTGGTTGGGTTCGCGGCGGCGTCGTTTCTGCGCGGGGTGGATTTCGTGCAGGTGCCGACGACGTTGCTGGCGATGGTCGACAGCTCGGTGGGAGGCAAGACCGGCATCAATCTCGCGGCGGGCAAGAATCTCGCCGGGGCGTTCCACCAACCGCGCGCGGTGTACATCGATACCGGATTTCTGGCGACGCTGCCGCAGCGTGAGTTCGCCGCTGGCGTGGCGGAGATCGTGAAGTACGGCCTGCTCGGCGATGCGGCGATTTACGCGGAGTTGGCGGCGAAACCGCTGGTGGACGCGGCCGATCCGCGCACCGCGGCGATCGTGCGGCAGTGCTGCGCGCTCAAGGCGGCGGTCGTGCAGGACGACGAGCGTGAGACGAAGGCCTCCGGCGGCCGCGCGCTCCTGAATCTCGGGCATACCTTCGGCCACGCGGTGGAGCAGGTGACCGGCTACAAGCGCTACCTGCACGGCGAGGCGGTCGGTCTCGGGTTGGCGGCGGCGGCGCGCTTGTCGGAGCGGGTCGGGCTGCTCGCGGCCGGCGAGGCGGCGCGCATCGAGGCGGTGGTCGCGGCGCACCGGTTGCCGGTGCGGCTGGAGCCGGCGCTGGAACTGGGCGCGCTGATGACAGCGATGCAGCGCGACAAGAAGGTGCGCGCGGGCAAGCTGCGTTTCGTGGTGATCCCGAAAATCGGCGACGCGCAGACCAAGGATGATGTGCCGGCGGACGCGGTCGAGGCGGTCTGGCGCGAGGTGGGAGCGGTCTGACCGGGTGCTGAACGGTTCCTTGCCGCAACGCCACGCAGCCCTCACGCTATCGCTCACGCATGTCAGCCATCGACGAGGATATTGTCCGGGAATATTTCGAACAGAACGGATTTTTCGTCCGCCAGGTACGCAAGTACCAGGTCCAGTCGCGCAAGAAGACCGACGACGAGGAGATCGATCTGCTGGTCGTGAACCCCGGCTGGCAGAAGGGGTTGGGCAAACCGGACTTCTTTCTTTTTGGCACGGAGTTGCCAAAGGTGCACCGGGCGGTGGTCGCGGTGAAGGCGTGGCACACCGACCGGTTCACGCCGAACACGCTCAAGAGCAACCCGGAGATCTTCCGTTTCGTGCAGGAGGAGGTCATCAAGGAGGTCGAGCGCTATTTCCCCGACGAGAGCGAGCCGGGCACCCCGAAGGACCTGCTCAAGATCCTCGTGCTGCCGGGGCTGCCGAGCGCGGACCCGTTCAAGAGCGAGAGTGTGAAGCTGCTGCAGGAGAAGGGCGTCGATGCGATCCTGTCGTTCCGCTCGCTGCTGATCGACCTGATCGACAAGGTCGAGATCAACAAGAGCTACCGGAAATCCGATACATTGCAGGTGCTGCGGTTGCTCAAAAACTACGATTTGCTGAAGGACCCGCAGCTCGACCTGTTCAAGCGCTGAGCCGCGCGGCGGACACCGCCTCCGCCGCGGCACCATCCTCCTTCCGCCACCACTTCCTCGTGCCCACATGAGCCAGATCCATCCCACCGCGATCATCGACGACGGCGTCGAGATCGGCCGCGACTGCAACATCCACGCCCACGCCATCCTCCGCCGCGGCACTGTGCTCGGCGAGCGCGTGACCGTGCATCCGTTCGCGGTGGTCGGCGGCGACCCGCAGGATTTGCACTTTGATCCGGCGACACCGTCGGGTGTGCGCATCGGAAACGGCACGACGATCCGCGAGCACGTGACCGTGAACCGATCGACGAAGGCCGGCGGCGCCACCGTGGTGGGCGAGAACTGTTTCCTGATGGCCGCCAGCCACGTGGCGCACGACGGCGTGATCGGGAACAACGTCGTGGTCGCCAACGCCGTGCTGCTGGCCGGCCATGTGCACGTGGGCGACAACTGCTTTCTCGGCGGAGCGGCGGGTTTCCACCAGTTCGTCCGCATCGGCGAAGGGGCGATCGTGAGCGGCGGGGCGCGCATCGCACAGGACGTGCCGCCGTACGCGATGGCCGCGGAACGCAACGAGGTGATCGGCTTCAACCTGATCGGCCTGAAGCGCCGCGGGGTGTCGCGCGAGGCGATCCGGGAGCTGAAGGCGGCGTTTCGCGCGGTCTATTTCGCGCCCGGCAATATCCGCGAGGTGGCGACGCAGGCGCTGGCCGGCGAGACCTATCGCTCGGCCGAGGCGCGCCGTTTCCTGGAGTTTTTCGTGAGCGGCAAACGCGGTTTCGCCCGGGCGCGACGCGCCGGGGCCACGCCGGAATCCGAGGCCGACCGCTAATCCCTTCCCGATGAAGACGCCCCGAATTGCGATCACCTGCGGCGACCCGGCCGGTGTGGGTCCGGAGATTGTGGCTGATTGGGCGCTGGCACACTCCCGCAGAGCTGGCCGCGTGACCCTGCTCGGACCGGAGTCCTGGTTGTCCACGCTGGAGGGCCGGACCACGGCCGAGCTCGTGGCTGTGGGCGACGAGAGATTTCGGGCGGTGCCGGGGCGGCCGACCGCGGGGGGGGCGCGGGTGGCCCTCTCGGCACTGGAGGTGGCGGCGCAAGGATGCGTCGACGGCGATTTCGACGCGGTTGTCACCGGGCCGGTGAGCAAGGAGTGGATCGCGAAGATTGCTCCGGGTTTTGTGGGGCACACGGAGTTTTTCGCCGAACGCTGGGGTGGGGAGCCCACGATGATGTTTGCCGGCGGCAAGTTGCGCATGGCGCTCGCCACCTGGCATGTGCCGCTTCGGTCGGTGTCCCTTGAACTCACTCCCGAGAAGCTCGAGCGCGCCGTTCGGCGCGCCGCCTGGTTGTGCCGGGCCGAGGGGATCGAGGCTCCGCGGATCGCGGTTTGCGGGATCAACCCCCATGCCGGCGAACACGGGCTTCTGGGCGAGGAGGAGGAGCGTTGGATGAAGCCGCTGCTGCGGCGCCTGCGGCGCACTCTGCCCGGCGTGAGCGAGCCGCTGCCCGGCGACACGGTGTTCGTGCGCGCGCTCAAGGGCGAGTTTGACGCCACGGTGGCCGCCTACCACGACCAGGGACTTGCTCCGCTGAAGGCGGTCGATTTCGACCGAAGTGTGAACATCACCCTCGGGCTGCCGCACTTGCGCACCAGCCCCGACCACGGCACCGCCTTCGGGATCGCCGGCCAGGGCAAGGCGGACGGGAGTAGTTTTGCCGCTGCCATCCGCATGGCCGAGCGGTTGGCCCGCGCGCAGATGCGGTTGGGGCGGGCGGACTAGATCCGGCCGGCCTGCCAACGGCCTGTCCAGAAATGGGTTGAAACCATTTGGGTGACCCGACAAACAAGCGCCGACACATCCTACCTCCGCAGTCCAAAATCCGACTAGTTGATGCAGAAACCTCCTTCCTTCGCCGGTAACAATCCGGGCAGCAGCAGTGGCAGCAGCAGCGGCCCCCAACGGCCGGGCTATCAATCACGGGGTCGCAACAACGACCCGTACGCCCACATCCGGCGCAATCTCCGCATCAAGGCGGCGCAGGTGCGCGTGATCGATCCCGATGGCAAGCAGCTGGGCGTGATGACATCGGATCAGGCCTACAAGCTGGCGCAGCAGATCGGCCTCGACCTCGTCGAGGTCGCTCCGAACGCGACCCCGCCGGTCTGCCGCATCCTCGATTTCGGCAAGTACATCTACGAGGAGAACAAGAAGACGAAGTCCTCGAAGAGCAGTGCGGCCCGGATCAAGGAGATCGAGCTCACCGCGCGCATTGATCCCCACGATCTCATGACGAAGCTTCGCCACGCGGAGACCTTCCTCCACGAGGGCAGCAAGGTGAAGATGCGCCTGAAGTTCCGCGGTCGCGAGATGGCGCACACCGAGATCGGCTTCGACGTGATGAACAAGGCGCTCGCCGAGCTCAACTCGGTCGGGCATCCCGATTCGCAGCCGAAACTCGCCGGGCGCAACATCATGGTGATGGTGTCCCCGCTTCCGTCGAACAAGCGCAAGCTCCGCCTCAACACCGAAGAAACGGCCCCCAAGCCGGCTTCCTCGGGCGCGCGCGCCGAGACCGCGGCGGACTGAGTCGCCCCGGCCATGTTGCGCACTCTGATCGGCCGGGTGGTCGCTGGGTGCCTGGTGGTTTCCGGCTTGTTCGCGGCTCCCGTCGGCGCGCAGTCCGTGCGCCTCTACGACACCGAGTACGTGGGGGCCGTCTCGGTTGCCCGATCCGCTGGGCTGGCCTCGACGTGGGCGGAGCCGCAGCGGCGGCTCGTCCTGACCGACAAAGACACCCGACTCGAGCTGGCGGCCGACAGCCGCGAGATCGAGCTCGACGGGCTCCGTGTGTTCCTCGGTGAGCCGGCTGTGCTACATCGCAACGCGCTCTTCGTCAGCCGCGTTGATCGCGACCGCTTTCTATTGCCGATCCTGAAGCCGAGCAGCGGACGGGGTGCGGTTCCGGCGCTGCGCACGATCGTCATTGATCCCGGGCATGGGGGGAAGGACGACGGCACGGTCAACGCGAAGCTCAAGCTGCGCGAGAAGGCGATGGCACTCGATGTGGCGCTGCGACTCGAGAAGCTGCTCACGGCCGCCGGTTATCGCGTGGTGCTTACCCGCCGCCGGGATACCTTTGTCCCGTTGCCGTTGCGGCCGGCCCATGCGAAGAAGGTCAAGGCGGACCTGTTCCTCAGCATCCATTTCAACGCCATCGACAACAAGGCGGTTGCGGGCAACGAGACGTACATTCTGACCCCGCAGTACCAGCGCTCGACCGGCAGCGACAAGCGTTCGCCCGACGACAAGGTGATGCTGACCGGCAATGCCACCGACAACTGGAACGCCATCCTCGGTTTTCGAATGCACGGCACGCTGGTGCGTTCGCTGCGCTCCTTCGATCGCGGCCTGAAGCGGGCGCGTTTCGCGGTGCTGCGCGATCTCGATTGCCCCGGGGTGCTGATCGAGGGCGGCTATCTCTCCAACGATGCCGAGGCGCGCAAGATCGCCACGCCGGCGTGGCGCCAGAAGCTGGCGCAGTCGATCGCCGACGGTGTGGCCGGTTATCGCGCGGCTTTGGTGGAAGCGCGCAGATAGGCGGCGGAGGCGCCGCCGGGGCCGGGAATCGGTGCAGGGATGAAATGGTCGTTTGACGGGGCGTAGGGCGGCTCTACCTTTCCTTCGCACCCTGCGGTGTTCGTGTTGTTCATTACCACGCTCTCTGCCCTATATTTCATATCCGGGAGCCGGAACCGGCGGCGAATGTCAGGCCGTCCATCGGAAGGCAGCCGTCGTCGGGAGGCGCCCACTTGGACATAAAATGGACTAGAGCCATTTGAACTCACGGCACAGGCGGGGTGCAGTCTTTCTTCCTCTCCGGCCGGAAAAACGTCCTCGCGGTCCTCGCCGCCCTAGACGAGAGTCGGCGCCATCTGCTATAACCCCACTATGGAAGCTGAGAACCTGATCCCTGAAATCGCCCGCTTTGCCATCTTCGAGGGCGCGCTGCCCAGCACGCGTCCGGAGGACCTCATCCATCTGGCGGGCAAGGTGCGCAACGCCAACGCGGGGCGGGGCATCGAACTCGGGGTGGAGAAGTTCCTTTGGGTGCATGAGAAGGAGGCGTTGCGCATGTTCGGCCCGAACCCGGCGGGTGCGGCCACCGCGATCCGTTCGCTGATATTCAACTACCTGTTGCCGGAGCTCGGGGCGATCCCGGCGGAGGCGCTGGCGACCGAGCTGGCGACGATGGAGATCAAGCCGGACACCAAGCTCGATGCCCCGGCGCTCTTCCGGAAGATCGCCAAACCGGCGAAGCCGGAGAAGCCCGAGAAGGGCGCGAAGGACAAACCCTCGCGTTGAGGGCGCGGCGGCGCCGCCGCCCGCTTGCAGTCGATCTTTGGTGACTTGGGGCCGCGTGCGACCGCTCCCGCACGTTTCGGATGGCCAAGCGTATTCGTTCCGCTAGACCGATGGCGAAGCGCTCTTCGCCATGAAAACCACCCCGTTGTTCCGGCTGTTCGTTTCGTTGGTTGCCTTCGCCGTTCTCGGCCTCCGCCTCGCCGGCGAGCCTGCCCCGACTCTGATCGTGTTCGACGCCTCCGGTTCCATGATGGAGCGGATCGGCGGCGAGACGAAGATCGACATCGCCAAGCGCGCCGTGAGCGAACTCGTGGCGACGCTCCCCGACGACACCCGCCTCGGCCTCGTCGTCTACAGCCACCGCAAACCGCAGGACTGCGACGACATCGAGCTGATGATCCCGCCGGCCAAGCTGGACCGCAAGGCGCTCACCAATGCGGTGAAGGGCCTCAAGCCCAAGGGCCGCACGCCGCTGGCCGGCGCAATCGAGTTCGCGGCAGCGAAACTCGAATACACCAAGCAGCCCGGGTGCATCATCCTCGTCACCGACGGGCTGGAGACCTGTGGCAAGGATCCTTGCGCCGTTGCCGCGAAGTTGAAGGCGGCCGGCGTGTCGTTCGTGGTGCATGCGATCGCCTTCGACCTTTCGTCGCGCGATGCGAAGTCCATTGCCTGCATCGCCCACGCCACCGGTGGACGCTTCCTCCAGGCCAAGGACGCCGCGTCGCTCAAGGATGCCCTCGCGGTCGTGGCCGCGGAGGCGGTGGCCGTGCCGGCGGCGCCGAAACCGGCCGAGCCCGCGCCGAAGCCGATGGTTGCGCCGATTCCAGTCACGCTGAAGGCGCCGGAGAAAGTCGATGTGGGTGCAACCTTCAATGTCAGCTGGACCGGGCCCGATGCCTCCGGCGACTTCATCACGGTTGTCCCGAAGGGAGCCGCGGACGACGATGACGGCAATCTGACCTACACCCGCCGCGGTTCGCCGCTCACCATGACTGCTCCGGTCGATCCGGGCGAAGTCGAAGTGCGCTATATCTCCGGCAGCGATCACGCGGTGCGTGCGCGCGCGGCGGTGAAGGTGCTTGGCGTTGAAGTCACACTCGAGGCCCCGGCCGAGGCGATCGCCGGCACCGAGGTGAAGGTGATCTGGAAGGGGCCGGGCAACGACGGAGATGCGCTCGCGATCGTGCCGCAGGGGGCGGCCGAGGATTTTGAGGCGGCGTTCTGCCCGGTCGAAAAGGGCAAACCGGCATTCGTGACGGCCCCGATGAAACCCGGCGCCGCCGAGATCCGTTACCTGAGCGGCCAACGTGGCCGCGTGCTCGGCCGGCGCCCGATCACGATCGCGGCGGCGAAGATCGAGCTGTCTGCGCCCGACGAGGTCGTGGCCGGCAGCACGGTCGAGGTCTCCTGGAGGGGGCCGAGCGGTCGCAATGATTATGTGACGATCGTGGCGAAGGACGCGCCCGACACGGTGCGCGCCGGCTTCGGCTTCACCGGCGGCGTGACCAAGTTCCCGATCATTACGCCCCCCGACGCGGGCGAGTGCGAGATCCGCTACGTGAGCGGGCAGGACGGCTCGGTTCTGGCGCGCCGCGCGCTGCGCACCGTCGCCGGCGAAGCGACCTTGGTGGCGGCGGATCAGGTGATGGCGGGTTCCGCAGTATCCGTCGTCTGGACGGGACCGAACAATCCGAACGACTATCTCATCCTGCTGCCCCAAGCGGCCGCCGAAGGTGAGTACTCCGAAACGTTCTCGTCGAGCTCGACGCTGGGCGGCTCCCCGGTCGAGCTGCGTGCCCTCGCGGAGCCGGGCGCGGCGGAGATCCGGTACGTGGGCGGCGCCGACGGACGCACCCTCGCGCGCCGACCGCTCAAGGTGACCGCGGCGCAGGCGCTGATCCGCGTGCCGCAACGCGTGCCGGCGGGCGCATCGGTATCCGCGCTTTGGAAAGGACCGAATGGCGAGAACGACTTCCTGACGATCGTCCCGGCCGGCTCCTCCGACGATACGGTCAGCGTGCGCGCCTGGACGATGGGCGGTACACCGCTCGAAATCGAGACCCCGGCCGAGCCGGGTGATTACGAGATTCGCTACATTGTCTTCCGTGACGGTCGCGTCTTGGTGCGGGTGCCGCTGGAGATCGGCGTCGCGGGCAGTGCCGTTGTGGAACGCTCGATGGATGCTTCGGCGGTGTCCGCCCCAGCAACCGGTCCAACCGTCGCGACAGGGCCGATCGGGGCAAAGCCGGCGGAGCCTCCAGTGATCGGAAATGGCGAACGGGTGGAGATCGCCCAACACTTGGTTCGCGGGCGAATCACGGTTTTTGTCGTCACGAACCTGACGGACTCCTTCGGCGCCCAATTCCACGATGAATGCCGGCAGGTGCACGCGCAGCGCGACGATGTGGCTGTTGTGTTCGTCGAGATCAACCGTCCGGGTATCAAATGGATGGATGGCGACTCGCCTGCCGCGGTGCAGTTCAATGTGAAGAAACGCGGCATCCCCTGCGTGACCCTCTACGATGCCGCTGGCCAACCGATGCCCGAGGAGATGAACGAACAGGCAACGATCTGGCGCTGGCTGCACGTACGCGGGCATTGAGGTCGGGTTGGCCCCGTACGACTCCACAATCGAGGCTCGGCAAGTGCCGAGCACTCAGCGACTGCCACGGGACGGGCCGACCACGATCAACCGGATCGCATCGAGGCGCAGTCGGGAGTTCCCGATGGCCTCGGCGGTGCGCTCCAACCGCTCGCGGGCCAGCTCGATCTCGGCCGGGCGCACATGGTCGTTGACCTTGTGCAAGTCGACGAGTCGCTGGAGCTCGGCGCCCAGCGTGACGGCGGCCTTGGTACGTGCGTTGCGGCGGCACTTCTCGGCGGCGGGCTCGGCGTGGGCGGCGGCGGACTCGGCCATCGACTGCAATGTTTCCGGGGTGAACTGCGGCTGCTCGAGGAAGCGCCGCAGCGCGTGCTCGGGCGTGGCGTCGCGGAGCGGCCCGGACGGATGCTCCGCGGTGCGATCCGCGCCGCACAGGTCGACCACATTACGCAAAGGCGTGGGCGGAAGAAACGCGTCCACGTACCACCTCGACTCGGCGACGGCCTCGAGCACGAAGACCGACTCAAGGAAGATGCCCGGTTTCTCGCCGGGAACCAACGCGAAGGCGGTGGTTCCGTGGGACGAGTTCAAGAGCACGTCGAGCATGTCGCGCACAAGCGGATGGTCGCGGGTGACGAACGGGATGTCTTCGCGGGCGAGGGCGCGGTCGCGGTCGAAGGTGATGAGCGCCCCCTCGTGCGGCACGCCGGGGATTGCCTCGATGTAGGCGTGGCTGGGATCCAGGAATAGATCACCGCCTTCGTGGTCGGTGATGCGCACACCGAAATGATCGAGCAGGTCCGGAAGCAGCCGGCGCACCAGCAGGTCGGAATCGAACTTCCGGATCTCCTCGACGAGACCGAGCGCCGCGGCGCGGTCGAACGAGGCGAGTTCGAGCAGGCGGTCGCGGCCGCGCTGCAGGCGCTTGAGCAGTTCGCGGCGGAAAGCGGCCGTCTCGGTGATGAGCGCATCGAGGGTGGCGCGGTGGTCCTCGGGCCGGGCGCCGTAGGCGACGGCGAGCGCGAGCAGCGGTGCACGGAATTTCGCCTCGAACTCCGCGCCGCCGTGGAGCGGCGCGGCGAAGGCGTCGAGTCCGTGGTGGTACCATTCGACGACGCATTCGTCGGCGCTGCCGACGAGGTAGGGCACGTGGAGGTGGATTGTCTGTTTCTGGCCGATGCGGTCGAGGCGGCCGATGCGCTGTTCGACGAGACCGGGGTTGAGCGGCAGGTCCCAGAGCACGAGGTGATGGGCGAACTGGAAGTTGCGGCCCTCGCTGCCGATCTCGGAACAGAGGAGGATGCGTGCGCCGTCGGGCTCGGCGAACCACGCGGCCTGGCGGTCGCGCTGTACGAGCGGTAGTCCCTCGTGGAAGAGGCCGGTTTTCACGTTGATCTCCTCCTGCAACGCGGCGGCAAGTGCGGCGACTTTGCGCTGCGAGCGGCAGATCAGGAGGACCTTCGCCGTGCGGTGCTTGCGGAGGAAGCCGGCAAGCCACTTGATGCGAGGGTCGTCCTTGAACGAGTGCCGGATCTCGGCCTCGTGCCCGGTTTCCTCGGCCTCGAGCTCGCGGGCGACGCGCGCGAGGATCGTGGAGTCGGCGCACGCGAGCGGGACCGGGCAGAACTTGCGCTTGGGAAAACCGGTCATCGCGTTGCGTGTGTTGCGGAACATCACACGGCCGGGACCGTGCTGGTCGACCAGCGTGCGCAGCAATTCCTCACGGGCACCGGGGGCGGCGGCGCCGAGCGCGGCGAGGTGGCGGGCGAGGGTATCGGGGGCGCGGGCGAAGATTCGGGCGAGGGTGACGCGGTCGCGAGGGGAGAGCGACTTGGCCTCGAGCAGGTGCTCGGCAACGGCGGCGACTTCGGCGTAGCGGCCGGCCTCGGCGCGATAGGCTTCGAAGCTGGAATACCGGTCGGGGTCCAGAAGCCGGAGACGTGCGAAGTGCCCCTCCGGGCCGAGTTGGTTGGGGGTGGCGGTGAGCAGGATCAGGCTGGGGGTCCGGCGGGCGAGCCGCTCGACGAGCGTGTAGGCGGAGCTGGCCGCTTCCGGGGTCCAGGTGAGGTGATGGGCTTCGTCGACCACGACCACGTCCCAGCCGGCGGCAACGGCCTGCTCGCCGCGCGAGGCGTTTTCGGCGAGGAAGGACGTGCTGCAGAGCGCGAGCTGTTGCGCGAGGAAGGGGTTGCCGTCGGGCTCGCTCCCCTCGGCGGCGGCGCAGCGTTCCTCGTCGAGGATGCTGCACCAGAGGTTGAAGCGGCGCAGGAGCTCGACGAACCACTGGTGGACGAGCGTCTCCGGCACCAGCACGAGCACGCGGCGCGCGCGGCCCACGGCGAGCAGGCGCTGCACGATCAGGCAGGCCTCGATGGTCTTGCCGAGGCCGACCTCGTCGGCGAGCAGCACGCGTGGCACCGGGCGGGAGGCGACCTCGCGGAGGATGAAGAGTTGGTGCGGGATGAGGTCGATCCGCCCGCCGAGGAAACCGCGCAGCGGCGAGCGGCGTCGCTCGGCCCGGGCCTGCAGCGCGCGGTAACGCAGATCGAAGACGGTGCTTTCGTCGCTCTGACCGGAGAGCAGCCGCGCGGTCGGCAGGGTGGCGGCAGCGAGATCAGAGAGGGCATCCTCGCGCACACGGTGGCCAGCGCCGGAATAGACGAGCAGTCCGGCTTCCTCGGACACTGTCTCGACCACGAAGCGCTCGCCTTGTCGCGAGACGACAGTCTCGCCCGCGCGCAGCTGCACGCGCTGCAGCACAGGGGTGTTGCGTGCGTAGGTTCGTCGCTCGCCGGCACCGGGAAACTCGATGGTGATATGCGCCGTGTCGAGGCGCGCGACGACACCGAGCCCGAGTTCGGGTTCGCGTTCGCTCACACAACGTTGGCCGACGACGGCGAGGGACATGTTCGGATGCTGCTCCAATTTCGGTGCGAAGGAAAGAAACAGCCGGCTCGCGCGGAGCCGGCTGTCGGATGGAGAGACTGTCGAGAGGAGTTAGCCGGCGAGGACTTCGGCGAGCTTGGCTGTGTCTTTGCCGCCGCCGCGTAGAACGCGGTCGGGCCGGGGCTAAGCGGAGAGAACCTCGGCCAATTTGGCCGTCTCTTTGCCGCCGCCCATGGCGAAGTCGGGCTTGCCGCCGCCTTTTCCACCGAGCTTGCCGCAGAGGTCGCGGACGATCTGGCCGGCCTGCTTGCCGGCCTTGATCGCGGCGGGGGAGCAGAACGCGGCGACGGAGGCCTTGTCGCCGATGGCGGCACCGAGCTGCACGACGCCTTCACCGAGCTTGGCGAGGATCTGCGCGCCGAGGGCGCGGAGGGCGTCGGGGGTCTCGACGGTAACGACGGCGGAGACGAACTTGAGGCCGTCCTTCTCGACCGCGTTGGCGGCGAGATCGTCGGCGAGTCCGGCGGAGGCTTTCTGCTCGAAGGCCTTCAGCTTCTTTTCGAGCTCGGCCTTCTGGGCGAGCAGGGCGTCGAGCTTCTTGGCGACATTGGCCGGGCCGGCGGAGAGCGAGTGGCTCACGGCGGCGAGGGCAGCCTCGTGGGCGGCCACGTAGTCGAGCGCGGCCTGGCCGGCGACGACCTCGAGGCGGCGGGTGCCGGCGGCGATGGCCATCTCGGAGACGATCTTGATGAGGCCGATCTCGCCCGTGGTGGAAACGTGGGTGCCGCCGCAGAGTTCGCGGCTGTAGCCGCCGATGTCGACGACGCGCACGACCTTGCCGTACTTCTCGCCGAAGAAGGCGAGGGTGCCTTCAGGCTTCTTGTCGAATTCGGTCTCGTAGGTGTCGACGAGGGCGTTGTCTAGGATGCGCTCGTTGACGGCCTGCTCGATCTCGCGGACCTGCTCGGGCTTGAGGGCCTCGAAGTGCGAGAAGTCGAAACGCATGCGGTCGGGCGTCTTCGACGTGCCGGCCTGGCGGACATGCGTGCCGAGGGTCTTGCGGAGCGCCCAGTGGATCAGGTGCTCGGCGGAGTGGTGACGGGAGATGGCGCGGCGGCGCTCGACGGCGACGCTGAGCGTCGCCGAGGAGTCAGGAGTCAGGAGCGAGGAGTCAGGAGAGGAGGCCAGCTTGTGGAGGTAACGGCCGGACTTGTCTTTGACGGTGTCCGCAATCTGGAGGCTCTGGCCGGCGAGGGTGACGGTGCCGGTGTCGCCGCACTGGCCGCCCATCTCGGCGTAGAATGGCGTCTGGTCGAAGACGAGGAAGGTGTCCTTGTCGGCGCGGACGACCTCGAGGAGCTTGGCCTCGGACTCGAGCTCGGTGTAGCCGACGAACTTCGTGGGCTGGTGCACGACGGTCTCGCTGCCCTCGGTGGCGGCGACGATGACTTCCTTTTTCTGCGCGGCACGGCCACGCTCGCGCTGCTGCTCCATCTCCTCGGCAAAGCCGCCTACGTCGACGGTCATGCCCCGTTCAGCGGCCAGTAGCTGAGTCATATCTAGCGGGAATCCATAGGTGTCGTAGAGCTGGAAAGCGATGACTCCGGCAATTTTTCGCTCTGTCTTCCCGCCAATCGGAGTCCAAGTCTCAACTCTCGCGGTGATGTCGTAAACTGGCTTTCCGTCACGAAACTCGCCTGTCTTCTCAATAATACTGAGTCCAGAGGTTTCGCCCAGCATGGGATCGTTCTTCAATGCCGCACTCTTGTTGAAGAGCTCGATTCCTTTGTCCAACGTCCGCCCGAAGCTTTCCTCCTCGGAGCGGATGACGCGCTCGACGAGGGATTGCTGGGCCTTGAGCTCGGGGAAGACGGAGCCGAGCGAGGCGACGACGGCGGCGACGAGTTTCTCGAAGAAGCCGACGGAGAGGCCGAGGTCCTTGCGGCCGTAGAGGATGCCGCGGCGGAGGATGCGGCGGATGACGTAGTTGCGGCCTTCGTTGCCGGGCAGGATGCCGTCGGCGATGGCGCAGGAGACGCAGCGGGCGTGGTCGGCGAGCACGCGGAAGGCGATGTCGGTTTTGACCTGCTCGCTGAGGTTCTCGCGCGATTGCGGGACGGTGCGGGTGTAGGTCTTGCCGGAGAGCTGCGCGATGACGTCGAAGAGCGCGGTGAAGACGTCGGAGTTGTAGTTCGAGGGCTCGGCGGAGAAGTCTTTGAAACCCTTCGTCGTGGCGTAGATGCCGGCGACGCGTTCGAAGCCCATGCCGGTGTCGACGTGCTTGGCGGCGAGCGGGGCGAAGGTGCCGTCGGCGTTGGCGTTGAACTGGATGAAGACGTGGTTCCAGATCTCGATGCAGCGCGGGGAACTGGAGTTGACCAGCGCGCGGCCGGCGGCTTCGTCGTCCTTTTCATTCAGGTTGAAATGGATTTCCGAGCACGGGCCGCAGGGGCCGGTGTCGCCCATCATCCAGAAATTGTCCTTCTTGTTGCCGTTGACGATGTGGACGGCGGGGTCGAGGCCGGCGGCGCGGAAGAGGCCGGCCCAGATGTCGTAGGCTTCCTGGTCGAACTCGGATGGGTCGTTCTTGGCCTTGTTGGGCGAATAGACGGTGGCGAAGAGGCGCTTGGCGGGGATGCCCCAGACCTTGGTCAGCAGCGTCCAGCCCCAGGTGAGCGACTCCTTTTTGAAGTAGTCGCCGAAGGACCAGTTGCCCAGCATCTCGAACATCGTGTGGTGGTAGGTATCCCAGCCGACGTCCTCGAGGTCGTTGTGCTTGCCGCCGGCGCGGATGCATTTCTGGGTGTCGGCCGCGCGGTTGTCGCGGGCGGGGCGCACGCCGGCCCACTTCGAGACGTCGGGCTTCCGGTCGCCGAGGAAGATGGGCACGAACTGGTTCATGCCGGCGTTGGTGAAGAGCAGTCCGGGCGAGTCGGGCAGCAGCGAGGAGGAGGGCACGATGGTGTGCTGCTGCTGGTGGAAGAAATCGAGGAACGACTGGCGGATCTCGGCGGAGGTCATGACGACGGAAAGTAGCGGGGAGCGAGGAGTGAGTAGCGAGGAGAAAGACGGCGGAATCTGACCCGAAAGGGTGGGAGCAAAACGGAGCGAGGGGGCGGGGGAAAGGATTTCTTTGGGACCGTGCGCGGATGCAGTGGCGGGGAGATGGAAAGAGTTGCGACAAAGTGTTCGCCACGGCGTGAGAAACAGCCGAGGGTCTCCGTCGTTACGGCGAGGACGGACCGGCATGAACCCCGACTACCCTGTGCGCGTGCGAAAAGTGGCGAGGCGGACGGCCTTGTCCTACCTTGCGTTGGCGGCGTTGTGGATCCTGCTGTCGGACCGGGCGGTGCGGTTGGTGACGGCGGACCCGGTGATGATCGAGCGAATTTCGATGATCAAGGGCTGGCTGTTCGTGGCGGTGACGGCGACGCTGCTTTATCTGGCGCTGCGGAAACAGTTGGCGCGGGTGGAACGCGAGGCGAGCGCGCACCAGAAGGCGGCGCGGGCGCTGGCGGAGGTGGAGCAGCGGCAGCGGCTCTTCATCGAGCATGCTCCGGCGGCGCTGGCGATGTTCGATCGGGAGATGCGTTACCTTGCAGTGAGCCGGCGCTGGTCCACTGCGTTCAGTCTGGTTGGTGAGGAACTGGTGGGGCGCTGGCACTACGAGGTGTTTCCCAACCTACCGGAGCGGCTCAAGGAAGCCCACCGGCGTGGCCTGGCCGGCGAGGTTGTATCCGCGAAGGCGGATCCCTACGAGCGGGCCGACGGCACGATCCAGTGGTTGCAGTGGGAGGTGCGCCCGTGGCGCACGGCGGAGGACACTGTGGGCGGGATCGTGATCTTCGCGGAGGACATCACCGAGCGGATCGCCGCGGATGGCGCGCTGCGGGAGAGCGAGGAACGCTACCGGTTGCTCGCCGAGCACGTTGGCGACGTGGTGTGGGTGATGAACGTCGCCACGATGCGGTTCGAGTACGTGAGCCCCTCGATCCTGGGCCTGCGCGGCTTCACCGCGGCCGAAGTGATGGCGGAGCCGATCACGAGCGGGATGGCGCCGGAGTCGGTGGCGATGATCGACGCCACGTTCCCGGCGCGCTTGGCGGCTTTCCAGGCTGGAGACCCGGCCGCGATCACGCAGACCCATGAGATCCGCCAACTCCGGCGCGACGGAAGCTGGGGCTGGGTGGAGACTGTGACGACGCTGGTGCGCAACCCGCATGGCGGGCTGCAGGTGGTGGGCGTGTCGCGCAGCATCGACGAGCGCAAACGGGCGGAGGCGGAGCTGCGTGGCAGCGAGGATCGGTTCCGCCGGGTGGTGGAGGCCGCGCCGGTGGCGATCTTTTTGCAGGCGGAGGGGCGGTTCGCCTATCTCAACGGGGCGGCCGTCGCGTTGTTCGCGGCAGGGACCCCGGAGGCTTTGCTGGGGCAGCCGGTGCTGGAGCGTTTCCATCCGGCGGATCGGCCGAGGGTGCTGGAGCGCATCCAGATGTTGAACCACGGAAGTGTGCGGGCGCCGCTGGTGGAGGAGCATATTTTGCGCTGCGACGGCACGGTGGCCGAGGCGGAGGTGGCGGCGGTGCCGTTCCAGGTCGAGCAGCGGGCCGGCGCGTTGGTTTTCGCCCGCGACATCACCGAGCAGAAGCGCGCGCACGACCGCCTGCGGATGCAGGAGACGGTCCTGCAGGAGACGGGGGCGATCGCGAAGGTCGGCGGCTGGAGCTTCGACCCGGCCACTGGAGAGGGTTTCTGGACCGACGAGGTCGCCCGCATCCACGGTCTCGATCCGGTGGACAAGACCTCGATGGCCCGGGGGCTGAGCTTCTACGAGGGCGAGTCGCGCCAACGGATCGAGGCGGCGATGCGCGCAGCGATCGAGCGGGCGGAGCCCTACGATCTGCAGCTCGAACTCGTCACGGCCGATGGGCGGCGGAAATGGGTGCGCACGATCGGGCACCCGGTCGTCGAGAATGGGAGAGTGATCCGTGTGCACGGGTCGTTCCAGGATCTCACCGAGTTGCACGAGGCGACGGCGGCGTTGCGCGAGAGCGAGGCGCGGTTCCGCGAGCTGGCGGAGACGATCACCGAGGTGTTCTGGATCAACGACCCGGGGACCGGCCGGCAGCTCTACGTGAGTCCGGCCTACGAGCGGATCTGGGGGGGAAGTTGCGCGACGCTCTATGCGAGCCCCAGGGCGTGGATGAGCTCGATCCAGGACGAGGACCGGGCGCGGGTCGCGGCGGCTTTCGCGAGGCTGCCTGCTACGGGCGAGTACAACGAACGCTACCGGATCGTGAGGTCCGACGGCGAGCTTCGGTGGATCCATGACCGTGGTTACCTGGTGCGCGACGCGGCCGGCAAGGTCGTGCGCCTCGTCGGCGTGGCGGAGGACATCACCGAGACGAAGCAGATGGAGGCGCAGTTCCTGCGCGCGCAGCGGCTGGAGGCGGTGGGCGCGCTGGCCGGTGGGGTCGCGCACGACCTCAACAACATCCTCACTCCGGTGCTCATGGCGGCCGGCGTGCTCAAGGGCGAGGCCGACCAGACGCACAATCTGGAGCTGCTCTCGATGATCGAGCAGAGCGCCCGTCGCGGGGCCGACATCATCCAGCAACTGCTCACGTTCAGCCGCGGTGTCGAAGGTGAGCGGATCCTGCTCCAGCCGCGGCACCTGATCCGGGAGATGGCCGCGATCGTGCGTGAGACGTTCCCTCGCGAGATCACCCTGGAGATGAAGGTCGCGGCCGACTTGTGGCTGGTGGAGGGCAACTCCACGCAGCTCCATCAGGTGCTGATGAACCTGTGTGTGAATGCGCGCGACGCCATGCCCAAGGGCGGGCAACTCACGCTCGAGGCGCGCAACCTCCAGCTGACGGAGGACGACCGCCACCTTCTGCCCGAGCTGAAGGCCGGCCCGTACGTGGTGATCGGCGTGGCCGACACCGGCGAGGGGATCGCGGCCGACACGTTGGCGAAGATCTTCGAACCGTTCTTCACCACCAAGGGGCTGGGGAAGGGCACCGGGCTGGGCCTCTCGACCGTGCTGGGCATCGTGCGCAGCCATGGCGGCCAAGTGAGTGTCTACAGCGAGCCGGGACGCGGAGCCCATTTCAAGGTCTACCTGCCCGCACGGCCGGACGGTGGTGCGGTGGAGGCCGCGGCGCCGCCGTCGGCACCCGCGGCCGGGCGCGGCGAGTTGGTGCTCGTGGTTGACGACGAGCCGACGATCCGCGAGGCCCTGCGCCGGACGCTTGAACGTAATGGATACAAGGCGCTCACGGCCGGCAACGGACAGGAGGCGCTCTCGATCGTGCTGCAACAGGCGGGAGCGCTACGGTTGGTGGTGACCGACGTGATGATGCCGGTGATGGACGGGCTCGCGCTCGCCCGCGCGCTGCGGGCGCTCGATCCGGCGATCCGACTCATCGCAACCAGTGGCATGGGGCAGGAGGAGAAGCGGGACGAGCTGCGGGCGTTGGGCGTGCAGGAAATCCTCGCGAAACCATGCGAGACGGTGGTGATGTTGGCTGCGATCCGTCGGGTGCTCGACACTCGCGGGTGAGGCGAGGGCCGTGCGCACGCGCATCTCGAGGCGGCGCAGGGGTGACGGCGCCGACTACGACGAGGCCGGCGGCGCGAGCCGGGCGGCGATGCGACGGAAAATAGTCTCGGGATCGAGGCCGTGCGCGGCGCGGAGGATCTCCACGCTGCTGCCATGCTCGACGAACTGGTCGGGCCAGGCGATGCGCTCGACGGGAGTGGCGAGACGGGCGTCGCTGAGCGTCTCGAGCACGGCGCTGCCGAAGCCGCCCATCGCGACGTTGTCCTCGAGGGTGACGATGAGGCGGGCGGAGCGGGCCTGGGCGAGGAGCAGTTCGTGGTCGAGCGGCTTGACCCAACGGGCGTTGACGACGGCGGCGGCGAGTCCGAGTTCACGCTGGATACGCTCGGCGAGCGCGAGGGCGTCCTGCACCCAGGGGCCGAGGGCCCAGAGGGCAAGATCGGTTCCTTCGCGGAGCACCTCGGCTTTGCCGATGGGCAGAATCTCCGGGCGCTCCTTCGGGGTTGCGCCGGGGCCGGAGCCGCGTGGGTAGCGCAGGAAGACGGGCTGTTGCTGCTGCTGGAGCGCGGTGTGGAGAAGGTCGGCGAGTTCGTCCTCGTTCTTGGGTTGCGCGATGGCGGCGTGGGGGACGTTGCGCAAGTAGGAGAGGTCGAAGAGTCCGTGGTGGGTCGGACCGTCGTTGGGCGAGAGACCCGCGCGATCGAGGCAGAAGACGACGGGGAGTTTCTGGAGACAGACGTCGTGGACGATCTGGTCGTAGGAGCGCTGGAGAAAGGTCGAGTAGATGGCGACGACGGGGCGAAGGTCCTGGGCGGCGAGGCCGGCGGCGAAGAGCACGGCGTGCTCCTCGGCGATGCCGACGTCGAAGAACTGGCGCGGGAGGGCCTTGGCGAGGGCGGAGAGACCGGTGCCGCTGGCCATCGCGCCGGTGATGCCGACGACGCGGTTGTCGAGTTGCGCCTCGCGCACGAGGGCGCGGCCGAAGACGTCCTGGTAGGCCGGAGGCGAGCCGGCGGCGGCGCGGCCGTTGCCGGTGGCGATGTCGAAGGGGCTGGTTCCGTGGAAACGCTCGGGGGAGGCGGAGGCAACCTCGTAACCCTTGCCCTTCTTGGTGAGAACATGGACGACGACGGGCACGTCGGACTGCTTGGCGAACTCGAGGTTCTTGACGAGCAGCGGGATGTCGTGGCCGTCGATCGGGCCGAGGTAACGCAGACCGTATTTCTCGAACAGCGAGGACTCGACGAAGAAGTCCTTGGTCTCGCGCTTCCACTTCATCCAGATCTGGTGGAGACGTTCGCCGCGCGGGGTGCTGCGGAAGAACTCCTCGATGTCCTTGTAGAGGCGGTTGTAGGCGGGGCTGGTGGAGAGCTCGTTGAGGTACTTGGCCATCGCGCCGACGTTGCGGGAGATGGACCATTCGTTGTCGTTGAGGACGACGACGAGGCGCTTGGTGGCGTGGACGACGTTGTTGAGCGCCTCCATCGAGATGCCGCAGGTGAAAGCGGCGTCGCCGCAGAGGGCGACGACATGTTCGCCGGTACCGCGCAGGTCGCGGGCGGTGGCCAGACCGAGGGCAGCGGAGAGGGCGGTGCCGGCGTGGCCGGCGCCGAAGGCGTCGTGGGCGCTCTCGGTGCGGTTGAGGAAGCCGGAGAGTCCGCCGGTCCGGCGGATCTGGCGGAAGGCGTCGCCGGCGCGGCCGGTGAGGAGCTTGTGGACGTATCCTTGGTGGCTGACGTCGAAGACGAACTGATCGCGCGGAGTGTCGAAGACGCGGTGGAGCGCGATGGTGAGTTCGACGACGCCAAGGTTGGGCCCGAGGTGGCCGCCGTTGCGGGCGGTGACCTGAATGAGCTCGTCGCGGATCTCCTGGGCGAGGTGCGGCAGCCACTCGGAGGGCATCGCCTTCACATCGGCCGGGCTGTGGATCGTGGCAAGAAGCTGCGCCGGGCGGGGTGGCAAAGCCGGCGCGGGCGCGCCGGTGGCGGGTGCGGCACTCATGACGTGGCGCTCAACGCTCGGCGCGCTCCGGGCTGAAGGGCTCGAGCGCGACGGAGTCGCGGGTCTTCTTGAGCTGGTCGATCTTCAGCTCGGCGTCCTTGAGCCGGGCTTCGCACACCTTCAGCAGTCTGGTGCCCTCCTCGTACCGGGCGATCAGCTCGGCAAGCGGCACCTGCCCCTGTTCCATCGAATCGACGAGAGATTCCAGACGCGTGAGAGCGTCCTCGAAACTGGGCTGGTCCGGCTGTTTGGCGGCGGGCATTGCGGGCGAACGATCAGATGGTGGCGGACGGTTTTCAACCTACTTTCCAGCGGTGGGGCGGTGGCTATGGCGTGTGGGACGGTGGCGACGGGTGCGCGCGCTAGGGCGCAAAAAAAGCCCGCGGCGGGGGCCGCGGGCTGGGAAGAGTGGAACGCAGCGGTGACTCAGCTGCCCGCGGCGGGGCTGGCCGGGGTGGTCTCCGGGGCCGGCATGCTGGCCTTCACGGTGTCGAGCCGTTGCTGGAGCTTCTTCATGTCCTCGGCGATCTTGGCCTCGACCTTCTCGCGCTCGTTGGAGTTCACGATCGAGCCTTTACCCACATCCTGGACCACATGGGCCGGGAGCATGAGGATGCGGCCGAGCAGGGACTCGTTCTTCATCTGGGAGAGATAGAGCGCGGTGATCTGCTGCGAGATGCGCATGGACTCCTGGGCGATGGAGTTCGACTCGAGAAGGTTGTTGTTGAGCTTCTGCTTCTGGGCGAGCTCGGAGGTGAGCACGACGGCGATCTGATCGGAGATGCGCTGGCTGTAGGTGGCGACGGATTCCTTGGTCAGCGAGGTCTCCTTCGACATCTGCTCCAAGATGGGCTGGATCTTGCCCGCCATGCGGCCGGCGACCTCGTCGACCTGCTTGTTGCGCTGCTCCTCGGCCTCCTGCGGGTTCTGCGGGACGGGCATGCCGTAGGGCTGGATCTGGGAGGCGAGGGCCTTGGCGAGCACGGCGACCTTCTCGTCGTTGAGCTTGGCGAGCTCGTCGTCGCTCATGAAGAGGCCCCCTTTGCGGTTCTCGACCGAGTCCTTGAGGAGGGTGTAGGTGGCCTCCATCTGGGACTTGAGCGCGTCGTTGGATTCCTTGATGCGCTGCTCGGTGTTGGCGCGCAGCTCGGCGAGCTGCTGCTCGTTCTGGCGGGTCATGTTGGCGACGACCTTGTTGCCGAGCCAGACGAGGACGCCGACGGTAATCACGGCGGTGAAAAAGATCACCGGGATTTGGGCTTTGAAGTTGGACCACATGGTTGGGTGCGGGGTTGGTTGGGCGCCGAGGCTGGAGGCTTCGCGCCGCGGGGCAACACTGCTTTGCGCGGGTGTGCCGGGTTTCTGGGGATTCTGGGGGCTGCTGGAGGGAGGGGTATTGGTGTTCACGGTAAGTTTGTTTGCTTTTGACCGCGCCCGCCGAGAAAGGTTGCCCAATGAGTCTCAACCGCTTCGAACAGGCTGTCTTCGACTACCTTCAAACACATCCCGAGGAGTTGCGCCACTGGGAAAACAAGGTCTCGGGGCGGTTGGCGCGGAGTGTCCTGAGCGCGCCGACACTGGCGGACGAGCTCTGGGAATACGCCCGGGAGCGGGCGCAGCACGTCCAGCCGTTCCGCGACTGGGCGGAGCGCGGCGGTGGTCCGCGGAGCAGCCTGCTCAATCTCGCGGAGTATCTGTTGCGCATCTGGGGGCCGGCAGTGCCGAAGCGCAAGCCGCCGGTCTAGCGCGCGGACCGGCGGGATGGACCGGCCGGGGCGAGGCGCCGAATCAGCCCGCCTTGCGAACCAGGATACGCGAGTTGCGGCCGCTCTCCTCGTAGGCTTTCAGACGCGCCTCGGGCAGGATCTCCTTGGTCGCCTCCTCGAAGCCGCAGACGCCGGAGAAGAAGGCGAAGCTCTGGGTGGAGAGGGCCACGACCTGGGTGGCGCCGCGCTGCTGGGCCTCGCGGCAGGCGAAGGCGACCATCTTCTTTCCGAGGCCGCGTCCGTGGTAGTAGGGCACGACGTAGAGCGAGCCGAGCTCGGCGAGCTGCGGCTTGTCGGGGTAGAAGGCGAGCGAGACGGTGGCGACGAGGTTCTCGTCGATCTCGTAGACGAAGAACTGGTCGATGTTCTTCTCGATCGCCTGCTGGGTGCGGTGGACGAGCTCCTCGCGCTTCACGGCGTTGCGCAGGAGGTTGTAGATGGCGCGCACATCGCGCCGAGTGGCGCGGCGGATCTGCTGATAGTCGTTGCCGTAGATCAGGGTGCCGACGCCGATGTTGGAGAAAATCTCGTTGATGAGTCCGTCGGGCAGCTCGCCGTCGACGAGGTGCACGCGCGGCACACCGGCGAGGATGGCGGCGACGGCGTGGCGGGCTTTGCTGGCGAGACGGCCGGCGACGGCACCGGGACTCTTCTCGAGGAGTGCGGCAAGCACGTCGACGGGGAGCTCGCGACGGATTTCGCCGTCGATCTCGAGGCCGGGGGCCTGGGCGAGGAACACGATCTTGGTGGCGCCGAGCGCCTCGGCGACCTCGCGGGCGAGGAGATCGGAGTTGAGGCGGAGGGTGCGGCCGTCGCGGTCGAAACCGATCGGCTGCAGGATCGGCACGGCGCCGTGCTGGATGAGCTGGAGGAGAAAATCCTTGTCGACGCGGTCGACGCGGCCGGTGAAGAGCAGGTCGGTGCCCTTGAGAATGCCCATGGGCACGGCGCGGACGGCGTTGGTGATCGCGCACTTGAGCCCGGCCTGGGTGAGCCCCTCGAGGATCTGGTGCGAGACCCTCGAGGAGGCGCGGATGGCGAGGTCGAGCGTGGCGGCGTCGGTCGCGCCCTCGCCGGTGTCGTCGCTGATCGGGATGTTGCGCAGCGTCGACAAGTCGCGGATCTGGCGGCCGACGCCATGGACGATGACCACCTTGATGCCGAGGCTCTTGAGCACGGCGATGTCGAGCAGGATGTTGGCGAAGTTCTCGTCGGCCACGACGGCGCCGTCGACCGCCACGACGAAGACCTGGCCCTGGAACCGCGGCACGTATTTCAGGATACCGCGGAGATCGGTGGGCTTGATGGAGACGGGGGTCGGCGGCGGCAGGCCTGAGGTCATGGCGTAGGCTTTCTCGGGGATTCGGGGACGAGCGTCAACCGCGGGGTCCGGGGGGGGCGAGGGGCTGCGGTGACTGGACCGTCCGCGGGATCTCCGGGATGTGGATGCCGGTGCGGGACGGGGGTGCCTACTCGACGTTGGCGATCTGCTCGCGGATGCGCTCGAGCTCGTTCTTGCACTCGATGACGAGCTTGGCGATGGCGAGGTCGTTGGCCTTGCTGCCGGTGGTGTTCACCTCGCGGCCGAGTTCTTGGAGGAGAAACTCGGTCTTGCGGCCGATCTCGCCCTCGGAGCGCAGCAGGGCGTCGAGCTGGTCGAGATGGCTGCGGGCGCGGGTGATCTCCTCGGCGATGTCGCAGCGGTCGGCGAAGAGCGCGATCTCCTTGAGCACGCGTTCGTCGCTGAGGTCGATCGTGAGGCCCGCGTCGCGCAGGCGGCGCAGGAGATTCTCGCGATAGCCGGCGGCGATCAGGGGCGCGCGGGCGGCGATCGCCTCAAAATGGGTGCGGATCAGCGCGACGCGGGCGAGCATGTCGGCCTGCAGGGCGGCGCCTTCCTTGGCGCGCATGGCGGCGAAGCCGGCCAGCGCCTGATCGACGAGGGCGACCAGGGCGGGCTGGGCGTCCGCGGCGGCGGGCAGGTCGTGGTTGTTGCGCAGGCCGGCGGCGATGTCCCAGAGCAGGGCGGCGTCGGGGGCGAAGGGGATGCCGCGTTTGGCGGCGAGGGCGGCGAGGTGGTCGAGCGCGCGGCCGAGCGTGGCCTCGTCGGGCAGACCCTCGGCGCGGCCCTCGGGGGCGCGCACGGAGACGGAGACCGAGATGCGGCCGCGGGTCGCCACGGTGCGGATGCGGTCGGCGACGGCGGTCTCGAGCTCGCGCCATTCGTCGGGCAGGCCGACGGCGATCTCGATCCCGCGGCGGTTGACCGAAGAGATCTGGACGGAGAGTTCGTGGCCGGCGAACGGGGCGGCGGCTCGGCCGAAGCCGGTCATGCTTTTCATGGGGTGAGTAACAGGGACAAGCCGCCCGGATGACAAGGGCAGAGGTGGACGGTGCGACGCGTGCGTTAGCGGAGGAGGGTGGGCAGTTCCTGGACGTTCCGGAGGATACGAGCTGCGCCGGAGAAGTCGGCCATGCGGCCGAGGTCGGTCGGGATCACCCAGCAATCGATGCCGGCGGCGCGGGCGGCGGCGAGGCCCCGGGGAGCATCCTCGATCGCGAGGCATTCGGCCGGAGTGCAGCCGGTGCGGGCGATACCGGCAAGATAGGGGTCCGGCTCGGGCTTGGACCGGTCGTAATCTTCGAGGGTCAGGGCGAAGTCGAAGAATCCGAGGAGACCGGTGCGCCGATGGATGGTTTCGAAGTGGTCGCGACGGGAACTCGTCACGATGCCCATCTTGAAGTGAGGCCGAAGCGCTTCGAGGACTTCGCGCACGCCGAGGATGACGAGCGGCTGCTGCTCAAGATAGGTCCGGTAGCGTTCGTTGCGGCGCTGGCGCAGGGCTTCGATCTTGGTCTCGCCAATGCCGCGGGCCGCCGCGAGGTGCCAGACTCCGCCGGAGCTGGCTAAGAAGTGCTCGAAGTACAGCGCCTCGGTGAGATCGATTCCGACGGTCGCGAGCACTTCGCGGGTGGACTGGAAGTACCAGCGCTCGGTGTCGACGAGTACGCCGTCGTTGTCCCAGAGAATCGCGCGATAGGGCATGGTGCGAGTGGGGTAGCGGGTTCCCGATGCCGTGCAAGAGTTCCGGCGCGGAGAAGAGCAAAGCGGTGCAGCGACCGGCTGGGAGCCGGGTGCTGCACCGCGAGGCGATCGGACGGGGGCGGCGAACCGGGTCAGTTCTTCTTCGTCTGTTTGGCGAGAAGGCCGTCGACGGAGGCTTTGCCGCCGCCGGCGACGAGGACGATGAGGGCCAGGCCGATAGCGAGCAGGTGGTACTCGAAGCCCTCGCCCTTCTGGTTGCCATACCAGTTCATGAAGAAACCGTTCGCGGCGTGCCCCATGAAGATGGCGACGGTCATGGTGATCCCGATGCCCAGGGCGGAGACGCGGGAGAGAAAGCCGGTGATTAGCCCGAGCGAGCCGGCGAACTCCGCGGCGATCGCGAGGAACGCGAACACGGCGGGGATGTTCATGGTGCC
Organism: Verrucomicrobiota bacterium; assembly: GCA_019136515.1. Lineage (GTDB taxonomy): Bacteria > Verrucomicrobiota > Verrucomicrobiia > Opitutales > Opitutaceae > CAJCBL01. The sequence goes on from JAGVUB010000106.1 coordinate 91,167, forward strand.
GGTGAAATGGCCCATGGTGCCGTCGAATCCGTAGCCGCCGAACCAGCCGAGGGCTTTCTGGGCGCCATGCGGGAACATGACGAGGCCCAAGGCGAGGCGGGCGAGGAGCGGTGCGGTGCTGTGGTCGGTCTTCAGGAGGAGGTGGAGTGCTTTCATGGTGATGGTAGAGTGGTGGTGCTGCGGTGGCGGATGGCGTGGGCGGGTCAGGCGAGGTCGAAGAGGAGGACCTGCGCGGGGCCGACGGCGGCGAGCTGCAGCGTGGCCGGGCCGGAGAGCGCGGCGGCATCGCCGGTGTGGAGGGGCTGGCCGTCGAGCGTGATCTCGCCGGCGGCGACGTGGAGCCACGCGTGGCGATGGGCGGCGAGGGTGTGCGCGACGTGTTCACCGGGCGCAAGGCGGGCGAGCCAGAGGTCGGCGTCCTGGTTGATGGCGATCGAGCCTTCGCGGCCGGTCTTGCTGGTGACGAGGTGGAGGCGGCCGCTCGCGGCGTCTGCCAACGCCTTTTCGGCGTAGCGCGGCGTGGTGCCGGTGCGGTCGGGCTGGATCCAAATTTGGAGCAGGCGCACAGCCTCGTCGGAGGAGGGGTTGAACTCGCTGTGGCGGACGCCGGTGCCGGCGGCCATGTACTGGACGTCGCCGGCGCGGATCACGCGGCCGTTGCCCATCGAGTCCTTGTGCTCCAGCGCGCCGCTGAGGACGTATGTGATGATCTCCATGTCGCGGTGCGGGTGCATCCCGAAGCCCATGCGGGGCATGACGAGATCGTCGTTGATCACGCGCAGGCTGCGGAAGCCCATCCAGTTCTCGTCGTAGTAGTCGGCAAAGCTGAAGGTGTGGTAGGTGTCGAGCCAGCCGTGGTTGGCGTGGCCCCTTTCGTGGGAGCGGCGGATCGTGGTCATGCCGCCATTGTGCCACATCCGGGCGGTTGGCGGGAAAGACCATGTTTCTTGTCTCAGCATGCGCAAAAGGCATGCTGGCGGCATGGAACTGAGGCATCTCCGGTATTTCGTGGCGGTGGCGGAGGAGGAGAACGTGACGCGGGCGGCGCTGCGTCTCCACGTTTCCCAGCCGGCGCTGAGCCGGCAGGTGCGCGATCTCGAGGACGAGCTCGGCTTCCCGCTGCTGTTGCGCACCGCGAAGTCGGTGAGCCTGACCGAGACCGGGCGCGCGTTCCTCGGCGAGGCGCGGGCCGTGCTGCAGCGGGCGGACGAGGCCGTGAAGGCGGCGCGCGCGGTGGCGGTGGGCGGGGGCGGGGAGCTGCATGTGGGCTATGCGCCGTCGCCGACGGTGCGGCTGCTGCCGCCGACGCTGCGCGCGTTCCAGACCGAGCTGCCGCAGGTGCGGGTGAAACTCCACGATCTGAGCACGGAGGAGATGATCGCCGGGCTGCGGGAGGGCAGGCTGCAGTTGGCAGTCTTGGTGCGGCCGCTCAAGGCGATGCTGCGCGGCCTGCACTTCGAGACGCTGGAGCGCGACACTTTGCGGCTGGCGGTGCCTCCGGGACATCCCTGGGCGCGGCAACGTTCGGTGCCGCTGGCGCAGGCGGCGAAGGCGCGGTTCGTGGGGCTGACCCGGGCCCACTATCCGGAGTATTACGCGATGTTCGACGAGTTGTTCGCGAAGGTGCGGCCCCAGCCGCGGGTGGGGGAGGAACACGACGGCGCCACAAGCCTGATCGCCGCGGTGGAGGCGGGCGGCGGGGTGGCGCTGGTGTCACAATCGCTCGGATGCACCGCGGGAGGCCGGCTGAAGCTGCTGCCACTCACCCCGGCGCCGGTGCCGTTGCTCGTGGGCGCGGCGTGGGCCGGGGACGCATTGCCGCCGGCCGCGGACCTGTTCCTGCGATGCGCCCGGGCGGCGGCGGAGTCCCAGAGGCCGGAGGCGAAGTACCAAGGGCCAAGTACCAAGTAGCAAGAGAACCGGGCAGGCGGTCAGTCGTTGGTGTCATCCTTCGCGGCGATGGACGAGAAGATGCGTTTCAGCTCATCGGCTTCGTTCGCGAGCGCAGTGCGTTCGGCGTGGAGCGGGTCGGTCCCGAGAAGCTGAAGGAGGCGCAGCCAGAGATTGGACTCCCGAGCCTCTTTCCGGCAGATCTTGATGCGGTAGAAGAAGTCCTTCCGGCTGAGCGCTTCTTGGGCTTCGAGGTAGTTCGCGGCGACGGAGCCGCTTGCCCGGATGAGCTGGCGGCCGTCCTCGCGGTTGGCTGGGGTTGGCGGCAGACGATTGACGAACTGCCGGACTGCCACGGCGAAGCGGAACGTTCTATCGACGAGATCGCGGGGCGCCTCGCTCATGATCCGCACCTTGTCACATGCTACTTGTCACTTGCCACTTCCCTTCAGGATCTCGGCGACCTGTTGCACGTCCTTGTCGCCGCGGCCGCTGAGGTTGACGACGACGATCTTGTCCTTGGGCAGTTCGGCGGCGCGTTTGAGGGCGAAGGCGACGGCGTGCGTCGATTCGAGCGCGGGGATGATGCCCTCGAGGCGCGAGAGTAGCTGGAAGGCGGCGAGGACCTCGTCGTCGGTCGCGTAGGCGAATTCGATGCGGCCGCGCTGCTGGTAGAAGAGGTGCTCCGGACCGACGGCCGCGTAATCAAGGCCGGCGGAAACGGAGTGGGTGAGGTCGATCTGCCCGTCGGCGTCCTGGAGAATCAGGGTCTTGCAGCCTTGGAGGACGCCGAGCCGGCCGCCGGCGAAGCGGGCGGCGTGTTCGCCGCGCTTGATGCCGCGGCCGCCGGCTTCGACGCCGGTCATGCGGATGCCGGGCTCCTCGAGAAATTCGAAGAAGAGACCGATGGCGTTGCTGCCGCCGCCGACGCAGGCGATGAGCTCGTCGGGCAGCCGGCCCTCGCGCTCCATGATCTGGGCACGGGCTTCCTGGCCGATCACGCGATGGAAATCGCGGACCATCTTCGGGTACGGGTGCGAGCCGTAGGCGGTGCCGAGGACGTAGTGGGTCGTGCGGACGTTGGTGACCCAATCGCGCATGGCCTCGTTGATCGCCTCCTTGAGGGTCTTCTGGCCGGCTTCGACGCCCACCACGGTCGCGCCCATCAGGCGCATGCGGAAGACGTTGAGGGCCTGGCGGGCCATGTCGACCGAGCCCATGTAGACGACGCATTCGAGGCCGAACTTCGCGCAGGCCGCGGCGGTGGCCACACCATGCTGGCCGGCGCCGGTCTCGGCGATGATGCGCTTCTTGCCCATGCGGCGGGCGAGGAGGACTTGGGCAAGGGCGTTGTTGATCTTGTGGGCGCCGGTGTGGAGGAGGTCCTCGCGCTTGAGGTAGATCTTGGCGCCGCCGACGTGCTCGGTGAGACGTTCGGCGAAATAGAGTTGGGTGGGGCGGCCGGCGAACTCCTTGAGGTGGTGCTTGAGCTCGGATTGGAAGGCCGGATCGACGCGCGCCTCATCGTAGGCGCGCTCAAGCTCCTGCAGGGCAGTCATGAGCGTCTCGGGCACATAGACGCCGCCGTACGGGCCGAAGTGGCCGGCGGCATCGGGGAGAGTGTTGCGATCGAGCGGAGCGGGCGCGGAGGACATTGCCCGGAAAGGGAAGGGGAGCCGGCGCCGCTTGGCAATAGCGACGACTGGCACAGAAGCGTGCTGGGGCAGTCGGCGTGGCGACGGCCAGCGAACCGCGCATGAGCGAGGTTCGTGCGAGGAGCGGCCAGCCAAGGAGGTAGAGTTGACCTAGGGGAGACTACTCGGGGCGCCGTTGGCTTGGGCGCGCGGCCCGCAGGACTTGTTGGGATTGTCGGCAACGGCTGCCGCGGGGGGTCCGGCAGGTTCTGCCGGATTCTCCATGCGGATTACGCAACAAACAAGTAAACAACGACTAGCGATAGTGGCACTGGCTTTGCATAGGGGAGCCAAAATGCAAGCCCAGGGTCGTAGAACACAGCCCGAGGCCACCGCCTCAATTCCTGTCGCCGCTGGCTCCTCGTATCGTTTCCTCGTCCGTTCGGCCGAGGAGGCGGTTGGGGCGATTCGCGGTCAGCTGGGCGAGGACGCCCGTGTGGTCTCGGTGCGGGCGGTGAAGGCGGGCGGGGTCGCCGGTCTGCTGGGTGGCACGCGCTTGGAGGTGATCGCGCAAGTGCCGCCGGCCGCGCCCACCGCCCCGGTTGAGACGCCCCGGGAACCCGATACGTTCGGACCTGTGAGCACGGTGCCGCAGGCAATCCCGACCCGGCGAGCGGTGACCGTCGGGGCCACCTATGCCGAAGCTTCCACCGAGGCGGTGCCGCCACTCCCGCACGTGGCCGATGCTGCGCCGAGTGGTGGTGCCGCGGCCCGCCGGCAACCGCCGCCGCAACGGCTCGAGACTTTGCTACGACGCTCCGGCCTCTCGGAATCGCTGATCGCTCGGTTGCACGCCACCCGCGGTTGGCCCACCGGCGCTCCGGAGCAACCGCTGCATCAGGGCGCCGGCCTGATCCGGCAACTGGCCGCGGATATCGCCCAGCGCCCGTTGCCGGCGCGCACGGCCTTCGTGGGGCTGCCGGGCGGGGGTACGACGACCGCACTGTGCAAGTGGCTCGCCGCGGAGGTGTTCTCGCGCGGGCGCCGCGGGGTGGTGGCCAGCGTGGAGTTCGACCGGCCGAAGGCCGCGGAGGATCTGGCGGTATTCGCCGAACTGCTCGGCGTCGATTTCTCACGACAGGTGCCGGTGGCGGGACGTGCGGTGGCCCCGCAATTCTGCTACGTCGACATGCCGCCGCTGTCGTTGACCCGGCCGGAGGAGAACGCACGCCTGCGCGCGTTCCTCGACGAGCAGCAGCTGCCCGGCCGCGTGCTGGTGCTTTCGGGGCTGCTCGACAGCGCGGTGCTCCGGCAGGCCTGCGCGGCCGGCCAGGAACTGGGCTGCACCCATGTGGTCTTCACCCAGCTCGACGAGCTGCCCCAATGGGGCAAGCTCTGGGACTACCTCATCGAGGCGCCGCTGGCGCCGTTGATGGTGACGCTTGGCCCGAGCCTCACCGACGAATGCGAAACCGATGTGGTTGGCGCGGTCCTGCGCCGGACCTTCCCGTGGAACTGACCCCCATGCGCTACGCTTTTCTCATCGGCGGTTTCGTCGGATTCACCCTTGCGGCGTTGGCCGGTTTTTTGGCCGACCGCCCGGGCGAGATCGTTTTCCGCGACGCGGCGATCAGCTGCTTGGTCGCGGCCTTCCTTTTCCGGTGGTTCTGGTCGGTGGTGATCAAGGCCTTCATCGAGGCTGCGCACCAACGCCGTCAGGAGGCGGCGGCCCAAGCGGCGAAGGCCGATGAGCAAGCCACCGCGCCGTCCGGTACCCCTGCCCAACCCTGAACCGCGTCTGAATCATGAAAACCGCCCCAGGTCCCGCGAAGAAATCGCCGCCGCCCGCTGCCCCGGCTTCCGCCTTGCCGCCGAAATCCGCCGCCGCCGCCGTCTGGCGCACCTACCAGGGAGTCGAGAGCAGCTCGCTCGATGAGAAGGCGCTCACGGAACGTTACCTGCCGCTGGTCCGGTCGGTCGTCGACCGTATCCGGATCAATCTGCCGCCACACATCGAGGCTGAGGATCTCTACAGTGTCGGCATCCTCGGGCTCATCGCCGCGGTGAAGAACTACGATCCGAAGCAGAACAACACCTTCGCCGCCTACGCCAGCCGGCGCATCCGCGGTTCGGTGCTGGACGAGCTCCGCCGGCTCGACTGGCGTCCGCGTCGCGCCCGGGCGAAGGCGCGCCGGATCAAGGAGGTCATCGCCGAGATCGAGCAGAAGAACGGGCGTCCGGCCACCGACGAGGAGGTGCGCAAGGTGCTCGGCATCTCGACCAAGGAATACGCGAAGTGGCTCGAGGAGGCCAAACCCGCCTGTTTCCTCGCGCTGGACCAGTCGCCCGACGAGGAGGGCGGCGAGCGCTCCAGCCTGCACGAGATCATCGCCGACGACACCGACGTGCTCGCCCGCGACGACATGGAACGGCGCGAACTGCAGGAACTTGTCGCTCAAAGAATCCGGCAACTGCCCGATATACCGCGCAAGATCCTCGCGATGTATTACCACGAAAACATGCGGCTGGCGGAAATCGCCTCCGTGTTCAACCTCACCGAGTCCCGCATCTGCCAGATCCACGCCCAGACGATCATCGGGCTGCGTGGCTACATCCAACGCGTGCGGGAACAATAAACGAGGCCGACCGTCATGATGTTGTTGGTCGGAATCCTGATCGTGTTCGGAGCCACCTTGGGTGGCTTCATGGTGGCGGGCGGCAACCCGTTGCTGCTGCTGCATATCTCCGAGTTCATCGTGATCGGAGGCATCGCGCTCGGCCTGATGGTCATCGCCAGCCCCACGCACGTGCTCAAGGAGATCATCGTGAAGATCAAGGGGGCGATCTCGGGCGGGCACACCGGCAAGGAGGAGTACATGGACCTGCTCAAGCTCCTCTATGAGATCTTCCTGCTCGGGCGGCGCAGCGGCCTGATCGCGCTCGAGGGCCACATCCTCGAGCCGGACAAGAGCACCATCTTCACGAAGTACACTAGCTTCATCCACCACCCGGAGCGGGTGGAGTTTTTGTGCAACGGCCTGCGGCCGGTGGTCGACGGCAAGATCAAGCCCGACCAGCTCGAGGCGCTGCTCGAGGTCGAGCTCGATGCGAAGGCCAACGAGGCCGACGAGCCCGTCCACATCCTGCAGTTGGTCGGCGACTCGCTGCCGGGCGTCGGCATCGTCGCGGCGGTGTTGGGCATCATCAACACGATGGCGGCCATCTCCGAGGGGCCCGAGGCGGTGGGCGAGAAGGTCGCCGCCGCGCTCACCGGCACGTTCCTCGGTGTGTTCAGCGCCTACGGCCTGATCAACCCGCTGGCGATGCGCATCAAGGCCAACAACGCCAACGACGACAAATATTTCCGCTGTATCCTGCAGGCCGTGTCGGGCTTCGCGAAGGGCCTGGCGCCCCTGATGGCCGTCGAGGTGGCGCGCCGCTCCCTCGACAGCACGGTGCAGCCCGGGGCCGACGAACTCGAGGCCATCCTCAAGGGCATGCCGCCGGCCAAGTAGGCGCGGCCGCGGAGGAACCAGCCATGGCGAAAAAGAAGGAGGCCCACCACGGCGGCGCTTGGAAGGTCGCCTTTGCCGACTTCATGACCGCCATGATGGCGCTGTTCCTGGTGCTGTGGATCTCCGCCCAGGACCAGGAGATCCTCATCGCGACCTCGCAGTACTTCCAGAGCCCGTTCAACTCGCCGCTCGACAACACCAGCGGCGTGCTCCCGTTCCAGTCCAATACCACGCCCCAGGGCGACGACAGCGGCTCCTCCGGCAAAAGCCCGGCGGCCATCGACCTGAACGCGATGCAGGCGCTCGCGCGCGAGTTCTACCGCCTGCTCAATGTCTCCGAGACCGACCCGAACAACCCGATCAAGGTCGAGGTGACCAGCGACGGCCTGCGGGTGACCCTGTTCAGCGGGGGTAGCCAGCCGCTGTTCGTGCGCGACTCCGCCGCCTTCACCGAGTGGGGCGATGTCGTCATGCAGAACCTCGCCTGGCTCATCGACCGCCAGAAGTTCCGGATCGTCGTCGAAGGTTATTCCCGCGCGGGTGTCGCGAGTCCGCGTGAAGGATACACCGATTGGGACCTGTCGACCGACCAGGTGCAGGCGGTGCGCCGGTCGCTCAACTACTACGCCGTCGACATGTCGCGCTTCGACCGGCTCAGCGGTTTCGGCTCCACCCGTCCTTTGCCCGGCGAGCAACCCGATGCGGCCCGCAACCAGCGCATCGTCATGAGTCTATCAATGACCAGCCGGCCATCGGACGCCCGCGACCACCAACAGGAGCCGGCGCGACCGACGAACGGCCCCTCGGTCCCAGCCCCTTGATTTCCCGTGAAGGACTTTCTCCAAAATCGCCCCCGTGTCTCCTCGCCCTCCGGTTCGAAACCGACCAAGGGGCCGGACTTGCCTCCACCGATGTTCGATGCCGCCCTGCTTGGCGCCATGTCGGCCGACTCAGGCGGCACCGGCGGGCACGACGCCACCGTCGAGGCGATCAAGGAGGGCGACCGCGTCGTCAAACTCATCGTCACCTGCCGCTGCGGGGAGAAGATCGAGATCCTCTGCGCCTATGCGCCGGGGCAGCGCTGAAAGCAAAACCGGCCGGCTCTGCATCAATCGGGTGAGCGAGGTCAGTGTACGGGCCGAGTAACGACTCGGCGCATGAGCGACTCGATTCATGTGGCCGACCGGCCGAGACTCGGCCCAGCACTTCCGGTATCGTAGGCAACACCGCACCCGAGTCGGCACAACCTGCCCAAAGTCGCCGGAAGACTTTTCCCGGGCGAAGGTAGGCAAAGCTCAAGACGCTGGACGACAGCGAGTAAGGACTCTGGCACACGGACTGCAATTGCGTGGCCGATGAACATCGGTCTCTACCTCGGAGCCTCAGCCTTGGGTGCACTGGAACGTTGGCAGGCGGCGACCTCGCACAACATCGCCGCCAGCGGCACACCCGGTTTCCGAAAACAGGAGGTGGAGTTTTCGACGCAGACGGCGGGGACGATGCCTACCGGAGCCACCGGCCCCAGCGCGGCTCGCCCGGTTCAGTTTCCCTCCAGCAACGTCTCGGTGAGCTTCCAGCCGGGGCAGTTCATCGGCACCGGCCGCGAACTCGACGTGGCGATCCGTGGCGAGGGATTCTTCGAAGTGCAGACGCCCGACGGCGAGCGCGCCTACACCCGTGCGGGTAGTTTCTACACCAACACCGATCGCACCGTGGTCGATGCGCAGGGCAACCTCCTGCTGGGCGAGGGTGGGGCACCAATCCAGCTCTTGCCCGAGGGCGGACCGCTGGCGATCGCCGCCGACGGCACCCTTTCGCAGGGCGGCCAGCAGATCGGGCGGCTCACCATCCAGAAGTTCGCGAACCAGCAGGCGCTCACGCCTCTCGCCGGGGGGCTTTTTGCCGCCAACGGCCAGACGCCCGAGACCGTCGAGAAGCCGGAGCTCATGCAGGGTTCGCTCGAGACCAGCAACGTGCAACCCGTCGGCGAAATGGTGAACCTCATCCAGGTTTCCCGTGCCTATGAAGCCGCCCAAAAGGTCATCACCACCCGCGACGATCTTCTCGACAAGACCATCCGTGCCGTCGGCTGAAGATTCTCTCATCCCATGAGCGCCCGGCGTCTCCAGCCTCTCCCGTTCTTCTCCCGTCGCGCCGCGATCACCGCGCGGACCGTGCTCGACTGCTTCACCTTCCCGGTCCGCCGCTCGCCGCCGTCCCGCGCCGCAGCCCACCCCTCCGCCCGGCGGCGCGCCTCCGGCCGCTGACTCACCCGCCGGCCCGCCACTCCCCGAACGCCTCCACGCATGAATGTCGCCCTCTACTCGTCCGCCACGGGCATGCAGGCCCAGCAGCTCAACCTCGACACGATCGCGAACAATCTCGCGAACGTGAATACGACGGGCTTCAAGAAGTCCAAGATCGAGTTCCAGGACCTGCTTTACCAGCAATCGCGGCCCGCCGGGGCGGACGGCGGGGCCGGCAATCTCGTGCCTTCCGGCACCCAGGTCGGTGCCGGTTCGCGGGTCGTTTCCACCGCCAAGGTGTTCACCCAGGGCACGCTTTCCCAGACCGGCGAGAAGCTCGATATTGCCATCCAGGGCGACGGCTTCTTCGAGATCCAGCGGCCCGATGGCACCAGCGCCTACACGCGCGATGGCTCGTTCAAGCTCACCTCCACCGGTCAGGTCGTCACCAACGACGGACTCCCCGTCCTGAGCGGTTTCCAGCCGATCCCCGTCGGCGCCACCTCGATTTCGGTCGCCACCACCGGCGAGGTCACGGTGACCACGGCCACTGGCACCTCCAGTTTCCAGATCCAGCTGGTGCGCTTCGCCAATCCCACCGGGCTAGAGAACGCCGGCGGCAACCTCTACCTGGAGACCACCGCCAGCGGCACGCCCGAGCTCGGCAATCCCGGTGTCCAGGGCTTCGGCACCACGATCCAAGGGTATCTCGAAGGCTCCAATGTGAATGTCGTCAACGAGATGGTCAGCATGATCGTCGCCCAGCGCGCCTATGAGATCAACAGCAAGGCCATCCAGACCTCCGATGCGATGCTGCAGGAGATCAACAACCTGAAACGCTGATGCACTTCGTCTCCCGACTCCTCCGTCCGCTCCTTGCCGGCGCCGCCTTTGCGGCGACGGTGCTGGCCTGTGGTGGCGCACCGGCGACGGTCGCCCCGCAGGACTTCCTCCCGCAGATCGGGGCGCAGCTTGCGGCGCATTTCGCCACCACCGGCGAGTTGCAGCTCGAGCTGTTGCGCGCCTGGAAGGCTCCCGTCACTCCCACCGGCGACTGGGAGATGGTTGTCGTTTCCCCTCCTCCCTCCCTCGCCAACCAGATGATCGTGCGCGTGCGCCTCTCTGCCGGCGGAGCCAATCTTGGCGAGTGGAATCTGCCGCTCGAGGGGCACCTCTGGGGCGACGCCCTGGTCACCCGCCAGCCGGTCGCCCGCGGGGGTTCGATCGAGTCGTCGAGCTTCGAACTCCGCCGGGTCGATTTTCTCCACGAGAAGGACGCGATCCCTGCCGGCACCGATCTTTCCGGACATGCGATGGCGCGCGGTCTCCCGGTGGGCACGGTGCTCTCGTGGCGCGAAGTGGCGCCGCGGATGCTCGTGCAGCGCGGCAGCCGGGTCGAGGTGGTCGCAGTCAGCGGCGCGCTCACCATCACCATGAAGGGGTTGGCGATGCAGAGCGGCGCCCGCGGCGAGACCATCGTGGTCCGCAACCCCGAGTCGCGGCGCGATTTCTCCGCCGTCGTCGTCGGGGAGAATCAGGCCCGCATCACCTTCTGACATGAAACGTTTCCTCGTCAGTTCCGCCGTCCTCCTGGTGCTTGCCACCGCGGCTCCGGCCGACTCGATCTGGCCCGCCACCACCTCCCGCGGCGTGCTGGCCGACCGGCGGGCGTCCCGCACCGGCGACATCGTCACCATCATTGTGCAGGAGAGCGTGAGTTCGCAGAACTCCCAGTCGTCGAAGGCGGACAAGTCGAGCTCCGCCGATAGCGCGATCTCGCAGTTCCTCTTCCCCTTGGCCGCCAGCGCCGCCGGCACGCACAACGGCGCCTATCCAGGCACCAGCTACGCCGGGGGCAACAATTTCGCCGCCTCGGGCGAGATCAACAACAAGGCCACGCTCACCTCGCGCGCCGCGGTGCTCGTCACCGATGTGCTGCCCAACGGCAACCTCGTGCTCGAGGGCGTGCGCCATGTCTCCATGGGCGGCGAGCGCCAGTACATGGTGCTGCGCGGCATCGTCCGTCCCCAGGATATCAGCTCTTCGAACACCGTGTCCTCGACCAGCATCGCCAACGCCACCGTCGAGGTCGTCACCGAGGGCAGCCTCACCGATTCGCAGAAGAAGGGCTGGCTCACTAAGCTCTACGAACTGCTCCGGCTCTATTGACCCGCGTCCCCATCATGTCCCTGAAACCTCTGCTCGGCGTTCTCCTTCTCGTGGTCGCGGCCCTGCCGGTCGCGCGGGCCGATGGCTCGCGCCTCAAGGATCTCGTGGTCGTCGAGGGCGGGCGCGACAACCAGCTCATTGGCTACGGCATCGTCGCCGGCCTGGCGGGCGACGGCGACAAGAACTCCGAGGCCACGCTGCGCTCGATCGCCAACACCCTCGAGCACTTCGGCATCTCGATCCCGGCCAGCACGCTCAAGTCCTCCAACGCCGCGGCGGTGCTCGTCACCGCCGACATCGGCCCCTTCCTCAAGCCCGGCGCCCGCATCGATGTGACCGTCGCCGCGCTCGGCGAGGCCAAGAGCCTGCAGGGCGGCGTGCTCTTCCAAACGCCGCTGCTCGGCGCCGACGGCGCCGTCTATGCCGTGGCCCAGGGGCCCGTGGCCGTGGGCGGTTTCATTGGCGGCGGCGGCGGCCCCGGCGGTGCCACCGTGCAGAAGAACCATCCCACGGTCGCCTCCATCACCAACGGTGCGATCGTCGAGCGCGAGATCCCCGCCACCGTCGTGCGCGATGGCGTGGTGCGCTTGCTCCTCCACCAGCCCGATTTCGCGACCGCGGCCCGCATCGCCGACGCCGTCAACGCGCATTTCCCCGGCACCGCTCGTGCCCAGGATGCGGCGACCGTCGCGGTGGGGCTCCCCGCCGCCTTCACCGGCAACGAGGTCTCGTTCATCGCCTCCCTCGGCGCGATCGAGGCCCGGCCCGACACCGCCGCCCGCGTCGTCCTCAACGAGCGCACGGGCACGATCGTCGCCACCGCTCCGGTACGCCTCTCGCAGGTCGCCATCAGTCACGGTTCGCTCACCATCAAGATCGCCTCCACGCTCGGCGTCTCGCAGCCCGGGCCGTTCAGCGAGGGTGGCACCACGGCCGTGGTGCCCTCGACCCGTACCGAGGTCACCGAAGTGAAGGGCGGTTTCCAGATCGTCGAGGAGATGCCTTCGGTCGAGGAGCTCGCAAAGGCGCTCAACGCGCTCGGGGTCTCCTCGCGCGAGATGATGGCGATCTTCCAAAGCCTCAAACGCGCCGGAGCCCTCCAGGCCGAGGTCGTGATCAACTGACCGACCCCCGTCCAACATGTCCACGGTTCCCATCAGCCCGTTGCTCGGAGTCGCCGATCCGGCGGCGGTGCGGCGCACGTTCCAAGGGGGCGCGAACCGCCCGCCGGCGCAGGCCGCCGCGGAGCAGTTCGAAGCGATTCTGGTCCGCCAGTTGCTCGGAGACGCCCTCAAGCCAATGTTGGGCGCCGGCGAGGGCGCGGTGGCCGGCAACAACGTCTACCAATACCTCGTCACCGACGTCGTGGCCCAGAGCGTCGCGCAGGGTGGGGGACTGGGTATCGCCAAGATGCTCGTGCCGCAACTTACCCCAAAGGGGCAAACGACCGATAAATCGGAGACCATTTCATGATGCTGGCCGACACACCAACTCTTGCCACGGGACAAGTCCCCGCCTGGTCGACGGTCGTCGACACGCTCCGGAGCGAACTTGCCGAATACGGCGGGCTCCTTCGCCTGTTCGAGGAACAACAGCAACGGATCCTCTCGCTGGATGCCGAGGCGGTGGCCGGCTTCGTACCGCAGCTTGAGGAGCAGGCCGAGTCGGCCCGGACGTGCCGCGCGGAGCGCGAAAACGCCGTGCGGCAGTACGCGGCCGGGCGCGGGTGTCCGGCGGATCGCCCGTTGCGCCAACTTGTTCCCGAGTTTCCCGCCGAGGTCCGCCCGCTGCTTGAGGCGCTCATCGACGAGATCAACCATCTGCTGCACCGCACCAAGCAGCGCAACCGGCAGAATCAGATGATGCTCTCCCGCCTCGTCGAGCTGCACCGCGATCTCGTGCCGGCCCTGCGGCCCCAGGCGTTCACCAAGACCTATTCCCGGCAGGGGCAGGTCGCCGTGGCCTCCGTCGCCGCCGCCCCGACCTACCGAGCCCAAGGCTGAACTCCCCGCCATGTCCGGACTCTATTCCACCCTCTACTCGAACACCAACGCCTTGCGCGCCCACAGCGCCGCGCTCGACATCGTCGGGCGCAACATGGCCAACGTGAACAACACCGCCTACGCCCGCCAGCGTGTGGTGTATGGCGACAAGGGGTCGGTGAACACCCCCCTCGGCGTGCAGAGCCTCGGCGTCGAGCCCGTCGCGATCCAGCAGATGCGCGACCGCCTCCTCGATGGCCAGATCACCGAGGAGACCTCGAACACGCAGTTTCTCGAGTCCCAGCTCACGTATCTCGAACAAGCGCAGACGGCACTCAGCCAAGGAACCTTCTCCAAGACCACTTCGGTGGATACGATCAGCAGCAACACCGATCTGCCGTCGGGTATCGCGGCCTCGATCGACGCCTTTTTCAGTGCCTGGCAGGGCTTCGCCACGCAACCGACCGACCCAGTCAACAAGCAGCAGCTCATCGCCACCACCGACGACCTGATCAACAAGATCCGCCTCGCCGACAGCCGCCTGGCCGACATCTCGCTCGATACTCCGGTTGTCGCCAACACCCTCACCGGCCAGATGGACGAGGATGTCACGCAGGTGAACTCGATCCTCGCCAATCTGGCGGACCTCAACCGGCAGATCGGGCGCGCCGAGATCATCAATCCCGGCAGTGCTGTCGACCTGCGCGACCAGCGCCAGAGCAAGCTTGAGGAACTCGCCAAGTACATGGACTTCACGACGGTCCAGCAGGATGCGGGGCAGATCGGCATCCAGGTCGGCACCACCGGTGCCCCGGCGCTGTTGCTCGACCGGGCCGTGGTCACCGGTTCGCTCGCTCGCAACGCCGACCAGTACGAGTGGACGACCACCGCCCCCGCCAGCACCAGCCAGCTCACGCTTTCCGCCGGCAGTCTCGCCGGGTACCAGAAGGTTGGTGCCACCGTCGATTCGTATCGCAACCGGCTCGACGGCTTTGTCCAGGCCCTCGTCACCCAGGTCAACGACGCCTACGACAACAACGGCGCCAACGCCAACGGCGACTTTTTCACCGGCACCGGCACGACGGCGGCCACCATCGCCCGCACTGCCACCGCCACCAATGTGCAGGCGGGCGACGTCGGCGGCCCCTCCGGGGCGAACCAGCGCGCGCTGGCCGTCGCGGCCGTTGCCAACAACACCGCCTTTCTCGACGGCACCCCGTCGCAGACCTTCACCCGCATCGTCACCACCGTCGGTCAGGACGTCTCCACCACCGAGTCCCGCAAAGAGGACCAGCAGGCCCTCAGCGATCTGCTTACCGCCCAGCGCGAGTCCTACGGCGGTGTCTCCCTCGACGAGGAGACTGCCGACATGTTGCGCTACCAGCGCGCCTATCAAGCTTCGGCCAAAATCATGTCCGTGATCGACGAGCTGCTCACCGACATCATCAACACCATCTAGCGACACGCCATTTCGATCCGTTAGCTCCCTGAACCGCTGCACCGCCTCCCGCCATGATCCGCATCACTTCCAGCACGCTCGCCTCCCGGCTCACCTCGGATCTCACCCGCCTCTCCAGCACCCAGAGCCGGCTCACCCAACAAATGGCCTCCGGCAAACGCCTCAGCGAGGCCAGCGACGATGTGCCCGCAACCGGTCGCGTGATGAGCTACGAGAGCGAGAAGCGCATGCTTCAGCAGTACGAGCGCAATGCCCAACGCGGCCTCACCAACATCGCAGTAAGCACCACCACGCTCACCTCAATCCGGCAGTTGGCGAGCAAGGCCTTCAACCTCGCCCCCACGGCCTCCTCCTCGGGCGACCCTGCCCAACATACTGCCCTGGCAACGCAGCTCGACGGCTACCTCGAACAGGTGCTCTCCTTGGCCAATACGCAGGTCAATGGCAATTACCTCTTCGGTGCCGAGGAAACCGGCTCCGCCCCTTTCTCGGCCACCCGTGATGCCACCACCGGCCGGATCAGCAGCGTCACCTACACTGGCACCACCGGCGCCGCGCCGCAGATCGACGTGAGCGAGGGGGCCCGCGTCGCCACCACCACCAGCGGGGCGCAGAACCAGGATCTGGAGACATTTCTCAACCACCTTGTCCAGCTGCGCGATGCGGTCGCGGTGGACGACAAGACCGCCACCAACTCCATCCAGAACGCGCTCGGTGACGACGAGGACAACATGGTGGACACGCTCAGCTCGCTGGCCACCTCGCAGTATCGCATCGAGGTCACCCGCACGCAGAACGCCACCCGTTTCAATCAGCTGGCGAACCTCTCCGACGGCGAGAGCAACATCGACCTGGCTGAGACGATCATCCAGTTCCAGTCCGCGGAGCGCTCCTATTCGGCCGCGCTCCAGGCCGGCTCGAAGTTGTTCCAGCAATCGCTGCTCGACTACATCTGAGCGACGGGCGCCCCGGGGGACCGCGCCGGCGATCCGGCGCAAACGTCATGACTTCCCAAGAGTACTCCGATCTGCTGCGGCGGGCCGAGGCCGGGGAGGCGGAGTTCCGCCTGGGCCTTTGTTTCGCGCGGGGCGAAGGCGTGCCCCGCGACGAGGCGGCGGCGCAGGGGCTGCGGCGCGCCCAGTGTGCGCTCGGCGTGTGCCATGCGAAAGGCACGGGGGTCGCGCAGGACTATGCGGCAGCCGCCCGTTGTTTTCGCGAGGCAGCGATGCAGGGTGATCGGCGCGCAGCCTTCAATCTCGCTGTGTTGATTCAGACCGGACACGTTTCCGAGGCCGCTCCGGGGGAGGCCGCCGCCTGGCTCCGCCACGCGGCGGTCGCGGGGTTGCCTGACGCGCAGCTCCGCTTCGGCGTGGACCTGCTCGCCACGGCGGGGAACGCGCCGGAGAGACAGGAGGCCGCCCAATGGATCTTCACCGCAGCCCAGACCGGGCTCGCCGCGGCCCAATACCAGCTTGCGCTGCTCTTCGACACGGGGGAGGGCGTGGGGCGCGACCCGCTGCTGGCGATCGAATGGTTCGAACTCGCCGCGGCCCAAGGACACGCGGGCGCACAGTACAACCTCGGCACGCACTTCGAGCACGGCCACGAGGGGCTGGAGCCCGATCGCGCACGCGCCGAACACTTCTATCGCGAAGCCGCGGGATCCGGCCATACAGCGGCGGAGGCCGCGTTGCAGGCGTTGCGGGGCTGACGCGGAGCGGGCGGCCGGACTGGTTCCGGTTGCGCCAGGGGCCCCGTGGCGGCGATAACCGCACTGTGCCACCGGTCACCTCCATCGTGCATCTCGACGCCGACGCGTTCTTCGTCGCGTGCGAGCAGGCGCGCGATCCGTCGTTGCGCGGGAAGAAGTGCGCGGTGGGCGGCACGACCCGCGGCATCATCTCCTCGGCAAGTTACGAGGCGCGCGCGGCCGGCGTCTACACACCCATGCCGACGACCAAGGCGCTGCAGGTCTGCCCGGACCTCGTGCTGATCCCGCATACGCCGGGCCTGTACGGTCGGGTGTCGCGGCGGATGTTCGACCTGTGCGAGATGGTGACCCCGCAGGTCGAGCGGCGCTCGATCGACGAGGGCTATCTTGATGTGGGGCCGTGCGGCTTCGGGTCCCAGGCGGAGCTCGAGGCGAGCATCCGAGCGCTGGATGCGACGATCGTCGCCGAGCTCGGGCTCTCGATTTCCTGGGGGCTGGCGACGAACAAACTCGTGGCCGGCATCGCCAGCAAGCTGCGCAAACCGAGGGCGTTCGTCGTCGTGCCGCCCGGCGAGGAGGCGGCGTTTCTAGCGCCGCTGGGGGTGGGCCGGTTGCCGGGCATCGGCGCCAAGACCGAGCCGCGGCTGGTCGCCGCGGGGCTGCGCCTCGTGGCCGACCTGCTGGTCGCACCCGAGGCGAGACTGCGCAGCTTCTTCGGGGATGGCGTCGCGGAGATCCTGGCGATGGCGCGGGGCGAGGACCTCTCGCCGGTCGAGACGGTGGAGTGGGAGGCGAAGAGCTATTCGCAGCAGGAGACGTTCGCTCGCGACATCGCCGACTTCGGCGAGATCGAGCGTGTGGCCAAACGCATGGTTGACGAACTTGTGCCGAAGCTGCGCGCGGATCGGAAGTGCGCCCGCACGCTCACGGTGAAGATTCGCTACCCCGGCATGGAGGATGTCTCGGCCGGCCACAGTCTGCCGGTGGCAAGCGATCTGGAGACCGACTTCTATCCGCTGCTGGCGCCGCTGCTGCGCAACGCTTGGCGGCAGCGGCGGCCCCTGCGGTTGGTGAGCGTCCGGCTCTCGCAGATCGAGGAGCGGGCGCGCCAGCTCGACCTGTTTGACGATGGCCAGAAGGAGAAGCGGCGGCGGCTTGCCGCGGCGGTCGACGCCCTGAAGCAGGTCAAAGGAGGGGCGGCGGTCACCCGCGGCCATCAGCTGGCCGACTCCGGCCGCTCGGGTGCCCGAGGGTCAACTACGCATGGCTCGGTGTGACGTCGACGTTCGAGAAGTAGAGCGTCTGCTTGGGCGTCGTGATCACGGGGATGCGCTCGCCGGAGAGCGTATGCTGGCGGATCCGCTCCTGCATGGCGTCGAGCGCGGCCTGCTGGGTGGTGCCGCGGGTGAAGAAGTTGAGGTTGGGGCAGAAGACGACGAATTCGTCGGCCGTGCCCCAGGTGAGCAGGTGGGCGTCCTCGCTGGGAAAGTCCGGCCGCTGCACCCACGGGGTCTCGATCATCTTGGCGACGAGCGCGCGGAAGTCGGGCACGTGCGGTGGCTTGGCGATGGTGGCGTTTACGCCGGCCACGAAGAGTTTGCTGATCAGGAAACGGTCGGCGACGCTGGTGAGCACGATGATCGGCAGCTGTTGCGGGGAGAAACGATGTCGGACCTGGAAGATCAGCTCGAATGCGTCGCTTTGCGGAAACAGGAAGTCGGTGATGATCAGATCGTACTTGCGCGACTGGATCGACTCCCAGCCCGCGGCGAGGCTGTCGAGAATCGTCAACTCGTAGTCCTCCGGCAGGTATTTGGTCATCAGGCGCTGGAACGTCCGCGAGTCTTCGATGAAGAGGACGGCTGGCATAAAGGGGGGAGGTGCGGCAGCGGGGTTAGGGTTGCTGGGGGGCGGGCGCCGGCGGCGCGTTGTTTCTATCGGTTGAAAGAGAGGGAAACTTGAGTTGGGAATCGCCGGCGGCGTGGGGGTGTCCCGGCGGCGTGCCCCTTGAAAATAAGAGTGGCATAGTCGTTCACGGATCTGCGAGTTTCGCAACCGGCATGAACCCCGTTCTCAAGCTTCTGATGGAAAACAACCGCCTGACGCCTGCGCAGATGGCGCAGGTGTTGGGACAACCCGAAGCCGAAGTCACCCGCCAGCTCGATGAGCTCAAGGCGCAGGGCATCTTCCTCGGGTGGCGACCGGTGCTCAATCTCTCCAAGGAGGAGACGGGGGTCGTGCGCGCTGTGATCGAGGTGAAGATCCGGCCCGAACGCGGCGGCGGATTCAATCGCTTGGCCGACCGCATCGCCCGGTTCGACGAGGTCGACTCCTGCTACCTCAACTCCGGGGCCTACGACCTGTTGGTCTTCGTGAGCGGCCCGAGCCTGCAGAAGGTCGCCTCGTTCGTCTCCGAGCGACTCTCGACCATCGATGGTGTTCTCTCCACCGCGACCCATTTCATGCTCCGTACCTACAAGGAGCACAACGTGCTCATGGACCAGGTCGAGGATGAGACCGGCCCGTTGAAGATCACCCCGTAACGGTGCTGCCGGCCTCCGCTGCGTCTCCGTTCCTGTCCCCGCCGCCCGCCTCTGCCATGAGCGACCCCGCCCGTTTCATCGCCCGCCACGTCGTCGATCTGCCGCGCTCCGGCATCCGCGACTTCTTCGACATCGTCGCGAAGATGAAGAGCGCCGACGTCATCTCGCTGGGCATTGGCGAGCCCGATTTCCGCACGCCGTGGCATATCCGCGAGGCGGCGATCTACGCGCTGGAGCGCGGGCGCACGCACTACACGGCCAACCTCGGCCTGATCGAGCTGCGCCGTGCCATCGCCGCCTACGTGGGCCAGCACTTTGGCGTCGAGTATCGGCCCGACAACGAGGTGCTGGTGACCGTCGGCGTATCCGAGGCGCTGGATCTGGCGTTCCGGGCGTTCATGAACCCGGGCGAGAAGGTGCTCTTCCACCAGCCCTGTTACGTGAGCTACCATCCGAGCGTCACGCTGGTGCACGGCACGGGCATCCCGGTGCCGACCTTCGCCAAGGACAACTTCGCGCTCACGGCCGAGGCGCTCGCCGCGGCCTGGGAGCCGGGCTGCCGTATCCTGATGCTGAACCTGCCGTGCAACCCGACCGGCGGCACCTGCTCGCTCGCGCAGCTCGAGGCGATCGCGAAGTTCGCCGTCGAGAAGGACCTGCTGGTGTTCAGCGACGAGATCTACTCCGAGCTCACCTTCGACGGGGAGCACACCAGCATCGCCAGCCTGCCGGGCATGCGCGACCGCACGATCTTCCTGCACGGCTTCTCCAAGGCGTTTGCGATGACCGGCTGGCGCATCGGCTACGCCTGCGGCCCGGCGACGCTCATCGAGGCGATGATGAAGGTGCACCAGTATTCGATGATGTGCGCCTCGATCGTCAGCCAGGACGCCGCTACCGAGGCGCTGCTGCGCGGGTGGGACGACGTGCTGAAGATGCGCGCCGAGTACCACCGCCGACGTGATTTCATCGTCCGCCGCTTCAACGAGATCGGCCTGAAGTGCCACAGCCCGCGCGGCTCGTTCTACACGTTCCCTTACGTCGGCGGCACGGGGCTGAGCGAGAAGGACTTCGCGGTCGGCTTGCTGCAGAGCAAACACGTGGCCGTGGTCCCCGGCACGGCCTTTGGCACCAATGGCGCCGGCCATGTCCGCGCCTGCTTCGCCACCAGCTACGAGCAGATCGGCGAGGCCTGCGACCGGATCGAGCAGTTCGTGCAGGAGACCGCCGCGAAGAAGTAGGGCGGGAATACGGTGGGGCCTCGGCTTCGGCGTAGCTGAGCGGCGCAGCCTTGAGCCCCTCGCCACGCGAAGCCCTCGCGCTGTTTTGGCGCCGAAGACCGCGCCTGATCGGCTCTTGTCTTTTCCCCGGCGCTCGCGCCTCATCGGCGCTCGTTTCTCGCCATGTCCACGAACAAAGTCCGCGTCCGTTTCGCTCCCAGCCCGACCGGGTTCTTCCACATCGGCAGCGCCCGCACCGCGCTGTTCAACTGGCTCTACGCCCGCCACACCGGCGGCACCTTCGTCCTGCGCATCGAGGACACCGACAAGGAGCGCAACAGCGAGGCCTTCCTCAACGTCATCTACGACAGTCTCAAGTGGCTCGGCATGGACTGGGACGAGGGCCCGGGCAAGGGCGGCGACTTCGGCCCCTACCGCCAGAGCGAGCGCGACGCCGTCTACAAGGAGTACCTTGCGAAACTCGAGGCCGCCGGCCGCACCTACGAGAAGGACGGCGCCATCTACTTCAAGCTCCTTGGCGAGCGCTCCGAGGTCTTCGACGAGCATCGCAAGAAGACGGTGACGAAGGTCGCCGCCGCGCCCGCCATCATCGACGACCTGATCCGCGGCCGCGTCGAGCGGGTCGAGGACGAGGACTTCGTCATCGTGCGCTCCGATGGCAACCCGGTCTTCCACTTCGTCAACGTCGTCGACGACATCGCCATGCAGATCACCCACGTGATCCGCGGCGAGGACCACCTCTCCAACACCAGCAAGCACGTCGAGCTTTTCAAGGCCTTCGGCGTCACCCCGCCGAAGTTCGCCCACATCCCGCTCATCCTGAAGTCCGATGGGCCGGGCAAGATGTCGAAGCGCGACCGTGGCGCCCTGATCGAGGAGTACCAGAAACGCGGTTACCTTCCCGAGGCGGTGGTCAACTTCCTCTGCCTGCTCGGCTGGAACCCCGGCGACGACCGCGAGAAGATGCCCATCGCCGAGATCGTGAAGCTCTTCGACCTGCCCGGGGTGAACCAGAGCAACGCCCGCTTCGACGAGAAGAAGATGGCGCACATGAACATGGTCTACCTGCTCGAGCAGCCGGCCGACACTTTCATCGCCCTCGCCCGCGCGCACCTGCAGCAGCACAACGTGTCCGCCGCGCTGGCCGCCGATCCGGCGTACTTCCGTGAGGTCATGCTGCTCAGCCAGCCCAAGATCAAGGGCCTTGAGGAATTGCCCGCCTACACGGCCTATTTCTTCACCGAGGACTATGCGACCGACGAGAAGGTGAAGGCGAAGGTCATGGGCAAGGGCGACCCGAAGGCCCGCCTGCGCGAGCTGGTCGACGTGCTCCGCACCGCCGACTTCTCCACCGACACGGCGATCGAGACCGCGATCAAGGATCTGGCGACGAAGAACGCCCTCGGTTTCGGCGACTACCAGGCTGTGGCCCGTCTCGCCGTTTCCGGCACGAACGTCGGCCCGTCGATCACCGGGATGTTCCGCGTGCTCGGCCGCGAACGCGTGCTGGCTCGCCTGGAGCGTTTCCCCGCTGCATAGGGGCTCTGTTCCTCGACTCCGTGGCGCGACTGAGCGCCGCGGGGCGGAGCGGCTCAGCCCACGGCACGCAGCTGGATGCTGTCCACGAGCTGGTTATTGCTGGCGAGAATGTCGGAGACGATGACGAACTTGTCGCCGACGTTGGCACGGCCGGTGTCGCGCAGGAGCTTGAGGGTGTTGAGCACGGTCTCCTCCGGGTGGGAGGAGAAGGGCAGGTACATGGCGTCGACGCTGCGCAGGAGCGCGAGCTGGCGTTGCGTCTCCACGTTGTTGGTGATCGCGAAGATGGGCGAGTGGCGTGGGCGCAGCGCGGCGAGTCCCTGCGCCATGAAGCCCTGGCGGGTGAAGACGACGATGCCGCGGGCCGGGAGCTGGTCGGCCATGACGACGGCGCTGTTGAGCATCTTCAGCTTGTCGGAATTGAGCGCGAGGGCGGAGGCGAAGCCGGCACCCGGGGTCGACTCCATGCGGCGGGCGACCTTGTCGAACACCTGCACGGACTCGACCGGGTATTTGCCGACGGTGGTCTCGCCGGAAAGCATGATGCAGTCGGCCTCCTCGAAGACGGCGTTGGCGATGTCGGTGATCTCGGCGCGGGTGGGGATGGGGTTCTCGATCATCGTCTCCAACATGTGGGTGGCGATGATGACGGGGCGGCCGTACTTGAGGCAGGTCTGCACGGCGCGGCGCTGGAGGATGGGCAGCTCCTCGAATGGGCACTCGATGCCGAGGTCGCCGCGGGCGACCATCAGGCCGTGGCAGGCGCGCACGATGTCGTCGAGGTTGGCGATGGCCTGCTGGTCCTCGATCTTGGCGATGATGCGGGCGCGGGAGTGCTGCCCGCGAAGGAACTCGGCGAGTTGCTCGATGTCGCGCCCCTCGCGCACGAAGGAGAGCGCCACGTAGTCGATGCCTTCCTCGATGCCCACGAGGGTGTCGTTGCGGTCCTTCTCGGTGAAAGAGGGGAGGTTGACGCGCACGCCGGGCAGGTTGATGTGCCGGCGGCTGCCAAGCGGGCCGGGGACGAGCACGCGGCACCGCAGGCGGTGCTCATTCTTTTCCAACACCTCGAGACGGATCAGACCGCTGTCGACGAGCACGGTGTCGCCGACCGCGACATCCTTGACGATGTCGGCGTAGTTGACGGAGACGCTGCGCACCTCCTTCTCGGGTCGGTCGGCGTGGGGGACGACGAGGAAGTCGAAGATCTCGCCGGCCTGGAGTTCGAGCGGGGCGGCGACATCGCCGGTGCGGATCTCCGGGCCCTTGATGTCCATCATGATGGCGACCTCCTTGCCGACCTTGGCGCTGACAGCGCGGATACGGCGGATGATCGTGCGCACCCAGTCGTGCTTGGCGTGGGCCATGTTGAGGCGGAGCACATCGGCTCCGGCCTGGATGATGCGTTCGAGCGCGCCTTCACTTTCGGTGGCGGGCCCGAGGGTGGCGATGATCTTGGTGCGGCGAAACTGAGGACGATTCATGTTGTCGGGCGGCGAGTGAGAGAAAGATCCCTGCGCAGGCCAAGGAAGGAAAACGATTCATTGGCGCCGGGTTGGGCGGCCCAGGAGCATGCGGGTGCGGACGGTGTTTTCAAACGGTGGTTGCGCCAGTCGGGCCGCCTTTGGTACCCGCTGGTCCTGAGATGGATGGGGAATCGGCGTGCAGGCCCCGGCCGCGGTTGACGGAGGGACAGAGCCGGTTCGCGGCTCGCGATGAAAACAATTAATAGTGGGCGCAGTCCCGGTCTCCAGCCCGGCCTGGACAAGGCTGGAAACGCGCGCGCTCACCATTCAAGCACACCGGTGCAGGCTCCGGGGGCCACCGGGGTGACGCGGAAGCGGGCAGAGCCTTCGGGCGAGGTGAGCGGGCCGAATTCGCGGGTAACGGCGTCGAGGCTGTTGCAGTCGCGGCTGAGATGAGCGAGGAAGACCTCGCGCAATGCTGGCTCCTCGGTGCGACGCTCGGCCAGAAAGGCGCAGGCATCTTGATTGGAGAGGTGGCCGTGGCGGCCGGAGATGCGTTGTTTGAGCGACCAGGGACGCTTGGTGTCGGCCGCGAGCAATTGCTGGTCGTAGTTGGCCTCCAGCACGAGCAGGTCGACCCCGCGCACGCGTTCGCGCACCTGCTGGGGCAGGTGCCCGAGATCGGTGAGCCAACCCAGGCGGTGGCGCGGCGCGAGCAGGTCGCCCTCATGCCCCCAGTCAAATACGTAGCCGACGGGCTCGGCGGCGTCGTGCGGGACGGGAAAGGCGTCGACGGTGAGGTCGCGGAAACGGAACCGCGAACCGGTTTCGAAAATCTGCCAGGCGACGGGACGATCGAGCGTGCGGGAGAGGGCACCGGCGGTGGCCGCGTTGGCGAAGATCTTGAGCTGGGGATACTTCTTGAGGCCGTTCAGTCCGGCAGAGTGGTCGCCGTGCTCATGGGTGAGGAAAATGGCGTCGAGGCGCTCGATGGATTCGCCGATTCCGGCGAGCAGTTCGGTCAGCCGGCGGGCGGAGAAGCCGGCGTCGATTAGGATGCGCGACTCCTCGGTCTGCAGAAAGGCGGCGTTGCCGCTGCTGCCAGAGCCGAGAATACAGAACCGCATGGACATGGGGGGAGCAAAGATCCGTGCGTGGGGCGGGCAACGGATTTCTCCGGCCAAGGCGGAGCCACCGCCGGGCGGTCGGCACGGGCCGGGTCGGCAACTCGCCGCACCTCTTCCCGCGTACCTAGGCTCCGGCGACACCGTGCCCGGCAGAGAAGGCACTTGTCGCGGGAGGGTGGGGATGGATATCCTGCGGTGATTCACCGATGCCATACTCCTACACCACCGAGGGGCGGATCGTGCATGTCTCCTGGCACGGCTTGGTGACCAAGGATGATTTGGTGGCCTTCGGTGTGGATATGCCGCGGGTTGGTCAGGAACTCGGGTTTGCGCCCGACGTGCTCCATACCTTCGATGCGGTGACGGGGCACAGTTTTCAGCCGATCGCGGCCTACATGTACTCGCTGTTGCAGAAGCGAGTGCGGATCCCAAACCCGATTCGGGCGGCGATCGTCGCCACGACGCCGGAGGGCGCGGCCCTTGCCAAGGTGTTCACGACGTTGAACCGCACCCGCAATCTGGAGATGAAGGTTTTCGCCAACGAGGCGGCGGCGCGGCGTTGGCTGGCGCGGCAGTGAGCGGAGCCGGAGCGTGGCCCCGATTTCGGGTTCAGGTTCGAGCGGCCCGGACCGATACCGGAGGCTTGCCTGCCGCCGCTCCGGTCTGCGCGGGTCTCGCTCCCATGCCTTTCTCCTGCACAATCGAAGCGCGCTGCGTTTGCGTCACGTGGCATGGCTCAATCTCCGTGGCGGATCTTCACTCGTTCGGGATCGAAATGCCGCACATCGGACGGATGCTGGGCCGCGCGCCTGACGTGCTCCACACTTTCGATGGCGTGACTGGTCTCGGATTCGACCCGACGGCGGCCTACGAGTACTCGATGCGCCAGAAGGCGGTGGCGATTCCCAACCCGATCCGGGCGGCGATGGTGGCGACCACGAAGGAGAACGAGTACCTCGCGACGCTTTTCACCAAGTTGAACCGTGTGTCGAACCTTGAGATGCGGGTGTTTTTCGACGAAGCGAGCGCCCGTATTTGGCTGGCGCGGCAGTAGGCTGGTTGGGGAGATGGACGGTTGCGGCGGCACGGTGCATTTGCCGAGGGCTGCAAAGCGGGCGTTTGCGCTGCGACTTTTCGGCGGCAGCGGTGTGTTGTTGCCATGCACTCCTCCCTGTATCGCGTCTGCTCGTCTCTGCTGCTCGCCGCCATCGCCGCATTGCCGGCGGGTGCGGCGATCGAACGTTCGCTTGAGAAAAACTTCACGGTGGCCCCGGGCTCAGTCGTCAAAGTCGATGTCAGTGGCGCGGCCATTCAGACCACGGTCGGACCGGCCGGTGTGGTCCACTTGGTCCTCAAGGAGCGGTTCCGGACCGACGATGCCGCCGAAGCCGACAAGTTGCTTGAGCGCTTCGAGATCACCTGCGTCCAGCAGGGCGAAGAGGTAAAGCTCGTGGTGAGGCCGAAGAAGAGCCTCGGGTTCAGTTGGGGCTGGAACAACAAGGTGGAGTTTCTGCCGGTGCTCACCGTGCCGGCCGATGTTCGGCTCGAACTCGACACCTCGGGTGGCTCCATCCGCATCGGTGGCGAGATGAGGGCTGCCGTGCGGGCTGATACTTCGGGCGGTTCCATCACCGCCGACGGGGGCACCGACCTCAACCTCGATACTTCCGGTGGTTCCATCCGGGTCGGCCGCGCTTTGGGGAAACTGCGTGCCGACACCTCCGGTGGCGGCATAACGGTCGACTTGGTCGGGGCTGAGGCGACGGAGGTGAATCTCGATACATCGGGCGGTTCCATCCAAGTCGGGATAGATCCCGCGGCGCGGCTCTCCGTCGTGGCGGACACGAGCGGCGGCGTCGTCAAGGTGGAGGGCTTTGGGCCCGCGTTCGAAGTGGAGCGGAAGGAGCACGACCACGTTTCGGGGCGTCTCAACGGCGGTGGTGGCAGACTGCGCGCCGACACCTCCGGCGGCAGCATCCGGATTGGCCCGGCGAGCAAGTAGCGCGGGGCACTGGCCGGTCCGCGTCGATCCCTCTCCGTGGCCTGCCGCAAGGGATTGCCACGCATACCCGACCCGGTGCCCGCCGGACTCCGGTGGCGGCGGGCCTCGGGCAGGCTGCTAGGGCGGTAATCTATAATTAGCTATTGATAAAACCCGATTGAATGGCGATAGAGAGAATATGCTATCGCTTAGCTCACCGGCCGAGATTGCCCGTGGAGTCGCTGCGCGGGTGCGTGAGCACCGCCTCCAGCGCGGATGGAGCCAGGCGGAGTTGGCGCAGCGTGCGGGGGTGAAGCTGCCGACCTATGTGCTGTTCGAGCGCACCGGGCGGGTGTCGCTGCTGCGCTTCCTCGCGATCCTCGATGTGCTCGGGCTGAGCGCGGAACTGGAGAACGTGGGCCGGACGGCGATGCCGGCCGGCGCATCGCTGGCGGACCTCGCCAAGCCGTTGCCGAAGCGGGGGAGGACGCGGCGGTGAACAAGGTCGACGTCTTCTACCGTGGCCAGCCGCTGGGGACGCTGGCGGTGGTGCGCGGCGGGATTCTCTTCGAGTACGCGGCGGCATTTCTCGCCACCGGGCACGAACTCTCGCCGCTCGCGTTGCCGCTCGGCTCGGGGGTGCGGGCACGCGACACCACGCCGACACTGCGGCTGCACGGTCTCTTCGAGGATTCGTTGCCGGACTCGTGGGGCACGCGCGTCATGGACGACTGGTTTCGCCAGCAGGGCGTGACGCCGCATCTTGTCGATCCGCTCATGCGGCTCTCGTTCATCGGCCGGCGCGGCTTCGGCGCGCTGGAGTACGCGCCGGCGAAGAGCGTGGAGGCGGCGCGCGGCACGCTCGACACGATCTATGCGGCCTCGGCGCAGATGGCGGCGGGCGCGAGCACGGACCTGGCGCTGCTGGTCGAGGTCGGCACCTCGCCTGGCGGCGCCCGCCCGAAGGCGGCGCTGTGGTTCGACGCCGAGCTGTGCTCCCTCGCGCACGATGGCGACGCGGCGCACCCGCACGCGTGGCTGGTGAAGTTCGATACCACGGCGGAGCGCACCCTCGGGCGGGTGGAGTACGCCTACGCGTTGCTGGCCCGGGCGGCCGGGCTCGAGATGCCGGAGACGCGACTGCTCACGACCGAGCACGCCGACGGCCCGCGGGCGCACTTCGCTGTGCGGCGATTTGACCGCAGCGGCGCGGAGCGGGTGCACTACCACAGCCTCGCCGGCCTTTGCCAGATGCCGGGCGGCGACCTCGACTACCAGACGCTGCTGCGCGTCGCGCGGCGGATCACCCGCGACCACGGCGAGGTGAGGAAGGCGTTCCGCCGCGCGGTCTTCAACGTGCTCGCCAGCAACCGCGACGACCACGGCAAGAACCACGGTTTCCTCTACGACGACGCGCAGCGCCAGTGGCGGCTCAGCCCGGCCTTCGACCTGACGTTCGTCGGGGCCGCCCAAGTGCGCGAGCGCGGGATGGCTGTCCTGGGCGAGCGGAGTCGCGCGGGATTGCCGCATCTGGAGAAACTCGCCGCCGACGAAGGGATCGAGCGGGCGGACTGCCGCGCGATCCTGGACGAGGTGCGCGCCGCGCTGGCGCGTTGGCCGGAGTTCGCTGCCGCGGCCGGATTGCCCGAGCGGGACGCGGCCGAGATCGGCGCAGCGATCCAGAGGTCCTAGGCCGCTTGGTATGCCCGTTCGGCTCGGCGGGCTGCTCGTCGCCTAAAGCGCTGTGCCCAGCAGCGGCGGTTCGTTGCGTGCGCAAAGATTGAGGTTTGCGACGGTAACGCGGGCGATCTCGGCGAGCGCTTCGTGGGTGAGGAAGGCCTGGTGCGCGGTCACCAGGACGTTGGGGAAGGTGAGGAGCCGGGAGAGTTCGTCGTCCTGCAATACGGTGCCGGAGAGATCCTCGAAGAAGATGCCCTCCTCCTCCTCGTAGACGTCGAGCGCCACGCCGCCGAGGTGGCCGGACTTCAGGCCGGCAATGAGCGCCGTGGTGTCGATGAGGCCGCCGCGGCTGGTGTTGACGATGTACGCGCCGGGTTTCAGCCGGGCGATCGTGCGCTCGTCGAGCAGGTGATGCGACTCGGGCGTGAGCGGCAGATGCAGGGTGACGATGTCGCTCTCGGCAAGGAGGTCGCCAAGCGGGCGATACTCGATGCCGTGGGCCCGCGCCCAGTCCGCGTCCGGGAACGGGTCGTGCGCCACCACCCGGGCGCCGAAGCCGCGGAGAATCTGCGCCACGATGCGCCCGATCTTGCCCGTGCCGACGACGCCCACAGTGCGGGCGTGCAGGTCGAAGCCCACGAGTCCGCCGAGCGAGAAATTGTGCTCACGCACCCGGTTGTAGGCGCGGTGAATCCGGCGATTGAGCGTGAGCAGCAGGGCGATTGTGTGCTCGGCGACGGCGTGCGGCGAGTAGGCCGGCACGCGCGTCACGGCGAGCCCGAGCTCGCGCGCTGCGCCGAGATCGACGTTGTTGAAGCCCGCGCAGCGCAACGCGACATGCTTCACCCCCGTCTCGGCAAGGGTCGCAAGACAGGGGCGGTCGAGTCGGTCGTTGACGAACACGCACACGGCGGTGGCGCCGCGCGCCACCGCGGCGGTCTCGGTGCCGAGGCGAAACTCGTGGAAGCGCCAGTCGACGCCTTCCACCCGCGCGAAGTGTTCCCGGTCGTAGGATTTCGTGTCGAAGAAGGCGACGGTGGGCATGTGCGGAGGGAAGCGACACCGTTCACGAAGACAACTGTGCGCGCCGCCGGGCGGACGCGGCCGGGTGGTTCGGAGCAGCGCTGGCACTGCTCGCCACTGGTCCGGGCTTCGCCCTGGGCGGGGACGTCGCGATCGACGGGGATGCACGGGCCCGTGTATCGGAGCGAGCGTCGGGTTGACTCAACCGGGTGTTTCTCGCTTACTCGCTGGCGTCCGACCCGCGAGGGGTTTACTTCACCGCCAACCACGAACCCGTTTATGCAGGAGATTGTTCCATCATCTTTGCTCTCGCTGGTTGGCCTGCGGGTGTCTGCGTGACACACGCGCGTTCTTGAACGTCACGGCCGCCCGCGGGGCGGCTTTTTTGTGCCCGCGCGACGGAGGCTCCGGCCTCGTTCGGCGCGTTTGTCTCGTTCAGCCATACGGACCAGTCGAGCCGACAGAAGATAGCGAAGTCCACGAAGGACGGAGGGGGTCGCCGCCAGCGACATCATTGCCGCGGATCAGCGAAAGACTCTCTCCCGTTGTTCCCCTCGTTCCCTTTTGTGTACGGCTCTCCCGGATCCGGCCCGCTCCCGCAACTTCTCGGTATTCCGAACATGACTCTCGCTTCTCTCGGCTGGAACGACGGCTTTGCCGCCGCTTTCCACCGGTTCTCCAACGACGGCTTCCTGCCCGCACGCGTGGCGCTCGAGCACAAGCACGCCTACGAACTGCTCTCGCCCCTGGGCGAGATCGCCGCCGAATGCACCGGCCGGCTCCTGCACAATGCTCGCTCCCGCGGTGACCTGCCCGCGGTGGGCGACTGGGTCGCGATCCGCCTGCGCACGCCAGTGCTCGGCGCCGCGCCCGATCCGGCCGCTGGCGCCGACATCCATGCGGTGCTGCCGCGGCAAACCTGTTTCTCGCGACGCGCCGCGGGCGACCGCGACGATGAGCAGATCCTCGCTGCAAATGTGGACACGGTGTTCCTCGTCACCGGTCTCGACCAAAACTACAGCCCGCGGCGGATCGAGCGCTACCTCGCGGTGGCCCGCGCCAGCGGTGCCGAACCGGTGGTGCTGCTCAACAAGTCCGATCTGCATGCCGATCCCGCGGGCGGCTGGCTGACGCCCGGGCGCACGGTCGCGTTGCTCGGTTCCTCCGGAGTCGGCAAATCGACGTTGATCAACCGGCTGCTCGGTAAAGAGCGGTTGGACACCGGGGCGCTCAGCGCGGCGGTCAACAAGGGCCGGCACACGACGACGCGCCGCGAGCTCATCCCACTGGACGCCGGGGCGCTGGTGATCGACACGCCCGGAATGCGCGAGCTGCAGTTCTGGGAGGTGGACGAGGCGGCGGTCGACGGGACGTTCGGCGACATCGCCGCCCTGGCCGCCTCTTGCCGCTTCCACGACTGCACGCACGGCGAGGAACCCGGTTGTGCGGTCCAGGCCGCGCTGGAGGACGGCACGCTCGACGAGGCGCGCTGGCAGAGCTACGTGAAGCTGCAACGCGAGCAGGCCTATGCCGCGCGGCGCGTCGACCCGCGACTGGCGCGCCAGGAGCGCGACCGCTGGAAGAAGCTGCTGAACGGCGTGAAGGCGCGCGAGCGCTTCGAGCGCGGCATCGAGTAGGCGGAGGGAGTCCAGCGTACGACAGAACCCGACGCGGGGAGGACGGACGACCACGGATAACACGGATCAACACGGACGGACCGATCGTCCGTGCCCATCCGAGATATCCGTGGTTTCCTCGTTTGGATGAGGACGCGCAGCTGCGGCAGTGCGACCGCGGTGGCGTACTCACTCGCTCCGTTCACGCTGCTTGGCGATCGTGGAGGGGGAGGCCGGGAGCGGGCGCATCTTGGGGAGTTGGAGACCGCGGCGCATGGCGAAGAGGCGCAGGCCGAAGGTCAGCCCGGTCGTGAGCAGCAGCCGAGGGGTTTGCGGCAGGTCGGTGAAGGTCAGCAGCCAGAAGGCGAGGCCGCCGATGAGCGCGGCGGTCGCGTAGAAGTCACTTTTGAGCACCTGCGGGATCTCGCTCACAAGCACGTCGCGGATCACGCCGCCGCCCACGGCGGTGAGGCCGGCGAGCAGGACGATCGTCATCGGGTTTGCGCCGGCCTGGGCGGCGCGGGCGGCGCCGATGGCGGCGAAGAAGCCGAGGCCGAGCGCATCGGCCATCATCACCCAATCCCAGTGCGGCGCGATCCGGCGCTTGGCGACGATGGTGAGCACTGCTCCGAGGATACAGATGCCAATGTACATGGGCTGGCGGAGCGCGACTGGCGGTGTCTCGCCGAGCAGGAGATCGCGCACCATGCCGCCGCCCACGCCGGTCATCGTGGCGAGCACGAGCACGCCGAGCCAGTCGAGCTCGTGTTTGACGGCGCGGAAGGCACCGGTGAACGCGAAGGCGAGGGTGCCGAGAAGATCGAGGAACAGGAGCATGGGTCAGGCGGGCAGCGGACAGAGGACGGAAGACGGAGGGCGGACGATAGAAGAAGACGACGGGAACGAAGGCGGAGGACGGTTGGACACAGAAGGCACAGAGGCGGAGGAGAGCACGGAGGACAGAGGACGGAGGACGGACGACAGAGGACGGAGGACGGACGACAGAAGAGAACGAAGGCGGAGAAAACGGAGAGGAGGTTAACCGCAAAGAACGCAAAGAGCGCAGAGATCGGACGTTTTGTGTTCTCTGCGTTCTTTGCGGTAAGTGTTCCGATCCTCCGTGTCCTCCTCCGGTCTCTGTGTCCTCTGTGACTGGCTCGACCGAGCGTGTTTACCAGCTGCGTTCCCAGCTGCGGCGGAGGCGGACTTCCTCGTAGAGCGAGTCGTCGAGTTCGGCGAGGAACATGCTGGGCTGGAGCGAGCTGACCGGGCCGCCCTTGCCGGATGACATGCGCGGGTAGCAGAGGTAGAGCTCGTCCTTCGCGCGCGTGACCGCGACGTAGAACAGTCGGCGTTCCTCCTCGAGGTCGCCGCTCTCGAGCGCGCGACGGAGCGGGAACATGCCGTCGGCCAAGCCGATCAGGAAGACCACGCCGTATTCAAGGCCCTTGGCCTGATGGACGGTGGTGAGGCGGAGCGCGTCCTCCTCCGGATCAACCTTCTTGTCGCCGGTCTCGGAGGTGAGCAGGACGATCTGGGCGAGCAGTTCCTGCATGTCGTCGAAGCGCGCGGCGAAGCCGATCATGCTCTTCAAGTCGTCCATGCGCGACGAATAGTTTGAATACGCGCCCTTCAGGTAGTCGCCGTACCAGCCGTCGAGGCCGATCTCGACGACGTCGCAGGGCTTCTTCTTGCGCATGGTCTCGAGCATGTCCTGGAGGGTGAGGACGAGCTTGGGCCAGTCCTCCTTCGCATCCTTCGGGACCTTGGCGACGACGTCGGGATGGCCGAGCGCTTCGGCGATGGAGACGTTGCGGGTCTTCGCGGCCGCGGTGGCGAGGGCGAGGAGCTTCTGCGCGCCCTTGTCGCCGACTTTGGGTAACAGCACGGCGAAGCGCTGGAACGCCATCGAGTCGGCCGGATTGTAGAGGAAACGCAGCAGGGCGACGTAGTCGCGGATATGCGCCTGCTCGAAGAAGCGCACGCCGCTGGTGATCTGGTAGGGGACGTTGAGGCGGGTGAGCTCGAGCTGGATGTCGAGGGCCTGGAAGTGGGCGCGGTAGAGGATGGCGACATCGTCGAGGCGGTAACCGGCGTCGCGCAGGCCGCGGAGGCGCTGGACGATGAAGCTCGCCTGCTCGCGCGAATCCATCGCGGGGACGAGCATCGGCTTCAGGTGCGAGGGGCGGGCGGCGCGCAGCTCCTTTTCGAAGCGGCGGCCGGTGGGCTGGGCCTGGATGACGCCGTTGGCCAGCGCGAGGATCTCGGGCGAGGAGCGATAGTTGGTCTCGATGCGGTGGATGACGGTGCCGGGGTGGCGGTCGGGGAAGGTGAGGATGTTCTCCACGTTGGCGCCGCGCCAGGAGTAGATGCTCTGGGCGTCGTCGCCCACGGCCATGATCTGGTGGTTGCCGCTCATCAGGTCGACG
>JAGVUB010000003.1 GCA_019136515.1 Verrucomicrobiota bacterium
TCATGATCGGCTCCGGTGTAGGCGCCGCTCGTGCGCGCGGCGAACCAGAATCACCCCACCGCGCGCTTGCCCGCCGCGGGTGCGTGCCCTGTGCTGCCCGCGTGTCCCTCACCGGTCTCCGCGCCATCACCTTCGACGCCGCGGGCACGCTCGTCGTGCCGCAACCCTCGGTCGGTGCCGTGTATGGCGAGATCGCCCGCGCACACGGGCTCGCCGCCCCCGACGCGGAGCTGGAGCGGCGTTTCCACGCCGCCTTCCGGGCACGTTACCACCTGCTGCGCCCGACCGAGGCCGCCGAGCTGGTGTTCTGGCGCGACCTCGTGGGCGAGGTGTTCGCCCCCTGGGCCGAGGCACCCGCCGTCGACCGCCTGTTCCCCGACCTCTGGGACGCCTTCGCGCAGGCGCACCGCTGGCGCCCGCGGGCCGACATGGCCGCGCTCTTCGCCCGCCTGCGCACCGCCGGCCTGCAGCTCGCCATCCTCTCGAACTGGGACTCGCGCCTGCACCGCGTGGTCGATGGCCACGATTGGCGGCGCTGGCTCGACCACGTCTTCGTCTCCACCGATCTCGGCGTGGAGAAGCCGGACCGCGCAATCTTCACCCACGCCGCGACCGCGCTCGGCTGCGCGCCGCAGGCGATTCTGCACGTCGGCGACAGCTGGGACCACGACATCGTCGGCGCGCTGGCCGCGGGCTGGCAGGCCGCGTGGTTGAACGGCGAACACGACGGCCCGGCGCCCGATGCGCGCGTCCATCACCTGCGTGCGCTCGAGGAACTGCCGGCGCTGCTGGCGTAGCCGGGACCCGGCGACCGGCGAGCCGGTGCGTCGCCTCAACGTCCCCGCACCACCACGGTCCACGCGATCTTGTCCTCGATCGCCTGGCGGTTCGGTTCCCAGAGCACACGGGCGAAGCCGATCAGGCCGGTGGCCAGGCCGGCCGCATAACCGCCGTAGCGGATGAAGGCGTCGAGGGTGGTCAGCGGCCGGCCGTCGAGCCGCACCACGCGCGTACCCACGATCCACTTGCCCGGCGTGCGCCCGCCCAGCCAGGCGAGCGAAAGCGTGAAGTACACACCGGCCCAACCGAAGGTGAGTCCGAAGGTGCGGCTGAAATCACTGGCGGCATTGAGCCAGGAGGAGCCGCGGATGGTCGTGCGCAACTGGGTGTTCTCCGTGCGCAGGGCCTCCACCTGCCCCTGCAGCTGCGTGTTGGCGCGGCGCAGGTCGTCCTTGCTCGGCACCAGCGGCAACTCGACGGGCGCCAGCACCGTCGCCGCCGGGGCCTTGGCCGCGAGGTGGAAGGCGCCGGGACGCACGAGCGGGCGGCCCGCCATCATAAACGCCGCCGCCACCATGATCGCGGCGCCGAGCGCGATGAACACCCAGCGCACCACCGCCCAGGCGCGCGTCGGGCTCACGTTGCGCCCGCCCAGCGAGACGATCGTCGCCCCCATGCCCATGGCGAGCGGCGGCCCCGTCAGCACCGATAGTACGGATACAAAACCGAGGTCGAGCGCCATGCCGAGCACGCGCTGCCAATGCGCGGCCAGAGGTCGGCCCTCGAGCGCGGGATCGACCCGCGCCACCTCCAGCTTGAACACCGCCGCGGCGCGCTTCCGCTTCATCGCGGGCGCCTGTGCGGGGGACGACAGGGGACTCTCCCCGCTCGGCAGGGCAGACAGCTCGGCTTCGCTCATCGCCCGCACAGTGCAACAACGTCCGCGCCCGGCCAAGCCACAACCCACGCCGCCGCCAAGCCACCTCAAGGCAGAACCACGGCGGGGTTGGCAGATTCCGGGCCGCGCCGGCTCTACGAAAGCAGAGGCTTTCGGCCTCGGGAATAGGGGAAACGCCTCCTGCCACCGCCCGCGGCATTACGAACATTTCATCCACCGACCGCTCAATTCCCCGCCGCCGTCGGCCGATAACCGGGGTGTGATCGCGCTCGAACAGCATCGCCAGCTCACTTTCCTGCCGCCCCTTTCCGCGGAGCAGGAGTGCGTGCTGAACAAGGCCCGCCGCGCCGGCGACGTCCAGGCCCGGGAGAAGATGATCCTCTCCAATCTCCGCCTCGTCTGGCATCTGGCGAAACGTTACGCTTGGAGCGGTATCGGTGCCGACGACCTGTTCTCCAGCGGCATCGTCGGTCTGATCGCCGCCATCGACTCCTACGACCACGACCGCGGCCGCCTCGCCCCGCATGCGCGCATGCACATCCGCAAGGAGATGATCACGCTCATCGCCAACCAGCGGTCCCTCCTCCACCTGCCCACCTCGGTCAACTACCACGCCCTGCTCCTCGCCCGCGCCGAGACCGCCCTCACCGCCGAACTCGGCCGCGAGCCGAGCGAGCCCGAGGTCGCGCAGGCCGCCGGCCTCAGTCTCCAGCGGTTGCGCGCCGTCCGCCAGGCCCTCGGCACCTTCGTCTCCCTCGACGACACCGATGAGGACTCCGAGGATACGATGAGCCTCCATGAATCCCTCGCCGACGAGGACGCCGTGGCCGGCGACGAGAGCGCCTCCGCCAGCAGCCGGTGCGAGTGGCTGGCCCATGCGCTGCGCAGACTCTCGCCCCGCGAACAGCAGCTCCTGCGCCGCCACTTCGGTCTCGACGGCCGCGGCGGGTTGCCGCTCGCGCGTGTCGCCCTTGAGCTGAGCATCAGCCGCGAACGCCTCCGCCAGATCGAGCTTGGTGCCCTGCGCAAGCTCCGGCACCTGCTCCAGTCCGGCGACGCACACCTCGGCGAGTCCCTCGGCCATCGCGACTGGGACCAGCTCCTGCGCGATGCCGGCCTGCGGCTCCAGGCCGCATGAACCACCGCCGAGCCGCCCCGCCGTGATCGATTGTCGGCGACACCGGACACCGATCGCGGCCTACTCCGCGATCCGCAGGAGCTCCCGCAGGTAGCCCGCATAGAGCGACACCACCGCGACGCCCACCCATGCCGCAACCGCCAGCAGCAGGAGCTGCGGATACCAGAGGGCGACCAGCCCAAGCTTGCGCCCCGCCTCCTCCTCGTAGCGTCGCGCCAGCCAGCCCAGGCTCTCGTCGAGCCGGCCGCTCTGCTCACCCGTGCGATAGGCGTGCGTGAACTCCGCCGGCACCACCCGCTCGCCCGCCAGTGCCGGCCCGGGCGGGCGCCCCGCCTCGGCCTCGGCGGCCAGCCGTTGTCCTAGCGCCTCCAGCACGGGCGCCCCGGTCGCCGCCCCGGCGGCGCGCCAGGCAGCCGCGGCCGGCAGACCGTTGGCCACATGCGCTTCGAGCACCGCGGCGAGCACGCCCAGGTCGCGCGCCCGCTGGAATCCAGCCACCCACGGCAGGCACGCGAGGACCCGCCGCCGCAGCCCGGGATGTCGTCCCAGAACAATGAACACCGCGGCCGCGGCCAGCCAGAGCGGCACCAATACGGCCAGCACCTGTTTCGCATAGAGCCACGCCGAGCCGAGCACGAGTTCCCGCAGCGGTAGCACCACCGCCCCCAGGTGCAACACGGCCAGCGGGTAGAGAGCGGCCAGCACCGCACGACCGGCAAGCCGGGCCACGCCCTCGTGGTACGCCGCGAGCCGCCGGCAGGTCTCCGGCAGTCGCCCGCCCTCCGCACCCGCGGCCAACAAGTGCGCATCCACGGGCGGGAGCCACGCACCTCCCGCCGCGGCCAACTCGGCCGTGAGAGCCGCACCACCGCGCAACCGCCCGACCATCGCCGACCGCGCATCGGGTCGTGGGCCGCCGGGCGCGCCGAGCGCCGCGAGCAACGGCACGCCCGCCTCCAACGTCTGGGCGAGTTGGAAATACCATGCGGCAAGTCGGCGCGAGGAGGCCATGCGACCCCGCGACAATGCAGTGGGCCGGCGGGCCCGCCAGTCCCGACTCCGGAAAGTCGTGGCGACGCCGCTGTGCCGGGTTGTCATGCGCCGCGCGGCCGTTCATCGTGCCGCCTGTCGCATGACGGAGCCCACCGCCAAGCTTACCCTCCCCAACGCCATCAGCCTCGCCCGGCTGCTACTGGCACCCGTGGCTTTGTGGGTTGCGTTCCAAGGCCACTCCACCGCGTACAAATGGCTGTTCGCGAGCGCCGTCGCCTCCGACTGCCTCGATGGCCAGCTCGCCCGCCTGCTCAAGGCCCAGACGGTCCTCGGCGCCCGCCTCGATGCCGCCGCCGACACCGCCACGTACCTCGTGCTCTTCTTCGCCGTGCTGCGGCTCTGGCCTGAGTTCATCGCCGCCCACTCCCTGCTGCTCGGCACCGCGATCGGCCTCTACGTCGTCAACCACCTCTGGTCCCTTGCGCGTTTCCGCAAGCTCCCCGCCTATCACACCTGGGCCGGGAAAACCTCCGCCGTGCTCACCGCCGCCGGCATGCTCCTTTGGTTCGTCGCCGACATCGGGGCGCTGTTCACCGCCGCCATCGTGGTCGCGATCGCCTCCGCAGTGGAGCAACTGGCCATCACCGCACTGCTCCCGCACTGGCAGGCCGATGTGCCCACGCTCGTGCACGCCCGTCGGTTGCGCACCGCCGCCCACGCCGCCCGTTGACCCGCCCCCCTCGCCCGGCGTTCCAAACGCTCCCGCCGGCGCGCCCTCAAGTCCACCACCGGCCGGCCGATGAACCTCGGCGTGGACTCCGTTTCCCTCCTCTCCAGCGTGGTCAGCGCCACCCAGAGCGCCGCGACCAACGAGCGGCAGATCGCCGTCGCCGCCAACGCCGTCAAGACCGAGCAGGCGACCGCCGCCACGTTGATCGAGGCCATCCAGCAGTCCGCCGCCTACGGCGCCAGCGGGCAGCCCAGCGCGGGCGCCGTCACCGGCACTCGTTTCGCCGCCTCGGCCTGAGCCGAAGTCCGGCCGCTCGCGCGACCAGCGAACGAGCGCGAAAGCCGGAAGGCCGCAGGGGATTCCCAGCGCGCGCCGCACCGACCGCCGCACTCTGCACTCGTCACTCCGCGCCGGACGCCCCAGCCTCCCCCGCCAACATGCCCTCTCCGCTCGAGGAACCGGTCTACCCCGTCGCCGGCAAGCTGCTCAGCCTGCGCGACCTGCTCGCCGCCTTCAACGACCCGGCGCACAAGATCGACGACATCTCCCGTTTCTCCGATCTGCACCTCAAGACCGGCGAACCTGCATTCTACCGCTACGACGGCGACATCGTTCCCCTGCGCGACGGCACCGTCATGCGGCCCGAGGTCGCCGAGCATCTCATCGGCGCCCTGCTCACCCCGGAGCAACTCGAGCTCCTCCGCGCCCCGCGCCCGACCGACATCGACACCGGCTTCGCCTGGGTCGAGGGCGGCCTGAACTTCCGCATCAACGCCTTCCGCGACCGCGACGGCCTCGCCGCCGTCGTGCGTGTCCTGCCCCACCGGATCCCGCCGGCCGAATCGCTCGGCCTGCCCGATCCCCGCGTCTGGCAGGACATCTGCAACCTGCAACAGGGCCTCGTGATCATCGCCGGCAACACCGGCAGCGGCAAGAGCACCACCATCGCCAGCCTCCTCCAGCACATCAACGCCCACCGCTCCGTGCGCGTCATCACCCTCGAGGACCCGATCGAGTACACCTTCGGCAGCAGCCACGCCCTCTTCTCCCAGCGCGAACTCGGCCGCCACGTCTCCAGCTTCGCCGCCGGCCTGCGCAGCGCCCTGCGCGAGGACCCCGACATCATCTTCGTCGGCGAGATGCGCGACCGCGAGACCACCTCCCTCGCCCTCACCGCCGCCGAGACCGGCCACCTCGTCTTCTCCACCCTCCATACCAAGGACGCCAAGGGCACCATCACCCGCATCGTCGACATGTTTCCGCCCGAGCGCACCAAGGAGGCCACCGCCCAGCTGTCGTTGAGCCTCTCGTACGTGATCGGCCAGAAGCTCGTCACCCGCCGCACCGGCGGCCGCCGCATCGCCGTGGAGGTCTTCCGCAACACCACCGCCGTGGCCAACCTCGTGCGCACCGGCGCCTGGCACCAGCTCTACACCCAGATCGAGACCGGCCAGAAGGACGGCATGATCACCCTCGAACGCCACCTCCACTCCCTCGTGCTCTCCGGCGAGATCACCCCCGCGGAGGCGCGCCTCAACGCCAACGACCCCCAGATCATCGACCACCTCCTGCAAGCGTCGTGACGCCGTGAAGAAACCCAAACCTTACTCTGTCTACTTCGGCGGCGAGCTCTTCAACGCCAAGCACCTCATCGGCAACGCCTACCTCGCCGAGGCCGTCTACGAGCGCTCCCACGGCCGCTACCAGTGCCTGCTCCCGCAGGACCTCGACACCCGCCGCCGCAGCCTCCGCGGTATCCGCGATCAGGACATCCAGGCGCTGCTCGCCGCCGACGCCGCCCTCTTCAACTACGACGGCACCGAGCTCGATTCCGGCACCGTCGTCGAGTTCATGTTCGCCAAGTTCGCCGACATCCCCGCCGTGCTCCTGCGCTCCGACATCCGCCACGGCGGCGACCAGCACCGCGAGCCCTGGAACCTCATGACGAGCTTCTTCCCGCGCACCGCCACCGTGCTCGCCGACAGCCTTACCCCCTACCGCGCCGCCGCGCTGCGCCACCAGCGGCTCGACGCCGCCACCCGCCTCGCCGGCCAGCACGCCACCGCCGCCGCGCAGGTCGTCTGCGACCGCATCGCCGGGCAGGTCGTCCGCGCCCTCGATCGTGTCCTGAAAACGGAGCCGCACATGCCCCGACATCTCCGCCAGGAGGTATACGAATGGCTGGCGCTGCTGCCCGCCATGCACGGCCGCCCCAAGGCCCTCCGCCGCGAGCTCCAGAAGATCCTCAGTCGCAAGGTCGACCGCGACCTGCTCTGAGCCAACGGGCCCGTTCGGCCCAGCGTCGCGGGCCGGAAGAGCGTGGCGCCCATCTCGTCGCGTGGCCGCCTGCCTCCGCCGTCCTCCGTAGCGATGCCCGTGAGGGCATCGATCCGTCCGCTCGGAGGCACTCGATGCCGTAGATTCCCAGAGGTTCTGCCTCTGGCATGAATGCCGCACGGCAGAACGCCATCTCCCCCGCGCCTCCGCGTGAGCCCCTTCGCCGCCGGAGAATGGCACCGATGATCGCAGGCAAACGGGCACGGCCTCCGAATCTGCGTCCATCGATGTGCATCTGTGGCAGAAAGGTGAGTAGGACCGGTCTTCGACCACAGCCGTCCCATAGGCGAGGGCATTGAGGGGGCTGGGCGGGAGGGTGGTTTCCTGCCAGAAGGCAGGGTGTGAAAAGAAAAACACCCCCACCGCCGAGCCCGCGGCAG
>JAGVUB010000079.1 GCA_019136515.1 Verrucomicrobiota bacterium
ACGGCGGCCAGGACCGTCAGCCCGGTGGGCTGGCCGGTGTCGTCGTTCTCGAGCTGGGTGAGGGCGGCCTCGGTGACGAAGCCGCTGTCGACGAGGACTTCCTTCACGTTGGCGCGACCGGCGTGCACGACAACACCGCGCTCGTCCGCCAGATTCTGGCGTTGCGCCACGAGAAGGCGACGCTGCTCGGCAAGGCGCATTTCCCGGATCAGGTGCTCGAGCGGCGGATGGCCCGCGACGGCGCGACGGCGCTGCATTTCGTCGAGGACCTGCACGCGCGGGTGAGCGCGGCATTCGCCCGCGAGGCGGCGGAGCTGGAGCGGTTCGCCGCGGAGCGTGCGGGCCGGCCGGTTGGACGGCTTGCGCCCTGGGAAATCGGTTACTGGGCGGAGAAGCTGCGGCAGGAGCGTTACGCCTTCGACGAGGAGGCGCTTCGGCCGTATTTCCCGTTGGAGCGGGTGATCGCCGGGCTGTTCGAGGTGGTTCGGCGCACGTTCGGCGTGCAGGCCGTCGAGCGGCCGGCCGGCGCGGCGGAGGTCTGGCACCCGGAGGTGAAGTTCTACGAGCTGCGCGACGAGAGGGACGGGCGTCACCTCGGGTCGTTCTACGCCGACTGGCATCCGCGCGAGTCGAAGCGCGGCGGCGCGTGGATGAACTACCTGCTCACCGGCGAGCCGCAGGCCGACGGCCGCCTCGCGCCGCACCTCGGGCTGATCTGCGGCAACCTGACTCCGCCGACTGGCGACAAGCCGGCGCTGCTCACGCACCGCGAGGTCGAGACGATCTTCCACGAGTTCGGCCACCTGCTGCACCACCTGCTCGGCGAGGTGCCGTACAAGACGCTCAACGGCGTGAACGTGGCGTGGGACTTCGTCGAGCTGCCCTCGCAGATCCTGGAGAACTGGACCTGGGAGCGCGAGGGGCTGGACCTCTTCGCGCGGCACTTCGAGACCGGTGCGACGATCCCGCAGGAGCTCTTCGCCAAGATGAAGGCGGCGCGGAATTTCCGGGCGGCGACGGTGACGATGCGCCAGCTCTCGTTCGGCAAAATGGATCTAGAGCTGCACCTGCATCCCGAGCGCTACGCCGCGGGCGACCTCGACGCGTCGATCAAGTCCGCGATCGCCGACTACCTCGTGCCGACGGAGCCGGCGGCGCCGTCGCTGGTGCGGCGTTTCGGTCACCTGTTTTCCAGTTCGGTCGGCTACGCCGCCGCCTACTACTCGTACAAGTGGGCGGAGGTGCTCGACGCCGACGCGTTCACGCGGTTCCAGCGCGAGGGGATCTTCAACGCCGTGACCGGTGCGGATTTCCGGCGACACGTGCTCAGCCGCGGCAACTCCGAGGAACCGATGGCGCTGTTCAAACGGTTCATGGGCCGCGAGCCCGACCTCAACGCGCTGCTCGTGCGCTCGGGGCTGGTGTGAGCCGGCGCCGGTGCCGTGGCGGCACGGAGCGGCAGCAGACCACAGAAGGAAACGAAGAACGGAACGGCGGGAATAGGGGGTGGGCGGCGTTGCCCCCAACACCGCCGCGTGCGCGAGCTGCTACGCAACGATCCGGAGGTAGGAGCCTGCTTGCAGGCGACCCACCACCCGAAATCGCCTGCAAGCAGGCTCCTACCTCAAACACCGGAGCGACAACGACCCTGGCGCGGCGGAGCCGCAACCAAGGCAGTTGGAGCCACTGATGCACACTGATGAACACTGATAGGCGGACAGAGGGAATGGGCACTCGATCCGAGGCCGCGTGACCGTGGAGGACCGTGCACAGAAGAGCGGGGCGTAGAGATAGTGGTACAGCGTGTGCCGCCGCTTGCATCCTCGTTCCTGCCTCCGGCCTCGCCACAACGCCCTTGCCTGCATTGGAGCCGCCGGTACGCTGCCGGGCCGTGAACCCCGCCGCCAATAGCGCTTTCCCCGGGCCGACAGAATCGTCGGCGAACAGGTTTTTCGCTTGGGGCGCAGCTGGTGAACGACTCAAAGAGTGGGGCTTTCGTTGGCCCTTTCCCGCCTGCCAACGCAGCACTCAGTGCGGGTGAATTCGGCTATTGGGAAAAGAAGATGAGTGAAGATACGATACCCGATGACGCCATGTTTTGGGCGCGCTTGGCCCGAGCCACTGGCGCAAGTATGGCTGTGTCGAGCGACAAGGAGCTACGACGGCAGTGGGTCGATGACTTGATTCCCGACAGCTGTAGGCCGTCGAATGAGGGGCTGCGAGCTGAAGGCCGCGCGCACCTGATGGGACATAAAAATGGGCGGTTCGGGGAGTATCGGTTCTTCGCATTGCTTCATTGGCCGATGGTTCGACATCCCGATTGGGATCCCAGAGTCGAGAACCTCGATCTTGATCATGCGCGACGAGAGCTTCGCTTTGATGTAACTGGCGCCCAGGGGAAGCAGTCCGATCAGCCGCCGGATCGGACAACAGCCAAGTCCCTGAATTTTCCTCCTTCGCAGGCACCTGCTAACGACCACCTTTGAATGATAGGCGAAAGGCATATGTCACTACCAGCAAAGGAAGCGACGCGAGTATGGGCATGGGAGGGAATTGCGTCGGCGATCGTGTTTGGACTCGGCGTTGTAGCGTGGCCGCTGTTCTCGTACGGAGCTATCTTCGTGTTCGATTCGCCGGTCGAGTGTCGAGCAGACGAAGTACGGCGGTATGCGTTTGTTTACCTTACTTGGTTTTATCCGGTGCTCTTTGGTATCGCCTGGGTTATCTATCGGTTTGCGCGCCGCCGAAATGTGCACCGCGTGGTCTGTGATCTTGCTTGGTGCGTTCCAGCGATTGCTCCGGCATATTATGTGTGGTTCTTCTGGTTCCACGGATGAGAGTGCCGAACCAGTAGGGGCAGTGGTGGCGGTGTTGCTTGCCGGGAAACGGCTGGGCTGGCGCTGAACGCTTTGCGCGAGGGGGCGGCTCAGAGGAGCTTCTCCAGGGCGCGGTGGTCGGTCTTGCCGGTGCCGAGCTTGGGGATCTGCGGGACGACGTGCAGGTCGCGGGGGAAGGCGAGGTTGGGCAGGCCTTTCTCGCGGAGGACGGCGCGGAGGGCGTCGAGCGTGAGTCGGGGCTCGTTGGTGACGGCGAGGAGGCGCTCGCCCTTGTCGGCGTCGGGGCGGGCGACGATGGCGATCTGGCAGCGCAGGCCGTACTGGGGGAAGGCGCCGGCGGGAGCGCTGAACTTGGCGGCGATGCCGGTGGGCCAGGTGATCGGGTAGGGCGCCGGGGCGGCGCGCGGGAGGGTCGGCCGTGCGCCAAGTTTGCGCGTTCCAAGGACGGGCGGTTTTTCGACGCGTGGGTGGCCTGATGCACAACTGCCCAGCAAACAGCGAGAAACGATAGCGCCGGTGCTGAAGGAAACAGGCGCGAGATGTTGGGACAAAAGTTGCTCCCGCCGGTCCGACTGCCAA
This sequence comes from Verrucomicrobiota bacterium, assembly GCA_019136515.1. Lineage (GTDB taxonomy): Bacteria > Verrucomicrobiota > Verrucomicrobiia > Opitutales > Opitutaceae > CAJCBL01. The sequence continues at coordinate 3,417 of JAGVUB010000079.1, forward strand.
CCTCCACGAACTTCAACCACCTCAGCCCATTCCCACCATGATGTTCTGGCTCATCCTCATCGGAATTCCTCTCCTGCTCGGTCTCTTCGCCCAGTTCAAGGTGTCGAGCGCGTACCAGAAGAACTCGCAGATCGGTTCCCGCGGCCGGATCACCGGACGCGAGGCGGCTGAGGCGGTGATGTCGAGCGCGGGGATCAACGACGTCGAGATCGTCGAGGTGGAAGGAATGCTCACCGACCACTACGATCCGATCAACAAGCGGCTCGCGCTCTCGGCCCACAACTACAGCGGCTACAGCTTGGCGGCGCTCGGTGTGGCGGCCCACGAGGCCGGCCACGCGATCCAGCACAAGCAGGGCTACGCGATGATGAAGGTGCGGCAGACGATCGCACCGGCGGTGCAGTTCGCCGCTCCGGTCGCCTACTTCATCTTCGGCTGGGGCTTCTTCCTCGGCGGCGCGTTCATCCAAGCGATCCTGCCTTTCGCCATCGCAGCGTTGATGGTGATGGTGGTCTTCCAACTCGTGACGTTGCCCGTCGAGTTCGACGCCAGCCGCCGCGCGAAGGCGCAGTTGGTCGGACTCGGGATCCTCGGGCGCGACGAGATGGTCGGCGTGGACGAGACGCTCAACGCGGCGGCGCTGACCTACGTGGCGGCGTTCGTCGACTCGCTCGGGAAGCTGCTCTACCTGGTGCTGCTGTTCACGGGCGGCCGGCGCGACGATTGAGCTGTAGCCAGGCAGTCGAGGGCCGAGGCGACGAGGGCCGCGAGCCGGAGTACCGACGCAAGTGCCCGCGCAGACTGGAGCCCCAAGCCGAATCACCAATGGTTTGGCTCTCGTCTCTGAGGAACCAGCGTCCGGTTTGCTGGAGGGCGCCGCTCCGTCGGCGCCGTTGGTGTGCGCGGCGGCGACGGAGCACCGCCCTCCACCGATCAGCGCAGACAAAGGTCTGTTTCTTCCCGTCCGGGGCGATACGCGTTTTGCGGTGGGGCTGCATCGCGACGACTGAGCTGCACGAGGTCTCGTGACGCGAGACTCCCTGGAAAACGACGAAGCGGCCCACCACTGGGGCCGCTTCTCTGCTTGGGGCGCGAACCGGTCGCCTACTGAGCGGAGCCCTTGGTCTCCTCGACCCAGCGCACACACCACTGCACGAGCTGGGTGGCGTTGGTGAGGCTGAGCTTCTCCTTGATGTGGGCGCGGTGGGATTCGACGGTCTTGATCGAGATGCTGAGACGCTGGGCGATCTCGCGGGTGGGCGTGCCGTTGCCGATCATGGTGACGATCTCGAGCTCGCGATCGCTGAGCGAGTCGACCGGGGAGTTGCGCGAGGGATCGTTGCCATCGACGACTTGGCTGAGCATCTGGGCGGCGACGCGTTCGCTCACGAAGACCTTGCCGGTGCGGATACGGCGGATGGCCTCCATGACCTTGTCGACGACCTCCTGTTTCATGACGTAGGCCTTGGCGCCGGCCTTGAGCACGCGCAGGGCGTAGATCGATTCGTCGTGCATGGAGAGCACGAGGATCTGGATCGAGGGGTTGATCGCTTTGATGTTCTTGATGAGCTCGATGCCGTTCTGGCTCTTGAGGGAGATGTCGACGATGACCAAGTCGGGCCGGATCTGGCAGATCGCCTTGAGTGCCTCCGGCGCATCCTCGGCTTCGCCGCAGATGATCATGTCGAGCTGCTGGTTGATGAGCTCGCCGAGGCCTTTGCGGAGCAGCGGGTGGTCGTCGACGATGAAGATGCGGGTCTTCAGGTTGACGGGGGGGGGCAATGAGGTGAGCTCCCGGCCTTTTTTCATAGCGGTGCGGAGGGTTGGTAGTGCAGTGCGACCAATACCCCGCGACGGGGGGCATCGCCAATCTGGATTTTCGCGCCGATCTGGGCGGCGCGGTGCTGCATGATCTGGAGCCCGATGCCCTGTCTCGCGCTCGGGTCGGAGGGCAGGCCGATGCCGTGGTCGCGTACGGTTAGCCGCATGCCGTCGCGGCGGCTCTCGAGGGTGAGATCGATGCGCTCGGCGCGCCCGTGGCGGATCGCGTTGCTGATGGCCTCCTGCGCGATGCGGTAGACCTGCAGGATCTCGTGGGCGGAGTGGGCGGGAAAACGGCCCCGGAAGGCGGTGCGCACGGTCACACCAAAACGGATGCCCACCTGTTTGGCGAGCTCGAGCAGGACCGACCGGGCATCGCCCGAGCGCATCCGGGTCGGATAGAGTCCGTGGGTGAGGGCGCGGGTGCGGTCCATCGCGTCGACGAGCTGGCGGTTGATCTCGCGCAGGTTGTCGACCTCCTCCGGCAGCTTGGGGGCGAGGCGATTTTCGAGGACCCGGGTGAGGCAGCTCAGAGGATGCCGCTGTAGTGGCGGGTGGCGGCACGCCCGGTCCGGTGGAGCACATGGAGCCGGACCCAGGTGTCGCCGGTCGGGCCGGCCAGCCGGAACTCGAGCGAGCAGGGGAGTGGTGTCTCCGCCAGGCTGGCGAAGAAAGCGGCCGCCCGTTTCAGGTCTGCGGGGGCGATCCGGGGCACGCTTGCCTCGGGGGTGGCGGGGAGCGGGAAGCGGTCGTGTCCGCCGTCGCTTCCGGCGGGTTGACTCAGGCGTTCGATCTCGGGTTGCCCGGCCTCCCACCAGCGGGATCGCGTGGTCTCCAGAATCGCGTCGAGCAAGCGGGGGCCGAGCGGCGGAACGCGGGGGGCAACCGCTTTCGGGCCGCGCGCACGGTTACCCTGGCGGCGAGTCGTTGGGTCGGGTTTGGTCATGCGAACGGCAGGATGGGTAGGTATGCGTCCGTCGTTGTTTTGCGAACTTCCGCGGCAAAGGAGAACCGGGCTTCGCCGCGGGGACAAGCCCCGGCGCCAACCCGAGGCAGTGTTCAGGCCCGTGCGTAGCGGGCAAAGAGGGAAACCCCGATAGGATTTCCCCGTGGGATGGCGGATGATGGGTTTCTGCCGTGACCATCTTCCCGCACCACCATGGAACTGGGCCGGACCTCTCCCCCGACAAGGCCTCCGGCGCTGCTGCGGTCCTTGAGTCGCCGAGGGCGCGCAAACGGGTCTACATCGTCGACGATCACCGGTTCTTCGTCGCCGGGCTGAGTTCGCTGATCAACCACTGCTCCGATCTCGAGGTCTGCGGCAGTGCCGCCGACGGAGCCCACGTCGTGCGCGATGTGCGCCGCCTGCACCCCGATCTGGTGATCCTGGACATCAAGCTGCCGCGCACCGATGGGCTGACGATCGCGCGCGGGTTGCGGCGGGTGTTCGGGGACATCCCCATCGTGTTCATCTCGAGTCTGGCGGAGCAGCGGGTGCGCGACGAGGTGAGCGCCCTCGGGGCGGCGAGTTTCATCGAGAAAACCCAGGCGCCGGCGCGGGTCCTTGAAGGGATTCGGCGCGCCCTGGGCTTGTGACCGCAACGGCCCGCCCCCGGGATCGAGTTCACGCTTGTCGCTGTGCGAACGCGTGGTTTGCTCCCCGGTGAACCCTCCTCGCCCCTCCGCAGTACCAACTTCGCCATGTCAAAGAAGGCCACGATCCTTGTTGTCGACGATGAAGACTCCGCGCTGCAACTGCTGCGGGAGGCGTTGGCCGGCGACCAGTACGAGGTCTATGCCGCCCACGACGGCGACGAGGCCTGGAAGGCGTTGCAGCAAGGTGTCGTCAAGGATCTCGCCCTTCTGCTCACCGACTTGGTGATGCCGAAGATGGACGGCATGGAGCTGGCCCGGAAGGTCACCCAGGCGTACCCGGGCGCGAAGATCCTCTTCATCTCCGGATACGCGGATGAGATCGTCTACGCCCATCAGGATCTGGCCGGCGTGTCGGCGTTCCTGCCCAAGCCGTTCGACGTCGAGATCCTGCTGAAACGGGTGCGCGAGCTTGTCGGCCGCTGAGGCGCCGGCGGCCCCGTCCGGGCCGGTCTCTTCGCGCTTGCCGCTCCGGGCGCGGCGAGGGTTTGCTCGCCCCATGCGTGTTTACTTCATGGGCCTCTGCGGCACCGCCATGGGCAACGCCGCGCTGCTGCTGCGCCAGGCCGGGCACGAGGTGCTCGGCGCCGATACCGGGATCTACCCGCCGATGAGCACGGTGCTGCGCGAGGCGGGCGTCACGATCCACGAGGGCTACGACCCGGACCGGCTGCGCGCGCTCGCGCCCGACCTGGTCGTGATCGGCAACGCCATGTCGCGCGGCAACCCCGAGGTCGAGTGGCTGCTCGACACCCGCGCGCTCCCCTTCGCCTCGCTCCCGCAGCTACTCCACGACCTCGTCCTGCGCACGCGCCGCAACATCGTCGTCGCCGGCACGCATGGAAAAACCACGACGACCGCGCTCGCCGCCTTCCTCCTGCGCGAGGCCGCGACCGACCCGGGCTGGCTGATCGGCGGCGTGCCGCTCGACCCGCCCACGGGGACCAACCTCGGCGCCGCCGGCGGGCCGTTCGCCATCGAGGGCGACGAGTACGACAGCGCGTTCTTCGACAAGCGCAGCAAGTTCATCCACTACGCGCCGCGCATCGCCGTGCTCAACAACCTCGAGTTCGACCACGCCGACATCTTCCGCGACCTCGCCGACATCCAGCGCACGTTCTCCCACCTCGTGCGCATCGTCCCGCGCAGCGGCTTCGTGGTGCTGAACGGCGACGACCTGAACCTCCGCGCCCTCGGCTCCATGCCGTGGACACAGGTGGTGCGCGTCGGGGTGGAGGAGGGCAACGACGTCCTCCTGCGCGGCTTCTCCGAGGACCCGCATGGCGCCTCCTTCGAGCTGGTCTGGCGCGGCCGCCCGTGGGCGAAGATCCGCTGGCGCATCCCCGGCCTCTTCAACGCCCGCAACGCGGCGATGGCCGCCACCGCCGCCGGCCTGCTGCTCCACGGCGACGAGCCCGCGAAGCTCGACCTCTCCTCGCTCGAGCGTTTCCGCGGCGTGAAGCGCCGCCAGGAGATCCTGCACCGTTCGACCGCGCTCACGGTCGTCGAGGACTTCGGCCACCATCCCACCGCGCTGCACGAGACGCTGCGCTCGCTGCGGTCGCGTTTTCCCGGACACACGCTCACCGCGGTCTTCGAGCCGCGCAGCAACACCGCACGCACGAAGGTCCTGCAGGGCGGGTTCGCCCGCGCGCTCGCGGAGGCCGACGAGGTCTACCTGGGCGCCGTGAACCGCGCCGAGAAGCTCGCCGAGGGCGAACGCTTCGACGCCGAGGCCGTCGCGCAGCAGCTCGAGGCCGCGAATGTCCACGCCCGCCACTTCGCCAGGAACGGCGACGTGTTCGAGGCGCTGCGCCGCGAGACACTGCCGCCCATGGTGGCGCAACCGCGGCTGGTGGTGTTCTTCTCCAACGGCTCGTTCGACGGAGTGATCGCCGAGTACGCGAAGGCCGCGAAGGCGGCGACGCCGACCCCGTAATGTCGGTTTCGTTCGACCCGCCACGGCGCTGCCGTGTTCCGGAAAAGCGACAGGCCGCCAACCCCTTGGCGGCCCGTCTTTCTAGTCGGTATTATCCCCAAACGTCCCGCTAGGCGGGAAAACAAGCACGTGGAGATAGACGCGCGGATGTGGGCTTTGTTTCAACCGAGCGGAAAGAATCCGAAAAAAAGAAGAAGCCCCGGATTCTTGGCGAACTCCGGGGCTTCAAAAGGTGGTGCCAGAGGGCAGGATTGAACTGCCGACCAAGGGCTTATGAGTCCCCTGCTCTACCACTGAGCTACTCTGGCGAAAAACGGAGCGGCTGGTTTGCCGGGCGGTGGCGCGCTTGCCAACAAAAATTTCCGCGGTGGCCGCGATACCGGGGCTGGGCCTCGCTGGCGTGCGAGGTGGCTGGCACGGGGCGCGGTGGCTTGGGGGCGCATTAACGTGCTATCGTTGGGACTCCGCGGCGGGCGAGGGGCCGAGATTTGTGTCGTTAACCGGGAGGGTGGGGGCTCATTTCGCCCCTCTCCCATGAAAGCGCCCTCTGTGGACCAACCGAAACTGTTGTCGCTGGCCTGGCCGATCTTCGTCGAGCAGGGGCTGCGCGTGCTCATCGGCACGGTGGACACTTTCATGGTGAGTCACCTTGGCGACGACGCGGTGGCCGGGGTGGGCGTGGCTTCGCAGGTTTTCACGCTGTTCATCATCATTTTCGCCTTCATCGGCATCGGCAGCAGCGTGGTGATCACCCACCACCTTGGCGCCAGAGACAGGGCCGGGGCGGACAAGATCTCGATGACGGCGATCGCGGCCAACACCTGGATCGGCGTTGCGGCGAGCGCGCTGGTGGTCGCACTGGCGGAGCCGATGCTGCGCGTGATGGGGTTGGAGGCGGGCGCGATGGCGTTCGCCAAGCCGTTCCTCCTGCTGATGGGCGGCACACTCTTCCTCGAAGCGATGAACGGAGCGATCGCGGCCACGCTGCGGGCGCACACCCACACGCGCGATGCGATGTGGGTGACCGGCGGCCAGAACGTGCTCAACGTGATCGGCAACTGCCTGTTGCTCTTCGGCCTCTTTGGTTTCCCGAAGCTGGGTGTGGTGGGTGTGGCGATCTCAGGCATCGTGAGCCGCGCGGCGGCGAGTGTGGCATTGTGGATTCTGCTCGAGTGGCGGACGCATCTGCGCGTGCGTGTGCGGGACTTCTTTGCGATCCAGCGCGCCAAGCTCGGCGCGATCCTGCATATCGGTCTGCCGGCGGCGGGCGAGCATACGAGCTGGTGGCTGGCCTTCATGGTGATCACGCGTTTCTGCGCGGAGATGGGCGGCAGCGCGTTGGCGACCCAGCAGTATGTGATGAACATCGTCCGCTGGGTGGTTCTCATGAACGTCTCGATCGGACTCGGCACGGAGATCATCACCGGACATCTGGTCGGCGCGGGGCGGCTCCAGGATACCTACGATGGCCTGATGCGCAGCGTGCGGCTGGGAATGCGTTGCGCGGTCGTGGGCGCGGTGGTGATCGCGGTGGCGGCGCCATGGTTGATGGGGGCGTTCACCGACGATCCGACGATCATCGCGACCGGGGTGCTGCTGCTGCGCATCGGTCTGGCGATCGAGCCGGGGCGGGTCTTCAACGTCGTGGTGATCAACTCCCTGCGCGCCACGGGCGATGCGCGTTTTCCGGTGTTGGTCGGTCTGTGCGTGATGTGGGGCGTGTGGGTGCCGTTGTCTTGGCTGCTCGGCCTGAAACTCGGCTGGGGCATGGCGGGCATCTGGTGCGCGATGGCCTGTGACGAGTGGACCCGCGGCCTGCTCATGTACTGGCGTTGGCGGAAATGGAAATGGCTGCCGTACGCTCAGCGCAGCCGTGCCGCCGCGCAGGAGAAGGCCCTCGGCGAGGCCCAGAACACGCTGGTGGTGGAGGCATGACCGGAACCGAGTCGGGGCGGGCGGCTGCCGTTGTTTTGTAGGTCGCTGTGGCCTGCGGCCTTGCCCATCGGGCTGCGCCCGTGCGCGGTGTAGCGGTAGTTTTGTTGCATGGGGCCCGCAACACGTTCTTCTTCAGCACCCCTTGGAACGGGCCGATAGAGGGTCCGCTCCACGCCCCCCGACCGAAGCCTATCCTGTTATGACCAAACTACTCAGCCGCAGTCTCTGCGTCTCGTTCCTCCTCGCCGCCGGTGCGACCGGCGCGCTCGCCCAGACCTCGGGTGCGACCTCCGGCGACAAGCCGGTCTTCCAGTGGGGCGGCGATTTCCGCTTCCGCTACGAGGGCTACATGAATGCCCAGACGCTCAACAACGCGGCCGCCTTCAACGACCGCGACTATTTCCGCGCCCGTCTGCGCGTTTGGGAGACGACCAATCCGTTCCCGGGCTTGTCGCTCTTCGGCCGCGTCTCCGCCGAGCCGCGCTACTGGTTCAACGCCGCCACCAAGGCCGGCGAGGACGAGGAGTGGAAATACGCCATCTTCGACAACCTCCACGCGAAGTGGACCACCAACGTTTCCGGCGACCCGCTCGTCGCCACCGTCGGCCGTCAGGACATCCAGCTCGGAGACCAATGGCTCGTCACGGATGGCACGCCACTCGACGGCTCCTGGACGAACCACTTCGACGGCCTGCGCGTCTCCCTCGACGCCAAGAGCATTAAGACCAAGTTCGACGTGATCGGCTTCAACCAACAGGCGTACCCGGGCGACCGGCTCGCGATCCTTGGCAGTGACCGCAAAGCGGCCGCCCTCACCGAACAGGACGAGACCGGCCTCATCCTCTATGCCTCGAACAAGTCGGTGCAGAACACGACGCTTGACGGCTACTTCATCTACAAATCCGACGACCGCGTGACCGCGCGCGGCTACAACGCCGACATCTATACCCTCGGCGGCCGCATCGCTGGTACGCCCGGGGAACACTGGCAGTACACGGTGGAGGCCGCCTACCAGTGGGGCCGCCGCGCCGACTCGGTCTTCCCGACCTCGCGCGACGTCTCGGCCTTTGGCGGCATCGCCAAGTTGACGTACTCGTTCAAGGACAGCCTCAACAACCAGGTCGCGTTCGTCACCGAGTACCTCTCCGGCGACCGGCGCAGCAGCACCGGCAAGGACGAAATGTTCGACGTTCTCTGGGGCCGCACCCCGCGCGTGAGCGAGGTGTGGGCCGTGGCGATCGGGCAGGAGACCGGCCGCAACGCCCAGTACAACAACCTCTACCGGCTCGGCGCCACGTGGAGCTTCGCCCCGAGCAAGAACACCAGCCTCGCGGCGACCTACAACGCGCTCTTCGCGCTCGAGGACAACCCGACGCGCACCACCAGTGCGCTCTTCAGCCGCGACGGCAGCTTCCGCGGCCACCTGTTCCAGCTCTCGGCCAAGCAGAAGTTCAGCAAGCGACTCAGCGGCCTGATCCTCGCCGAGTGGGCCCCGATGGGCAGCTACTACAAGCACACCGACGAGATGATGTTCATCCGTGCCGAACTGACGACGACGTTCTGAGCGCGGCCCGCGTTCTCCCCCGAAAGGCCCGGCTGGTAACCTGCCGTCCGGGCCTTTCTCTTTTCGGGCCCGCCCTTGCGGGAGCGGCTTCGCTTGCGGGGCTGCACGCCTACTCGCTCCGACTGTCGAGCCGGGCCGCCAGTGCCCGGAAGGCGGCCTCGTCGGTGAAGACGAAGGCGAGGAGATCCGTGCCGTGGGTACGGACGGCGATCCGGTGGTTGTCGCTGTCGGCGCAGGTGAAGCCTGCGGCGTCGGCCATGACGTCGGTGAGCCTAAACGAAGCAGTTAGGAGGCTACCGAAGCGGCGAGCGCATCGGTAAACGGCGGGAATCGCGGGCAGATCGGCTCAGGAACAGGCCAGCGCGGGCGGTTCCGGGCCGG
>JAGVUB010000121.1 GCA_019136515.1 Verrucomicrobiota bacterium
CGCCGGCCCGGAACCGCCCGCGCTGGCCTGTTCCTGAGCCGATCTGCCCGCGATTCCCGCCGTTTACCGATGCGCTCGCCGCTTCGGTAGCCTCCTAACTGCTTCGTTTAGGCTAATGGGCGCTGATGGACGCTAATCCAGAAGGGCGGTGGCGAGAAACGGCGCGCAGTGAAGGATATGGCCACCGGCCACTGTACACCGGCAACTGCCCACTGCCCACCGGTCACTCCGCGGTGTGTTTGATGGCCTTGCCTTCGCGGCGGCTGGAACGGAGGCGGGCGATGACGCCGTAGCGCGGGCTGGCGAGGGCGGAGAGCAGGAAGAACGCGCCGAGGGCGAGCACGATGGCGGCGCCGCTGGGCAGGCCGGCATGGTAGCTCACCAGTATCCCGACGACCGAGCCGAGCACCGCGGTGGCGGCGGAGACGACGAGCATCTGGGCGAAACGATCGCACCAGAGATAGGCGGTCACGGCCGGGAGCAGGAACAACCCGAGCGCGAGCACCACGCCCATCGCCTGGAGGGCGGCGACGAGATTGATCACGCAGAGCGCGAGCACGCCGAGGTGGGTGAGCCAGCCGCGTCCGCCGGTGGCGCGGTGGAAAACGGGGTCGAAGGTTTCCAATACGATGCTGCGGCGGAAGAGGAGAAAGACGGCGATGGTCAGCGCGGAGGCGCCGGCGGAGAGCGCGACATCGGCCGGGCCGACGCCGAGGATGTTGCCGAAGAGGAAGTGCAGGAGGTCGACGCGCGTGGGCAGGCGGCTGACGAGCGCGACGCCGGCGGCGAAGAGCACGAGGAAGAGCGAGCCGAAGGCGGCGTCCTCCTTCACGCGGGTGAGGCGGCTGACGAGGCCGCTGGCCAGCGCGGTGAAGAGGCCGGCGAGCAGGGCGCCGAGCAGGAGCGCGGGCACGCTGGGTCCGAAAAGCAGATACGCCACGCCGATGCCGGGCAGGAGCGAGTGCGAGAGGGCGTCGCCCATGAGCGAGAGGCGGCGCAGGACGAGGATGCAGCCCAGCAGCCCGCCGCTCAGCCCGAGCAACGCCGCCACCAGCAGCCCGCGCTGCAGGAAGGCGTAGCTGAACGGTTCGAGGAGGAAGGAGATCATGGAGCGGCGGGGGCTTTGACGAACAGGTCGAACTCGTCGCTGACGAAATCGGTGATCGAATCACCGGGTTCGGGGCGAATGACTCCGCGGTCGATCAACGTGTAAACGATGGCTCCAAACGCACGTGCTGAAGTGAAGCCAAGTGCTCGCAGGATCTCGGGTGAGAACGGCCCAAGAATTGCGTGGGCTGTCGGAATTGCAAAATGGAGGATTTCGCGAGCTCGGGTTGGTCCGGCGTCCGGTCTGCGGACAATCGACGTGTTTGCAGCGTAGAAGGTCTGACTGATGAAGAGATTCTGGAGCAACTCGGTTTCTGTAATGTTCGCGTTCGTTCTTCGGAGTTGGTCCATCCACTCTTCCTGATTGGTTGGAATCACTAGGTATCGAGAGTCTGGGCGGTCGACGTAGGGGACTGCACAGGTTGGGCAGACAATTCCAGCTTTCTTGGCGTAGGACTCACCCGTCCGTAGTGAGAACGCGGCGGGGGCTTTCTTGCAGAGGCTGCAAGTAGAATTCGAAACAGGCAGCGATGGTTCCATTCGCTTGGTGGTGGTGTCCGATCTACGCGTTCGCTGCCGGGTAGAACTGGGCGAGGCTAGCGGGGGCGAGGACTTCGGCGACGGGGCCAGAGGCGAGGAGGCGGGTATCCAGGAGAAGGGCGTGCGAGAAGACGCGGCGGGCCATCGGCAGATCGTGGAGCACGGCGACGACGGTGCGGTGGAGCTGTTCCCAGGACTTGAGCACGGCCGCGAGTTCGGCCGCGCTGGGGGCGTCGAGGCCGGCGAAGGGTTCATCCAGGAGGAAGATGTCGGCCCCTTGGGCGAGGGCGCGGGCGAGGAAGACGCGTTGTTGCTGGCCGCCGGAGAGCGCGCGGATCTGGCGGTCCTGCAGGGCGGTGAGCTTCATCTCGGCGAGGGCGTTGTCGACGAGCTGGTGGTCGATGGCCTGGAAGCGGCGGAAGGCGCCGAGGGCGGGGTAGCGGCCCTGCTCGACGACGCCGCGCACGGTGATGGGAAAGTCCCAGTCGACGTCGACGCGTTGCGGGAGGTAGGCGAGGCGGGGGAGGGCGTGTTGCGGGTGGGAGTCGCCGATGCGGATCTCGCCGCGGCTGAGCGGCATCCAGCCGAGGATGGCGCGCAGGAGGGTGCTCTTGCCGGCGCCGTTGGGGCCGAGGATGGCGGTGAGGCTGCCGCAGTGGATCTGGGCGGTGACGCTGTCGACGGCGAGGCGGCGACCGTAGGCGACGGTGACATCCTGCAGGCGGATGATGTCGTGCTGGTGCGCGGGGCCGAGGTCGCAACAGGGCGGGCAGGCGGAGGAGGACGGAGGACGGACGACGGACGGCGGAGTGTCGCGCGAGCCGGGCGGAAGGGGACGGAATTCGGAGGGCGGACTCACAGAAGAGAAGGAAGGGAATGGCGGACTGGCGGGGGCGTCGATGGGGAAAGAGGGTTGGGGGGGCGGAGTGCGGCGGTGTGGAGGAGGAGGAAACGGAACGGACGACAGAAGGGAACGAAGAGAACGAAGGTTCGGAGGAGGCGGGAACGGAAACGGATTCAGAGGGGACGACAGAAGGAAACGAAGACGGAGCGGAAGACGGAGGTTGAGGAACCACTGATGAGTTTCGCCAAGGGGCGAAACTTTAGGAGTGTCCGCTGGCTGATCGCCAGCGGGGTGGTGGTGGTCGGCGCCCGCTGATCGCGGGCGAGAAGGCGGAAACGGAGGATGGTGGGGCCTCTGTACTCCGAGCTTCGTTCTCTTCGTTTCCTTTTGTCGGTCCGGTCTCTTATTTCAGGGCGGAGACGATGCGGGTGGTGTTGGTGCGGATGAGGCCGAGGTAGGTGTCGGAGCCGGAGCCGGGGGCGCCGAGGCTGTCGGTGAAGAGTGGAGCGGCGAGACGCACGCCGGCGTCGGCGCCGATCTGGCGGACGAGCTTCGGGTTGGTGGTGAGCTCGATGAAGACGGCGGGCACTTGCTCGCGGCGGATGAGGTCGACGATCGTGGCGACGGTGCGGGCGTCGGGCTCGGCGGAGGAGGACAGGCCGGCGACGGGGATGGTCTCGAACCCGTAGGCGTCGGCGTAGTAGCCGAGGGAGTCGTGGGAGGTGACGAGCCGGCGATGTTCTGGAGGAACGGACTCGATCTGCTCGCGTACCCAGAGATCGAGGGCGTCGAGTTGCGCGAGATAGGCGTCGGCGCGCTCGGTGTAGTAGGCGGCAGAGCCCATGTTGGCGCGGGCGAGGGCGTCGCGGATGTTGGCAACGTAGGTCTTCACGGCCCGCGGGGACTGCCAGGCGTGGGGATCGGGGGCGGAGTCGGTGGACGGTGGGCGGTGGACGGTGGACGGTGGCCGGTGGCCGGTGGACGGTGCGGCCGACTCTGCGTCGTGGTGGTCGTGGGCGCAGGTGGCGGTGTGCTCGTGGTGTTCGGTGGAGGCCGAGATGGAACTCGGCGTTCCCGGGGCGGCGGGGGCTTCGGCGTGGTCGTGCTCGTCGGTTTCCTCATGATGGTGGTGCGTGCAGCCGCCGGAGCGGGGCGTGAGGCCGGCGGTGGCGACGACGATCTCGCCCTTGAAACCGCTGTTCTGCGCGAGGCGGAGGATGGCGGGCTCGAGGTCGAGGCCGTTGACGACGAGCAGGTCGGCGCGGGCGAGGTGCTTCACGTCGGAGGGACGCGGCTCGAAGGTGTGCGGGTCGGCGCCGGGGGCGACGAGGCAGTGGGTGCGCACGCGGTCGCCACCGACCTGCCGGACGAGGTCGTCGAGGATGGTGTTGGCGGTGACGACGAAGGGGACGGCGTCGGTGGGCTCGTTGGCGGCGAGGCCGAGGGCGGTGGCGCAGAAGACGAGAATGGTGGTGAATGGGCGCATGGCGTGGCGTGCTGGACTGGAGACTAGCAAAGACGTCAAGGGGCGGGGGCAGGATTGCGGATTTCGGAATGCGCTCTACCTGCGGAAGAGTCTGCGAGATTGCGGAATGGGACGGAGAATTCTCGGTCTTGGATTGCCGATTTGCGATTGAGGAGCGGGCGGAGGCTGGGTGGGCGAAGAGGACCGAGTGGACGGGAATGGACGGAGGCGGGCGGGTGAGCCGGGCTGGAGCTCGGTGTTCCCAGGGGGAAAAGAAAAGGGCCGGCGGTGAGGCCGGCCCGGGAAGACGGAGACGTTGGCGTGGCGGCTCAGAACTGGTGCATGAAGAGGCCGTCGCGCAGCTTCGGCTCGAACCACGTGCTCTTCGGCGGCATGATCTGGCCGGCATCGGAGATGTCCATGAGCTGGTCGATGGTGACGGCGTGCATGGAGAAGGCGATGGCGGCGCGGCCGGCGTTGACGGCGTCCTCGAGGTACTTGGTGCCGCGGATACCGCCGACGAAGTCGATGCGTTTGCTGGTGCGGGGGTCGTCGATGCCGAGGAGCGGGTCGAGGACCTTGTCCTGGAGCAGGCTGACGTCGAGGCGGGAGACGGGGTCGGCGCCCTGCGGGGGATTGAGGGCGAGGGCGTGCCACTGGCCTTCGATGAAGAGGTGGACGCTGCCCGGGGCGGCGGGGGCGGGCGTGGCGGCCGGGGTGACGGCGCCGACGCGGCCGAGTTCGCCGAGGAGCTGGCGGGCGGAGCGTCCCTGCAACTCGAGCACGAGGCGGTTGTAGGGGAGGATGCGAAGTTGTTTCGCGGGGAAGAGGACGGTGAGGAACCAGTTGTAGTCCTCGTCGCCGGTGTGGGCGGGGTTGGCGGCGCGGCGCTCGCGGGCGACGCGGGCGGCGGAGGCGGCGCGGTGATGGCCGTCGGCGATATAGGCGCAGGGGACCTGCTTGAAGGCGGCGACGAGCGACTCGGGGGCGGCGATGCACCAGACGGTGTGGCGGATGCCGTCGTGGGCGGTGAAGCTGAAGAGCGGGGCGGTGGCGGTCGCGGCGGCGACGAGGGAGTCGATGGCCGGCTGGTCGCGGTAGGTGAGGAAGACGGGGCCGGGATTGGCCGAGAGGGTGCCGGTGTGGCGGACGCGGTCGTCCTCCTTGTCCTTGCGGGTCTTCTCGTGCTTCTTGATGAGGTTGTTGTCGTAGTCGTCGACGTGGCAGAGGGCGGCGACGCCGGTCTGCACATGGTCGCCCATCTGCTGCTGGTAGATGTAGAGCGAGGGGGCGGCTTCGCGGACGAGGTGGCCGGCGGCGATGAGCTTTTGGAAGTTCTCCTTGGCGCGGGCGTAGACGGCATCGGAATGCGGGTCGGTGTCGTCGGGGAACTCCAAGTCGGCGCGGGCGACGCGCAGCATGCTCAGGGGGTTGCCTTCGACGAGGGCGCGGCACTCGGCGGTGTTGACGACATCGTAGGGGACCGAGGCGATCTGGGCGGCGAGCTCGGGCCGGGGACGGAGGGCGCGGTAGGAACGGATTCGCATGATGAAACGCGGGCAACGGAGCAGAGAGGGCGCGGGAAGGCAAGCGGGGGCGCGGGGCGTTGCGAACAAGTTGCGGAAAACTTTTCGCGGAGAGGCGTTGCGTGCGGGAGGAAAGTCTGTCGCCATCCGCGGTTTTCCCACATGCCCCCCGAACCCGGCTCCTTTTCGCCCCGTCGCTACAGCAACGACGATTCGTCGCGTGCCGAGGGCGGCGGCCGGCCCGCCCCGTCGTTCGGCGGCCGGGTGCCGCCGCACAGCGTGGAGGCGGAGGAGTCGTTGTTGGCGTGCTGTCTGATCGACGGCGGCGACAGCGTGTCGGCCTGTGTCGAGGCGAAGCTGACGCCGGAGGCGTTCTACGATCCGGGCAACCGGACGATCTTCGAGGTGCTCTGCGAGATCTATCGCGCCGGCCATCCGGTGGACCCGACGGTGCTGGCGGAGGAGCTGCGCAAGAAGAACCTGCTCGACGCCGTGGGCGGGTTGGTGCGGATCAACCAGATCACCGACCGCATCCCGACGACGGCGCACCGTACCTATTTCCTGGAGCAGGTGCGGGAGAACGCCCTGCTGCGCCAGCTGATCGGTGTGGCGACCGGGGCGATCGAGAAGTGCTACCAGTACCAGGGCGGCATCGAGGAGTTCATCGACAAGGTCGAGCGCGACATGTTTCAGGTCACGCAGGACCGCACGAACGACTCGGCGCGGGAGATGAAGGAGCCGGTCAAGGAGGCGACGGCGGTCATCGCGAAGATGCTCGAGCGCCGCGGCGAGCTGACGGGCGTGAGCTCGGGCTTCGTCGACCTGGACAAGATGCTCTTCGGTTTCCAGAAGCAGGAAATGACCATCCTGGCGGCGCGCCCCTCGATGGGCAAAACGAGCTTGGCGCTGAACTTCGTCGAGGCGGCGGCGTTGCCCGCCAACCCGAAGAAGACCCCGCCGGTGGGGGTGCTGCTCTTCAGCCTGGAAATGGGCTCGTCGCAGATCGCGCTGCGCATGCTCTGTTCGCACGCGCGGGTGAACATGCAGCGGTTGCGCGACGGCTTCGTCGGTCGCGACAGCGAGGAGACGTCGCGCCTCGGTCGGTCGGCGGAGGCGCTGAAGGCGGCGCCCATCATGATCGACGACTCCAGCAGTATCTCGATCATGGAGATGCGGGCGAAGGCCCGGCGGGTCGCGCAGAAGCTGCGCGACAAGGGAGGGCTGGGCATGATCGTGGTGGACTACCTGCAGTTGGTGTCGGGCACGGACCCGAAGGCGAACCGCGAGCAGCAGGTGGCGGAGATCTCGCGCGGCTTGAAGGGCATGGCGAAGGAACTCCACGTGCCGGTGATTGTCCTCTCCCAGCTCAACCGTGCCTCCGAAAAAGAAAACCGCGTACCCCGTCTGTCCGACTTGCGTGAATCCGGCTCGATCGAGCAGGACGCGGACGTCGTCCTGATGTTGGCGCGACCCAAGGATGCCGACGAAAAGTTCCAGACCGCGGCCGACTCGGCGGATTTGATCGTTGCCAAGCAACGAAACGGACCGGTAGGAGAAATCAAATTAACCTTCCTCAAGGACATTACCCGCTTTGAAAACCATATCGCGTAGCACCCCGG
>JAGVUB010000037.1 GCA_019136515.1 Verrucomicrobiota bacterium
TCAGACTCACGAAACTGGGCTGGACGGGACGATGGCCTCGCATGTTGCCACCATAGACCAAGTACGCCGCGTTTCGTTCAACCAATCTCGGACTTTTTCAGCAGCCTGCTAGTCACAGCGGCACCAACCGCACGCAAACTCACCGGAGTCGTTGCCAACGCTTCCCGGACAGCGGGAACCGACATTGATGCAGGCAACCGCCGAACGAGCATCGGGTCGAGACTGCCCTCCACGGCCCTATCGGATTCTTGGCCGACCGACATGGCAGCCAGCGGATGCAAACAAGTCGGCCGAGCCTCATCGGAGGTCATTCTCAGTTTGGCGTAGGCAAGTCCGGCCACCCCGCTGAGCAGCGACATATCGTCGCCCTCCACGACCGGTTTACGTTCGGCCAAAACCGTTCGCGCCTGCTCTAAAACCGGCTGAAGTCCTACGCCCTCGGAATCGGGAAGAAGCGAACGGCAGGAGTCCAAACCGATAGCGAAACCACCCACTCCGTATAGCAAAGACGAGTCGAGCTTCGCGAAATCCTGCTCGCTAGTGCGACTCAGCCGGCGCACTGCACGCTCCCAGTCAGCATGCGCCTTCAACCCAACCGGCTCATCGGCATAGGAGTCCGACAACAGGGCCCGCGAAAGTAGGATTCCAAGTGCACCCGTTCCCCAGTTTATTGAATCTTCAGCTTGGACGGAACCGAAATATTTCTCCACCCGCCCTTTGAGAATCTGCTTTTCGACCTCGCCTTGTTTGAGCTGCTTGAGCTGACATACGGCATCCTGATCCGGCCAATTCCCGCTCTTCTCATCGAACAACGACTCGGCATAGCCAAACGACCCAAGCAGAAGGCTGGAATAGGAACGCCGCAGGCGAGACCGCACATAGGCCAAGCAATACTCGACCCCAGCATTGCCCTGAACAAAGCTCACCGGAGGGCGGAGCGATGATGGGTTGAAATCCCAGAAGACACCTTCAGTCAGGAGCTTGGTGCCTGCGACCAGTTGATCTAGCAAGGGATCGAGAAACGCAACTTCCTCGTCGGGTGAGAGGTCGAGGAATCCAAGCGCACCGACTAACGTACCCGCAACCCCCGTGGTGAGGTTGGATGGCCGGTCGCCCTGCGGCTTTTCCGCCAACAGTGTTCGCGCTCGCTGCATCCAACCGTCCGATATTCCAGGGAACAGCAGATCCGCTTCACGGAAGAGGTACCACAATCCGGCGGTACCAGCGTAAAACCCGTGCTGCAAAGGGGCCTTGTCGGCACGGCGGGAAATCCATGCGACTGACTTCTGGATCAGTTCAGCGATCTCTGCATCCTGAGTCTGCCGATAGTACTCCAGTAGCGTGAGTACGATGCCAGGAGATCCGAAGCCAAGGGACATATCAAAAGACGCGGCATTCGCCTGGCGATAGTTCGCACCCAGCGGCCAGTAGGCGCCATGTCGATCGATCTTTGCTCGATCGACAAGCATCTCGACGATCTCCGCGACGCCATGGGGCACGGCAGGGGCGTTCACACGGAACTCTTCCGACACTCCGGACTGCATTTCTCGAATTTGTTAGGGTTGCACTGAAATGCGCGTCTCCGCAAACAAGCCATCCACGCGCGGTCGGGTTGATGCTGGAAGCATTTCCGGAATTCAAACACATTCTCGCGCTTAACGTATCTTTAACATGGTGCCGTTCGGATTCCCGAAAATGGATGGATACGTCAAACGCGATTCCCCATGAATTGAACTTGATACTGCGCCAGCATCACGACGACCTTCCGCCCCAATGAGTTCGGTTTTCTACCATTGCTGGTTCGACCCGAGGGAGCCCGAGCCGTATTGCCATCTTGGGACACCGGTAGTGCTTTCGATCGCGACATTGCGACAGTCGTTCGCCGGTAGGATCTACGTGGTCGACCTTTCGGAGACTCCACGGGACTGGTCGTACTTTCCGGAGAAGTTTGACTTCGAAGTCGTCCGCCACACTCCATCGTTCCGTCAAGTCGCAGCAGCGGTGCGAGAATGGAAGCACCTCAGCCGAATCCCCGATGTGCACGCTGTGGCCGCTTCCCGCGGGGTCGAGCACGCGGTGTACTCGGACGCCGATGTCTTTTGGCTAGGGTCGCCGCCGCCACCATCCATCCGCTTCACATTCAACGGATTCAACTCCGGGTACTATCATTACAACCCGGCTGTCGCCGCGGAGTTCATCTCCCTGTTCAACAGCTACTGCATCCGAGCTGCTCACGATCTACGTTTCCGCAACCGGTTGAAAAAGTACTGCTGGTATGATGGGTGGTACGGCGTTTGGGATGAAATGGTACTTCCATTCATGATGCGAAAGCATCCGGGACTCTTCTCGATTTGCCCCAAGGAGGAGCACATCACCACGGGGAACTTGGCCTTGGTCGACCTAGCAGAGGCCACAGCCTTCCACGCGAATCCCTCTTCGCTTTCCAATCCCTACCCTCGACCGGGAGGCAACCGCCAGCACTCGCCCGGCATCTATGCCCTCACGATCAAAGAGATATCAGAGCGGACACAGGGGATTCTGGATGAGGATGACTTTGTAACGATCTTCGCCCACACCGAACTCGACGAGTTCAGGTATCGACAATTTTCGCTGGCAGCGATCAGAGACCGCCTGCACCTCGGCGCACGAGCGGGAAGTCCGTGGCATACTGAACTCGATTGCTTTCTCCCTGGAGCAACTCCGGTTCGAGGAGCATGGAAACGTATCCGAGGGCATTACTGGGGAATTCGCCACCGCATCCGCCATCGGACTGGAGTACCCAAGACATTCCGCGGACTGCCCGACGCTCCCAAGGAGCGGACTGCTACGGCTTTGTGAGGTCCCCTTTGCGTAGGTTGCCACAAGGTTGCCAGAAACGTGTTTTTCGCTTCCCCGCGCTGCATCTGTCTGCTTTTCTTTTCCTGTCACAAGTCACTAGCAATCAACCAAGTCCGCGATTACTAGCAACTTAGCTCAATTCCCGACTCTCCGTTCGATCCCTAGTCGGGCAGCCATCTTCCCGCCCAAGACCGCCCGGTCTTGGGTTATTTGTCGCCAGCACGCAAGCGGGCCGTCGTTCAGGCGGCAGTCTCCGCCAACATGCGCAATCGCAACCTCGCTCGGTACAGGCGGTTCTCCACCGCCTTCGGCGAGCATCCGACGATCTCCGCGATCTCCGCCATCGACTTCCCCTCGTAGGCGAACAGCACGATCGCCGTGCGCTGCTCCAGCGGCAGCGCCGCCACCGCTCGCTGCACCGCCTCGCGCCGCTCGTCCTCTTCCCGCGCCCGAGCCACGGCGGTCGGCGACACCGCCTCGTCCGCCACCTCGCGCCCGGTCTCCAACCAATCGTCGAGTGAAAGCGTCGGCCGACGCCGCCACCAGCGCAGGCGGTTTCGCGCCTGGTTCGCCGCGATCGTGAACAGCCAAGCGGAGAAGCGCGCGCCGGCCCGGTACGTGGCGCGTTTGGTGTAGACGCGAACGAAAACCTCTTGCGCGAGGTCATCCGCCTCCGCGCCATTGCCGACCAGTCGGAACAGAAACCGTTTCACCGGGAGCTCCCACCGCCGCATCAGCTCGGTCAATGCGCTGTCGTCGCCGCCCTGCAGGCGTTCCATGAGCTGCTCGTCGCCCGGGCCGTTGTCGTGCTCCTCAGTGGCCATGCTCGGCGTGCGGGTCTTTCAGATCCAGCTCCGGCGCACCACCATGGCCGAACGTCGCCACGCGCGCCCGCATCAGCTCGAGGTAGCGGCGTCCTTCCCCGGGCGGCATCTCAGCCGCCACCCGCTCCAGATGGCGCAGCAGCGACGTCTCGCACTCCGTGCTCAACGCCCGAATCCGCTGTTCCGCCGCCGCCAGCGCCGCCGGATCGGCCGGCTGCGCGCGCCGGAGCGCGTCGCGCTCCTGCTTCGCCGCGCCGATCGCTAGGCAGTGTCCCTCGCACACGGTCGCGTACTCACGGTGCAGTCGCTCGATCGCCGCCACCTGGGCGTCGCTGAGGTGAAAGTCCCGTTTCAGCCAGGCCGTCACATCCCGCCGATCCGCCGCTGCGTGCAGCGCCGGGTCGCAGCCGGTCCGGTAGCCGAGCACGCCGACCACCAGCGCCACGCCGACCAACCCGAGCACGACCGTACCGGCGTGTTTCACGGGGACTCCTCGTCCAGCCCGGTCTGGATCCGGGCGTCGAGACTGGCCACGTAGCCGGCCAGGAGCGTGTCGCGGTCGGCGCGCACATGGACCTGCGCCGCCGTGTGTCCGATCCATCCGGACAACCCCGCCGTCAGCACCACCGCGGCGGCCAGCCCCGTCGCGTGGGCCCGCACGAACCCCGCCCACGAGCCCGCGCCCCGGAGCGCGTCGATGCGCCGCCAGACCTCGCCTCGGAAACGGCTGTCCGGCGGCGGGCTCACCCGCCACACCTGCAGGTTCTGGATCAGTGGTTCGTTCGGTTTCATGGCGACAAGTCTCGTTGCGGCGCCGCTCCAGTCGGACCGGCCACCGTCACACTGTACACCATTCCGCGCGGAATCACTCAAAACCTCCTGTGGGTGGGGGGATCACGCCCAAGCGCGGCCGCCGCCGGCGAGGGATTGCACGGCGGCCGGTGTACCTCGTTCGGAAACCACCCGCCTCGATGCCGTTCTCGCGCTCCCAGTCCCGTTCAAAGATCCGCCCGACGCGCCTCCTTCGGCAGCGCCTCCTCGTCGCCGCGGCGCTCCTCGGCGGAACACTCGCAGTCGCTTCCGACCGGTCCACCGGGATCGCGACGCCGGGCTCCGCTGCTGCGCGGCACCCGTCCGAGGAACGTCGCACCACTTCGCCAGCCACGATCCCTCCGCCCGCTGCAGACTCCGCACCGGAGGAACTCGTGCGCTTCGCCCTGCTCCACCATCCGTCCGTCGCTGCGGCCCGGCACGACTGGGAGGCCGCACAGCATTCCATCGCGCCTGCGAAGTCGCTCCCCGACCCGCAGCTCACCTTCCAAGCCGACATCACCTCCATGGTGATGTCGCTCATGCCGGGCGTGATGTTCGATATCATGAACCCCGGCAAGCGCGCCGCCATGGGGCGCGAGGCCGAGGCCGCGCTCGCCGTCGCACGGACGCAGTACGCAGGCACGCTCGTCAGCGTCGCCGCCGAGGCGCGCCGCGCCCTGATCGAACTCGCTTACCTCGATGCCGCCATCGCCCTGCGCACAGCCTCCGCCGATACCGCGGAGCAGAGCGAACTGCTCGCCGCCAGCGCGTACGCCGCCGGGCGCGGCATGGATGCCTCGCTCGCCGCGCAGATCCAAGCCGCGGACACGGCCGAACGCTTCCGCTCCGAGGCCGCTCAGCTCCTCGACCGCCGCATTGCCGCCCGCGCCCGCCTCAAGTCCGCGCTCGGCCTCTCGCCGGAGTCCGCCGATCCGGCCTGGCCTGCCGTCAAACTCACCCCCACCGCGCTCCCCACCACCGATGAGCTCTGGCGCCGCGTCCAGACTTCGAATCCCGACCTCGCCCGCATGCGCGCCATGGTCGAGATGACCGTCGCCGGCACCGAGCTCGCGCGCCGCGGTGGTTCGCCCGACTTTTCAGTGGGCCTGATGGCCGATGTGAAGACCGCGCCGTGGATGTGGCGCCCGAGCGCCACGATGACGTTGCCGATCTGGCGCACCAAGATCCGCGAGACCATCGCCGTAGCCGATGCGCGGCGCGAGGCCGCCGTCGCGCGCGTCTCCGTCGAGCAACTCGACATGGCCGCCGCGCTCGCGCGCATGCTCGCGATGGTCGCCGAGGCCGACCGGATGATCGACTACCTCGACCACTCGGCCTTGCCCGCCATCGCCCGGCAGCGCCGCACCGTCGAGTCCGGTTACCACACCGGCACGGGCACCGCCGCCATGATCCTCGAGGCCGCCGCCATGGACCTCGCCATGCAGGCCGAACGCCTCGCCGCCCTGCGCGAACGCGAACTCGCCGTGATCGACCTCCTCGCGATGACCGCCGGCGTCGCACCCGAACCCCTTCCGTCGCCATGAACCGTCTCCTTTCATTGTTCACGCTCACTGCCCTGCTCGCGCTTGTCGCCGGTTGCTCGCGTTCTCCCGACGCGCACAACCACGCCGACGCCACCGCGCCGGCCGCCGCCGAGACTCCCGCCAACGGGCCGAAATTCCACTGCCCGATGCACCCCACCTACGTCGCCGACCGGCCGGGCGACTGCCCGATCTGCGGCATGAGCCTGGTGCCGATCAAGAGCGCGGCCGCATCGGCTTCCCATGGCCACGCCGCCGTGCCCGGGCGGGCCGCGATCGAGCTCGGCGCCGACAAGCGCCAACTCATCGGCCTCACCCTCGCCCCAGTCGAGCGCCGCGAGCTCGCACAGACAGTGCGCGCCGTCGCCGTGGTCGAGCACGATGAAACCCGCACCTCGCGCATCGCGCCGCGCTTCGGCGGCTGGGTGCGCAAACTCCACGTCGCATTCACCGGCGCCGCCGTCACGCAAGGCGGTCCGCTGCTCACCGTCTACAGCCCCGAGGTCTACGCCGCGCAGAACGACTACCTCGTCGCTTGGCGCGCGCTCCGCGATCTCCCAGTCGACGCGCCCGCGACCCGCCGCTCCGCCGTCACCGCCTTGCTCGACGCCGCCCGCACGCGCCTCGCGCTCTGGGAGATCGGCGACACCGAGCTGCGCGCACTCGAGGAACGCGACGCGCCCAGCGCCGAGCTGATCATCCGGTCCCCGCGCGACGGCCACGTGCTCACGAAACAGGCGGTGGAAGGAAAGGCGTTCATGGCCGGCGACACGCTCTACGAGATCGCCGACCTCACGCACCTCTGGTTGCAGGCACGCGTCGCCGAGACCGACCTGCCGCTGCTCGCGGTCGGTCAGGAAGCGTTGGTGACATTCGCCAGCCCGGCGCTGCCGGCCTTCACCGCCCCGGTCACGTTCATCGATCCGCACATCGACCCGGTGACCCGTCGCGGCACCGTACGACTCGAGACCGACAACCCCGAACATCGCCTCCGCCCCGACCTCTGGGCCGATGTGGAGATCGAGATCCCGCTCGGCGAGAAACTCGTCGTGCCCGCCGCCGCCGTGATCGACACCGGCAAGCGCCACATCGCCTTCGTCGCCGGCGCCGACGACCGCATCGAACCGCGCGTCGTGAAGCTCGGCGCGCGCACGAGCGAGTTTCTCGAGGTCCGCGACGGTCTCGCCGCCGGCGAGCGGGTCGTGTCCCGCGCGCTCTTCCTCGTCGATTCCGAGAGCCAACTCCAGGCCGCCCTCGCCGGCATGGGCGCCGCGGGCGAACACAAACACTGAACCGGAACCGAGCCATTGGACACAGAGCTCACAGAGGCGGAGGAGTTCACAGAGATCGGAGCAAGTGTTTCCAGAACCCAGCCCATCTGTGGCTCCGCCACCACTCCCACTCTCACCAAACACCGCTCCGTGCCCTCCTCCGCCTCTCCTCTTCCTCTGTGACCTGCCCGAAATGCCTTCGCTGAGCTGAAGCCCATGTCCTCCTCCTCTCCCGTCCCCGCGCCGCACCGCGATTCGCTCATCGAGCGGATCATCGAGTGGAGCGCGCGCAACAAGTTCATGGTCTTCCTGCTCGTCGGCGCGCTCACGCTCAGCGGCATCTACAGCCTGCGCCACACCCCGCTCGACGCCCTGCCCGACCTTTCCGACGCGCAGGTGATCGTCTTCACTCAGTGGGAGGGCCGCAGCCCCAACCTCGTCGAGGACCAGATCACCTACCCGATCGTCACCAAGCTCATCGCGGCCCCCAAGGTGAAGGTCGTGCGCGGCTACTCGTTCTTCGGATACTCGTTCGTCTACGCCGTCTTCGAGGACGGCACCGATCTCTACTGGGCGCGCGCCCGCGTGATGGAGTACATGCAGGGACTCACCGGCAGCCTGCCCACCGGCGTCACGCCGACGCTCGGGCCCGACGCCACAGGCGTGGGCTGGGGATTCCAATACGCACTGGTCGACCGCACCGGCCAGCACGACGCCGCCGACCTGCGCAGCTTCCAGGACTGGCACCTGCGCTACTGGCTCCAGAGCGTCGACGGCGTGGCCGAGGTCGCGAGCTTCGGCGGTTTCGAGAAGCAGTACCAGGTCGAGGTCGATCCCGAGCGCCTGCAGGCCTACAACATCCCGATCACGCGCATCGTCTCCGCCATCCGATCGGCGAACAACGACGTGGGCGGCCGCGAGCTCGAGCGCAACGGCACCACCTACCTCGTCCGCGGCAAGGGCTACCTCAAGTCGCTCGACGATCTCCGCCTCGTCGTCGTGGGCGCCGATGCGCGCGGCACGCCGATCCTGCTGCGCGATGTCGCCCGCAACATCGCGCTCGGCCCGGAGATGCGCCGCGGCGCCGGCGACCTCGACGGCCTCGGCGAGACGCCCGGCGGCATCGTCGTCGTGCGTTTCGGCCAGAACGTCCTGCAGGTCATCGACCGCGTGAAGGCGAAGCTCGAGGAGCTCCGGCCGTCGCTCCCGCCGGGTGTCGAGATCGTCACCACCTACGACCGCTCCGACCTGATCAAACGCTCCATCCAGACGCTCACCCGCACGATCATCGATGAGTCGATCATCGTTTCGTTGATCGTGATCGTGTTCCTGCTGGATTTCGGCGGCGCCGCGCGCGCGATCGTCACGCTGCCCATCGCCGTGGCGCTCGCGTTCATCCCGATGTACTTCATGGGGCTCACGGCGAACATCATGTCGCTCGCCGGCATCGCCATCGCCATCGGCGCACTCTGCGACGAGGCCGTGGTCATGGTGGAGAACGTCCACAAGCACCTCGAGCACGCGCCGCCGGGCCTCAGCCGCCACCAGCGGCAGGAGATCATCATCGCCGCCTGCAAGCAGCTCGGGAAACCTCTCTTCTTCGCGTTGCTCGTGATCACCGTGAGCTTCCTGCCGGTCTTCGCGCTCGAGGCGCAGGAGGGCCGGTTGTTCAAGCCGCTCGCCTACACGAAGACGTTCACGATGGCGTGGGCCGCGTTCCTCTCGCTCACCATCGGGCCGGCGCTCATCGTGCTCATGACCGGCGCGAAGGTGATTCCCGAGCACAAGCACCCGATCAGCCGCGTGCTCCACCGGCTCTACTACCCGTGGGTCAGCCTGCTCATGACCCGCCGCCGCCTCTCCATCGCGATCGCCGTGGTGGCCGTCGCCTCCGCGGTGCCGGTGTACCAGCGCCTCGGCTCGGAGTTCATGCCGCCGCTCAACGAGGGCACGATCCTCTACATGCCCACGACGTTGCCGACGGTCTCCGTCACCGAGGCGACGCGACTGCTCCAGATCCAGGACCGCGTGCTGAAACAGTTCCCCGAGGTGCTCACCGTCCACGGCAAGGCCGGCCGCGCCGAGACCGCGACCGATCCGGCGCCGATGGAGATGTTCGAGACCGTCGTGCAGTTGAAACCCGAGAGCGAGTGGCGCCGGATCGACCGGCCGCGCTGGTACTCGGCCTGGGCGCCGGAGTGGTTGCTGACGCCGCTCCGCAAGCTCTGGCCCAACCAGCGCCCGATCACCTGGGACGAGCTCACCTCCGAGATGGACACCGCGCTCCAGATCCCCGGCCAGGTGAACGCGTGGACGATGCCGATCAAGGGCCGCATCGACATGCTCACCACGGGCATCCGCACCCCGATCGGCATCAAGATCTTCGGCTCCGACCTCGAGGAGATCGGCCGCCTCGGCGAACACATCGAGTCCGTCGTCCGCACCGTGCCGGGCACGCGCAGCGTCTTCGCCGAACGCACCAGCGGCGGTTACTACCTCGACATCGTCCCCAACCGCGAGGCCATCGCCCGCCACGGCCTCAACGTCGAGGACGTCCTCATGCAGGTCGAGACCTCCATCGGCGGCATGGCCGTCGCCCGCACCGTCGAGGGCCGCGAGCGCTACACCATCAACGTCCGCTACAGCCGCGAACTGCGCGACGACCTCGGCGCGCTCAAACGCGTGCTCATCCCCGCGATGACGCCCGCCGGCGGCGCGTCCGGATCTTCCGCCGGCGACCCGATGGGCGACGGCGCCTCCGGCGGTTCCGCCGCGATGGCCCAGGTCCGCCAGATCCCGCTCGGCGAGCTCGCCGACATCCGCACCACCGTGGGTCCGCCGATGCTGCGCAACGAGGACGGCGCGCTCGCCGGATGGGTCTATGTCGACATCACCGGCCGCGACATCGGCGGCTATGTCGAGGAGGCGAAGAAGCTCGTGGCCGAGAAGATCGAGCAGGCCGGCCTGCTCCCCGCCGGCTACCGCATCGAGTGGTCCGGCCAGTACGAGAACATGCTCCGCGTCCGCGAGCGTCTCCAGGTCGTGGTGCCGCTCACCCTCGCGCTGATCTTCGTGCTGCTCTACCTGAACTTCAAAAGCATCCCGGAGACGCTGATCATCCTGCTCTCCATCCCGTTCGCGATGACCGGCAGCTTCTGGATGCTCTGGCTGCTCGACTACCACCTGAGCATCGCCGTGTGGGTCGGCATCATCGCCCTCGCCGGCCTCGCCGCGCAGACCGGCACCGTGATGATCATCTACCTCGACGAGGCGTTCCACGCCTACCAGCGCGCCGGCCGGATGAAGACACAGCACGACCTCTTCGAGGCGATCACCTACGGCGCCGTGCAACGCGTCCGCCCGAAGCTCATGACCGTCGCCATGGTCACGCTCGGCCTCGTGCCCGCGTTGTGGGCCCACGGCGCCGGCGCCGAGGCGATCCAGCGCATCGCCGCGCCGATGATCGGCGGCCTCCTCACCTCGACCATCCTCACCCTCGAGATCGTCCCCGCGATCTACTCGCTCTGGCGCGGCCGCCAGGTCGAATGGGTCAAGGGCCCGCGCCCCCCGCGCCGCAAGTGGGAGGAACTCAGCCAGCAGTTCGTCGCCATGGAACAGGCCGCGCACGAGCGCACCATCGCCGCACCGAAACCATGAGCACACCCGCGGTTCCATCTCACGCACTCGACCGCGTTGGGGGCAACGCGGTCCACCTCTGGACATCGCAACCACGCCTGCGGGTGGACGCGCTTGCCCCCCAAGCGTGTCGCCGGCGCCGCCCGCGCCTGAACGCATTTCCAACTAACGCCATCGCTAGTCTTTACCCTCTCCTTCCCATGAAACACCACCCTCGCGCCCTCCTCTCCGCCGCGCTCATCGCGCTCACCGCCACCGCTCTCACCGCCGGCGACACTCCCGCCCCGGTCAAGCCGTCGACCGAACCCTCCATCGCGCCCTCCGAGCCCTCGGCGAAGGAAACCTATCCGCTCACGACCTGCGTCGTCTCCGGCGAGCCGCTCGATGCCGGTCACGCCGGCGGCTCTTTCGACTACATCCACAAGGAAGCCGGCAAGCCCGACCGCCTCGTGCGCTTCTGCTGCAAGGCCTGCCTGAAGGACTTCAAGAAGGACCCGGCCAAGTACCTCGCCAAGATCGACGCCGCCGCTGGCGCGAGATCGCAGTGAAGATGCTTCAGGCGCTCACTTGATCCACTTCAGCTTCTCGCAGAACACGAGGTAGAACACCGGCAGCACCACCAGCGTGACCAACGTCGCGCAGGTCAGGCCGACGATGTGCACCGCCGTGAGCGGGCGCCAGAGCATGCCGCCGTGCAGCGCCAGCGGGATCAGGCCGCACACCGCCGCCAGCACCGTGACGATCACCGGCCGCAGTCGCACCAGCCCGGCGTGGATGAGCGCCTCGCGCAGGGGCATGCCCTTCGCGCGCGATTCCTCGATGTAGTCGGAGAGCACAATGATGTGGCTGACGACCAGGCCGGCCAGGCTCACCAGCGCGATGAAGGCCACGAAGCCGAAGCTGGTCCGGAACAGCACGATGCCGGCGAACGCGCCGATCGCGCCCAGCGGTACCGTCACCATCACCGTGAACGCCTTCGGCACCGAGCCGAACTGGAGCACCATCGCGATGAAGATCGCCGCCAGCGAGATCACAAACACCCCGCTCATCTCACGCTGGCTCTTCGCCAGTTCCTTGTCCTCGCCGGCATACGACAGCGTGTAGCCGGCGGGCAGCGCGAGCTTCGCGATCTGCGGTTTGCACTTCGCCAGGATCGTGGCGGGCAACTGGCCGACCGGGGCGAAGCTCTTCACCGTCACCGTGCGCAACTGCTGGAAGTGCGGGATCGTGGCGTAGGCGGGCTCGATGCCGATCGTGGCGAAGTTGGTCAACGGTACCAGCCCGTTGCGCGTCGAGGGCACGTAGAGCGAGCGCAGCCGGTCGGCGTCGGCGATCTCGTCGCGGCGCAGCCGGAAGTTCACCGGCACGAGGTGGTCGCCCTCGCGCAGTTGCGTGACGCGGGCAGTGAAAAACGCCGCCGCCGTCACCGCGCCCACGGAGCGGTTGTCCACGCCGAGGGTGTTCGCGCGGTCCTGGTCGATGTCAATGCGCAGCGTGGGCAGGCGCTGGCCGAGGTCGTCGGTCACCTTGTAGCCGCCCTCCGCGCGCACGATGGCGCCGACCTTGTCGGCCAGCCCGCGGAGTACATCCGGATCGGTACCGGCGATGCGGATCTGGATCGGGTTGTCGATCGCCACGCCCTGCTCGAGCTGCTTCGGCACGATGCGCGCGCCGGAGATCTCGCGGTCGATCCGCTCGCGCAGACGCGAGAGCAGTGGCACGATCTCCTGCGTGCGGGTGTTCACGACCAACTGCGCGAGGAACGCGCCCGGTTCCTTCGGCTCCACGTTGTAGTAGAAGCGCGGAGCCGTGCCACCGTAGAACACGCCGATGTTCTCCACGTCCTCCTCGGCGGCCACGAGCGCCGCCACGCGGTCGGCCGTGTCGCGCAATTGCGACGGTGCCGCGTTGCGCGGCAGCTCAACGTCGATGAGGAACTGCGCACGGTCGGCCGGCGGGAAGAATTGCCGCCCGAAGAAGCCCGTGAGCCCGAGGCTGAGGGCGAAGACCGTGTAGACGATGCCGATCGTGCGCCACGGGTGCGCCAAGCCGGCCTCGAGCAGGCGGCGGTAGCGCGGCAGCACCGAGTTGATCGCCAGGTCGATCGGCCGGAACAGGAAGAACGTCCGCACCTCGCCGCCCTCGTCGAGGCCCTTCTGCCCCTTCAGCACGTAGAAGCTCAGCAGCGGAACGAACGTCGTCGACACGACAAACGCCGAGAGCAGCGCGAAGGTAACGACCAGCGGGAACGCGATCATGAACGCCCCCGTGTCGCCGGGCAGCAACGCCAGGGGCAGGAAGGCGACGATGTTGATCAGCGTCGCGTAGATGATCGCCCGCATCAGCCGCTGCGGCCCGAGCCAGCCGGCGCGCTCGCGCGGCTCGCCGTGGTGCAGCTCACGGTTGATGCCGTCGGACACCACCACCGGCACGTCCACCAGCATGCCCAGTGCGACGATCAGGCCGGCGATGGAGATCTGGTGCAGCGGGATGCCGCACAGGTGCATCGCACCGAACGTCATCGCGATCGAGAGCGGGATCGCCATCGCCATCACGATGGCCGAGCGCCAGTCCATGAGCATCAGCGCCACCAACACCACGATCACCACCGCCTCGATGAAGCAGGCGCTGAACAGCCCGATGCGCTCGCGCACCGACTCCGGCTGATTCGAGAGCGCCGTGACCGTCGCACCGCCGGGCAACTGCGCCTCGAAACCGTGGAGGCACTCCTTCACCTTCTCGTAGAAGGTCCCGATCTTCGCGCCCTCGCGCATCTCGACGGAGACGAGCACCGCGCGCTCGGCGTGCAGCGGCCCGCGGCCGGGGTCGCGAGTGAACAGGCCGAAATGGTAGCCGATCGGATTCTCGTAGCCGCGCACGACCGTCACCGCATCGCGGAGATAGGTCGGCGTGCCGTCGGGCGCCGTGGAGACGACGGTGTCGAGCAGCTCGCGCTCGTTGCCGAACTCGCCGGTGACCTGCACCGGGAACGTGCTGCCCTCGGTGCGGTACGTGCCGCCGGGCACGACGGCGTTGCGCCGCGCAACCGCGCCGGCGAGGTCCTGCGCCGACACGCGCAGCTCGGCGAGCTTGGCCGTGCTGTAGTCGAGGTAGACGGTCTCGGGCACCGTCGCCACGCGCTTGGTGCGGCCCACGTCGCCCACCTGCCGCAGCGCGTCCTCGAAGTCCTCGGCGATCTTCTCGAGCTGGCGGTACGTCAGCCGCGGTATCCGCCGTTCGCGGATGGCGGGCGCCGGCGCCTCGTCGCCGAGCAGCACGATGGATTTCGGCAGATCGGGATGCGGTTCGCCCTCGGAACCGAAGGCCTGGCGCTGGAAATCGGCCAACGCCTTCGCGAGCTCCTCGCGCGGCGCCGTCGTGGCGAACTCGCCCACGTAGAGCCCGGTGCGCTCGCCGACCGTCATCCCGGTGGCGAGGCCCTTCGAGGTCAGGAACTGCACGCAGCGTTGCACGACGGGCGAGAGATAGTCGCGGCTGAGCGCCGTCGGGTAGAACAGCGCGATGGCGGCGCGTCCCGTCGCCGGCCGCGCGCCGCGCAGCTCGGCGACCGTCGCCTCGACCAACCGCGCGCGCGCCTCGACCTCGGGCTCCGTGATCGGATCGCTGGCGATGGCGTAGAGCAGCGTGACGGTGTCGCCGAAATCGCTGTTGAGCCACGGCGGCATCGTGCCCTCGGGCAGCGACACCTCGGCGATCTTCGCGCGCAACTTGTCCCAGTCCTGGTCGGTGCGCGCCTTCGTCTGCGGTTGGAGCGTGACCTTGATGACGGACACGCCGTTGCGCGACTCGGAGGAGAGCTCCTCCACCGTGGAGAGCTCGGCGAGCTTCCGTTCGAGCGGTTTGGTGACGAGGTTCTCGACCTTGTCGGCCGTCGCGCCGGGAAACACGGTCACGACAAGCGCCTTGCGGATGGGGATCGTCGGATCCTCCTGCTGCGGGAGCTGCCCGAACGAGGCCCAGCCCCAGACCAGCACGGCGATCAGGAACATCCAGGCGACGCTGCGATGCTCGACGAAATAGCGGGCGAGACCGCCCGAAGAAGGAGTGTTCTGGCTCATGGCGCGCGGGCGGAGGTTACGGGGCGACGGGCTGGGCGTTCACCGGGACGTTGTCGGAGAGCAACCCGGTGCCGAGCGTGACGATCTTGTCACCGGCCTGGAGGCCGTCGGTGACAAGGATCGCGCTGCCGACGATCTCCGAAGTCTGGATCTGCCGCAGGTGCGCGCGGCCGTCGTCGCCCACCACGAAGACCGCCGAGCGCTTGCCGGTCTTGTCGGCGGCCACGAGGGCCGAGAGCGGCAGCGACACGCCGCTGACGGCGTGCGACGCGCGGCCGCCGAGGCGGACGCTGGCCGTCATCCCGCTCTTCAGGCGGCCGTCGGCGTTGTCGAGCTTGAGGACGACGCGGAACAACCGGCTCGCGGGATCGGCAGCGATGCCGATCTCGGAAATCGCGCCGGCGAACATGCCGCCCTCGTACGCCGAGACGAGCACCTCGCAGCGCTGCCCCACCTCGATGCGGCCGAGCACGCTGTCCGGCACACCGACCTCGAGCGATACGCGGCGGAAATCCCCGAAGACGACCACGGGCCGGCCTGCGGAGGCGAACTCCCCGGAGCGTGCCAGCCGCGCCAACACGACGCCGGCGTACGGCGCGCGCAGCGTGGTGTCGCGCAGGTACTGCTCGGCCTGCGCGAGGTCGGCCTCGGCCATCTCCTTCTGGGCGCGCGTGGCGTCGTACTCGCTCTTGGAGAGGTTCGCGGCGGCGTAGAGCTCGCTGTTGCGCGCAAAGTTGGCGCGAGCGAGATCTGCCCGGGCGCGGGCGGCGGCGACGGCGTTGACGAAGTTCGCCGTGTCGATCTGCGCGAGCACCGCGCCAGCGGCGACGCTCTCGCCCTGTTTCCAATCTTCGGAGCCGCCCTCGGGGCCGATGCGGGCGATCTGGCCGTTCACCTTGAAGCTCAGACTGGTCTCGGTGTCGCCGCGGATCACGCCGAGGAACGACGGGCCCGGCTCCTGCGGCGTGGCAGCTAGCGGTTGCGCCACGACGTAGCGGACGTTGTAGGCGAGCGGCGCGGCGGCGTGTTTGTCGCGGCAGGCGGCGAAGAGCAGCGGCAGGGCGAGGGCGAACGGGATGGTGCGACGGAAGTTCATGGACGGTGGCGAAAGGTCAGTGATTGGCGACGGCGGCCTCGATCTCGGCCAGCCAGGCGCTGTTCTCCTCCGGGGTGGCGAGCGCCTCGATCCGGCCGCAGAGGCGCTGGACGGCGACGACGTCGCCAAGGAAACGGTACACGGCCACGTCGGCGGCCTGGCGCTGGGCGAAGGCGGTGTTCTGCGCCTCCAGCAGCGTGACGATCGACACGGTGCCCTCCTCGTACTTGCGGCGGACGACCTCGAGGTTGCGCGCGGCCAGGGTGGCGGCGGTGCGGGACAGCGCGATGGCGCTGTAGCTGCTCTCGATGGAGAACAGGCCGGCCTGCGTCGCGGCGACCACAGCCTCGCGGGCGCCGTCGCGGGTGAACTCGGCCTGGCGGAGTTGCGCGCGCGCCTTGCGGGTGTCGGCGGTCAGGCTGCCGCCGGTGTAGAGCGGCACCGATGCCTGCAGGCCCACCGTCCAGACGGTGCGGTTGAGGTCGACCGGATGGACCGGCAACCCCGCGCGCATGAGCTGCTCGGTGAGCGTCGGCCCGCCGTAGTCGAGCTCGTAGAGCCGGCCGAAGTTCGCAGTGGCGGCGATCTTCGGCACGTACGAGCGGCGCTGCTTCTGGTCGGCGGAAAGCCGTAGCGCACTCACGCCGTGCTCCGCCGCCTCGATGTCGGGCGAGTGCCCGGCCGCGTAGGCTGTAAGGTAGTTCTGGAGCCGCACGAACCGCTCCCGCTCGTCGACAAACGCCGCCATCGGCGCGGTGACCGAGGCGAACGCCGGATCGTCCAGCGAGACGTCGCCCGGCTCCCACTGCGACGCGGCGTCGACGCCGAGCACGCGGTTCAGGTTCGTCCGCGCCCGCTCGACCTGCATGCGCGCCGCGATCACCTCGGAGCGCTGCTGCGCGGCGAGCGACTCGAAGCGGTAGATGTCCTCCGGGCCGGAGGTGCCGACGCGTTGGCGGAGGTTCGCCAGCTCCAGGTGCTTGTCGGTGGCGCGGGCGTTCTGCTCGGTCACCCGCAACGCAGCGCGCGCGGAGAGAAGCTGGAGATAGGCCTGCGCGGCGGCGACCGCCGTGTCGAGTCGTTGGGCACGCTCGACGGCGTTGGCCGCCTTGAGCGCGGCACGGGCCATGCGCAGGCGGGCGACGACCTCGTCGTCGAAGATGGGCTGGCTCGCGGCCACGCCGGCGAACCACGTTTTCTCCTGGTAGATGCCGCCGGAGGCCTGCGCGCGGTCGAGGTCGATGCGCTGGTAGGTCGAGAGCGCGGCGAGCTGCGGCTGGAGCTGGCCGGCGGCGGCCTTCACCTCCTGTCGCGACGCCTCGGTGCCGGCCTGCCGCGCGCGCAACGCGTAGTTGCGCTCGAGCGCCGTCGCGATGGCGTCGCGGAAGCTCAGCGGTTTGCCGCCGCCCGGCGCGTACGGGCTGACGAGCGTCGCGTCGTGCAGTGCACCGAACTTCGGCGAGAAGCCAACCGCGGCGGCCGTGGTCTCGTTGAAGGACAACATCGGTTGGAGCGGGAGCCGCAGTGCGAGGCTGGCCGCGGGTGAACCGGTTTCGAGCTGGTCGAAGACGAGCGCCACGCGGCGCGCGAGCTGGGCACCGCTCTCGGGAAGCATCCCCGCCAGTGCGCCGGCCTCGACCTCCGGGCGGCCGACGAAGGACAACACCTGCAGCCGGCGCTCGACCAATCCGGCCAGCAACGCCGCGTGCTCGGCTTCGCTCTGGCGCACCGCCGGGAGCAGAAACACGGCCTTCAGCGCCGGATCGAGCGCGGCGAGCGTCGGCGCCGCCGTCGCGCCCAGCGGCACGAGCCGTACCTCGGCGCCGAGTTCGCGGGCGAGCCGTCCGCGCCAGTCTTCAAGGACAGCCGGGGAGGCGGCAAAATGGTCGTCCACCAAAACCTGGATGCCGGAGAACGGCACCGTTTCCCGCAGCCGCCGCAGCATCTCGCCCGAGTCCGCCGCCAGGGTGACAATGGCGAAGTTGGCCTTCGTCGGCCGGCCCTCGGCGTCGAGCGGCAGCGGCGTCAGCGTAGGATCGACGATGGCGGCGCCGAGCACCGGCTTGCCCAGCAGCAAGTCGGGATCGGCGGCGGCGAGCGCCGCACGGGCGCCGAGCACGAGCACGTAGTCGACCTCGGGATCGGCCAGTGCCGCGGCCAGTTGCGCGCGCAAGGCCGCGGCATCCGGCGCCGTCTCCGCCGCCGCGGTTTCGCGGAACGCGACCTCCATCCGGCCGGCCGCCATCTCCTCGAGGCTGCGGCGCACCTTCGCCTCGAGCGGCGTGGCCAGCCACGAGGGATCGTCGCGCACGACCGCGATCGTGCGCGGACGCGGCGTTTGCTGCGCGGCAACGCTGAGGCCGAGCACCAGCAACAGACTACAGACAACTGACCGGAGGCAGGTCCGGGAGGCGGAGTTCATCGGCACGGAGTATACGGCGCCAGTGACCAAACGAAAAATACTTCATTGGATCCGCGGCGATACCTTCCGGGCATAGCCCGGCCCCGGGTCCTCGCGAAGCCGGGGTTGAACTGCACAAAAGGTGAAGGTGTCCGTGGGTAGGGCCGGCGCTCCGCGCCGGTCGCGGACGCCGGCGGAGCGACGTCCCTACCGAGGCAAACCCGATTGTATCGTGCGGATTGGGGCCCGGCGCCACCATCCGCTCGGCTCTCGCCAAAGGCCGCACTCCGCATCACCGTGCAGTCCCCGCATGGAACTCCGACACCTGCGCTACTTCCAAGCTGTCGCGGAGACGCTCAACTTCAGTCGCGCCGCCGAACGGCTCCGCATCGCCCAGCCGCCGCTGAGCCGGCAGATCCGCGATCTGGAGGCGGAGCTGGGCGTGGCGCTGTTCAGCCGCACCCACGGCAAGGTGCAGCTCACGGCGGCGGGCCGGCACCTCCAGCGCGAGCTGCCCGACCTGCTCCAGCGTCTGGCCAATCTTGTCGCCGCCACCCAGCGCGCGGGCCGCGGCGGCGAGGCGCTCAACATCGGCACCGACTGGCGGCTCCCGCTCGACCCGCTGGCCCGCGCCGTGAGCGAGCTGCGCCAGCGCGAGCGAACGACCGCGCAGATCAACTTCGTCGACCTGCCGCTCACCGCGCAACTCGCCGCGTTGCGCGATGGCCGGATTGATCTGGCGTTTCTGCCCGATGTCTTCCTCGGAGCCCGCCGCGGTCTGGAGTCGCTGCGCATCGCCAGCCCGGCCGTGATGGCGGCGCTGCCGGAGAACCATCCGCTCGCCCGCCGCCGCACGCTCACGCTGGGAGAGTTGCGCGACGAGCGCTGGGTGCTGCTCAACCCGCGACAGGCGCCGGGCTTCCGCGATCTCGTCGTCCAGATCTGCCGCAAGGCGCAGTTTACCCCGAAGTTCGGGCCCACCGCTCCGACGATGGACGGCATGCTCACGCTCGTCGCCGCCGGCGAGGGCGTGTGCCCCACCCTCGCCTCGTTCGCGCGCAGCGGCCAGATGGGCGTCCGGCTCGTGGAGACCGACTGCGAGCCCTTCGGGCTCTCCGCCATCTGGCAAAAGAGCAACCGGTCGGAGCTCCTGCCGGCGTACCTCCGGTGTCTGCGCGAGCAGGTCGCGGCCGGGAGCGCCTGAACCCGCGCCCGGTCCGGCCGACGGGTGGCGCCGCATTGGGCGGCGTCCGCGTTATGGCCCGCCGACATGTCCCCCTCCGCGGCTTCTATCCGCCCGGGGCAGCACGGAGCGGTTTGCCAAGTCGGCGCCCCCACGCCCATTACTCCGCCATGGCCGAACCTGCCCCGCACAAGTTTTCCCCGCTGAACATCGTGATCGACGGCGTGCTGACCTTGGCCGCCTTCGCCCTCTTCTTCCGGCTCGCCGGGCCGCACGTGCCCTCCGAGGACCCGATGCAGATCACGCTCTGGTCGGCCTACGCCGCCGCCTGCATGACGGGAGTATTCTGGATCGCATGGCAGATGCTCAAGGCCGTCTATCGTCATCAACGCGAGGCCGCCCGCGTCCGCCACTGAGCAGGAAACCGGCGCCGCCGTTGCTGCGCGCCGCGCCCTCCCGCCCGATCACTCGTCGGCGGCGCCGTAGGTGCGGCGCCAGTCGAAGGCCTCCTGCCTGGCCTTTCGGCGCTCGATGAACGCCCCGACCAGCAGCGAGGCCTCGAAGAGGGCCCACAGCGGAGCGGCGACCAGCGTCATCGTGATCGGATCCTGCGTCGGGGTGATGATCGCGGACGCAACGAAGCAGCCGACGATCACCAGCCGCCGCGAACGCCGAAACGCCGCCGTGCTCACGATGCCAAGATAGGTGAGCGCCACCACCACGAGCGGAAATTCGAAGACAGCACCCATGCCCAACACCAGCCAGGTCATCAGGCTGTAGTAGGATCCCACCGTCCAGATCATCGCGTAGCCCATCCACTGGTTGGCTTCGATGGCAACTCGGATCGACGCCGGCACAAGCAGCAGGAAACTGAAACTCGCACCAGCCAGGAACAGCAGCACTGCCACAATCACGCCCGGCACCACCACCTGTCGCTCCTTCGACGAAAGCGCCGGGACGACAAACTGCCCGAGGAAAAACAGGATGAACGGCGCCGCCGCCACCAATGCCGGCACCACACAGATCTGCACCATCACGCCATAGACCTCCATCGGCGTGTCGGTCCGCAGTTGCAACGCCTGCACCGGGAAATCCGCCAGCGCCCGCGTCCACGGCCACTCGAGAAACTCCCGCACCTGCGGAAGGAACACGCCGGCGAGCACCGCGAAGACGACCACCGCGATCGCGCACTTCACCAAGGTCCAGCGCAGCTCCTCCAAGTGATCGAGGAAACCCATGACCTTCTCCCCCGGGCGCGCCGGCTCCGCCTCCAGCCCGTCGGGCTCGTTCTCTGGTAGCTGGGCGGAAGGTGGCACGGGAGAAGATCAGCGGGCGGATCGCTCCGGCGTCAAGTCGCCTCCGGGCCCCCGCCGCCCGCCTCCGTCCGACCCAGCGCCTCCGCGAGTGCATGCCAGGCGAGCGTCACGCATTTCACGCGCTGCGGAAACTGCGCCGCCCCCTGCAACGCCTGCAGGTCGCCGAGCGCCTCGACTTGCTCGGGTGGCAACGGCTCCCCGGTGAAAAGTCGCTGCACCTGCGCCGCGGTCGCCAGCGCCTCCGCCGCCGGACGCCCGCGGACCTTCGTCGTCAGCAGCGAGGCCGAAGCCTGGCTGAGCGCACAACCCTGCCCGGTGAACGTCGCCTCCTCCACCCGTCCCTCCGGCGACACGCGCAGGTGCACCGCCACCTCGTCGCCGCAGGTCGGATTCTCCGCGCGGGCGCCATGCGTCTCCCCAGCACAGGCGCCGTGGTGGCGCGGATGCCGGGAGTGATCGATGATGATTTCCTGGTAGAGGTCGCTCAGGTCCACGCGGCGAGCTTGGGCACACTGCCCCGGGGGCGCAACCAGCGAGGGCGGCGGCGTGCCGATGAGTCCGCCGCCGTTCCCCGCAACGCGCGCAGAAACCGCGCTTCTTCCCACCACGAGTCGACTCCGCGCCACGCTCCCAACGTTGACACTACAGACCTCCACGGGAATAACCGGGACGCTTTCCCTCCACGCAGAAGCGGCCGCCCCCGGCCGACCCTCTCCATCGTTCCTCAACCCAAACACAGCGATGCCTGCGAAATCCAAAGCCAAGAAAACCGCCGCCAAGAAGGCGCCGCCCCCCGCGAAGAAGTCCGCCTCCGTCCGCCCGGCCCGGGCCGGCAAGGCCCCGAAGCACGTCTACCTCTTCGGCGCCGGCAAGGCCGACGGCGACGGCTCGATGCGCCCCCTGCTCGGCGGCAAGGGAGCCAACCTGCACGAGATGACCCGTATCGGCCTGCCCGTGCCCCCGGGTTTCACCATCACCACCGAGGTCTGCACCCACTACTACGCCAACAAGCGCACCTACCCGCGCGAGCTCCAGGCGCAGATGGAGGCCGGCCTGGCCAACATGGAGCGCATCATGGGCACGAAGTTCGGCGCCACCGACGCCATGCCGCTGCTCGTCTCCGTGCGCTCCGGCGCCCGCGACTCCATGCCCGGTATGATGGATACAATCCTCAACCTCGGGCTCAACGACCGCACCGTGCGCGCCCTCGAGCAGGCGACCGGCAACCCGCGCTTCGCCTGGGACTGCTACCGCCGCTTCATCCAGATGTACGGCGACGTCGTGCTCGGCGTGCAGAAGCGCGAGCACGAGGACCACGAACCCTTCGAGACCGTCATCCACGACCTCAAGCAGGAGCGCTACCAGGCCGACATCGAGGACTCCAGGCTCACCGCCGAGGACCAGCAGGAGCTCGTCGTCCGCTTCAAGGCACTCGTGAAGGAGCGCACGGGCCGCGAGTTTCCCGACGATCCCTGGGACCAGCTGCGCGGCGCCGCCGGCGCAGTATTCGGCTCCTGGATGAACGACCGCGCCATCGTCTATCGCCAGAAATACAACATCCCCACCGAGTGGGGCACCGCCGTGAACGTCCAGGCCATGGTCTTCGGCAACACCGGCGAACGCTCCGGCTCCGGCGTCGCCTTCACCCGCAACCCCGCCAACGGCACCAACGAGTTCTACGGCGAGTTCCTCATCAACGCCCAGGGCGAGGACGTCGTCGCCGGCGTGCGCACCCCGGAACCGGTTGCCCGGCTCAAGGAGCATCTGCCCGAGGCCTACGCCCAGTTGCTCAAGGTCCGCGCCCTCCTCGAGAAGCATTTCAAGGACGTGCAGGACATCGAGTTCACCATCCAGGACGGCAAGCTGTTCATGCTCCAGACGCGCAACGGCAAACGCACCGCCGCCGCCGCGCTCAAGTTCTCCATCGATATGGTGAAGGAGCGGCTCATCGACTGGCAGACCGCCATCCTCCGCAACCCGGCGGACCAACTCGAGCAGCTGCTCGCCCCGATCTTCGACCTCGCCGAGGTCAAGAAAGCCCCGGTCATCGCCTCCGGCCTGCCGGCCGGTCCCGGCGCCGCCACCGGCCGCATCTACTTCAACGCCGACCGGGCCGTGCAGGCCGCCGAGAAGGGAGAGAAGGTGCTGCTCGTGCGCGTCGAGACCTCGCCCGAGGACCTGCGCGGCATGATCGCCGCCGAAGGCATCCTCACCGCCCGCGGCGGCGTCTCCTCGCACGCCGCGCTCGTCGCCCGCCAGATGGGCAAGGTCTGCGTGTGCGGCGCCTCCGCCGTCGAGATCGACTACGACAAGAAGGTCGCCACCATCGCGGGACAGCTCTTCGCCGAGGGCGACTTCCTCTCGATCGACGGCACCTCGGGCTCCGTCTACGCCGGCCAGATCAAGACCGCGCCCTCCGAGATCGTCGCCGGCCTGCTCCACGACGACGACGCCTCGAAGCAGACCGAGAAGTTCCGCAGCTACGCGCAGCTCATGAAGTGGTGCGCGAGGGTCACCCGGCTCCAGGTCCGCACCAACGCCGACACCCCCGAGCAGGCGCAGAACGCCATGGCCTTCGGCGCCACCGGTATCGGGCTCACCCGCACAGAGCACATGTTCTTCGAGGGCAACCGCATCGACGCGATGCGCGAGATGATCCTCGCCGACACCACCGGCGCCCGCGAGGCCGCCCTCGCCAAGATCCTGCCCTACCAGCGCGCCGACTTCCTCGGGATCTTCAAGGCGCTCAAGGGCTTCCCGGCCACCATCCGGTTCCTGGATCCGCCGCTCCACGAGTTCCTCCCCAGCTCGAAGGAGCAGCAGATGGACCTCGCCCGGAAGCTCAACATCCCCGTCGAGAAGATCATGGCCCGCGTGCGCGAGCTGCACGAGTTCAACCCCATGCTCGGCTTCCGCGGCTGCCGCCTCGGCATCCGGTATCCGGAGATCACCGCCATGCAGGCCCGCGCCGTCTTCGAGGCCGCCGTCGAGGCGAAGAAGCTCGGCGTGAAAGCCCACCCCGAGATCATGATCCCGCTGGTCGGCTTCAAGCGGGAGCTCGATCTCCAGGTGGCCATCGTCCACGAGGTCGCTGCCGCCGTGCAGCAGGCGGCGAAGGTGAAGATCGCCTACAAGGTCGGCACGATGATCGAGGTTCCCCGCGGCGCCATCACCGCCGACGAGATCGCCCAGACCGCCGAGTTCTTCAGCTTCGGCACCAACGACCTCACCCAGACCACGCTCGGCATGTCGCGCGACGACTCCGGCTCGTTCCTGCCCGCCTACCAGAACGAGGAGATCGTGAAGAAAAACCCGTTCGCCTCGATCGACCAGGGCGGCGTCGGTCTGCTCATGCAGCTCGCCATCGAGCGGGGCCGCAAGACGCGGCCCGACATCAAACTCGGTATCTGCGGCGAACACGGCGGCGATCCCGACTCGGTGAAATTCTGCCACAAGCTCGGTCTCACCTACGTCTCCTGCTCGCCCTTCCGCGTGCCGGTCGCACGCCTCTCCGCCGCCCAGGCCGCCGTCGCCGAGCTGAAGGCCGTCAAGAAGAAGTGAACCGCGATACTCTCTAGTGCTCTCGAGCCCCGCGTCCCTCCGGCGCGGGGCTTTTCGTTGGCGGGCGGAGCCGGGGGCGGCGGCGGAGCCCACTATGGACCCGATGGACATCATGGACCATATGGACACAGGCGCCGCCCCCTTGCCCCGTCCATACCGTCCAGCGCGTCCATATCGTCCATCCCGTCCATTCGCCATCCCCCCATTTGACACCCTGCCCTTCGCCTCCAGCTTGCCCACACCATGGATACGCCGGAGCTTCTTCCGCCGCACGGCGGTTACCGGAAACTGAAGAGCTTCCAGATAGCCCAGCTCTGCTACGATGTGACCGTACGGTTCTGCGATCGCTACATCTCCAAACGCAGCCGCACCCATGATCAGATGGTGCAGGCCGCGCGCAGCGGGGTGCAGAACATCGCCGAGGGCAGCGAGGTCAGCGGCACCTCGAAGAAGATGGAGCTCAAGCTCACCAAGGTCGCCCGGGGCAGCATCGAGGAGCTCCGCCTCGACTACGAGGACTTCCTCCGCCAGCGCGCGCTGCCGCTCTGGGATCGCGCCGATCCGCGCCGCCACGATCTCGTGGCCAGGCGCTGCCGCACCGCCGACGAAGTCGCCCACTGGGTCATGACCCAACGCGCCACCGGCACCTACCCCGAACTCTCCGCCAACGCCGC
This sequence comes from Verrucomicrobiota bacterium, assembly GCA_019136515.1. GTDB lineage: Bacteria > Verrucomicrobiota > Verrucomicrobiia > Opitutales > Opitutaceae > CAJCBL01. The sequence continues at coordinate 25,234 of JAGVUB010000037.1, forward strand.
CCTCGTGCTCGTCGGCGTGGCCTGCGCCCTCCTCGACCGCCAGCTCGCCTCGCTCGCGAAGACCTTCACCCAGGAAGGCGGCTTCACCGAGCGCCTCTACCGCACCCGCCGCCTCGCCCGCGATCTTCCCCGCCGCCCATCCGGTCCATAAGGTCCATTCCGTCCAGCGGGTCCATCCGGTCCATAAGGTCCATCGAGTCCATCCACGGCCCGCCCCAAGCGCCCCGCGGCTTCGTGCCCCTTCCAACTCGCCTCCACCAACACCGGGTGTCCTTCCATCTGTGCCCGGGCGTTGCCCCCGCCCCGACCGTCGCGCGGCGCGCCCCGCCCGCCCGACGGCGCCCCAGCCACCGGCATTCGTCCCGATGACCCACCGGACCTGCTTTCATACATCTTTGAACACAATCCGCTCTCCCTTGCGCCGATCCTCGTTATCGTCTTTTCCGAACCTCACGCCTGCGCACCTGCCCATGACCAAGATCCTTGTCATCGACGACGAAGTCATGCTCCGCGAAGCCATCGTCCTCGGCCTGCGCGCCGAGAACTTCGAGGTCTTCGAGGCCGAAGACGGCATCAGCGGCATGCAGCTCGCCCGCTCCGTCCGTCCCGACCTGATCGTCAGCGATATCAACATGAAGGGCATGGACGGCTACGACACCCTCTCCGCCCTGCGCACCGACAAGGCCACGGCCAACATCCCCTTCATCCTCATGACCGGCCGGGCCGACCTGAAGGGCATGCGGCACGGCATGTCGCTGGGCGCCGACGATTACCTGCCCAAGCCCTTCCGCCTCCACGAACTGGTCGATGTCGTCCGCACCCGCCTGAGCAAGCAGCAGGCCATCCGCGAGGAGGCCGAGCACCGGCTCTCCGAGCTGCGCAGCAACATCTCGATGATGCTGCCCCACGAGCTGCTCACCCCGCTCACCGGCATCATCGGCATGGCCGAGATGATCGCCAACGAGGCCGAGAGCCTCGCCCCCGCCGAGCTCCGCGAGTTCGGCAACGACATCAAGCTCTCCGGCGTGCGCCTCCACCGCCTCATCATGAACTTTCTGGTCTACGCCCAGATCGAGATGATGACCGTCCAGCCCGAGCGGGTCCGGGCCCTGCGCGCGGTCGCGCCTCTCCCCGTGGCCGGCCCGGTCGGCACCGCCGCCCGTCGCAAGGTTCAGGATGCGGGCCGCGCCCCCGACCTCCAGCTCGACCTGCAGGACGGGCTGGTCGCGATGTCCGATTCGAACCTCACCAAGATCGTCGAGGAACTCGTCGACAACGCCTGCAAGTTCTCCCCCTCCGGCAAGCCCGTCATGGTCCGCACCCTCACCGACGGCTACTGGACCGAGATCAGCGTCAGCGACCAGGGTCGCGGCATGAAGCCGGAGCACGTCGACAACATCGGCGCCTACGTGCAGTTCGAGCGCCGTATCCACGAGCAGCAGGGTTCCGGGCTCGGCCTGGCCATCGTCTCGCGGCTCGCCGAACTCCACGGCGGCCAGATCACGATCACCAGCCAGCCCGACATGGGCACGACGGTGACAGTGCACCTCCCCGCCCAGCCGATCCCCACCCCGGGCGACAACGGTCCGAACTGACCGCGCCCCGCGACCGCAGCACGCCGGCCGTCTACTCCTTCTTCCCGGCGATTCGCGCCACAGCGCGATCCCAGGAGGCCTCGTTGGTCACACGCTCAAGCGGGTCGAGCAGCTGGTATCTCAGCCCCAGCTCCGTGCAGCGTCTGGTGATCGCGAAGAGGACCTGGTTCGTGCCCCAGTTCACCTCGTGCAGCAGGCCCTCCGGCCAGCGCCGCAGCCCGAGCAGGTAGAAATCGCCGTCGGTCGCCGGTCCGAGCACCACGTCGTGGTCAAGCAACGCCTTCGCGGCCGCCACGATCTGCTCCAGTCCGCAGTACGGACAGTCGCTGCGCAGGAGAATCACCATGTCGTCGTGCCGCAGCGTCGCCTCCGCCGCCACCTGGGCCAACCGTTCGCCCCACGGCGCCGTCAGCTGCCCATGCACCGTGATCGGCTTGGAACCCAACCACCGGCGCACGTCCGCCACGCGTTCGCCCGGCGCCACGTGCACTTCCGCCGGCCAGTTCTGCGGGGCGTTCGCCAGTTGCAGTTCCGCGAGCAGTCGCACGATCCGGGCGGCAAACTCGTCGCCCACCGCCTGCCGGAGAGCCGCAGGAAGCCATTCCCCCTCGGGGTAATCGAGCAGCAGGACGAGGGCGGGAGGTTCCATGGGGCGAAGCGTGGGCGCCTCGGCAGCCGCTGACGACTTTCTTCTCCGTCGCAGCTTCGGCCCCTCAAGGATAGGCAATCGTGATCTCGCCGCTCTCCCGCTCACTGATCATCTCCAGCCGCTGCACGGCCTTCGTTCTCTTCGACCGGACTTCAAAAACGAACCTCACCGGCCCAATCTTGGGCTTGTTCGAGAGATACTTTCCGAGTTCCACCAGCCCCTGCCCATCGATCTTCCGGTCGTCGATGGCGACGATGCTGTCGCCTGCCTTCACTCCGGCTGTGGCCCAACTGGCCGGCATCTTGCGCACAACCAGTGTCCTCATCCGATTGCCCGGAAGGCCGTAGCGGAAACGTACCCCACACACGAGCTCCGAGAACTTCCCCTCGACAACCATCGGAGGTAACACGACGACCTCGTCACTCCTCTGGTCCACCGCCCGCACAGGAGCAGGAAGCCCCAAGGGGACAAGCATCAGGCCAAGCAGGAGGGGCAGCAGCTTTGTTCGCATGCCCGCGCTACGACCGACATCCAGTCGGCCGGTTCCCCAAACGGATACCATGTCGATTCCGGGATCGCCGCTCCACCTCCCAAATGAGCGGCTCTGCGCGACCGCCGTGTACCCCGCCAGGGATCAGCGCGATGCCGCACTACAGGCCACGCAGCGCCGGTTTCGGAGAACCCCACTCTACCCTAACCAGAGCCAGCGCTTGCCCGGCTCAGCTCTCCAGCCCGAAAACGGCCTTCACGTAGTTGTCGACCGTATAGGGCTGCAGGTCCTCGGGCTGTTCGCCGAAGCCGAGGAAATAGACCGGGAGCTTGAGCTGGCGGTAGATGCCGACGAGCGCACCACCGCGGGCGGTGCCGTCGAGCTTCGTGACGACCAGCCCGGTGAGCCCGAAGGCGCGGTGAAACTCCTTGGCCTGCTCGATGGCGTTGGAGCCGTGGCTGCCGTCGATCACCAGCCAGCTGTGGTGCGGGGCGGACGGATCATGTTTCTGGAGGACGCGGCGGACCTTGGCCAGCTCATCCATGAGATTCGACTTCGTGTGCAGACGGCCGGCCGTATCCAGAAGCACGTAGTCGCGGCCGCGGGCCTTGGCGGCGGCCATGGCGTCGAAGGCGACGGCGGCGGAGTCGGCGCCGTGCTGGCTGGCGATGAGCTCGAGGTCGAGACGATCGCACCAGACCTTGAGCTGCTCGTTGGCGGCGGCGCGGAAGGTGTCGCACGCGCCGATCGTGACGCTGGCGGCGTCCTGCTTGAGGCGCCAGGCGAGCTTGGCGCAAGTGGTGGTCTTGCCCGAGCCGTTGACGCCGATGAGCGCGATGACGGTCGGCTTGTCGCCCACGGGGCCGAGCACGCCCTCGGAGCCGGCGAGCACGCGGCGCAGGACGGCGGCGCCGATGGCGGCGGCCTCCTGGCCGTGGAGGTTCTTGTCCTTCTTATACGCGGCGCGGATCTCCTCGAGGATCTCGCTGGTGGTCTCGACGCCGAAGTCGGCGCCATAGAGCGCCTCCTCGAGCTGGTCGAGCGTGGCGGCATCGATCGGCTTCTGGCCGAACAGCCCGCCGACGCTGGCGACGAGCTTCTGCGCCGTCTTGGTGAGACCGTCTTTGAACTTCTTGAAAAGGCCGAACATCGAATGAGGGAAACTGAGGAGGAGATTCGGAAGAGAGAATGTGGAAATCAGGGAATCAGGAATCGGACGGACTCCGATCCCGGAACGAGCAATGTGGAAAATTGGAAATCAGGAAGCCGGAGAAGGGCCGGGGCCGATCCGGCGAATCTCCAGCGGCATCGCGACAAAGTTGAGAATCAGACCGTCGCGCAAGCCGAGCGCTTTCAAGTAGGAGCGGCCGATGGCGAAGAAAACATCGTCGATGGCAGCCACCGCCTTGAGCTCGAGCAGGAGCACTCCTTCCACCAGCAGATCGACGCGATGCTCGCCGATCTGGGCTCCGCGGTAGGTGATCGGAACTGACTTCTGGCGTTCAAACCTGATGCCGCGATGCGCCAGTTCGATGCATAGAGCCTCCTCGTAGAACGACTCGACGAAGCCCGGACCGAGCGCCTTGTGCACTTCGATCGCCGCCTCGATCACGCGTCCGCTGAGCTCCTTGTGGCCGAGTTCGTTCATACCACCGTGCGCTGAGGGATGCTCCGTTTCCAGTTTTCCTGATTTCCACATTCCCTCATCCGTGCCGGCGCGCGTGCCTCATTCGTCCTGGGTCTTGCGGGCGTCGCGGCCGAGCTGGTCCTTGAGGCGGTCGAGGATGCCGTTGATGAAGCGCTTGGCGTCGGCGTTGGAGAACTGCTTGGAGAGATTGATCGCCTCGTTGATCGAGACCACCGGCGGGATGTCCTTGCGGTGCAGCATCTCGTAGATGCCCACGCGCAGGATCGTCAGGTCGATCTTCGCGATACGCTCGAAGTCCCAGTTCTGCGCAAGACCGCGGATGTGTCCGTCGATCTCCGACATGTGCTCAATGGCGCCGTGAATGAGCTCCTCGCCGAAGGCGAAATAGTCGCGCGGCTGCTCCTGCTCGGCGAAGAACAGCTCGAGGGCCTGGGCGAGATCCTCGGGACGGTTGATCTCCCAGGAATAGAGAAACTGGACCGCGGCCATGCGGCCGTCGCGGCGTTGTTGGATCGGACTGCTCATGCGGTGGGTCGAAGGTTGCGGAAAAGATCGGCCATCTCGAGGGCGGCGTGGGCGAACTCGGCACCGCGGTCGGTCGAGCCGTGGCAACGCTCGCGCGCCTGGGCGTCGTTCTCGACGGTGAGCACGCCGTTGATCACCGGGACGCGCGTGGCGACCGCGACATCCTGCAGGCCGTGGGTAGCCGAGTACGCAATCACCTCGTAGTGGATCGTGTCGCCGCGGATGAGCACACCCAGAGCGATGAGGGCGTCGAACTCGCGGCGGTCGGCCAGCGCCTGGATCGCGACCGGCAGCTCGTTGGAGCCCGGCACGCGGACCACCACCGGCTCGGCCGCGCCGGCGCTCTTCAGCGTGGCCACGCAGCGTTCCAGCAATGCGTCGACATAGCCGGCGTTGAACCGCGCGGCGGCGATGCCGAAACGCAGGCCACGGGCGTCGATCACGAGGGCGGAGGGTGCTTGGAGGCTCATGGCGTGGGAAACAACGGTGGGAGGTGCGAGGGGTTCACGGTTTGGCTTCCGCCAAGACTAGCAACACGAAAGGTGGCGGAAACCTGGCACAGCGCCGGCCGCCTGCGCGTGGGGCGGTCCTTCAGGCCGCACCGGGAACGCAATGTCCTCTTTGGTGCGAATGCCGAGCGACGGGGCCAAAGACCCCGCCACGTCCGCCTCACACCGGCACCTGCTCGACGATCTCCAGGCCGTAGCCTTCGAGGCCCACGACGTGCCGCGCAGCCGTGCCGGAGAGCAAGCGGATCTTGCGCAGGCCGAGCGCCACCAGGATCTGGGCACCCAGGCCGTAGTCGCGCAGATTCATCGCCGGCTGGCCGAGCAGAGCCGCCGGGTTGGCGACCGTGTCGCCGATCGCGGAGCTGTGCTGCATGTACAGCACCACGCCCTGCCGCGCCTCGGCGATGCGTTTGAGCGACGCGGTGAGTGAATGGTAGCCGGTCAGCCCCGCGCCGCGGAAGACGTCGCTGAGCACGTTCTCGCTCTGGACGCGCACCAGCGTGGGCTCGGCCCCGACCGTACCCATCGTGAAGGCGAGGTGTTCGCGACCGTCGAGCCGGCTGCGGAAGACGTGGAGGTCGAACTGCCCGAACTCGCTGGCGAACGGCCGGGTCGCGATCTTCTCCACCAACGCCTCGCGGCGGTGGCGGTACTCGATGAGCTGCGCCGTCGAGATCATCTTCAGGCCGAACTGGCGCTTGAACTCGATGAGCTGCGGCAGGCGTTTGACGGTGCCGTCGTCGTTGACCAGCTCGCACAACACGCCGACCGGCGGCAGACCGGCGAGCGTGACAAGGTCGACCGCAGCCTCGGTGTGGCCGGCACGCTCGAGCACCCCGCCCGGGCGGGCGCGCAACGGGAACACATGCCCCGGCTGGACGAGCTGGTCGGGCCGCGAGTGCTCGTCGGCCAAAATCTGGATCGTGCGGGTGCGGTCGTAGGCGCTGATGCCGGTGGTGATGCCCTCGGCGGCGTCGACAGTCACCGTGAAATCGGTACGGAAGGAGTCGCGGTTCTGGGTGACCATCGGGCCCAGCCCGAGGCGTTTGAGCCAGTGCCCGACCGTGGGCACACAGATGATGCCGCTGCAGTAGCGGATCATCAGGTTGATGGTCTCGGGGGTCGCCTTCGAGGCGGCCATGATGAGATCCCCCTCGTTCTCGCGTTTCTCGTCGTCGGCCACGATGACGACCTGGCCGTCGGCGATGGCGCGGATCGCATCGTCGATGGAGTCGAAGGGAGATTGGTTTGCGGCGTGGCTCATAGCGGGGGAGTGCGAATCGTGGGAGGAGGCGGATCGGTGTCAACGCACCGGGCGGCTCGACCAAGCGCCGCCCCACCCCTCGTTTCCGCGGCAAAGCGCGCGGCGATCGGCAAAAAAAGAACGGCGGCCCTGCCGAAGCGGGGCCGCCGTGGAAGTGTGGCGAGGTTGTTGCTCACGGCGACATCGACCTTGGCCGAACGCTTCACGTTCGGGACGTAGTCGAGGTCGCACTCCGGATCCGGCGTCTCGTAGTTGATGGTCGGCGGGATCTCGCCGGTCTGGATCGCCTTGACGCAGACGGCGGCCTCGACCGCGCCGGTGGCGCCGAGGAGGTGGCCGGTCATCGACTTGGTCGAGCTCACCGGGATGGTCTTCGCGAACTCGCCGAAAACCTTCTTGATGGCGATGGTTTCGAACTTGTCGTTGTACGGCGTGGACGTGCCGTGGGCGTTGATGTAGTTGACCTGGTTCGGCTCCACCCCGGCATCGGCGATCGCACGGCGCATCGCGGAGGAGAGAAGACGCAGCCGCCCTCGCCCATGATGAAGCCGTCGCGGTTGAGGTCGAAGGGCCGGGAGGCCTTCTCGGGCACGTCGTTGTTGGTCGTGAGCGCCTTCATCGAGCAGAAGCCCGCGTAGGAGAGCGGGGTGACGGAAGCCTCGGCGCCGCCAGCGATCATGACATCGGCATCGCCATACTGGATGGTGCGCAGAGCCTCACCCAACGAATGGGTGGAGGTGGCGCAGGCGCTGATGACGGTGAAGCAGGGGCCGGCGAAGTTGTACTCGATGGCCACGATGCCGCTGGCCATGTTGCTGATCATGGCCGGAATGAAGAAGGGCGAGACCTTGCGCGGTCCCTTCTCGATGAGATTGCGGGACTGGGCCTCGAAGGTGGACATGCCACCGATGCCCGAACCGATGATCACGCCGGCGCGCTCGCGGTCGACCTTGGAGTGGTCGAGCCCGGAGTCCTGCATGGCGAGCTTCGCGGCGGCCACGGCAAACTGGGTATAGCGGTCGTTCCGGCGGGCCTCCTTGGGGTCCATGTACTTGGCCGGATCGAAATCGCGGATCTCGCCGCCGATCTTGCACGGAAAGTCCGTCGTATCGAAGGAGGTCACCTTGCTGATGCCGCTGCGGCCGGCGAGGAGATTGCTCCAGAATTCATCGAGGGTCTGGCCGAGCGCCGTGACGACGCCGATGCCGGTGACCACCACTTTTCTACGAGGCTGGTTGTATGCCATGGATTGCGGGCAGGAAAACAAAAGTCCCGAACGGGGCACGTCGGGACTTCAGAATTGGAGAAACCGTTGGAAGCTTACTGCTTCTTGGCGGCGGCCTTGGCTTCGATGTAGGCGATGACCTCGCCGACGGAAGTGAGCTTCTCGGCTTCGGACTCGGGGATCTCGCCGCCGAGCTCTTCCTTGAACTCTTCTTCGAAAGCCATGATGAGCTCGACCGTGTCGAGGGAATCGGCGCCAAGATCGTCCAGGAAGGAGGCCTTCGGAGTGATCTGCTCTTCGTTAACGTTCAACTGGTTAACGATGATTTCTTTGACGCGCTGTTCGATGGTTTTATCGGCCATTTTTGTTTGGGTTTGGTGGGATTTAGGTGGATGGGTTTCAGATCGCCATGCCGCCGTCAACGGGAAAAACCTGGCCGGTAATGTAGCCAGATTCCTCCGCACAGAGGAACTCGACCATGGCGGCAATCTCGGTGGCCTCGCCGAAACGTTTCAGCGGGACGGCATCGAGAATCTTGGCGGAAATGTCGGCGTCGCCGGTGAACGTCGTCGTCATGTCGGTCTTGATGAACCCGGGGGCGACGGCGTTGACGGTGATGCTGCGGCTGGCGAACTCCTTGGCCATCGTCTTGGTGAAGCCGATCATGCCGGCCTTCGCCGCGGAATAGTTGGCCTGGCCGGCGTTGCCCATCACCCCGCTCACGGAGGTGATGTTGACGATGCGCCCCCAGCGCTGGCGGGTCATCGGCCGGGCAAGGCCCTTGGTCCAGTAGAAGCAGCTGGAGAGATTGGTCTCGATCACGCTGTGCCAGTCCTCGTCGCTCATGCGCAGGATCAGGCCGTCCTTGGTGTTGACGAGAATATCGATGGTCTGGAACTCCGCCAGGATCTGCTCGCAGGCCTTCGCCACCGCGGCGCCGTCGGCCACGTCGACCGCGACCGCCTTGGCGGAACCACCTGCGGCCCGGATGCCTTCGGCCACCGCACCGCAGGTCGCCTCGGTCCGGCTCACGCACACCACGGTCACGCCGCGGCTGGCCAGCGCCTCGGCGATGGCCTTGCCGATACCGCGGCCGGCGCCGGTGACGACGGCGGTGCGCTTGTTGTAGGTGAAGCTCATGAAGGAAGGACTTGGAGTCGGGATTTGAAAACGAAGGTCGAGAATTCCGGCGGCTTCGCCCCGGTTGGCAAGGACCAATCCTCAGACGCAAAACCCCGCCAACTCGTTCAATACACGTCGCGCTGGTAGCGACCTGCCCCCTTCAGCCGCCTCACGTACTCGACCGCCGCCTCCGGCGTCAGCCCGCCCTGCTCCGCCACGATCCGGTGCAGCGCCGCGTCCACGTCCTTGGCCATCCGCTTGGCGTCGCCACAGACATAGAACGCCGCTCCGCCCTCCAACCAACGCCACAATTCGGGCGCCGCCTCCAACATCCGGTGCTGGACATAGACGCGTTCCGCCTGATCGCGGCTGAAGGCAAGGTCCAGCCGCGCCAAGTGCCCGCCCGCCCGCCAAGCCTCCAACTCCTCGCGGTACAGGTAGTCGCTCGCCCGATGCCAGTCGCCGAAGAACAGCCAGTTGCGTCCCGCCGCCCCAGTCGCCGCCCGCTCCTGCAGGAACGCCCGGAACGGCGCGATCCCCGCCCCCGGCCCGACCATGATCACATCCCGTCCGCCATCCTCCGGCAGCCGGAAGTGGGACTCGGCTACGAACACCATCACCGGCGTCTCCCCCAGGGCCACCCGGTCCGCCAGAAACGTCGAGCACACCCCGTGGCGATCGCGCCGGTTGGTCTGGTACCGCACGACCGAGACCGTCAGGTGCACCTCGTGCGGATGCCGCTTGGGTGACGAGGCGATCGAATACAGCCGAGGCGTGAGCCGGCGCAGCAGATCGACGAACTCCTGCGGGGCCAGGCGCACGCTCGGATGCTCGTGCAGCAGATCCACAAAGTGCCGCTCGGCGGTGAACTCCCCCAATCGCGCCGCCGCCTCCGGCGCCAGCAAGGCCTCCAGCCGCGCCCGCTCACCCGCGTCGCGCGCCCGCTGCGCAAACGCCGCCACCGCTCGCCGGCTCGGCGCCGCCAGCGACAGCCGCTGCAACAACGCCTCCCGCAAGGGCGCCCGCCCCCCGCCCGCCGGCAGCTCCACCGTCTCCCATCCCGTCGCCCCGAGTCGCTCGATGATCTCCTCGACCTCCACCGGCCGGTTGGTCGGATGGATGCCCAGAGCATCGCCCGCCGAATAGCTCAGGCCGCTGCCCGCCAGATCGATGACGAAATGCCGCGTGTCCTTCTCGGACCGGGGGCCGGAGAGAAGACGGTTTTCGAGAACCCGCGTGAGCAGAGGGTGGTCCTTGGAATAGGCCGGCGCTTGGATCGAAACGGACATGGCGCCCCGCCCGATAAGCAACTCTTCCAGTCTCGCAAGAAATACTTCTACGCCGCCAGCGGCCCTCCCCTCGCCGCCCCAAACCACCACGACGCCCCGCTCCCCGACCTCCGCCGCGCTTTCTGGCTTGGTTTCCCCGCCCATCTCGCCGCCAATAGCCACCCTATGGAACCCGTCCGACTGCAAAAGTATCTCGCCGACGCCGGCGTGTGTTCCCGCCGCGCGGCCGAAGCACTCATCGAGGCCGGCGAGGTCTCCGTCAACGGCAAGGCGGCCGAGCTCGGCCAGAAGATCGTCCCCGGCGCCGACCGCGTGAACGTCCGGGGCAAGTTCATCGCCGGCGGCCCCGCCGTCTCGGGTGCCAAAATCACCTTGCTCGTCCACAAGCCCAAGGGCGTCGTCTGCGGCACCCCCGACGGCCGCCACCCCGAGACCGTCTACGATCTCGTGCCCAAGCAGTACGCCCGCCAGCGTTTCCTCATCGCCGGCCGACTCGACCTCGAGGCCGAGGGTCTCGTGCTGCTCACCTCCGATGGCGCCCTCGCCGATCGCATCGCCCGCGGCGCCGATCCGGTCCTGCGCCGCATGCGGGTCTCCCTGCGCGAGTCCTTCCCGCGCAGCCGCGTCGCCCAGTTGCTCAAGGGCGTGCGCATCGAGGACGAACTCGTCGCCGCCGAGCAGGTCTTCGTGCTCCACCCCGACGCCTCCGGCTCCTCCAGCGAACTCGAGGTCCACGTCAGCCACGGCCGCGGTCGCGGACTGCGCGAGCTGTTCACCACAATCGGCTGCGATGTGAAACGCATCCAGTGCACCCAGATCGGCGTACACAAGCTCAGCGGAATGCCGTTGCGGGGTTCCCGCGTGCTCGATACCGACGAGATCGAGAAACTATTCCGCGCGGAATGAGTCTTCATCCCCGCCCCTTCCTCCTCCTGCCATGAATCTGCGCCATCTCCTTGTCGGTCTTTTCCTCGCCGCCACCGCCGCCTTGCACGCCGAGCCGCTCACCCGCGCCGCCTCCGTGTACGCCCGGCCCGAACCCTCCGCCACTGTGCTCAAGGTCCTGCCCGTCGGCACCGAACCCACCCCCGCCCTCAATCCCGCCGAACCCGCCCCCGCCGGCTGGATGGCCGTCGAGGTCGCCGGGCCGCGCGAGTTGTTCGTGAGCAACGGCGACGTGGGCAAGAATCTCGACGTCAAACCCGGCGCATTCTTCTATCTGCGCGCCGACCGCCGTGCCCCGGTCGTGGCCACCATGCAGCCCGGCGACAAGGCCGAGCTCGCGAACCTCGCCGGCGACTTCACCTCCTTCATGGTCGAGAAACCGATCGTCGGATACATCAAGCTCGGCGGCGGCCTCGCCACCGCGCCCGCCGCCCCCACCCGGCCCTCCGTCGTCGTCTCCGGTCCCGTCGCGGCCGGTGAGATCGGCCGCGCCGCCATGCCACGTTTCTACGAGGGCCGCTTCGCCGCCACGCAGAATTTCATCACCTACAAGCACCCGTACAACTTCCAGCTGATCGACTCCACCGGCAACCGCTTCGCCTACCTCGACATCAGCCGCCTCCTGCTCACCGACAAAGTCGACCTCTTCGTCGACCGTGTCGTCATCATCTATGGCACCGCCCGCACCCTCAATCAGGAGGGAACCAAGCGCGTGATCGAGGTCGAGAGCCTGCACCTGAAGTGAGGCCCGCCCGGGCGATGGCCGCTTCCGCCCGTCGCCCCGTACTGCAGCGCCGGCCCATGCTCCCGCCGGCGCTTTCCTTTATCTGCCGATGAACGACTCACGACCTTGGCTGCGGGTGTGTCGGCGTTGCGCCCACAATCTGGGCAGCGCCTGCCTCACCTCCGTCTGCTGGCTGCTCTGGGTCGCGCTCGGTGCCTCGCTGGTGCTGCTCGCCACCATCTATTTCCGCCGCGAGCTCACCGTCCCTGATTTTCTCCTGCGGCGCCTTGAGCAGAAGCTCGAGTTCGCCCACCTCTCCGCCCGCTTCGGCCGCACCGCCTTCGATCCGCGCGGCAACCTCGTGCTCGAGGATGTTCGCCTTTACGGCTCCGGCATCGACGAACCCTTGGCGCGCGCCGCCGCCATCCGCCTGCACCTCGATTTCTGGGCCGTCACCAGCGGCGATTTCGATGTCCACCGCATCGAGATCACCGACGCACGCCTCGACTGCCCCGCCCTCGTCTCCCCCTCCGGCGTGAGCGAGCCGGTCGTCGCCGACCTCGGGGCCACCCTGCGGCGCGACAACGACCTATGGGAGATCCCCGACGCCTCTTTCCACACCGGCCGGGTCCTCGTCACCGCCCGTGTGCGTTGGCCCGCGCCCACCGCCGGCCCCCGCCGCCAGCTTCCCACCGACCTGCTCAAGAACTACATCGCGCTCGCCCGCCGAGCCGCCGATGTGCTCCGGCACACCGCACCGCTTGAGGATGCCCGCCTCCACCTCGCCATCACCGGCGACCCCGGCACCCCGCCCCGTCTCCATGCCGAGCTGGCCGTCGGCCACGCGTCATACTCCGTCACCCCCGCCCTCGAACCGGTTGTCGCCGAGAATTTGCGCGTGGTCGCCGATACCGCCTGGCGTCCCGGCGGCCTCGATCCAGCCGCGATCGTCGTCACCGCCGGCCGGCTCGCTGGTCCCCGCGGGCTGACCGTCTCGCACCCTTGGGCACGCACGACCGGCCACCTCGCGTTTGCGCCCCTGCGCTGGTTCGGCGGCCCGGTCGAGTTTTCCGCCGCCGTCGTCAACCGCGGCACCGACACCGCCGCGCACCCGCGCGCCACGGTCTGGTTCGACTCGCTTTCCCACCTACGGGCCGAACTCGCCACCCTCGCCCAAGGCGAGAGCCCGGTCAGCCTCCGCGCCACCGTCGACACCGTCGCCCGCACCGCCGAGGCCGACATCGACGCCACTCTCGCACCGGCCCTCCTCAACGATGCCGCTGCCCGCGCCGCCGTGTGGCGCAAAAGTCGCATCCTCGCCCGGCTCGCGTTTTCCGAACCCGCCGAACTCACCGGCCACGTGAGCCTCGCCCCCGGCTGGAAACTCCGCGAAGCCCGCGCGTCCGCCCGGGTCGGCGCCGCGGTCGCCTATGGCCTCGCACTCGAACGCACCGAAGCCGCGATCACGATCGATCCGCAGCGGCTCCTGGTCGAGCCGCTCGTGTTCCACGGCCGCGACACCGCCGTGCGCGGCAGCTACGGCATGGACCTGAAGACACAGGACTACCGCTTCCTGCTCGACGGCCACTTCTTCCCCGCGTCCATCGACGACTGGTTCAGCGAGTGGTGGACCCGCCTCTGGAACGATTTCCAGTTCGGCGCGCGCCCCCCCGAGACCTCCATCGACGTCCTCGGCCGCTGGCGCTCGCCCGAACGCTCCGTCGTCTACGGCTGGGCCGACATCGCTCCTGTCACCCTGCGCGGAGTGCCGCTCGACCGTCTCCGCGCCACCTTCTTCATCCGCCCCGAACACTACGACATCCTCGCTTTCGAGGGCCGGCGCGGCGCGCTCGCGGCCAGCGGCGGGTTCACTCGTCACGACGATTCCGAAACCAAGCAACCGCGCTGGATCGACTTCGCCTTCCACTCCACGCTGCCGCTCGGGGAAGGCGCCCGGTTTTTCGGGCCCGAGGGTACTCGCACCGTCGAGCCGTTCGTCTTCGCGCAACCGCCCGAGATCGCCGCCACCGGACGCATGGACTGGACCGCCGCCGGGCTCCGCCAGAACATCCACGCCACCGCCGCCGCCCCGGGCGAGTTCCGTTTCCACGAGTTTCCCGTCCAGAACGCCCGCGTCGCCCTCGACCTCGTCGACTCCACCATCCACGTACGCTCCATCGCCGCCGAGCTCGCCGGCGGCCCGCTCGCCGGCTCCGCCACCGTCACCGGCCCGGTCGACGCCCGCCGTCTCGCCTTCTCGGGCACGCTCAAGGGCGCCAACCTCGCCGGTACCGTGAAGACGTGGGCCGACTACCGCGCCCGCACCGCCCCCCCCGGCACTCCGCCGCTGCCCGACAGCGCCTCCCGCCTCGGCGAAAAGGGCCGGCTCGACCTCACACTCGACGCGGCCGGTCCGCTCGAGAACCTCTACGCCCTCCAGGGCCAGGGCAACGCCACCGTCCGCGGCGCCGAGCTCGCCGAGATCGAGATGTTCGGCGCTCTCTCCCGCCTGCTCCGCGGCACCCTCCTCGGCTTCACCTCGTTCCAGTTCACCGATGCCGACGCGAAGTTCGCACTCAATGGCGAGCACCTCGACTTCACCGCGCTCCAGCTCACCGGGCCGAGCGCCGCCATCAAGGGCAAGGGCCGATACACGATGCCCGACAGCTCGCTCAGCTTCAACGTGGCGCTCTTCCCCTTCCGCGAAAGCAGCTTCCCGGTCTTCACCGTCCTGGGCACCATGCTCACGCCGCTCTCCCACGCGTTCGAGATCCGGCTCGGCGGCACGCTCGCCAAGCCCGAGTGGTCGCTCGCCGCCGGCGCCGGCGCGCTCTATCCCGCCCCGATGACCAAACCGTCGGATCCCGAAACCAAGGACACCACCGCGCCCGCTTCCGCGCATTGAACTCCGCCGGATTTTCGCCCACGCTCGCTCCGTCGCCGTGAAAATCGCCCGTCCCCACCTCCTCTTCGCGCTGCTCGCGTTTGCGCTGGGCTTGGTCGGCTGCGTGACCACGGAAACCGGCCCCGCCCCACTGCCTTCCGTCGTCTGCACGCTGCGCTGCGCGGACACCACCACGCTGGCCTATGGCACCGTCCTCGAGCTTCGGCTCGTCGACTTCACCCGTCCCGACACCCGCCCGCTGGTCCTCGCCGAACGCATCGATTCCAACCCCGGCCAGTTGCCGCTGCGCTACCGCCTTTTCTACAACGCCTCCGCCATCAATCCGGCGCACGACTACGGAGTCGAGGCGCGCATCCTCTTCGAGGGCCGTCCGCTCTGGGTTCAGCCCGAGCCGCTTCCGGTCATCACCAAGGACCATCCCTACGAAGTCGAGGTCATGCTCCAGCCGGCGCCCTGAGCCCGCGTCCCGCATGAATTCCGCCCACTTCGCCGGCCGCGTCGTCTGGATCACCGGCGCCTCCTCCGGCATTGGCGAGGCCTGCGCCGTCGCCTTCGCCCAAGCCGGCGCGCAACTGGTCCTCTCCGCCCGCCGGGCCGACGAGCTCGCGACCTCACCCGCCCTCAGGACTTCGCCCCCGCCGCCGCCGCCGTCCAGACCCGCTTCGGCCGCCTCGATGTCCTCATCAACAACGGCGGCATCGGCCAACGCTCCCTCGCGCAGGAGACGCTCCCCGCCGTCGAACGTGCCGTGATGGAGGTGAACTACTTCGGCGCGATCGGCCTCACCAAGGCCGCGCTGCCGCTCCTCCTCGCCCGGCGCCAGGGCAGCATCGTCGCGGTGAGCAGCGTCATGGGCTACCTCGGCACGCCGAAACGCGCCGCCTACGCCGCCGCCAAACACGCGCTCCACGGCTGGTTCGACTCGCTGCGCGCCGAGGTCGGCCCGCAGGGCCTCCACGTCTGCCTCGTCTGTCCCGGCTACGTGCGCACCAACCTCTCCCGCCACGCCCTCGCTGCCGACGGCGCCCCCCACGCCCGCCTCGATCGCGGCCAGGCGCGTGGCCTCGCCCCCGAGCGTGTCGCCACCGCTGTCCTACGCGCGCTCGTGCACCGCCGCGACGAGGTCTTCGTCGGCGGGCCCGAACTGTGGGCCGTGCGCCTCAAGCGCCACCTGCCCCGCCTCTGGGGCTGGGTCTTGCGCCGCGCCGTGGCGCGCGGGCGGTTCTGACGTTGCCCCCG
>JAGVUB010000193.1 GCA_019136515.1 Verrucomicrobiota bacterium
ACGACGACGGCCTTGCGGTCGCCCTGCTTGCGGACCGTGCCGGCGATCCACGCTTCGTATCCGGAGGCCTGGGCCGCGGCGACGGTCGCCTCGGCCAGCTCGGGCGCCACGTAGGCGGCGAAGCCGATGCCCTGGTTGAAGGTGGCGTAGGCCTCGCGCAGCGAGATCGGGCCGGACTCGCGCAGGAACCGGAAGAGGGCGGGCTCGGGGCGCAGTTCGGTGATCTCGTACACGAAGGGCTCGTCGAGCCGCATGAGCTTGCGCCAGCCGTGGCCGGTGACGTGCGCCACGTAGTTGAGCTTCAACCCGCGCCGCTGGCACTCGCGCACGAAGGCGACGTAGATGACCGACGGGGCGAGCAGCGCCTCGCCGAAGGTGCGGCCGTCGCCGATGGGCGTGAGGTAGGCCTGCGGGAGCGCCTCGGCGATCTTGCGGCAGAGGGTGAGGCCGTTGGTCTGCACGCCGGAGGAGGCGAGGAAGACGATGCGGTCGCCGTCCTTCACGTCGCCGACGATGCGCAGCGACTTGGGCTGGATCTTGCCGATGGCGGAGCCGGCCAGGACGATGGTGTTCGGCTCGACGATGCCGCGCAGGGTGGGCGTCTCGCCGCCGCCCCAGACGGCGCCGGCCTGCCGGCAGCCCTCGGCGAAACCGGCGACGACGCCGTTCATGCGTTCCTCGTCGGCGAACCAGTTGGAGTCGCCCACGGCGGCGTGCATGGCCACGGAGATCGGGAGCGCGCCGCAGGTGGCGAGGTCGTTGACGATGGTGGCGACGGTGTCGATGGCGACCTCGCGGTAGAAGCACTTGCCGCTCTGCGCGTACATGGCATCGGCTACCAGATTCTTGGTGCCGAGTCCCTCCTCGACGTGGGCGAGGTAGTGGTCGGCAGCCTCGATGAGGTAGGCGCTCTCGCCGCGGATGGACGCCGGCTCGGTGTAGCCGTGGTCGGCGAGCAGTCCGGCGGTGGTGCGGGCGGCCTTCTGGCAGGCGCGCTTGAACGCGTCGAGCTGGTCGTAACGGACGCCGGAGGATTCGTAGGAGAGGGACATTTCGATTTCGGATTTTGGATTTTCGATTGCCGATTTCGATCGGCCGGCAGCGACGACAGGGAGGTGTTTTCCAGGCGGTATCCGGAGCGGGCTGCCGTTCTCCAATCGGAAATCGGCAATCCCCAATCGGAAATGCCGTCAGTAGCTCCGGCCCTCCGATTTCTCGTAGTAGTTGATGAAGGCCTGGTTGGCGACGCGGGTGCCGCCGGGGGTGGGGTAGTCGCCGGTGAAGAACCAGTCGCCGGTGTGGTTGGGGAGCGCGGCGTGGAGGTTCTCGACGGTCTGGTAGATGATCTCGATCTCGCCCTGCCAGGCGATGGTGCGCGGGCGGACGAACTCGGCGATCTTGGCGGAGATAGGCGCGGTAGACCTCGTCGATGAGGCCGGACTGGCCGCGCTCCTTGAGCAGGGTGATGGCGGCCTCGAAGGCGATGAACTTGCCGAGCTCGCTCATGTCGATGCCGTAGCAATCCGGATACCGGATCTGCGGAGCGGTGGAGACGATGGCGATCTTGCGCGGGTTGAGCCGGCTGAGCATGCGCAGGATGGACTTGCGCAGCGTGGTGCCGCGCACGATCGAGTCGTCGACGCAGACCAGGACGTTGTCGGGGCGCACGGTGCCGTAGCTGACGTCGTAGACGTGGCTGGCGAGCTGGTTGCGCCAGTTCTCCTGGCCGATGAAGGTGCGGATCTTGACGTCCTTGACGGCGACCTTCTCGGCGCGGGGCCAGTTGCGCAGGATGAGGTCGTCGAGGAGGGTCTCGTCGAGGGTGCCCTTGCGGGAGGCCTCGAGGATGGTGGCCTTGACCTCGTCGCGGCGGCGGATGCGCAGGGCCTCGAGCAGGCCGTAGTAGGCGACCTCGGCGGTGTTGGGGATGAAGCCGAGGACGGCGCGTCCGTAGTCGCCGCCGAAGGAGCGGATGACCTGGTCGACGAGCTTGGCGCCGAGGGCCTTGCGTTCCTTGTAGATCTCGGGGTCGTTGCCGCGGGAGAAGTAGATGCGTTCGAACGAGCAGGAACGGCGCGGGAGCGGATCGCGGATCGGCTCCTCGCTCACGTGGCCGTTCTTTTTCACGACGACGGCGCAGCCGGGGGTGATCTCGCGGATGTCGGCCTGGTCCTTGTCGAAGACGGTCATGAGCGCGACGCGTTCGCTGGCGACGGCGACCACCTCGTCGTCCTGGAACCAGAAGGCCGGGCGGATG
>JAGVUB010000126.1 GCA_019136515.1 Verrucomicrobiota bacterium
GATGGCTGACTTCCTCTTCTATCTCTTCGCCGCGCTCACGGTGGGCTCCGCGCTCTCGGTCGCGCTCAACCGCAACGCGGTGAACGCCGCCCTGTCGCTCTTCCTGACGTTCTTCGGCATGGCCGGGATGTTCGTGCTGCTCGAGGCCTACTTCCTCGCGGTGTTGCAGGTGCTCGTCTACGCCGGCGCGGTCGTCGTGCTCTTCGCCTTCATCGTGATGCTGCTCGATGTCGACAGCCTCCCGCGCAAGCCCGTGGGCAAGCTCTCGGCGGTCGCGGCGACGCTCGCCTTCGCCCTGATGCTCACCGGCGTGCTCTGGCTCTTCCACCGGAACCAGCTCACCTCGCCCGCGTTGCCAGCCGAGGCCTCCGGCAGCGTGCTCAAGACCTACGGACGCCAGCTCTTCACCACCTATCTGCTCCCGATGCAGGTCGCCGGTTTCCTCCTCCTCGTCGCCATGATCGGCGTGATCGTGATCAGCCGGAAGCCATCCGCTGCGGCGGAGGAGAGCGACCAGTAACAAGGACCAAGTGACAAGTCTCACCTCTTCCTCCTTAGCGTCCATCAGCGTTCATTAGCGGTTTATCCTTTCTGTCGTCCGAATCCGTTCTCTCCGCCTTCCGGTCTCCACTTTCCGCTCTTCCTCCCGTGACCATCTCCCTCAACGCCTTCCTGCTCGTCGCCGGCCTGCTCTTCGCGATCGGCTTCTTCGGCGTGCTCCTGCGGCGCAACACCCTGGTGCTCTACATGTGCCTCGAGCTCATGCTCAACGCCACCACGCTCGCGCTCGTCGCCTTCTCCCGCTTCAACGGCACGCCCGACGGCAACACCTTCGTCTTCTTCATCATCACCGTCGCTGCCGCCGAGGTGGCCGTGGGCCTGGCGATCATCGTCCAGCTCTACCGCCAGCGCCGCACCGTGCAGGTCGACGAACTCACCGCGCTGAAGGACTGAAACCGATTTCTGACCAGAACATGAGTCACAGAGAACACAGAGCTGCAGCCGGAGAGCACGGAGGACCTGAACGACTCTCTGTGGCCTCCTCCGCGCTCTGTGCCCTCTGTGTCCCGCTCCGGGGCTCTGATTCCGTCTTCCCGCCTTCCGCTCTCCGCTTTCCGCTCTCTCGATGACTCCCGTCACGACCACCCTCGCACTCCTGCTGCTCCCGCTGGCCTCGGCCGCGGTGATCGCGCTCTTCCTGCGCCGCCGGCACAACCTCGCCGCCGCCGTCTCCGTGCTCGCCGCCGCCGGCATCGCCGCGCTCGCCGCCACGCTGATCTTCGCGACCGACCGCACGCCGGTGACCGGCTCGCTCGAGTGGCTCACGCTTGGGCCGCTCACGCTCAAGCTCGGCTTCCTCGTCGACGATCTCGCCAAGCTCATGATGGCCGTCGTGGCGTTCGTCGGCTTCCTCATCCACGTCTTCAGCGTCGGCTACATGCACGACGACGAGGCCAAGGCACGGTTCTTCGGCGGGCTCTCGATCTTCATGTTCTCGATGCTCGGCATCGTCGTCGCCGACAACCTCTTCATGATTTTCATCTTCTGGGAACTGGTGGGCTTCAGCTCGTACCTGCTGATCAACCACTACAACCAGAAGCAAGCTGCGTCTGACGCAGCAAAGAAGGCCTTCATCGTCAATCGCATCGGCGACTTCGGCTTCCTCCTCGGTATCCTCTGGTGCTGGTGGCAGTTCGGCACGACCAACCTCACCGAGCTGACCGCCATCATGGGCAAGGGTGGGGTGGTGGTCGCCACCGCGCTTCCGCTGCTCCTCTTCTGCGGCGCTGTCGGCAAGTCCGCGCAGTTCCCGCTGCAGGTCTGGCTGCCCGACGCCATGGAGGGCCCGACGCCCGTCTCAGCGCTCATTCACGCCGCCACGATGGTTGCCGCCGGCATCTACATGCTTTGCCGGATCAATGTCCTCATGACCGCCGACGCGCTCTGGTGGATCATGGTGATCGGCACCGCCACCGCTGCCTACGCCGCGCTCTGCGCCGTGGTCCAACGCGACATCAAGAAGGTCCTCGCGTACTCCACGCTCTCGCAACTCGGCTACATGGTCGCGGCTTTCGGACTGGGATCGATCGCAGCGCAGCACCCACAAGTTGTGAAGGAGATCAACGGAACGGTCGTTGATGATATCGAAACGGTTTTCGCGGTTGCTGCGAAAACCGGCGCCGCTGCCGCGATGTTCCACCTCACGACCCACGCCTTCTTCAAGGCGCTGCTCTTCCTCGGGTCCGGCTCGGTCATCGCCGGCTGCCACCATGAGCAGGACATCTTCAAGATGGGCGGCCTGTGGAAGAAGATGCCCGTGACGTTCTGGACGTTCACCATCGGCGTGGCGGCCATCGCCGGCCTGCCGTTCCTCTCCGGCTTCTTCTCGAAGGATGCCATCCTCTACCTCGCCTTCCTGAACAACAAGGCGGTCTTCGGCATCCTCACCGCCACCGCCGTGCTGACCTCGTTCTACATGGTCCGCATGTGGAAGCTCACCTTCTTCGGCGAGGCCCGCTCGCACGAGGCTGAGCATGCGCACGAGACCGGCCTCACGATGACGCTCCCGCTCGTCGTCCTCGCGCTCCTTTCGGTCGTTGGCGGCTACTCCGGTTTCTTCGCCAAGATCGCCGGCTCCTTCGCCGAACTCGTTCCCGAGGCCCACGGCTCCGCCCACACCGCGATGCTCCTGCTCTCCTGCGGCATCCTGTTGCTCGGTGCCGGCGTGGCGTGGCTGTTCTACAAAGCCGACGCCACCGATACGCTCGCGGCGAGATCCCCCGCGGCCTTCGGTCTGCTCGGTCGTCTCCAGCTCGCCCCCGACCGTTTCTACGGCTGGTACGTCGCGAAGGTGCAGCAGCGTTTCGCCATGGTGCTGAACTTCCTCGATACCATCTTCGTCGCCGGCCTGCCGCGACTCGGCGCCGAGATCGTCTCGTGGTTCGGTGCCGGCGCACGTCTGCTTCATGTCGGCAGTCTCCACGGCTACGTCTACTGGTTCCTCTTCGGCGCTGCCCTCTGCTGGGCCATCGCCACCGGACTTCTTTGAGGATGAAAACCAAACTCGGACCTATTGACCACGGATTTCACGGATCTTCACGGATTCGGAACTCCGGTCATCCGTGCCCATCCGTGAAATCCGTGGTTAATCTTTCCTCTCCCGTTTCCCGCCTCCGTTGATGAACGCCTCTACGCTCCAGCTCCTGTTGCAACTGGCCGTGGCCACTCCGCTGGCCGGCGGGCTCATCCTCGCCTTCGGCAACTTCCTCCCGAAGCGCCTCTGCAAGCTAGTCGCCTTCGTCGGCTTCCTCGTGCCGCTGCTCGTCGCGCTCCACCTGTGGTGGGCCTACTCCGACGCCCCGAAGTCCGACGGCTACGCGTTCCTCTCCAGCGTCGATCTCGGCCTGTCCGCCCTGCTCGGCATCTCGCTCAAGCTCGGGCTCAACGGCATTTCGCTCCCGCTCTTCGTGCTGGCGGCGATCGTCGGTTTCGCGGCCGGACTGGTGGCGCTCAACTCCGGCGCCGAGCGCCTGAAACTCTACCTCATGCTCCTGCTCGTCATGCACGGCGGGCTCATGGGCGTGTTCGCCTCGGTCGACGTCTTCTTCTTCTACTTCTTCCACGAGTTCGCCCTCATCCCGACGTTCATCATGGTCGGCGTCTGGGGCGGCCGCGACCGCACCTACGCGGCGATGAAGATGACGATCTATCTCACCGCGGGCGCGATGCTCTCGCTGGCCGGCCTGATCGCCATCTACACGAAGAGCAACGCCGCCTCCTTCGACCTGATCGCGCTGCGCGCCGCCCTCGCCGACGCGGGCGGCCTGCTCCCGGCCCTCCAGAACTATTTCTTCGGGCTGCTGCTCTTCGGCTTCGGCATCCTCGTCTCCCTCTGGCCGTTCCACACGTGGGCGCCGCTGGGCTACGGCGCCGCGCCGACGTCCGTCTCGATGCTCCACGCGGGCGTGCTCAAGAAGTTCGGACTCTACGGCCTGGTGCAGATCGCGCTCCCGCTGCTCCCGCTCGGCGCGCGCGACTGGGCGCCGTGGCTGATCTGGCTCGCGCTGGCCAACGTCGTCGTGATCGGCCTGGTCACGCTCGCGCAACGCGACCTCAAGCAGATGATCGGCTTCGGCTCGGTGATGCACGTCGGCTACGGCTTCCTCGGCGTCGCCTGCCTCTCGACCCTCGGCGCCGGCGGCGCGGTGCTCTTCATGGTCGCGCACGGCCTGTCCGTCGCGCTGCTGTTCCTGCTCGGGCAGGAGGTGCTCGTGCGCACCGGCACGTTCGACATGACGCAGATGGGCGGGCTCGTGAAACGCGCGCCGGTCCTCGCGGCGTTCTTCTCGGCGGCGATGCTCGCGAGCATCGGCCTGCCGGGTTTCGCCGGGTTCTGGGGCGAACTCACGGTCTTCCTCGCGCTCTGGAACGTGTCGCACCTCTACGCCGCGCTCGCGATGCTCGGCCTGATCCTCTCGGCGGTGTACGGCCTGCGCGCCGTGGCGAAGATCTTCTTCGGCCAGCCCACCGAGCTGCACGCGAAGTACGCGGAGGCCAACCCGACCGCCGACCTCTCCTGGTCCGCGCGTATCCCGGCGCTGGTGCTCTTCGCCGCGCTGTTCTTCCTCGGCTTCTGGCCGAAGGCGCTCACCGCGCCGCTCAACGAAACCCTCGGCACGATCTACCCGGCCCTCGAAGCCGCGGTGAAGGTCGCCGCCAACCAGTGATGCTCTTCGTCGCCCCCAGTTCGGCGCGCTCGTTCCGCTCCCTCGCCCGTAGGACCGGTCTCCGACCGGTCGCGGCCGATGGTGCCGGGGAGTGTTCGAGCCCGCTCAGTCCGGTCGAAGACCGGACCTACCCGTTCGGGGTGCTGACCCGTAGGACCGGTCTCCGACCGGTCGCGGCGAACGCAAGCCGGCATGCCAGCTTGCCCGGCGAGTGTCCGGTCGAAGGCCGGACCTACCGGCGTTTCCTTTCCCTTCGGTAATTCGCTCCCTTTCCCTCTCCGGCACAATGCCCACGGAATCTCTCAACGCTCTCCAAGCCATCGCCGCGACCAACCGCTGGTCGGCCCTCGCGCCCGAGCTCATCCTCGGCGGATTCGCGCTGCTGCTGCTCGCGCTCGAGTTCGTGCTGCCCAAGCGCGCGCTCGCCCTCGCCACCCCGCGCGTCGCCCTGCTCGGCTTCGCCGCCTCGCTGGCGTGGACGCTGCGCGACTGGGCCGCATCGCTCACCGGCCAGCCGCTCTTCGGCGGGCTCCTGCTCCAGACTCCGGATTCGCAGGTCATGCGCGTGTTCTTCCTGGTCGCCTCGGCGCTGGTGGCCTTCCTCGCTGCCGTGGTGCTACCGAAGCACAAGGCGCCGCGCGTGGAGTTCTACCACATCCTGCTCGTCGCCACCGGCGCGCTCATGCTGCTCGCGCAGAGCAACCACTTCGTGCTGCTCTTCGTCGCGCTGGAGACGGTCACCGTGTCGTTCTTCATCCTCGTCGCCTTCTTCCGCGAGAGCCCGTTCTCCCTCGAGGCCGGTCTGAAGTACCTGGTGACGGGCTCGCTCAGCTCGGCGCTGCTGCTCTTCGGCATCGTGCTGCTCTACGGCGTGGCGGGCAACCCGCTGCTCGAAGGTCACACCGCGGACGGGATGAACTTCGACGCCCTCAACCAGTTCCTGCTCGTCAACCCCGACCACCCGCTCGCGCTCGTCGGCGCGGCGCTCGTGCTCTGCGGCCTCGCCTTCAAGATCGGCGCCGTGCCGTTCCAGATCTGGGTGCCCGACGTCTATCAGGGCGCGCCCACGCCGGTGACGGCGTTCCTCGCCGTGTCGTCGAAGGCCGCCGGTTTCGCGCTGCTCCTGATCCTCGTGCGCGGGCCGTTCCAGACGCTGGCGTTCATCACGGTGCCGCTGCTCTCGATCTTCGCCGCGCTGAGCCTGCTCTTCGGCAACCTCGCCGCGCTCGGCCAGCGCAACGTGAAGCGCCTCATGGGCCTCTCCGGTATCTCGCACGCCGGCTTCCTGCTCGTCGGCGTGGTCGCCGCGATCGCGCCGCGCGACGCTGTCGTTTGGGCGCCGGCCGCCGTCTACTTCTACCTCTTCACGTACCTCATCGGCGCGATGGCCGCCTTCGGCGTGATGGCGCATGTCTCCGTGGGCGACGATGCCGACCAGGACTTCCGCCATTATGCCGGGCTCGTGCGCCGCAGCCCGCTGCTCGGCGCGGTGCTCGCGTGCGGCGTGGGTTCGCTCGCCGGCATCCCGCCGCTGGCCGGCTTCATCGGCAAGCTGCTGATCTTCGTCGCCGCGTTCCACGCGCACCAGTGGACGCTCCTCGGCATCGCGATCGTCGCGGTGGTCGTCTCCATCTTCTACTACTTCGGCTGGATCCGGGCGGCGTTCTACGAGGATGTGCCCGCCTCGGAGCGCAACGTCGCCCCGCTGCACCTCGGCGTCGCCGCCGCGATCACGCTGGTCGGTCTCGCGCTCGGTGCCGTGGTCCTCGGCCTCTACCAGGGCCCGTTCATCCAGTGGCTCGCGGCGTTGTGAGTCGGTAGGCCGGGACGGCGGGGCCGCGGGTCGCCACCGCTCTGCTCCGCTTCCGCCGTTGTGCGCGCAGGGGCTTTCCCCGTTTCTCGGCTCTCGACCTCTTGCGTTCCAGATTCTGCGCCCGGGGTTGTTCGTATGACGGCGCCGGCTGGGACGGACGGCGACTCCGGCTACAGGCGGATCGTTCCTGATTTCCTGAGTTCCAGATTCTCCGGCTTCCAGCTTGTGCGGCCTAATCGGCGAAGGTCTGTTTGCCGTGGACCTGCAGGTGGGCGCGGATCGCGGCGAGGAAGACGTCGCCGAAGCGCTCCAGCTTCTTCTCGCCCACGCCGGTGATGCCGCTCATCTCGGTCGGGCTCGACGGGTAGAAACGCGCCATCTCGCGCAGCGTGGTGTCGCCGAAAACAATGTACGCGGGCACCTCGAGCTCGGTGGCGAGCTTCTGGCGGTGTTCGCGGAGGCGCTCGAAGAGGATCTCGTCGTAGTCGAAGTCGCCGCGGCGGGCGCGGGCCTGGCGGTCGCGTTTCGGTTTCACGACGGCGCGGGGCTTGGCGAGCGTGACGGCGGTGCGGGTGCGGAGGAGTTCGCGGCCGGCGTCGGTGAGCGAGACGACCGGCATCTCGGTGCCGAGCTCGAGGTAGCCGAGGCGGAGGAGCTCGCGGCCGAGGTGCATCCACTCGTGCTCGGTGGTGTCGGCGCCGATGCCCCAGGTGGTGAGCTTATCGTGCCCGAGGCGCTCGGTCTTCTCGTTGGCGTGGCCGCGGAGGACGTCGACGGCGTGCTTGAGTCCCATGTCGAAGCCGCTGGCGGCGCGGATGCGGTAGACGCAGGAGAGGAGCTTCTGCGCGGGGACGGTGGCGTCGTAGGTCTCGAGCGGCGAGAGGCAGTTGTCGCAGGCGCCGCAATCGCAGGCTTGGAAGGGCTCGCCGAAATAGCCCATGAGCTCGACGCGGCGGCACGAGGTCGCGTCGGCGTAGGCGAGCATCTGGCGGAGCTGGCGGCGGGCGCGGGCGGCTTCTTCGGCGTCGGTGATCTCGTCGATGAAGTGGCGCTGTTTGGCGGCGTCGCCGGCGGAGTAGAGGAGCAGACAGTCGGCGGGGAGGCCGTCGCGGCCGGCGCGGCCAGTTTCCTGGTAGTAGCCCTCGACGTTCTTGGGGAGGTCGTAGTGGACGACGAAACGGACGTTGGGCTTGTTGATGCCCATGCCGAAGGCGATGGTCGCACAGATGACGCGCACCTCGTCGCGGAGGAACGCCTCCTGATTGCGGGTACGTTCTTCGGCGTCGAGACCGGCGTGGTAGGCGCGGGCGGCGATGCCGCGGCCGGCGAGGGAGTCGGCGACCTTCTCGGCTTGCTTGCGGCTGGCGCAGTAGACGATGCCGGCGTCGCGCGGGCGTTCCTTGAGGAAGGCGAGGAGCTGTTTGATCGGCTCGTCCTTCGGCTCGACGCGGTAGGTGAGGTTCGGGCGGTTAAAGGAGGCGACGAAGATTGCCGGGTCGCGCAGGGCGAGGTGGCGCACGATGTCGTCGCGCACGCGCGGCGTGGCCGTGGCAGTGAGCGCCATCGCCGGGACGGCCGGGAGGGCGGTGCGGAGGGCGGCGAGTTGGCGGTATTCGGGACGGAAGTCGTGGCCCCATTCGGAGATGCAGTGCGCCTCGTCGACGGCGAGCAGTTGCACCGGCCACTCCTTCAGGCGGTCGACGAAGCCATCGAGCGCGAGGCGTTCGGGGGAAACGTAGAGCAGGCGGTACTCGCCTGCGTAGAGCCCGCGGTAACGGCGCTTCGCCTCCTCGGCGCCGAGGGTGGAGTTCATGAACGTCGCGGCGACACCGGCGGCGCTGAGCTGGTCGACCTGGTCCTTCATCAACGCGATCAGCGGGGAGACCACGACGGTCAATCCGGGGGGCGGGCGGGCGAGGGCGGGGAGCTGGAAACAGAGGGATTTGCCCGCGCCGGTGGGGAGCACGGCGAGCGTGTCGCGGTCGGCGAGCGCGGCGGCGATGATGTCGCGTTGCAGCGGCCGAAACCGGTCGTAGCCGAAGACCTGCTTGAGCAGGTGGGCGAGTTCATCGGCGGCGGGCGGCTGGGCGGTGGCTTCGGACACGAGAGAGTGGAGGACGGGAGGACGGAGGGCGACGAACGGAGATTCGTGGACGGAAGGCAGATGAGCGGAGGTGCGGGACCCGGGCGCAAGCCGGGAAGTGCCCGCGGAAGCGCCGGCGCTGCAGACGCAAAAGTCTGTCGCGATCGGACAGATTTTTGCGTTCTCCGGCAACGCGTTCACAGAGGAGACCGCGGGGTGAGGACGCAAATCCGTGTCGCGGTCGGACGGGATTTTGCGTCTTTGCGAGATGGCGAGCGAAATGGTTTTAGGCGCGGCGCGAGGCGGAATCTCCTCCGTCCGGCGCGGAAGCGATGCGCTTCCGTTGCGCGCAGGCATCCGCGCTCAACAGTCCGGCGTCTCCAGCTTTCGGTAGAGCAGCACGGCGCCGGTGGCGGCGGTGGTGAGCAGCACAGGGCTGAGCAGCGGGATGAACGTGAGCAGCATCACGCTGGAGCCGAGGCCGAGCGTGGCGGCGCGGTGCTGGCGCGCGAAGCGGCGCTGCACGCCGCGACCTCGGGCGCGGAGGGCCTGCGGGTAGTCGAGGTAGTCCATGCCGAAGACAAAGCAGTCGAAGTAGAGCCCCAGCGCCACCGCGAGCGGCGCGCCGACGAGCGGTATCCAGCCGAGCACAAAACAGCCGACCGCGACGGCGGTGAGCGCGGCGAGGTCGAGCAGGGCGTCGGTGATCTGGTAGAGCAGCGGGACCTCGCGCATCTGCGCGGGATCCATGCCGAGCTGAATCTCCACCTCGCGGGCGAGGCGGCTGTAGAAGAAGCCGCAGGAGATGCCTTGGAAAACGATCCAGGCCGCCACGGCCAGCGCGAGTTCGAGGGCGGCGATGGCGACGACGGAAAGCACCTCGAGCGTGGCGCCCCACCAATTGGCGGGGAAGGCGGCGTCGACCCAAGCGTAGGCCTTGAACCAACCGTAGACGAGGCCCGCAAAGAGCGCGGCCGTGAGCAGGAGGTTGCAGAGGATCGGCAGGATGCCGTGCCGCCATAGCGCCGGGTGGGCGTTCATGTAGCGCAGCCCGGTCCATGGGGCGGCGAAGCCGTCGAGGAACGAGGCCATGGCGCCGCGACGGCGAGGCAGGGGCGGGGGCGGAGGGGCGGCGTTCACTCAGTTGCGCGTGTTGCTGGTTGAAGTGCGCCGCTCTAGCTCAGCGATCACGGCGCGATTCACGCGGGCTGCGTAGGCTTTCCGGACTTCGTGAAGCTTTGATTGAAGCCTTTTCGCTCCATCGAACATGCCATCAACAACTCCCCAATAACTGATGCATTCGTATGGGATACGTTCGTCTTCAACGTACTTCTTCACCTCGGCTCGCGTGAGCCCAGGCAGGAAGGTGAATTGTGATTCCATTACCACACAGCTGAGGAATTTCCATCGCCCAGTTCTCGCACACTCTGCAACGAAATCAGCGGCATCCGCCTTTTCGTAGAATGCAATCTGCTCGAGCCGTGAAGGCTCGCATCTTGCTGCAATTTCATCCTCGGCCGAAGTGTCCGGAATGATCTCTTCAGGTAGAGCATAACCGGTGAGACCTCCTCCTGTTGGCATATCGTGCGGCTCCGCTTTCTGGTGGGCGCAACCAGCGAGAACCAGCACGGTGACCAGCAGCGGGATCATTCTCATCTGGTTGGATTGGTTTTCTCAGCCAAGTCGGGCCGGGGCATGGAGGATAGGCCGCGAGCTTGCTCGCGCCGGTATCGTTATCTCGGGTGCATGGGGCCTGAGCAAGCTCAGGCCTCACAGCAGAGAAGGCGCGACCGGAGTCGCGCCTTGGATTGATCGAATCTTGGCGCCGTCGACTCAGCTGCCTTTCGCGAGCTCGCTGCTGCGGTCGCGGGCGGCGAGGATGGTGGCGCGGATCGTGTCGCGGAAGTTTGCGGACTTCATCGCCTGCAGGCCGGCGTAGGTGGTGCCGTTGGGCGAGGTCACGCGGTCGCGCAGCACGTCGGCGTCCTCGCCCGACTGCTTGAGGAGCTTGGCGGAGCCGAGCAGGACCTCGTTGGCGAACTCGGCGGCGAGCTCGCGGGTGAACCCGGCGGCGACGCCGGCCTCGCGCAGGGCGGCGGCGAACTCGAAGACGAAGCCCGGACCGCTGCCGCCCAGCGCGGTGACGGAGTCGAGCATCTCCTCGGGGAAGCTGTGCACGGCACCGAGCGCGCCGAGCACGCCGAGGGCGATCGTGCGATCGGCCTCGGAGAGCGGCGCGAGGCTGCTCCAACCGACGATGCCGGCGCCGATGGAGCCGGGGAGGTTGGGCATGGCGCGCACGAGCGCGCGGGCGTGCGGGAAGGCCTTGGCGAGCGTGGCGAGCTTCTTGCCGGCGAGGATGGAGATGACGAGCTTGCCGCGGGTGGCCTCGGCGAGGCGCGGGTCGGCGTCGGCCAGGTTCTGGGGCTTGAAGGCGACGACGACGGCATCGGTGCCGGTGCAGAGGTCGACGACATCGCGGGCGAGGCGGATGCCGGTGCGCGCGGAGAGGGCGGCGCCGGTGGGGTCGTTGCCGCCGAGGCAGGCGAGGTCGGCGACGGCGGCGACCTTCTGGTTGAGCACCCCGACGACGATGGCGGAGGCCATGTTGCCGGAACCGAGGAAGGAGATACGAGGCATGAGGGAAGGGCGGGTTGCGGACTGCGGAGTGGCAGACTGGACAAAGGCTGAACTCCGAAGGCGGAAGGCGGAAAGAGGAAAACCGCGGCATTGCCGGATGGGAAAACCGGTTGCATCGGGCCCGTGGTGACTCCAAAAATCGTCGACGTGACGAGAAACAACCTGGGGCACACCACCGCACATCCTCTGCCCGTGACCGGCGCGTTGGTTCTGCTGTCGCTGGGAGCGGGGGTGTTGGCGGGATGGTTCACCGGCGCGGCGGTGCTGGCCGACTGGGGCGTGCCCAGCGCCCCGGCGCCGGCGAGCGGGGCGCTCGGGCTGATGCTTTTCGCGCTGGCGTTGCTCGGACGCGACCGTCTGGGGCGCCGCTGGGCGGCGGTGGGCGCTTTGCCTGCGCTGGCCGGGGCCTGGAGCCTGCTCGCCCGCTGGGCGTTGCTGCCGGCCGGGCTCAGCGCATGGCTGGGTCGGCATGGTCTCGATCAGATGGTGACGACGGGCCGGATGGGGTTGGTGACCGCGGTGAGTTTCCTCCTGGCGGGCGGCGTGCTCGCCTCCCTCGCGGGTGGCCGGCCGACACGGCAGCGGGTGTTGCTGCTGGCCACGATCGGCTCGCTGGTCGGCGCCGCAGGGCTGTCGGCAATCCTTGGGCATGCCACCGGCCTGGAGGTGGCGGCGACGCTGGGGGGGAAAGGGGCCCTGGCCCTACCGATGGCGGCGGGGGTGCTGGTGCTGGGCGCCTGCCTGGTGGCGCTCGGAGTGGAGGAACGGCCGGACCGGGAGCGGCCGGCGCGCTGGTTGCCGGTCCCGTTGATGCTCGGCTGCCTCGCGGTGACGTTGATTCTTTGGGGCGGGCTTGTGCGGCGCGACCGGTTGCAGGAGCGGACGGCGGCGGAGCTGCGAGCGGATGCGATCGCAGCCGCTTTGGCCGCCGAACTGGAAGGGCCGCTGAAGGCGCTCAATCGCATCGCGGTCCGCGAGGCGGTGGGAGCCGAATACACGCCGCGGCTGCGGCAGACCGACGCCCAGGGCGTGATGCGCCAATTCCCGGAGGTGCTGCGGGTGGGCTGGCTCGACGCGGCGCTGCGGCCGACGCAGACCTGGTCGGCCACGGCGGAAGCGACCACGGGCGTTTTCGAACACCTCGGCGAGCCCCGGCGGCGCGCGGCGCTGGAACGGGCTCGCGCCACGAGCCGGATGGAGCTGCTAGCCCCGGAGGCGGGCCCGGACGGGCAACCGGGCGTGTTGGCCTACGTGGCGTTCCGGCGTGGGGACAGTGAGGGCTATCTGGTGGCGCAGATTAGCGCGGCGGCTTGGGCGGAGCGGGCGCTGGGCCGGCTGCCCACGATGGCACACAGTTGGGTGGCCGTCGCGCTCGGCACGGTCACCATCCATGGCCAGTTTGCGGCGGAGGCGGAGGCGCGCGGGGTGGTGGACCGTGAGATCGTCGTGGAGGGGATGCCGGTGCGGCTCGGAGTGGGCGCGGCGGCGGGCCCGGGGATTGCGGAAGTCGTGCTGGGCTCGGGGGTCGTCTTCACGCTGCTCCTCGGGATGATCGTCGATCTGGCGCAGAAGGCCCGGTGGCGGGAGTGGCAGGCCAGGCAGGTGGCGGAGCGACTGGTCGCCGAGGACCGGGGACGCCGGCAGGTGGAGCTGCAGCTGAAGGCGAGCGAGGAGCGACTGAGCCTTGCGCTGGAGGCAGGGCAGGTCGGCACGTTCGACTGCGACCTTGTCACGGGCGAGACGGTCTTCAGCCCCGGCGTGTGGCGGATGCTCGGTATCCAGATGGCGGGAGCACCGCGGATGACGCAATGGGACTCGCTGGTGCATCCGGCCGACGCAGGGGCGGTCAAACGGGATTTCCCGCGGGGCCCGCGGCCGGGTTTCCACGAGGCGGAGTACCGCGTGCGCGACTTGGCGGGGGAGTGGCGGTGGATCCTCGAGCGCTCGAAGGCGGTGGCGTTCCGGCCCGACGCGACGCCGCGACGGATCGCCGGGACGTTCCAGGACATCACCGCGCGCAAGCAGGCCGAGGAGGCGCTGCGCACCAGCCAGGCGGAGGCGCGCAAGCTCGCGGCGGTGGCGAGCATCACCGACAACTGGGTGGCCATCACCGACCGGGACGGGACGGTCGAGTGGGTCAACGACAGCTTCGCGCGGCAGATGGGCCTCGATCCGATCGAGGCGATGGGCCGCGCGCTCACCGACCTGCTGCCGCCGCCGCCGGGGGAGGCGGCGCCGGTCGGAGCGTTGCGCGAGGCGTTCGTGCGGCGCCTGCCGGCGAAGGTGGAGCTGGCGACGCTCTCGCGGGTGAGCCGGCACTACCACCTGCAGGGCGAGATCCATCCGGTCGCGGGCGAGGGGGGCGAGATTGTGCGGTTCATCGCGGTGCTGCACGACATGACGGCGCGGATCGAATACGAGCGAGGACTACGGCGGGCGCAGGCGCAGGCGGAGGCGGCCACGCGGGCGAAGTCGGAGTTTCTCGCCTCGATGAGCCACGAGATCCGCACGCCGATGAACGGTGTGATCGGCCTGGCGCGCCTGCTCCTGGAGTCGCCGCTGACGGCCGAGCAGGAGGACTGGGTGCGCACGATCCGGCAGTCGGGCGACTCGCTGCTGACGGTCATCAACGAGATCCTGGACTTCTCGAAGATCGAGTCGGGGCGGATGGAGCTGGAGCGGCACGCCTTCGTGTTGGCGGATTGTGTGGAGGAGTCGCTGGAGCTGTTCGCGGCGGTGGCGGGAACGAAGGGACTGGAACTCTCGTACTGGAGCGCGCCCGGGGTTCCGGAGCTGGTCACTGGTGACGTGGTGCGACTGCGCCAGGTGCTGGTGAACCTGGTGGGCAATGCCGTGAAGTTCACCACGGCCGGGCGGGTCACCGTCGAGGTCCGGCCGGGGGAGGCGCCCGACGAACTGGCGTTCACGGTGGCGGACACCGGCATCGGCATCCCGCAAGAGCAGGTGGAGTCGTTGTTCCAGCCGTTCAGTCAGGGCGACGCATCGATGGCCCGCCGGTTCGGGGGCACGGGGCTGGGATTGGCGATCTGCCGCCGGCTGGTCGAACTGATGGGGGGGCGCATCGGGGTGACGAGCCGGCCCGATGAAGGTGCGGTCTTCCATTTCACGGTGGTGCTGCCCGGCGAGCCGGGCAGCGGCGGCGGGGCGGAGCCGGCCTACGCGGGCCGGCGTGCGGCGGTGGTCGACGATGATCCGGTGGCGCAGCGGTTCATCGTGCAGGTGCTCGAACAGGCAGGCTTCATCGCCCGATGCTTCGATTCGCTGGCGGCGGCCCGGGCCGGGCTGGAGGGCGGTGCCGCCCCGGACCTGCTGGTGGTGGACCAGACGCTGCCCGACAGCGCGGGCCCGGCGGCGGCGGCGGCCCTGCGGGCGCTTTATCCGAAGGTCGATGTTCCGGCGCTGCTGCTGATCCTTGCCGGCCAGAGCCACAGCCCAGCGGCGCTGGAGGCATCCGGTGTCCGTGCTTGCGTGGTGAAGCCCCTGCGGCGGCAGGCGCTGCACGAGCGGTTGGCCGCGGCGATGACGGCCCGGCCTGATCCGGGGGTGCCCGAGCGCACCGGTGCGGCCGGGCCGGCGGCGCCGCCCTTGGCGGACCGCCTCCCGCTGCGCGTGCTCTTGGCCGAGGACAATCCAGTGAACAAGAAGGTCGCGCTACGGCTGCTCGACCGGCTCGGCTACAAGGCGGAGTCGGTGACCGGCGGCGCGGAGGCGGTGCAGGTCGTGGGGGCGCAACGTTTCGATCTCGTCTTCATGGACGTGCAGATGCCGGGGATGGACGGGCTGGAGGCGACCCGCCGAATCCGCGCCGACCTGCCGGCGGACCGCCAACCGGTGATCGTGGCGCTCACGGCCAACGCGATCGCGGGCGACGCCGACCTGTGTCGCGCGGCCGGCATGGACGACTACGTGAGCAAACCGGTGACTCCGGAGGATATCCACAACGTCATCATGCGGCGGTTCGGCGATTGCGCGAAACCGTCGCTCGAACGCGGAGACGGGGCGTGAGCCACCCGCCGCTACTGCCCACGGTCCGTGCGTTTCCCGGCCCGGCCCATGCCGTGCTGCTGACGCTGGGCGTCTTGGGCGTGCAGGTGGCCGTCGGGATGGTCTTCGGTATCGTGTCGGCGTTCCGGGCGGGGCTGGCAGCCAAGGGCGTGCCGGCGCCATTGACCCTGCCGCCGGCGGCGATTCTGGCGACCAACCTGGTCGCCTTTGCGGTGGTGCTTGGCTGGGCGGCGCGCGCGAACCGCGGCCAAGGCCGCGAGGTGTGGCGCGGCGGGCGGGCGGGGCCGGTCGCGTGGGTGGCGGCGGTCGTCGCCGGATTGGGCGCGACGATCCCCATCTCGGCCGGGGGCAATTTCATGCTGTGGCTGCTCCCGTTGCCGAAGGCGATGGTCGCCCTGTTCGGCCGCCTCGCGGACCTGGAGGCGAACCCGTTGATCGGCGTGCTGACGGTCATCGTGGTGCCGGCAATCGTGGAGGAGGCGTTGTTTCGCGGCTACATCCTGCGCGGACTGCTCGACCACCTCCGACCGTGGCCGGCGATCGGATTGTCGACGCTCCTTTTCACGGTGCTGCACTTGAATCCCTGGCAAGTGCCCGTGGGCGTGCTGCTGGGGCTGTTGTGCGGCTGGGTGTACCTGCGGACGCGCTCGCTGCCATTGTGCATCCTCCTGCACGCGGTGAACAACACAGTTGCGGTGTTCGCGACGAAGCTGCCGATCACGGTGGCGGGGTTCAATGATGGGGCCACCACCGGCGTGGCGCACCCGGGCTGGTTTGACGCGCTCGGGGTGGCGCTGCTGCTGGCGGGGCTGGGAGCCTTCGCGTGGCTCACGCGCCGGCTGATGGCGCCGCCGCCGCTGCCGCCGATTGTATCCATACCTCCGTTGTTGCCGGTGCTGGCGGCCGGGGACGCGGCCGGGCCGGCGGGGCGGCCCGAGGATCGATGAACCGCTGCGTGGCGGCGGCCGTTCGCTACTGCACCGAGACGATGCGCACGGAGGGCTGCCCGGCGGGGGCGGGGAGGAGGTCGCCGGCGCGGCGGCCGATCAGCTTCGCACCCAGCGGTGAGTGCGGTGTGATGACGTAGATCGTGGCGTGCTCGAGCTCGATCTCGAGCCCGCCGCCCTTGGGTCCGACGAAATAAAGGGTCTTCTCGCCGTCGGTCTCGGTCTCGACGAGCGCCCCCAAGGCGATGGCTTCACCCGCGGCGAGGTCATGCACCGGCAGTTCCTTGATGGCGTCGAGGGCTTCGCGCAGTTCGGCAGCGACGCGGACCTGCCCCTCGGCGAGCACGGAGGTCTCCAGCCCGGGGGTCTCGAACTGGTTCTTGTGCAGCTCCTCGTCATGCGTCGCCTCGTCGTGGGCCGCTTTGGCCGCGTTGGCGATGAGCTCCATCTCGGAGGCGAGCTGGTGGAGGATCGAGTCGACGAGTTGTTTCTTGGTCACGATGCCTTGGGGTTGGTCGCGGCGCAGCGGCGCCGACGCGCGGGTTCACGGATCTGCGTTGGGCGGGGGAACGGAATGGGCGCGCGACCAAGCCAGGGCGGTCGCGCTCAGCTGGGGTATTGGCCGGAGATGTAGCTGCGGAGGGACTCGGCCTCGTGCTGCAGGCGCTCGACGACCCATTTGTTGATGTCGCCGATGGAGATGAGGCCGACGAGTTTGCCGTTCTCGAGCACGGGCAGGTGGCGGGTGCGTTTTTCGGAGATGAGCGCCATGGCCTTGTCGAGCGTGACGGTCGGATCGACCGTGTAGAGCAGGGGGGACATCACGCAGGTGACCGGAGTGGTGCGGGGATCGAGGCCGGGAGTGACGACGCGGATGAGCAGGTCGCGCTCGGTGAAGATGCCGGCGAGGCGGTCGCCCTCGACGACGAGGATGCAGCCAATGTTGCGCGCGGCCATCGCGGCCGCGGCGGCCTGCACGGACGCGCCGGTCGGGACGGTGTGGACGGTGGGATCCTTTTGCGCGAGCAGCGCTGAGATCGGGATCTTCATGGGGTCGGGCGGTGAAAGACTAGGCCGGATACCGCGGTGCGCAAGTGGCGCCGACAGAAAGGCCCAGGACGGTTGGGTTCGGGTTGGTGGTGACGCCGAAACGCGGGGGCGACCACGTGGGTGCGCGGCTCCGGCGGGGGGACAGCAAAGGGGACGTTCTACTCGGAGGCGTGCTTCGCGAAGCCGGACAGTCGGGCGTCGCGCGCCCAGCCGTAGACCTGCGCGTAACGCTCGGCGGAGTGGGTCCAGGAGAAGTCGCGGGCCATCGCGTTGGCGCGGAGCGTGGCGAACTCCTCGGGCCGGTCGTAGTAGGTGGCGTTGGCCCAGCCGATGGTGTGGTAGACAGCGTTCTCGTCGGCGTGCTCGAAGAGGAAGCCGGTACCCTCGCCGGTGCCCTCGCGGTACTGCTCGACCGTGTCGACGAGACCGCCGGTGGCGCGGGCCACGGGCAGGGTGCCGTAGCGCATGGCGTAGAGCTGGGTGAGACCGCACGGCTCGGTGCGGCTGGGCATGACGAAGAAATCCGCACCGCCCTGGATGAGGTGGGCGAGACGGTTGTCGAAGGCGAGTTTCACGCCCACGCGACCGGGGAACTCCCAGGCGGTGTGGCGCAGGTCGTTCTCCAGGTCGGCGTCGCCGGTGCCGAGGATGGCGAACTGTGCCTGCATGTTGGTGACGATGGCCGGGAGCACCTCGCAGAGCAGATCGAGGCCCTTCTGGCGAAAGAGGCGGGAGACGACGCCGAAGACGGGTTTGCGCGGATCGACGTCGAGGCCGAGTTCGCGCTGGAGGGCGGCTTTGCAGGCGGCCTTGCCGGCGAGGTCGTCGGGGGTGAAGGCGGCGGGCAGGTGCGGGTCGGTGGCGGGGTTCCAGGCCTCGGTGTCGATGCCGTTGAGGATGCCGATGAGGTCGCCGGCGCGGAAGCGCAGCACGTGGTCGAGCCCGAAGCCGAAAGCGGGGGTCTGGATCTCGCGGGCGTAGGTCGGGCTGACGGTGGTGATCTTGGTGCTGTGGTAGAGGCCGGCCTTCATCAGGTTGACGGCGCCGCAGGCCTCGACGTTGGCGGCGTTGAAAAGCCAATCCGGGAGCTTGGCGTAGGCGAGGGCGTGGCGGTGGCAGTAGCCCTGATGCTCCAGATTGTGGATGGTGAAGACGGTGGCGCAGCGGCCCAGCGGACCGGTGCGGTCGGTGGTGTTGAGCCAGACGGGAACGAAGCCGCAGGTCCAGTCGTGGCAGTGGATCACGTCGGGCGTCCAGCCGAGTTGGAGGCAGAGGTTGAGGGCGGCGCGGCTGAAGAAGATGAAGCGTTTGTCGTTGTCGGGGAAGCCGCCGGCGGCGTTGGAGTAGACCTCGGGGCGGCCGAAGAAACGCTCGTGTTCGAGCAGGTAGACCTTGGCCTCCGAGCCGGGGAGTCGCGTCTCCCACACGCGGGCGAATTCCGGCCCGCCGGCGAGATCGGCTCCGAGGGGTTGGCCGCGCGCTTCCCAGTCGCCGACGCGCTTGACCGAGCCGTAGAGCGGAATGATGCAGCGGACGTCGTGACCCTGACGGGCGAGTTGCTTGGCGAGCGCGCCCACCATGTCGCCCAGACCGCCGACTTTGACGAAGGGGTCCAGCTCCGGGGTAACCATCAGGATCTTCATGCGGGTGCGCGAAAATCGCGGGGGTGCCGGAGTGGCTCAAGGTTATTTCCGCCGGGGTGGGCGCGGTCCGGCGGCGCGCACGAATCTTTTCGCGAAACCAATCGGAGTATTGACAACCGGCCGCGCGGCCATGTTCTAGCGGCCCTTCTGCCACTGCCCAGTAGCTCAGCGGTAGAGCAGGTGACTGTTAATCACTTGGTCGCTGGTTCGATCCCAGCCTGGGCAGCCACTTTAAGCCTCGGAGTTCGAAAGAATTCCGAGGCTTTTTGTTTCCGGATTTCGTCTGCACGAAATTTGTCTGTCCGGTTACTGTCCGGTTTTTCAAGTCCTGTTAGGCCCGTTTGGCGGCCTCTTCGGCCAGCGCCGACAGGGCATTCGCGACGGTGGACCTCAATTCGGCCACGCTGTAGCTCGCCTGCGCGGGCACGTGGAGCAGCGGCAAACCGCACGAACGGAAGACGTCGTCGACGAAGGCATCGCGCTTCTGGCGGGCGGCACGGCCGTGCGAGCTGTCGTCGAGTTCGACACCGGCGAGCGGCGCGAGGTCGGAAACCCGAACGAGCAGGAAGTCGACGTGCTTCCGGTTGATCCGATTGTCGGCCCCTGTCCGCTCCGACGGCGATAGGCCTTGGCGTGGCTTGAAGACGTCGCCGAGGCGCACCTTGGCGAGGAGGCCGACGCTCTCCGGACAGGCCTGTTCAAGCGCGCCGAAGAAGGACCGTTCCGCCTTCGTGAGGATCGCCGCCCGGAGTTCATAGACGTTACCGGGGCCGGACGGCTCGGAACCGCCGCCGAGCTTCGCCTTCAGGGCGAGGATCACGATGACGAGAATAACGAAGGCGAAGACGACGAGGACAATGGGACTTATGGGCATGGCGGATGAAGTGAGGAGTGTCGCCTATGGCTTCCTCTGCGAACGGTTGAATTTGAAGAGGTCGTCGCGGGTGATCTTCCACCGGCCGCCGCTCGGGCGGTAACCTTTGAGGGCTCCGGATTCGAGCCATTGCTTCACCTGTGCCGTGCTCGCACCCAAGCAGGCTGCCGCCTCCTGCACGCCCACGCCTTCGATGTGGCGGATCAGCACGGGATTCACCCGGGCCTTCTCAAACTCCGGGGGCGTCGGAGGCGGTGGCGCGGGCGGCGGGAGCTGCCCGCTCTTCCATGCGAGATGCAGCTTCATCACCTGATCCCGCAGCGCCGCGTGTTCCATCGCCAAGCGGAGCATGCGCTGCATCTGGCCCGGTGATCCTTCGTGGAGAACGTTTCGCCCAGCCATCTGCAGCTCGCTGATCTCGGCATTGAGCGCCGCGCTCAGCTTCGCGAACGCCTCATCGACGGCGTGTGGGGTATTTAGCATGACGAATCGATTGCCTGCGCATGTTCACGGCCACAGTTTCTGGGCGCTGTGCTAGGATCCAGAACGCAGAGGAGCGTGAACTGATCCTCTGTGAGTTCCATCACGGGGAGTCTTGGCTGACGGATCAGTGCGATGTTTCGGAGCGCAGTCACTCGTTTGATTGCCCCGAGCGTAACTGGCTGCCCGAGGGTCCGGACTGGAACGAAGTCGCAGGTAAGCCAGTGAGAATCGGCACTGGTCGGATCGGGATAGGCCATACTTACCACCTCCAAGATGCCAACAACAGCTTGGTTTTGCTGACTCTGGTAGAAGAGGACGGCATCGCCAACTCGCATGCCGGCAAGATGCTTCCGCGCTTCTGCGCTCCGAACGCCGCGGAGGGTGAATTTGCCGATGCGAACAATGTCGGCCCAACAGGTTCGGAACGGAGCGAACTTGATCAGCCAGTGGCGCATTGGAAACAGGGCTTTACTTTTTCAAAATTCAAAACGACGTTACCGCCGTCACAGCCACCATGTGTGGACCAGTGTTTTAGGGCGCGCTCGAAAGAGTGCGCCCCGTTTTTTTGGCTTCGGCGAACTTCTTGTGCCATTTGAACGCGTCGGGACCGGTTGGGTAGCCGGTCTTCAGCAAGTAGTCGCCACGGGACAGCTCCTTGACGATCACGACATAGCGGTACCCTGGGTGCCAGATGTTCCAATGGGTGCTGGATTCTCGGATCTCCCACCAGATCTTCAACTGCGTCCAACCAGTAACGACGGGCCGAACCCATGGAATCCGCGTCAATCGCTCGATGATTGGAACCGTGCGTTTTTCCTCCGGATATCCTTCGGTGACGATGTGCCAATAGGTGTGTTCCCTTGTCGGCTTCGCCTTGTGCGGCGTCCGTTCGACACGGACCACGCCGGACTGAAAGCCCGGGCACGGCAAAGCTGGGTCAAAGTCGCTCTGGTAGGCCGCGTAGGCACGCGGCTCCAACGTGGCCTCCGGTTGATCCGGAAGCGGGGCAGGTAGAGGCACGCTCATGCGCTCGGACTCCTCTCGGTCGAGAATTCGACTGCGACTTTGGGCAACAGTCCGGCTGCGGGTTGGGTCATCGCTGCCCGGACCTTCTCGGCGAGCGCCTGCTTCGCTGGGCTAGGCGAGTGGCCGGGATTGCGCTGCGGGGCGCTGTGAATCCACGCCAAGGCGCCGAGTAGGACATCGACCAGCTGGTCCAGCAGGACGTCCTCGCTGCGGATCTGCTGCACGTTCTCGACGATGCCTGGGACAATCGCCCCGCCGACTTCGCGCTCGACCCAATCATAATGCTCGTCGGCGAGCCGGGCGTGCAAGAATTTGAGGCGCGGGCCTCCGCGGGTGTCCTTCACGTCGACATAAATGCGGTGATGGGCCGGAGGCAAAAGCGCTTCGCAGAGGAGGTCGAAGTAGCGGTCGTAGTACCATGCCTCGTGCCGCTGGAGGAAATCCACGACCGCCGGTGCGGCGGATTCGAGCTCGGCCTGGTAGCGTTCCCATGCGGACGATCCGGGTTCTCCCGCCCCGGCCGGTCGTTGGAGCCGTTTTGTGGAAGGCGGTGATTTCGGAGCGACAAGCGCACGGAAACGCAGGTCAGGGTCGGCCAGGAAGAAATCGAGCGAGGCCTCATAGAACTTGAGACCCGCCGGTGAAACCTTCGTCCACTTGAGCTCGGTAAGCGCACCGTCCTTGGATTTCGGAAGACCAAGCGCTTCAAGGCGTCCGCGGAGTGCGCGGGTCAACTCAGGCACG
This sequence comes from Verrucomicrobiota bacterium, assembly GCA_019136515.1. Lineage (GTDB taxonomy): Bacteria > Verrucomicrobiota > Verrucomicrobiia > Opitutales > Opitutaceae > CAJCBL01. The sequence continues at coordinate 22,057 of JAGVUB010000126.1, forward strand.
CGCTCCTGCGGCACCAGCAAGGCGCCGAGCAGCATGTTCGGCGCGCGGTCATACGGAAGGTGCCCGGTCTCGTCGCAATATACGTTCCACCGGTCGGCCGCCGGCAGTTTTCCAAGAGCACGGAGGTTGCGCCTTTGCGCCGTTGCAGGCTTGGGATACCGGCGGACGTACCACGTTTCCACCTCTGCAACATCAGACCGGTCCAAACCGTAAGCCTCATAAAGCAACCGGTCGATCTCCAGCTGCTCTTGCGAAGCGTAGTCATAGCGCGGACTTTGGCGTTGAGCTGCGATTATGCGCTCTGCTTGAACGCGAACTGTTGGAGCAACGGCGACGACCGGCAGCTCCTTGAGCGCGTCAACATCCATCGACACGGTCTGTTGGATTAGCGATTTCAGCAGGAACTTCCCAACCCGAGAGGAAGCAACAATCACAACGTCAAGAGCGTCTATCACGGGAAAAACACCGCTGCTCTCTTTGTCATAGACCGCACCCGAGTTGAGCCGAAACGTGGGAGCGTAGACACCGCGGGATGAAAACGTAATGCCCTGCGTGAAATAGCTGTCGGCGTTCTGGAACCGCGAGCACAACCGATCATCACCACCCGATTCACCGCGTTCGCGGTTTCGTTGCCGAGTCGTCAGTGTCTTCATCCGATTCACGGCCCATTCGCTCCAATCGATGAAATAGTCGGTCGGAACGAAGTAATTCGGCATCCATCCGTCTTCTGAGTCAGACTCGCCACCCTTGTCGTACGGTGCGATATACCGACCGCCGAAATACCGTGGAGAGTTTCGGGAATCTTTGCTGATGCCGTGATCGACAACGTCACGGCGAAGATCGGCATCCTCACGAATGCGGCGGAGGTCGCCCTCAGTAAGCAGGTACTGGCGAAATTGGCCGACGTCACGGTAGGTACCGCGTGCATCGGGATTCTGGAACAGGTAGGCGTCATTGTCGCCGGTCGCCAGGCCTTGCTGCACTTCGGCGATCTGCTCGAGTTTTGTGACCTCGATCGTGCGTCCGTTGAGTTCAATGGAGCGTACCTGGACGCGCCGGTCGCCGATCTCGCGAAAGCTCACCGGCGCAGTGGTGTCATTCATCAGCCGGAAAAGTTTCGGCGAAGCGACGAAGAACGGAAGATTGCTGTTGGTGGCGATCAGCGCCTGCGGGTAGGTGTAAACGGCGCAGCTTTCCGTGGAAACGTCGCGCCGGCGTCTGGAACCGGCGGTATCGAACAGCAGCGTGAGAAAGCGGTCGTGTTCTTCGTGGATGCTGATGTTGGTGAGGTCTACCATCTGGCACCATGGACCTTGTTGCTCAGCGGCGGCGAGAGCGGCCGCCGTGGGTGGCGTCGTGCCGGGGCCGCCGCCTTTCTGTACGACGAGGATGGCGGTGTTGACCGTCGCCTTGAAGGTGTCGCCCGCTACGCGGATGGCCTTGTGCACGCGGCTGCCCATGAGCTGGGCGCGCAAAGGCCGGTGCGTTTTGATCGTCATGAACGTGTCGCTGACGATGTAGGATAGCACGCCGCCCTCGCGCAGCGGCGAAGCGCTGCGCCCATCGCGCAGAAAGCGGGCGAGGAAGGCACCGTAGGGATCTTTCGAACCGAGGCCGAGGGCATCCTTCACCTCGTCGGGGATGTCGGTGCCGCCATAGGGCGGGTTGCCGATGACGATGTCGAAGCCCGCCGCGGTCGAGCGGGCTGCGGTGGAAGTATCCGCGCCCAGCTCCTGCTGTCCGGAGCCTTCATCGAGGGAAAGCTCACCCGCCAAAGTTGTCGACGGGATCTCCGGGCACACTTCGGGGAAAAAGACGGAGAAGAGGAAGAACGGCGCCGGCAGCGTGGAATGGCGGAACCATTCCTTGAGCAGCGCACGATTGCGCTCCTCCCGCAGCCGGGAGTCGCGAGGCTCGGTGCGGGTCACCTCCCTGGCGAAGAACGGCAACACCTCGGAGAGTTTGGCCGCAATGACGTCGACCAGCTCGGCCCGCCGGGCCGCCGTCGTCGCCGGCTGATAGTACTCGTCGCGGGCTGCCTGGTAATCGCTGATGGCAGCGCGGGCGAACAGATCGTGTTCGACCTCGCGGAGCGTGTTGGCGCAAAGAACCTTCGTTTCGAGGTTCGGCAGCGGCGTCAGGCCGTAGTTGTTGGCCGTGTCGGTGAGGTCGAGCCGCTGCTCGGCGAGGAGCGAAATGAAGAACCGGAGCTTGGTGATGAGGACGGCGAGCGGCTGGAGGTCGATGCCATAGAGCGCATCCTTGATGAGCCCGAGCTTGCGCACGTAGTCCAACGCTTCACGCCGCAGTTTCTCGCGAACCACTGGCCGCAGTTCGGCGGGGAGCCGGTCGATCTTGCGGCTCAACCAGAGCTGATTGCCGGGATCGACGGTACGCAGGACTTCGACCATCCGATGCAGCGCGCCCATCGGAAAAGCGCCGGATCCGCAGGCCGGGTCGAGGAGACGAAGCTGGTCGAAGGCCTCCACCACCCACGCGGCGAGACGGGGATATTTCACCCGATCCCACTCGTTACGGTAGAGCAACGGCGCAAGCGCATCGACTTCGTCCGTCGTGGCGCCCCGCGGGCGGATGAAATTCTCCAGGTGGAGGCGCAGCGCCTCGTTGACCATGTAGTCGATGATCCGGCGCGGGGTGTAGTAGGAGCCGGAGGCCTTGCGGGCCGACTTGGCCGCAGCGGGATCGTTGCTGTCCACCTCGGCAAGGAGATTCTCGAAGACGAGGCCGAGCAGTTCGGGATCGAGCGCGATCTCCTCCTCGTGCGGCGTGTTCTCGGCGATGGTGAACTTGTAGCGGGCGAGGAGGACGTTGAGGCCAACAACCGGGCGAGGCTTGTTGTCGATTGTGACCTTCAGGTCGTCGGCATCAGTGGCGTAGAAGAGGATATTGGGGATCCCGATGGCTCCGTCGTCGATGGTGTCGGAGGCATTGTCCTCGGCGAGGACGTCGAAGAGACCACCGTTCAGATAGGGGATACGGTCGAAGAGTGCGTAATCAAAACCCGCCGGGAGATAATTCTTTCCCCGGTAGGCGAGCTTCTTCAGTTCGGCGTTGCGGACGGTGCGATCCTCCCGAGCACGAGACGCAGAGTGACGCCGCTCCCCCATCGGGGTGTTCAGGCAGTTGAAGAAGATGTTCTGGAGAACTCCCCGATAGTAGTGGTTGCCTTTCGCGAATTGCTCCGGCGTGTACCGGTCCGGGAGGGAGAAAAGGACAATCGGGCGACCAGCGGCATCGTAAAGCTCCAGTAGACGGGAATCGATGAGACGGCGCTCCTTGAGGAACCAGCAGAACAGGGTTCGGCAAAGCAGGCGGATGACGAACTGCTTCCGGTTCTCCTCCACGCCTCGCTCACGGTCGCGCAAATGATCCGCGACGAGAGGCAGCCGGATCGTGCCGCAGGCCCAATGATACCAAGAGGCGAGATCGCGATAGAACCGGCTATTGAGCTCGCGGGTGGACAAGACCCGCTGCCATGCGCGATCAAGGTCGACGTAGGTGGCAATGGCTTTTCGGCCAGCCTTGGTCTCGGAGTTGTTAAGCGAAGCCAGCGAGAACTCTTCGAGGATACGTAGATGCGCCGCATGTGGGTTGGCGCAATCGATATCCTTCAGGAGAGCGACACGGGCAGTGACAACATCACGGGTGCGATCAATCCGGTTGAGCCGGCGGTCAACAATAGCAAGAGACACGCTTGAGCCATGCTGGAAAAGAACCAGCACAGGCACCTTGTCGAAGAGCCTGTTCAGAGCACGGGCAGACCTAGAGAGTTCAGTGCGAGTATAGCCCTCTGCACGGTCGCGAAGCTTGAGCGAAAGGAAAAGGTAGGCTGAGACGTGTTTGCCTTCGAATTCACCTGGGAGCGGCGAAAGATTCCCGCCCGAAGCCCGGGTAATGTCGGCATCGGTGAGCTGGAGAATCGTCGGGATCGCCCGCCATTCACGCGTGTCAGCTCCCGCAGCAACGGTCTTCTTCCGGTCCGGATCAAACTTGGCGAAAAAGGCGTCGAGCGTGGCAAAATCGAGTCGTCGGCTAGTTGGGTAACCTAAGGCCGAGAAAAGCCCCACGGAGGAGTCTCTCAGTGCCCGAGGTCCGAAGGCAGCGAGAGCGGTCTGGATCTGTTCGCGAAGGGTTTGCGGGGCGGGAGGCATGGGGAACGGAGAAGACCGGTGGGCGGTGGACGGTCAGCGGTGATCAGTGTGGAGACCGGAAGGATTGTGGGGCGAGGCTCGGGTTAGTGGGCGCGTGCCCGTTTTGCCCCTTTAATGCCCCTTGGCGCAGAGGTTTGCACCGGTGTTTTCACCGGCGCGGGTTGGAGGTTATGAGCCATTTGAGCCATTGCTGAGCCATTTTTCGGCAAGGCAGTAGGCACTCCCGCGCCCGGCACCAAGCAGCGGGTCTTGCTCGACGAAGTCCTTGAGGGCGCGCCGCTCCGCCTGGAGTTCCTTTTGCACGGAACTCACGAAGATCATGGAGCGTTGTCCGGGGATCGGCATCGGGAGGTGAGACCGGAAGGCGGGTTGGCGTTAGGATGCTGAGGCTGAGTCGAGCAGTACGAGCCAGGTCACGAGCTCGAACGCAGAGTCGGGCGACGGCTGTTCGTCGAGCGTGGGCAGGATGAACTGCCGGCTGTGTTGCAAGCCGCCGGCGAGGCGTTGCTGGAACGTGGCGGTGATGGACTCGACCGCCTGACCGATCACACGCGAATAGGTGCGCATGTCGCTTCCCTGCTCCGTCTGTCGATCAAAGAGGCGGCACAGCTCGGCGTAGGGTTCGGTCTTTCCGAGAGCCAATTCGCGGAAGAGGTTCAGGATCGTCTTCACTTGGGTGAAGGCGAGGCGCACCTGCCCATCGGCCTGCACATAGACGAGATAGTGCGGCGCGAGCGGGTTGACCTTCTCGTTCTCGGGCGGAACGGGAGCCCCGCCATCGACCGGTTTCTGGCGCAGGCAAAAGATCGCACCGGGGCGGGCCATCGGGATCTGCGAATCGGGCGGAACGACGGCGTAGAGGCCGAGCGGGGCGTTTTGCAATTCGCCTTCGTGGGCGCGGAGGAAGTTGAGGAGATCCTGGCGGAAATCGTCGAGGGAGAAGTCGGCAAGGGTGACCGTGTCTTCGAGGTCTTCGAGGTCGAGAACCTCCTTGCGCATGCGCTCCAACTGGCGGTCTCGGAGGCGAAGATCGGCGGTGATGAGGTCTTCGAGTTGGTCCTGATCGAGCGGGTTGTCGGTCTGCGTGGCCGCAAGGTCGACGAGCGCCATGCGGGCCTCCACGCGGAGCTTCAGGTTGATGTAGCGGTCGAGGTGGGCGGTGGGCCAGAAGTTGAGGAGTCGCACTTCCTTGGCGCGCGAGCCGATGCGGTCGATGCGGCCGAAGCGCTGGATGATGCGCACAGGGTTCCAGTGGATATCGTAATTGATGACGGTATCGCAGTCCTGGAGGTTCTGCCCCTCGGAAATGCAGTCGGAGGCTATGAGCAGATCGACCTCCGCGGCTTTGGCGCGCTCTGGATCGGACTCGGCCCGGTGTTTCGACCGCGGCGAGAAATCGAGGAGGATGTCGGCGAAGTCGTTCGAGGGCGTGAGCGTGGAGGCATTCGCTCCGCTGCCGACAACGAGTGAGGAATGGATGCCGAGATCCTGTCGCGCCCAACCGTTGAGCTGCTCGTAGAGATAGCGAGCGGTGTCGGCGTACGCGGTAAAGACGAGAACCTTGCGGTTGGTCCGGCCATCCTTGTCGACCGGGGCGGCGCCGACCTTGGCGGCGATGCGGTCCTTGAGAATCGCCAGTTTGGCATCGCGGTCGGGAGTAACCGGGGTGGCTTTTGCGAGCAGCGACGACAGGTATTTCCGGTCCTCGGCGAGGTGGGCGCGCCACTTGTCGAGGTCAAGATGCGCCATCTTGAAGGTGACGCGCTGGCCAACTTCCAGGGCGTCGGCGAGCTCGGGATCGTCGATCTCGTCGGGCGTGAGGTTTTCGAAATCGAGCTCGGGATTCTCGTCCCGGTGTTTTTCGAAGCGATCCATTCGGGCCTCAAGCCGGTCGATCTTCTCGAGCGTGTTTTGCAGGGAGAGGCGGAACGAGTCGATGGAGCTTTCGAGGCGCTTGAGCAGGCTCACACGCATCATGCCGGTGAGGATGCGCTCGCGGCCGGCTTGGGTGAACCCGCCGATGCGGCGCTCGTAGCCCTCCAAAATCTCCTTCGCGAGGTCGTCGCGCAGGTGTGCCGCCGGCTGAAACAGCCAGAGCTTGTACTTCGAAAGCTGATCGGAAACGACATCGTACCCCGGGAACTTTCCCGCCGAGTCGATTTCGGGATAGATGGACTCGGGCGGCAGTCGGGTCGGGAAACCGCCGAGGCGTGCCATCTCCGCCTTGTAGTGCCGCGCAACGTGGCGGCGGGAACGCGCGATGGTCAGGGCGTCGAGCAGCTTCAGAAAATCACCGCCGAGCACATGGATGAGGTTCTTCTTCTCGCGCTGGGCGGGAGGCTGCTTTGTCCAAGCGGTGAAGCGCGCCTGGGCATCACGCGTCGTCGCCTTGAGACTGCGGATGCCAAGGTTGTTCGCGAAAGCTTCGTCGGCCTTGGGGTCGCGGGCAACGTCGCCGCCGGCGATGAAGGAGATCTGGTTGCGCAGGTCGGCCAGCTCGTTGTTCACCGGCGTGGCCGAGAGCAGAAGCACCTTGGTGCGGATGCCGGCCTTGATGATGTCCTCGATCAGGCGCTCGTAGCGGGTGACGCGCGTGGGCTTACCGTCCTCGCCGCGAGGACCGACGGCGTTGTTGCGGAAGTTGTGCGACTCGTCGATGACGACGAGGTCGTAGTTGCCCCAGTTGATTCCGCCCGGTCCGAGATCGATGCCATTCGACTTGCCGCCCTCGCGAGAGAGGTCGGTGTGATGGAGGACATCGTAGCGGAAACGGTCCTTTTCGAAGGGATTGAGGTGGTGGTTCCCGCGGTAGAGGAGCCAGTTGTCGGCGAGCTTCTTGGGACAGAGGACGAGCACGCGTTCGTTCTTCAGCTCGAAGTATTTGATGACGGCGAGGGCCTCGAAGGTTTTGCCGAGACCGACGCTGTCGGCGAGGATGCAGCCGCTGTACTGTTTGAGCTTATTGATGGCCGATTTGGCGCCGTCGCGTTGGAATTCGAACAGTGCTTTCCAAATACCGGTGTCGGGAAGCCGGATCTGGCGCAGCGCCTCGTCGAGCGAAATCCCCTCCTCAATGAACCGCCGGAAGAGTTCGTAGAGGGTCTTGAAATAGATGAATTCCGGTGGCTGGTCCCGGTACACTTGGAGCAGGTATTCGAGGACTGCCTGCTTCACGTCTTCGACACGGGTGGTGTCGTTCCAGAGTTCCTCGAACCACTGATGCAGGTCGTCACGGTCCCGGTTCCCGTCGACGACAAGGTTGAGCTCCACGTTGTTATTGGTGGCGGCGAGACCGAGACCACGCGTGGTGAAGTTCGAGCTGCCGAGGATGGCGGCGGAAAGCTCTCCGCGGCGGATGTGCGACATCTTTCCGTGGAGGAAACCGGTGCGGGTGACGGAACGGACTTCAACCTTGTCGCGCATCCACTTGGCGCAGGCCTGGGCCAAGTGCCGCTGATTGAGCCCACTCGATAGTGCCAAGCCATCATCGCGCAAGACGTAGGCAGCACCGTCGGCCTTGTCCGGATCGAGGTTCTTGATGAACGCCGCCTCGCCGAAAAGGAGGCGGATACGGCCGAGATTATCCAGGTGAGCGCGAAGCTTGTCGTAGGCAAAGACCGTGAAGTAGGCGGTGACAAGGTCCAGGTCGGAGCCGGGGCGCAGATTCGTCCGAAGGAAATCGGCCACGCTGCCGCGGGCATGGTTATCGCGAATGCCGGACGGAAATGAGGTCATGCGTCAGCTCCGCCCTCCGAGAAAAGTCGTCAAGAACAACGAAGCAGGAACAGACGATGCACAAGAATGCGATTCGGGGGCTGCTTGTGCCGTTCGGGTCATGCTGCCTCAGTTAAGGCAAACCCGGGCCGGAAAGGAAGGGATTTTCCAGCGAAACTTGGGCGCGTTTTCCGGCGAAAGATCATCACCTCAGGGGTTCGACTATATCATCTTTCTGAGCTCTGAAAGGCCTTGCGTACACACCGGAATCACAAGCCCGGCGACGGCTCCGGCGTGCGGATTATGCAACGATTGGCGGATCAAACACGGTTAGCCGGGAGCGCTCCCATCACGTCTTTCGAACGGCACAACACACCGGAACGCGCACGCATCGGAAAACTGATGACTACCGGAATTACGGTAGCCCCGTGATCGTCGGTTTCGGCGCCACTCCCCTCCCCGTGAGACTCCCTGAGTCCGGGAGGGTATTGCGTCTGTTGCCGAAGAAGGGCGGGAAACTCGGGGGACCCAACTGGGCTCGTCGTAGCCACGGGCGCCGAACCGACTCGGGACTCCGGCTGCGCGCTACCGTGAAACCGGTAGCGCGGGTACCCAGAACCCGGGAGACGCGGTCCGTTGAGACGGTGACCGCGGCCGACGAAGGTTGTGGGCATGATCACCGCCGGCATCATTCGCAACGGATCGAACTACCTCACGCACCACCTGCGCCGAAACGATTACTGGGCCGAGGGCGAGAAAGAGGTCCTCGGCGAATGGATCGGCGACGGCGCGAGGGCACTCGGCCTCGCGGGGATCGTCGCCGAAGCGTCATTCGAGGCGCTGCGCTGCAACCGACATCCGGGTACGGGCAAGGAGCTGACCGCGCTCGGGGCGAAGAAGTCCGTCGCGTTCATCGACGTGCAGCTGTCGGCGCCGAAGGATGTGAGCGTGCTCGCGATGGTCGGTGGCGACGAGCGCGTGCGCGAGGCGTTCGCCGACTCGGTGAAGGTCGTGCTCGCGGAGATGGAACGTTTCGCGGCCGTGCGGGAACGCCGCGGCGAAGCGAAGCATTCGGAGGCGTTCCGCCTGACCGGGAACTTCGCCGGCGCGCTGTTCCTGCACGATGCCAGTCGCGATCTCGACCCGCAGTTGCACGCGCATGCCGTGCTGGCGAACGCGACGTGGGATGCAAGCCGGCAGGGCTGGTACGCATTACAACCGGCCGAGATGCTCCGGGCGTCGCCGTATCTGCGGCAGGTCCTGTATCGCGAATTGGCAGGCCGGTTGCGCGGCCTCGGGTACGAGCCGTACGAGATGAACTCGACGGGCTTCGCGATCCGAGGCGTCGAACACCTGCGCGAGCGGTTCTCGAAACGCACGCACCACGTCAAGCAACTCGCCGAGGCATTCGCCGCGGAACACGGGCGCAAGCCCACGAAGCGCGAGGTCGAGGTGTTCGTGCGCGAGTCGCGCGAGGACAAGCTGACGGAGGTCAGCACGCCCGAGGT
>JAGVUB010000082.1 GCA_019136515.1 Verrucomicrobiota bacterium
TGTGGCACGTCGAACTCGCGGGCGGCGGGCTCTACCAGCTCGCGCGCAGCGAGGGCGCCGGCTGGAGCGTCGAGGGGGCGCTGGACTGATGAGCACTGACTACATCGAGCTCCATGCGCGCAGTGCGTTCTCGTGGTTGCGCGGCGGGTCGGCGCCGGAGGCGCTCGCGAAGGAGGCGGCGCGGCTGCAGTTGCCGGCGGTGGCGCTGTGCGACCGCGGCGGTGTGTACGGCTCGGTGCGGCTGCACCAGACGGCGAAGGAGTCCGGCGTGCGCGCGCTTGTCGGCGCGGAGCTGCCGATGGAGGACGGCAGCGCGTTGCCGGTGCTCGCGGCGACGCGAGCGGGTTACCAGACGATCGGTGCGCTGCTCACCACGGCGAATCTGCGCGCCGAGAAGGGCGAGGGCCGGGTGGGGTGGGGTGAACTCGCCGCGGCCAACACCGGCCTGATCGCGCTCACCGGCGACGAGGACGGGCCGCTCCAGCGCGCGTGGCGCACAGCTGGCGACGCCGCGGCGGCCGAGGCCGGCGCGCGGCTGGAGGCGATCTTCGGACGCGAGCGGTTGTACGTGGAGTTGCAACGCCACCTCGTTCCCGGCGAGGAGGTCATGAATGACACGCTCGTCGGGTGGGCGCAGGCGCGCGGGCTGCCGTTGCTGGCGACCAACGGCGTGCTCCACGCCACGGCGGCCGAGCGGTGCGTGAGCGACGTGTTCGCGTGTCTCCGCGAGCACACCACGCTCGACCGCGCCGGCCGGCGGCTCGCGCCCAACGCCGAGCGGCGCCTCAAGTCGGCGGCGGAGATGGCGGCGCTCTTCGCCGACCTGCCCGAGGCGGTGGCGAACACCGGCCGGCTGGCGGCGCGGCTCGAGTTCACGCTCGCCGACCTCGGTTACCGTTTCCCGGATTTCCCGGTGCCGGCGGGCGAGTCGCAGGAATCGTGGTTGCGCGTGCAGACCGATGCCGGCGCGCGGCAACGCTACGGCGCGATCACGCCGGAGGTGCGGCGGCAGCTCGACCACGAGCTGGCGTTGATCGCGCGGCTGGGGTTCTGCGGATACTTCCTGATCGTGTGGGATCTGTGCCGCACGGCTCGCGAACGCGGCACGCTTGTGCAAGGGCGCGGCTCGGCGGCGAACAGCGCGGTCTGCTACGCGCTCGGCATCACCGCGGTTGATCCGATCGGCCAGAAGCTGCTCTTCGAGCGCTTCCTCTCCGAGGGTCGCACCGATTGGCCCGACATCGACCTCGACCTGCCCAGCCGCGAGCGTCGCGAGGAGATGATCCAGTTGCTGTACGAGCGCTACGGTCGCCACGGCGCGGCGATGACGGCCAACGTGATCACCTTCCGGGGACGCAGCGCGATGCGCGAGGTCGGCAAGGCGCTCGGGCTGCCGGACGATGTGCTCGACCGTTTCTCCAGCCTCTACCACCACGGCGATTTTCCGGAGACGATCCAGCTCGAGCAGCAGCTCGTCACGGCCGGCGTCGCGCGTGCGCACCCGCGTTTCCGCGTGCTGGTCGACACCTGCCGGATGGTGCACGGGCTGCCGCGGCACCTCGGGCAACACTCGGGCGGCATGGTGCTCTGCGCCGGCGCGCTCGACCAGTACGTGCCGCTGGAGAACGCCCGCATGCCTGGCCGCTCCGTGCTCCAGTGGGACAAGTCCGACTGCGAGGACATGGGCCTGGTGAAGGTCGACCTGCTCGGGCTCGGCATGATGGCGGTGCTGCAGGAATCGCTCGAGCTGTGCGCGCGCAACGGCGAGCCGGTCGACCTCGCGCAGATCCCCAAGGACGATCCCGCGACCTTCAAGCTCATGCAGGAGGCGGACACGATCGGCGTGTTCCAGATCGAGAGCCGCGCGCAGATGGCGACGTTGCCGCGGATGAAGCCGGAGAATTTCTACGACCTCGCCGTCGAGGTCGCGATCATCCGGCCCGGGCCGATCCACGGCGACGCCGTGAACCCGTATCTGGAGCGCCGCGCGGGGCGGGAGCCGATCACGTATCCGGACGATCGCATCAAGCCGATCCTCGAGCGCACGCTCGGCGTGGTGCTCTTCCAGGAGCAGATCCTGCGCATCGCGATGGAGCTCGGCGGATTCACCGCCGCCGAGGCCGACGAATTGCGCCGCGCGATCGGCTTCACGCGCTCGACCGAGCGCATGGAGCGCATGGGCCGGAAGCTGCGCGACGCGCTGCGGCGCAACGCCGTGAGCGAGCCGGCGATCGAGTACCTGCTGCGCTCGCTCGCGTCGTTCGCCTTGTACGGTTTTCCGGAGTCGCACGCGCTCTCGTTCGCGTTGATCGCGTACAGCTCGGCGTGGCTGAAGGTGCACCGCCCGGCGGCACGCGGTGCGGCTCGGGTTGCTTTCGGTGCATGGCGTACGCGAGGCGCCGGTGCGGGCGCTGGTCGCGGAGCGTGCGCGGCGGCCGTTCGCCTCGCTCGCGGATCTTCTGCGGCGCACGGACTTCACGGCGGAGGAGCGGCGCCAGCTCGCCGGGGCGGGCGCGCTCAATGTCTTCGCCGGCCACCGCCGCGCGGCGCTCTGGCGGGTGGAGGAGGTGCGCGAGGACGACGACCTGTTTCGCTACGCGGCGTTGCAGGACGACGGCGCGGACGCGCCGCTCGCGCCGATGAGCGTGCAGGAGCGTGTGCAGGCCGACTACGCGCACCTCTCGCTCACGACCGGCGCGCACCCGATGCAGCAGCTCCGCGCGCGTTTCCCGGATCTCTGGCCGGCGGGGCAGTTGGCCGAGGCCGAGCACGGCTCGCGCGTGAAGATCGGCGGCGTGGTCATCACGCGGCAGCGCCCCGGCACGGCGAAGGGCGTGTGTTTCATCACGCTTGAGGACGAGACCGGCCTGGCGAACGCGATCGTGCGCCCGAAGCTCTTCGAGGAGAACCGGCTCACGATCAACCTTGAGCCCTCGCTGATCATCGCCGGCCGGGTCCAGAACGAGCAGGGCGTGATCCACGTCCTCGCCGAGCACATCGCCGCGCTCCCCGCGCCCGACCTCCCCGGCCAGGCGAGCCACGATTATCATTGAAACTCGAAACTCGGAACGGGGAACGATCCGAGCGTGGGGCGGTGCTTCAGCCCGCCCCGATTGACTCGAGCAGACCGGACAGACGCGTTCGCGAATCCCGCGAAGACCGCGGCAAAAGAGAAACCGCAGATGAACGCTGATCGGCGTAGCTGGACGACGGAGTCGTTCAGCCGGAGGGTGGATGACGAGCCATGAACCGATGAATCTGGAACTCATGGACTCAGGAACGGAGTGCGAACCGCGGACACCGAGCCCGGTGGAGTGGAATGTGGAAATCAGGAAGCGATCCGAACGGGCCTCGAACGCATTGGCGGAGCCTGAAGCTCTCGGAGTCAGGAACGTAGAGCAGGATGGTCTTTGAACCACTGATGGGCTTCGCCGATGGGCGAAGCCTTGGACGTGTCCTGCGGCTGATCGCCTCCGGGACGGAGGGAGATGGTGTCCGCTGATCGCGGACGGGGTGGGGCGGCGCTTCAGCCCGCCCCGTTTGGATCGAGCAGACCGGACAGACGAGTGCTCGAATCCCGTGAAGACCGCGGCAAAAGAGGAACCGCAGATGGACGCCGATGAACGCTGATCGGATGCTCCGCCTGTTCCGGAGGCCGCGCGCCTCCGCCGTTTTCCCCCGCAACTCAGACCGCATTCCTCTGAACTATCGTCTCTCACCCGTAACCTAACCATCATCCATTTCGCGTAGCTTCGGCTGCTGTCCGCATCGAAACCTGGAAATTTCGAGGACCAAACAAAGAACCGCGCTCGATGTGCGCCCCGACTGGGGGCGCATTGAAAGCGTCTCTTTGTGGGCTCTTCCAGGTGCCCGATGCGGGACGCAAGTAGATGCGTCCCTTTCGTATTTTCGGGCACTGGAGACCCACAAAAGGACATCCGCAGACACCGGCCTGATGCACCGCGCGAAGCATCAGTCCTATGTCCCAGAACGAAGCGTTCTCGCGCGTCCTCATCGACCATGCGCTGACCGAGAGCGGTTGGAACCTGCTCGACCCCCAGCAGGTGCGGTTCGAGTACAACACAACCTCCGGTCGCGCCGACTACCTGCTGCTCGATTCGCTCGGTCGTGTGCTCTGCGTGCTGGAGGCGAAGCGGGAGGACTTCGATCCCTACGACGCCAAGGAACAGGCCCGCGGCTACGCCGAGAACCTGCAGGCGCCCTTCGTTCTCCTCTCGAACGGCCGCGAGCACTGGTTTTGGAACTTTGCCCGCGCCGACCAGCGCGACGCCTACCGCATCGAGCGACTGCCCTCGCGCGACGATCTCGACCGCGTCCGTCTCAAGAATCTTCGCCCGCCGCGCCCGCTGCTCACCGAGCGCATCGGCCCCGACTACCTCCGCCCGCTCAAGCCCGACATCACGCTGCGCGGCTACCAACTCCGCGCCATCGAAGCCATCGCGCGCGGTTTCGATGAGCAGGGCCGCCGCAAGTTCCTCCTCGAGATGGCGACCGGTACCGGGAAAACCCTCCTCTGCGCCGCGCTGATCCGCCACTTCCTCGTCACCCGCCAGGCGGAGCGCGTGCTCTTCATCGTCGATCGCATTGAACTGGCGAAGCAGACGATGGAGGACTTCAACGTCGTCCTCGCCGAGTACAAGCCGGTCATCTTCAAGACCGCGCGCCGCACCGGCGATTTGCTCGGTTCCTCGGTCGTCGTCGCCACGATCCAATCGCTGATGGTCGACCGGCGCTATCGGGAGGAGTTCACGCCGTTCTACTTCGATCTCGTCGTCAACGACGAGGCGCACCGCTCCATCTATGGCGACGCTCGCGAGGTGGTGCAGTTTTTCCAGGCCACGCGCATCGGGCTCACTGCCACGCCGAAGGCCTACCTGAAGAACCTCAACCTCCGCCAGCTCGCCGCCGAGGACCCGCAAGCATTGGAGGCGCGGCAGCTTCGCGACACCTACCACTACTTTGGCTGCGAGCCGGGCCAGCCGACTTACCGCTACGACATCGTCGACGCCGTGCAGGACCCCGAGGGGCCGTTCCTCTGTCTGCCGAAGATCATCGATTGCCGGTCCGACATCACCACGCAGGCGCTGCAGGAGGCGGGCTGGTCGGTCGTCGTCAACGAGCAGGAGGAGAACTTCAAGATCCAGGATCTGGAGCGGAAGATCTTCACCCCGCACCGCAACCGCGTGATGTGCGACGCCTTTCTCCGCGAGGCGCAGCGCGATCCCACGGGCGAGATCGGCCGCACGATCATCTTCGCCGTCAACCAGACGCACGCCACCGCGCTCACCAAGACCCTCAACGAGATCAAACCCGGCCTTGCGCTCACGATCACGTCCCGCATCCCCGATGCCGCCTCGCTCGCCAAGGACTTCCGCGACCGCAAGCGCCCGGAGCGCGTCGCCGTGTCCGTCGACATGTTGAGCACCGGCTACAACTGCCGCGATCTGCTCAACGTCGTACTCATGCGTCCGGTCTTCTCGCCGACCGAGTACATCCAGATCAAGGGGCGGGGCACGCGCCTCTACACGTTCGTCGTCGGTAACACCGAGTATGAGAAGAAGCATTTCTTCCTCCTCGATTTCTGCGCCGTGGCCGAGTTCTTCGAGGAGAAGTACGACTACGCCGCACCGCTGAAACTGCCGCGTCCGGGCGAGAAGCGTCCCGCTCCGGTGCGTTACGATGCGGGCGAGCCGCGCAACTGGCAGGTGGGCGAGGGCGGCGCCGGCGGCGAGGAATCCTCCGGCCAGTCGGGCGGGCAATCCCGCCGCGAGATCCCCGTCTGGGAAGGCACCGACCGCATCGTGAGTCAGGAGGTGCGCATCGTCGGTCCCAACGGCGAGAAGGTCGACATCATGACCTTCCGCGGCTCCTTCGAGCGCGACCTCAAGGAGTTCGCCGAGGAGAACGACGACCTGCGCGACGCCGTCGCCGCCGAGGACGACGACTCCATCGAGACCATCCTGCAGGAGCGGTTCTACCATCGACCGGAGATGTTCTATTCGCCCGACAAGCTCGTCGTCTCCTACGGCGTGCCCGCGCCGACTCCGGCTTTCGTCTACAACGCCCTCGGCAAGCGCCCGCTGCCGACGAAGGACAAGGTGGTCGACGACACGGTCGATTCCATCGCCGCCCGTTTCAACCTCCGCTACCGCGACGCCAAGTGGCTCCACGCCACCGCGGAGCTCGTGGCCGACGACCAGCAGGCGCTCTCCGATTTTCTCGGCGCCCGCTATCAGCGCCTCTTTGAGCGTAACCAGTTTCGCCTGCTCGGCGGTCTCGCCGCACTCACCCGTTTCCCCGACCGCGACGAAGTCTTCGAGGCGCTCCGCCAGTCGTCGCTCGTCGAGTGCTCCCGCCAAGCCCTGAAGCTCGCTTCCTGATCCTTTCCATGCGCAAACCCGAGACCCAGACTGACAACGTCGCCAAGCTCAGCCAGAGCGCCGGCTCCAACTTCTTCGCCTCCGGCCTGCGCCAGAAGGTCGACCAGCTCATGAATACACTCTGGGCCGGTGGCGTGAACAACCCGATGGATTCCATCGAGCAGTTGTCCTACCTCATCTTTCTGCGCCTGCTCTCCGACCGTGACGAACAGGCCGCTGTCATCGACCGCAGTTACCAGCGGATTTTCGCCGGAAGCTGGGCGCGCTATTCGTGGGGGAACTTTGTCACGCTCACCGGCGATGCGCTGTTCGAGGCGCTCCGCGGCGCCATCGAAAAGCTCCACGAGCTGCCCGGCCTCTCCGCCACCGGCCAGATGCTCTTCCGCAATGCCACGCTGAAGATCTACGACCGCCCCACGCTCAAGGCCGTGGTCGAGACGATCCACCAAATGGAGCTCGGCAGCGCCGATGGTCCCGACCTCAAGGGCGATATGTATGAGTACCTGCTGAGCAAGCTCTCGCAGTCCGGCACCAACGGCCAGTTCCGCACGCCCCGCCACATCATCGATCTCATCGTCGCCCTCGTCGATCCGCAGCCCGGCTGGCGCATGTGCGATCCCGCCTGCGGCACCGCCGGTTTTCTTATCTCCGCGTACCGGCACATCCTGCGCCAGCACACCAAG
This sequence comes from Verrucomicrobiota bacterium, assembly GCA_019136515.1. Lineage (GTDB taxonomy): Bacteria > Verrucomicrobiota > Verrucomicrobiia > Opitutales > Opitutaceae > CAJCBL01. Next base: position 7,085 of record JAGVUB010000082.1, read on the forward strand.
CCCGCCGACCTCGCGCGTGGCGTGGTCGATGGCAGCCAGCTCAAGCCCAAGCAGTGGGACTTCCTCAACGAGCACGCCTTCACCGGCTACGACAACGACGCCAACATGGTGAAGATCGCGATCCTCAACCTCTACCTGCACCAGCTCGACCGCGCCCGCATCCAGCATTTCAACCCGCTCACCACGACGGTGAACGGCCAGTACCCCGGTCCGCTCTTCGATGCCATCCTCGCCAACCCGCCCTTCGCCGGCCGCGTGCAGAAGGAGAGCATCCTCGCCGACATCGCCCTCGAAACGCGCGACACCGAACTGCTCTTCCTGAAGTGGTTTCTCGATCACCTGACCGTCGGCGGTCGCGCCGGTGTGATCGTGCCCAACGGCGTGCTCTTCGGTTCCGGCAAGGCCGACCGCAAAGTGCGCGAACTCCTGCTCACGAACTGCGATCTTCAGGCGGTGATCGCACTGCCCTCCGGTGTGTTCAAGCCGTACTCCGGCGTCGGCACCGCCATTCTCGTCTTCCAGAAGGTGCGCGAGATCGAGAGCAAGCCCGGCGACGCCGCGCTGCCGCCCGCCACGCAGTCCGTCTGGTTCTACGAACTCACCGCCGACGGCTTCTCGCTCGACGACAAGCGCACCGAGACGCCCGACAAGAACGACATCCCGGACCTGCTCGCCAAGTGGCCCGGCCGTGAGGAAGGCCCGAACAGCTTCCGCGTGCCCGTGGAGAAGATCCGCGAGAACGGCTGGCAGCTCATGCCCGGCCGCTACAAGCCCGTGAAGCTCGACGCTGTGCAGCACGAAGCCCCCGCTGCGATCCTCGCCGACGTCGTCCGCCTCGAAAAGGAAATCGCCGAGCGCGCCGAACGCCTCCGCCAAACCCTCGCCGGAAAATGAGCAAGTGGCCAACAGTACCTCTTCGCGGTCATATTGCGGAAGTGTCGGAGCGGAAAGGCGGACAACAGGTGGAGATCTTGTCCGTCACGAATACCAACGGCTTTGTTCGTTCTCTGGAGGTTTTCGACAAGCAGGTGTTCAGTGAGGATGCGTCATCCTACAAGGTCGTCCGTGCAGGCGATCTCGCCTACAACCCATCGCGCATCAATGTCGGCTCGGTGGCCCGCTGCCAGTTTCAGGGAGGTGGTGCGGTAAGCCCGATGTACGTTGTCGTGCGCTGCCGTCCGACGATTCTACCTGACTACCTTCTCTACTTTCTGAAATCCGAAATTGGGCTTCAGAACATTCGGCACCGATGCGAAGGGGCTGTTCGCTTCCAGCTCAAGTATTCCGACTTGGAGCGGATCGAACTCGCGATTCCTCCGGTCGCCGAGCAGGAGCGAATCGTGCGGCTGCTGGACGAAGCCGCTGCCCTCCGTCGCCTTCGCACCCAAGCCGACGAACGCACTGCCACTGCGGCTCCGACAATCTTCAGAGAGATGTTCAAAAAGCCAAATGATGAGTGGCCGCTCACAACCTTAGGCTGTCTCGGAACACTTGATCGCGGAAGATCCCGACACAGGCCACGAGACGCAAAAGAGCTATATGGGGGACCTTACCCGTTCGTTCAGACTGGTGACGTTGCACAGTCTGACGGCCAAATCTCTGCCTATGCGCAGACGTATTCCGAGCTTGGCCTCGCACAGAGCAGGCTTTGGCCTGCCGGAACGCTGTGCATCACCATCGCAGCAAATATCGCCAAGACCGGTGTGCTGCTGTTCGATGCCTGCTTCCCTGATAGCGTAGTGGGATTCTTGCCGGGACCGCGCATAACCACTGAATTTGCGCAGTCATTGATTGGCTCTTTGCAGGCGCAGCTCGAAGAGAACGCCCCTCAAGCAGCACAGAAAAATATCAATCTTGGCACACTGCGTGATCTCTCTCTCCGATTACCTCCGCTGGAGCTTCAGCGAACCTTCTCTGCCCGCGTCACGGAGATCCGGAAACTCGAAGCGGAGCAGTCGGCCATCCGGAAGCGGCTCGACGACCTGTTCCAGTCGCTCCTTCACCGCGCCTTCAGCGGAGACCTATGACCGGCAGCTTCCGCAAAGCATGGGCCTACACGCCCGCCGACCTGTGGGAGCCGCTCGCCGCCCACACGGGAAAAGAGCTGTCCGGTAAGGACGTCGCCGCGCCGGACGATCTGTTCAGCGACCTCTTCGCCGCAGCCGACGACTATTTCGGGGTTTCGACTCCCGAGACCATTTTCGAGGAGTGCCGCAACGATCCCATCGCTGCCCGTAACCGCTTCCTTGCGATCAAGGGCACTGACTTCGCCAGCGAGTCCGACATCGTCTTCTTCCTCGAAGCCGCCCGCGACGTGATCGCCGACTACGAAGTCCCCGGTTTCGAGGACTGTTACAAGCGCCTCCTCCGTGGCTTCCTCCACAAGTACAACCTCCGCTACCGCCTCGACGAGAATCCCGACGGAGAAATCGTCCTCCGCTTCCTGCTCCCCGGCTCCTTCACCAACCTCTACGCCGAACTTCAGCGCCTCAACGCCGGCAACCCGCACCTCGCAGCGTTGCTGCGCGATTTCGAGGAAGCGTTCGACTCCTACGTGCGGAAACAAAGCGAGAGTAACGTGAAGACCTGCATCGCCAAGGCCAGCAACTATGCCGAAGGGCTGGCCTCCGCTACCCACGGCACGCCCGGGACCCTCGGTGCTCTCTGCAACCAGATCGGAGACTGGCCGCACGACAAGATGAAGGAATCGCTCCAGCACCTCTACAAGTTCTGCTCCGACTATCCCGGCATCCGCCACGCCGGTACAGCCACCAGCGCTAAGCGAGCACTCGCTTCCCGCGACTCGTCGCTTGCCAGCCTGCTCCTCCTCAGCTTCAGCGGCTACCTCTCGCCCCAACTGGACGAGCACACCGTCCTCGGCGTCTGAGCCGCAGCAGCTCTCTCTGTGTTCTCCTCCGCCTCTGTGGGCTCTGTGGCCCGCTGCGTCTTCCCGTTTCTGCATCTCTGGGCCGAGCAGCGCGTTTTGTAGCTGGAGCGCTCCGAGACGTGAGCCGAGTGTTGGCGAGCACGATGAAGAAACCCAACCACGAGGAGCGGCAGCGGATGTGCGGGCGCAAGCGGCGGTATGCGTCGCAGGGCGAGGCGCTCAACGCGGCGATGCTGGCCGGCGTGGAGCGGCGCCCACGGACGGGTGGGGCGGAAGATTTCGCGGATTTGCGCCTTTTCCGCGCGCGCCGGCTCGTCAACTCTCTGCCGTCTCTTCTGCAAACCCCATCCGGCCCGACCGACTTTCCCACATGAGTTTCCTGAAAAAAATCTTCGGCTCCACTCCCCAGACTCCGGCTCCGTCCGAGGCCACGCCCGCGAACCCGTCGCCGGAGAACGACTCCGCTTCGGAGTCCACCAGCTCCGCGACGCCGGAGACGGTGGCGGCTCAAGAGACGGCGCCTGCTTCCGAAACCGCCGCGACGGCCGAGCCGGCGAAGCCGGAGATGATCCGCGTCGTCGACGCCGACGGCCGCGAGCGTCTCCTCACCCGGCCGCAGTGGCGCGACGAGGTGCTCCTGCCGCATCTGCGCGAGGTGTGGGAGGAGCCCGACAAGCTGGCCACGGCGATCGCCACGGCGCTCGACGCCGGTTTCCTGCCGGACATGCTCGAGCCGGCGGAGCAGCTCGCCCGCATCGACACGGCCTCCGAGCGCGGGGCGGTGATCCTCGCGATCGTGTATCGGGAGCTCGGACGCCCGCTCGATTCCGAGAAGACGTTGCAGGCCCAGATCGAGCGGCAGGGCGAGAGCCCGATGGTGCTGCTCCAGCTCGCCAAGGCCCAGTTCGCCCAGAAGGAGAACGAGCAGTCGCTCGGCACGCTCTGGCGCGCGCTCGAGCTCGAGCCGAATCTGGAGGAGGCCTTCGGCTGGTATGCCGCCCGCCACCACGAACAGGGCGGGGACGCGGCCGCCCTCGAGGCGATGCGCAGCGTGGCGGCGTTGCCGCACAGCTGGCTGGCCCGCCTCGGGCTGGCGCGCGCGGCGCTCGCCAACCAGCGCCTCGACGAGGCGCTGCCGCTCTATCGCGAGGCGCTCACCCTCGCGCCGCGCCCGGTGCCGCCCGCCCTGCTAATGCTGCTTACTGGTGATCTGGGCAACGCCGGCCATCGGGCCGAGCTGCTCGCGCTGGCGCAGCCGCTGTTCGATATCGCCGCGCACGGCCTTCCGGTCGCCAACAATCTCCTCCGCGCGAATCTCGAACTCGGCCGGTTCGACACCGGCCGGGCGTTGCTCGACCAGCTCTACGGTTTCCCGCGGCCCGACTGGCGACCGCATCTCCACCGTTGGGATGCGGAGTACGCCCGCGCTCGTCTGGCCGCCGCGCGCGCCGCGGCGCCGGGCAAGATGTCCCTCGCGATGCTGGTCGACAACGGACCGACCTGGCTGCCGGCTGGTGTGGCCGGGGCGCTTTTTCCTGCTGCCGACGAAGCGGCACCGTCGATCGCGTTCCTCGGCAGTTCCGCCGCGGTGCCGGAGCCCGGCGCAGAGGGCACGGCGCAGGTGGGCGACGCCGCGGGCCGCCTCAGCCGGGCGGTGCCGCTGTTCCTCGCCGAGCAGGCCTACTTCGGGACCCGCGCGCGGGTGCGGCCGATCGTGCCCTGGGTCCAGGGCGCGACGCCGGCCTTCGTGCTCGGCAGCAACCCGTGGCCGGCGGACGAGGCCGCGCAGCGGGCGCGAGGCCTGCAACCGGCGAGCGACTACATCGTTGTCACCCACATTCTCGCCCAGGCGGAGCCGTGGCGCGTGGAGCTGCGGTTGGTGCGCGCGGCCGACGGGGTCGTTGTCGGCACGGCCGGCGCCGAGCTCACCCTGGCCGAGCCCGAGGCGGCGTTGCGCGGCCTTGCCGCCGAGCTGCTCGAACTGCTCCGCCGCGAGGCGGGCGCTACGGTTGTGTCACCTCCGGGAGAATACCATGTGCCGGCGGGTGCCGCTTTCGGCCCCTACCTGCTCCGGATGGAGCAGCTGCTCGCGGTGGGCTGCCAGACCCTCGAGGGCACGCCGGAGGGCTTCCTGCACGGCGAGCGCGAACTGCTCGACGGCCTCCTGCAGCTCAATCTGGCCGAGCCGACCAACGTCGTGCCGCGACTGATGCTGGTGCAGGCGCTGCGGCGCCTCTACGCCCGGCGACCGCGGGTCGTGGCCGAGTACCGCGACACCGTCCGCCGGCTGCAGCAGGATCGCCCGCTCGCCGAGCCGGCGCAGGGCGTGCTCACGCGGCTGTTCGGCGAGATCTACGCCTGAGGGATTGCGCCGTTGAGGGCCGAGCGTCCGGGAACGGGTGCCAGCGTGTTGTTGGCCCGTTCCGAGGCGTCCTCGCGCCCGGCCTCCTCTCCGGGTTCCGGCGTTTGTCGGTCCGACGGTTACCCAACTGGTTGACGTCTCGCTCCGCTGTCTCCGGTGGCGCGGGCTCGCGTTGCCCGCCGCCGCGCGGTGCGACGGAGGAGGCTTTGCTGTGCGGTCGGACGTCGAGGCAGGCGTGGGCCTTATTGATCCCGGGCTTTTAGGTGGAGGAAGGCGTTGCTCCGGGGAGCGCCGCCTCGGTTTGTGAGTGGACTGGGGAAGGGCGGCGATGTCGGGTTCCTGCGCCCGCCGCCACCAATGTTTGTCGGGGGGCAGAGACCCGTTCCCGGAGCATCCACAGGGGCCTGTGGCGTGGTGGGGAGATAATGTGAATAAGTGAACAACCTGCCGTGACTTAGGAGGGGTGTTTGCTTGACGGTGGGGGGTAGTGGGGCAGAATGGGGAAAAGTGGGGCGCCGTGTTGGCGCCGTCCATTCCATGGCCAATCCCTCCAAAACGCTCTATGTCGGGTCCTTCCGACACGTGCTCGACGCGAAGAATCGTCTGACGATTCCCGCGCGCTGGCGTTTTGCGGGCGACGAGGCGGCGGACTCGTATCTGGCGCTGCCGCAGGACGGGCATCTGCTGGTGCTGCCGCCGCTGGAGATCGAGCGGCTGTACGACAAGCTGGCGTCCAAGGCGCTTGGCGACACGGCGGCCCAGGCCTCGATCCAGAAGCTGTTTTCGCAGGCGTTCTCGTTCGGCTGCGACAAGCAGGGGCGCGTGGGCCTGCCCGAGGCGATGCTGCGCTCGGTGGGCATCGAGAAGGAGGCGCTGTGCGTCGGCTCGCTCACCAAATTCACGATCTGGAACCCGGCCCGTTGGGAGCAGCAGAACCCGGCGGTGGCGGGGGAAAACGTCGAGGCGCTCATGCGCCGGATGGACATCTGATGAGCCATGTCCGCCGCGCTTCCGACCCCTGAACCGATGTCCACCGGTCACCAGTCCGTGCTTTTCCACGAGGTGCTCGGGTTCCTCGCGCCCCGCGTGGGCGGCCGCTACCTCGACGCGACCTTCGGCGGGGGCGGGCACACCCGCGGCATCCTCGCGGCGGCGGCAGGCAGCTTCGTGATGGGACTCGACCGCGATCCGGCGGCGCTGGCGCGGGCCGAGGCGGTGGAGCGGGAATTCCCCGCGCGGTTCGAGCTGCGCAGCGTGAACTTCGCCGCGCTCGGCGACCTGCCCGAGTCCGGCTTCGACGGCATCCTCTTCGACCTCGGCGTCTCCTCCTTCCAGCTCGACGATGCCGCGCGCGGTTTCTCCTTCCGCAACGACGCCCCGGCCGACATGCGCATGGACACGCGCGCGGGCCTGCCGGCCTCCGCCTGGCTCGAGACCGCCTCCGATCAGGAGCTGGTGCGCGCGATCCGCGACTACGGCGAGGACAAGTCCTGGCGGCGCATCGTGCGCGCGATCGTTGCGGCCCGCGGCAGCGGCGCACTGGCGTCGACGAAGCAGCTCGCCGAACTGATCACCGCCGCGATCCCGGCCGCGCTGCGCCGCACCTCCTCGATCCACCCGGCTACGCGGGCGTTCCAGGGGATCCGCATCGCGGTGAACGACGAGCTCGGCGCCATCGAGCGCGCGTTGCCCGCCGCCTTCGCCAAGCTCGCCCCCGGCGGCGTGCTCTGCGTCATCAGTTTCCACTCGCTCGAGGACCGGATCGTGAAGCGCTACTTCCGCCGCCTCGCCGGGATGCCGGAGTCGGAGAGCGACTCCCGCCCGCAGCAGCTGCGCACGCGCGAGGCCGAGGCGCTCACGCGCCGCCCCGTCGAGCCGGGCGAGGCCGAGCTCGCCGCCAATCCCCGCAGCCGTTCCGCGCGCCTGCGCGCCGTCCGCAAACTCACCGCCACCGAACTTTCATCATGAAGCGCCCGACCAAGAAAGCCGCTTCGCCGGTCAACCGGCTTCTCCTCGCCACCATCCTCCTGCTCGCCTTCGCCGGCTCGATCGGCCTGGGCACCGTCTGGCTGCGCCACGAGATCTCCGACGTGGCGGAGTCCAACAAGCAGATGCAGCAGCGCATCGTCGAGGTGCAGCGCCGCACGGCCGCGACCAACGCCGAGATTGCGGCGGCGCTCAACCCCGAGGTGCTGCTCACGCAGAACTCCGCGCTGCGCCTGGGTCTGGGCATGCCGCGCGACTACCAGATCGTGAGCGTCGCCGAGCCGGTCGAGGTCCGCCTCGCCGCCAAGCGCAACGCCGACCGTTTCGCGCCCACCCTCGTCTCCACCTCGTTCCCGCTGGCCACCACCCGCTGAGCGATGCGCAAGGGTTTCGCCTCCAACGCCCGTCTGGTCCTCCTCAGCCTTGGGGTCTTCGCCTGTTTCGCCGGGCTGGCCGCGCGGCTGGTGTGGCTGCACTGGCTGGAGCGCGAGAGCTACACCGCCTTCCTCGAGAAGGCCCGCAAACAGACCATCGTCGAACTCGCCCGCCGCGGCGACATCCTCGACGTGCGGGGCAACCGGCTGGCCACCAGCCGCAACCTCATCGAGCTCGGCGCCGATCCGCAGGACCTGCGCGCGGCCGACGAGGCGAAGTGGCCGGAGCTCGCCCGCCTGCTCGGCCTGCCGTATTCGGATCTTCGGCCCCTCCTGACCCGGCGCTTCGCCACTCCCGCCGAGGCCGGTGCGCAGGGAGTCGACGCCGCCGCCCAGGGACGGCCGATCCGCTGGGTCAAGCTGAGCGAGGAGGTCGAGGAGGCGACCTACGATCGCATCCAGGAACTGGGCATCAAGGGCGTCTACGGGATCCGCCACTACCGCCGCGTCTATCCCGGCGGCCAGCTCGCCGCGCACCTGCTCGGCTACATCAACAAGGAGCAGACGCCGGTGACCGGCGTCGAGCGCCACTTCGACTTCTACCTGCGCGGGCAGGCCGGTTGGCGCGAGTCCGAGCGCGACGGCCATCGCCGCGAGTTGGCGCAGTTCCGCAGCCGCGAGATTCCCGCCACCGACGGCCTCGATATCGTGCTCACGCTCGACATGTTCGTGCAGCACATCGTCGAGGAGGAGCTGGCGGAGATCGCCCGGAAGTTCCAGCCGGAGAGCGCGACGATCATCGTCGGCGACCCGGCCACCGGCGCGATCCTCGCCCTAGCCAACTGGCCGACCTTCGACCTCAACCACTTCAACACCGCGCCGCTCGCCGCGCAGCGCAACATCGCGATCACCGACGTCTACGAGCCCGGCTCGACCTTCAAGATCGTTGCCTCCTCGGCGGCGCTCAATGAGCGGCTGGTCACCCCGTCTTCGGTTTTCGACTGCAGCCTCTCGACGGTCGAGTACCAGGGCAAGCCGCGCTCCCTGCCGCGCGAGGCGCACAACCTTGGCAAGCTCACCGTGGCCGAGATCGTCGGCAAGTCCTCCAACCGCGGGGCCGCCCAGTTGGGCATGCTCCTTGGCTCGGATCGCCTCTACGACTACGCACACGCCTACGGGTTCGGCGACGAGACCGGCTACCCGCTCGGCGGCGAGGTCTCGGGTGTGCTCCACCCGGTGGCGAAGTGGGACGGGCTCACGATCACCCGCATGCCGATGGGTCACTCCGTCTCCGCCACACCGCTGCAGGTGCACTGCGCCATGGGCGTGATCGCCAGCGGGGGCGTGCTCTCCCGTCCGTGGCTCGTGCGCGAGATCCGCGACAACACGGGCCGCACCGTCGTGCCCTACGAGCCGATGCCGCGCCGGCGCGTCATCTCCCGCGAGACCGCGGACATCATGGCGCGCCTGCTCGTCGAGGCGGCAAGCGCCGAGGGCACGGGCAAGGCGGCGGCGATCGAGGGCTATCAGGTGGCGGGCAAGACCGGCACCACCCAGAAGATCATCGACGGCCGGTACTCGACCTCGCACCACATCGGCTCGTTCGTCGGTTTTTTCCCCGCCAATCGCCCGCAGGTCCAGATCACGGTCGTCGTCAACGACGGCCGCCTGCTCACGGGCGGGCTCGCCTACGGCGGCACGGTCGCCGCGCCGTCGTTCAAGCGCATTGGCGAGCAACTCATCCCTTACCTGGGCATCCGACCCGCTGGCGCCCCCGCGCCGCGCGCTGCGATCGCCCTGACTGCCAACGTCCGATGATCGGCTATCTTTCCCATAACCATGAACTCGTGCAGGCCTTCCGGCTGCACCGTTCCCGCGGCGCCGCCGGTGGTGGCGCAGGTCCTTCGGCTCGTCTGTTCAAATCCGCCGTGAAACTCTCCGAACTCTTCCT
>JAGVUB010000051.1 GCA_019136515.1 Verrucomicrobiota bacterium
AAACGAACGTTCCGGAAGCGCTCCCCGAAAGATCCTTTGGGAAACCTCCCCGTTCCCAAACTGGCGCAGCCAGTTTGTTCAGCAGCCTGCGGACGAAGTCCGACAGGCTGCTAGTGCGCACCGGAGGCGGCGCCAAGCGCGTGGCGGTCACCCGCGGGCCAGCGCACGCAGGATCATTTCGGAAACGCGGATGCCCTTCTCCATCACGCCGAGGTGGAAGCTCTCGTTGGGCGCATGGAGGTTGTCCTCGGGCAGGAAGAGCCCGAGCAGCAGCGAGTCCAGGCCGAGCACGCGCTTGATGTCGCCGATGATCGGCACGCTGCCGCCCTCGCGCAGATACAACGGCGGCTTGCCGAAGACCTCGGCCACCGCGGCGTCGGTCGCACGGAACGCCCGGGCCAGCACCGGCGACTGGTCGGCCGGCGTGTTCGGCTTGCCCGGCGGCACGGCGACGTAGGGCACGCCGTTGTGGCCGTCGATGATCTTCATCCGCACGCCGCTCGGGCAGCGCTCGCGCAGCGCCCGGTAGACGCGCGCCTTCACCGTCTCGGGGTCCTGGTCGGGCACGAGGCGGCAGCTGATCTTCGCCATCGCCTTGCTCGGAATGACGGTCTTGCTGCCCTCCCCTTGGTAGCCGCCGCCGAGGCCGTTGAACTCGAGGGTGGGCAGGAAGCGCACCGCCTCGAACGGCGAGTAGCCGGGGTGCGCGTGGAACGCCGGGATGCCCAGAAACTTCTGATACTCCGCCTCGCTCGTGCCGAGCTTGCGCAACTCGTCGCGTTCCCAGTCCTGGACGGGGCGCACCTCGTCGTAGAACCCGGGGATATTCACCCGGCCGTCCGGCAGGTGGAGCGAGGCGCAGATCTCGGAAAGGGCCTGCAGCGGGTTGAGCAGCGCGCCGCCGTGCAGCCCCGAGTGCAGATCGCTCTGCGGCCCGGTGAGTTCGATCTCGAAGGTGAACAGGCCCCGCAGGCCGCACGTCACCACGAGCTGGTCCTCGCGCGGGCTGCCGGTGTCGGAGAGGAACACGAAGTCGGCCTTCAGCCGGTCGCGGTACTTCTCGAGGAACGGCAGGAAGCTCGGGCTGCCGATCTCCTCCTCGCCCTCGATGAGGAACGTGATCCGCAGCGGCAGATCGGGCTCGGCCGCGAGCAGCTTGGCCACCGCGGCGACATGCACCAGCAGCGGCCCCTTGTTGTCGGCCGTGCCGCGCCCGTAGATGCGGCCGTCGCGGACCGCGGGCTCGAACGCCGGCGATCGCCACAGCGCGAGCGGGTCCGCCGGCTGCACGTCGTAGTGTCCGTAGATCACCACGTGCGGCCACTTCGGATCGCCGCCGCGGCTGGCCAGCACCAGCGGGTGCTTGGGCGTGGGCACGACCTCCACGGCAAAACCGATCTCACGCAACAGGCCGGCAATGAACTCGCGCGCCTGCCGCATGCCGTCGGCAAATTGCGGATCCGCCGACACACTCTGGCAGCGGACGTACTCCTTGAGCTTCTCGACGTGGTCAAACATGGCGCGGAACCCTGAGCGAAAAACCGCTCCGCCGCTAGCCGGAAGAACGAGCCTCCACGCCCCCCGTACCGCCACCGCCGGCACCGCCACACCCCGAAGACCACGCCCCGGAAACGCCGGCCATTTGCCCGTTGCCAAACCCGGGGCCGACTCCAACCGTTTGTCCCTTTCTCATGATTTCCTGGTTCTTCAAACGTTTCGCCGGCCGCCACTACCGGAAGTTCATCCAGTCGTGCCAGCCCATCGTCGCGAAAATCAACGCGTTCGAAGCCGAGTACCAGTCGCTCACCGAAGAGCAGCTCCGCGCCAAGACCGACGAGTTCCGCGCCCGCGTCAAAGCTGGCGAGACCCTCGACGCCCTCCTGCCCGAGGCCTTCGCCGCGGTGAAGAACGCCGCCCGCCGGCTCTGCGGCCGCACCGTCGTCGTCTGCGATCACGAGCTGGTCTGGAACATGGTGCACTTCGATGTGCAGCTCATCGGCGGCATCGCGCTCCACCAGGGCAAGATCGCCGAGATGGCCACCGGCGAAGGCAAGACCCTCGTCGCCACCCTGCCCCTCTACCTCAATTCGTTGAACGGCCTCAACACCCAGCTGGTCACCGTCAACGACTACCTCGCCCGCCGCGACTCCCAGTGGATGGGCCACCTGTACAACTTCCTCGGCGTCTCCGTCGGCTGCATCCAGCAGCAGATGCCCTCGAGCCTGCGCCGCGAGATGTACCAGCGCGACATCACCTACGGCACCGCCTCCGAGTTCGGCTTCGACTACCTGCGCGACAACGGCATGGCCACCCGCAAGGAGGACCAGGTCCAGCGCGACCACTGGTACTGCATCGTCGACGAGGTCGACTCCATCCTGGTCGACGAGGCGCGCACGCCGCTGATCATCTCCGGCCCGGCCCCGATCGAGCGCGAGCAGCCCTTCACCCGCCACAAGCCCGGCATCGAGCGGCTCTTCGCCGAGCAGACCCGCCTGTGCAACCGCCTCATCTCCGAGGCCAAGACCCTGCTCGAGAAACCCAACCGCACCCCGGACGAGACCTACACCGCCCAGCTCCAGATGCTGCAAGTGAAGGCCGGCATGCCGCGCAACAAGCTCCTCCAGCGCCTCATGGAGAGCTCCGAGTCCCGCAAGCTTCTCGACAAGATCGACCTCGAGATGAACACGGACTTCCGCCGCGACGAGTACTACAAGCTCAAGGAGGAGCTCTACTTCGTCATCGACGAGCGCCAGCACCAGGCCGACCTCACCGAGAAGGGCCGCACCTTCCTGCGTCCGGACAATCCGGATGCCTTCATGATGCCCGATGTCGCCACGGCCCACATGGAGATCGACAAGGACACCACAAAGTCCCCCGCCGAGAAGGAGGCCGCCAAGGTCCAGCTCCAGGAGTTCCAGGAACAGGTCTCCGAGGACATCCACGCCATCTCCCAGCTCCTGCGCGCCTACAGCCTCTACGAACGCGACGTCCAGTACGTCGTCTCCCCCGACGGCAAGATCGTCATCGTCGACGAGAACACCGGCCGCATCATGCCCGGACGCCGCTGGTCCGACGGCCTGCACGGCGCCGTCGAGGCCAAGGAGGGCGTCGCCATCGAGCGCGAGACACGCACCTACGCCACCATCACCATCCAGAACTACTTCCGCATGTATCGGAAGCTCGCGGGCATGACCGGCACCGCCGAGACCGAGGCGCTCGAGTTCATGGACATCTACAAGCTCGCCTGCACCGTCGTGCCGACGAACAAGCCCTGCATCCGCAAGGACGCCAACGACCTCATCTTCAAGACGCGCCGCGAGAAGTTCGGCGCCGTCATCAAGGCGATCCAGGAGGCACACGCCAAGGGCCAGCCCGTGCTCGTCGGCACCGTCTCGGTCGAATCCTCCGAGGTGCTCAGCCGCATGCTCCGCCGCACCGGCATCGTGCACTCCGTGCTCAACGCCAAGTACCACCAGCAGGAGGCCGAGATCGTCGCCCGCGCCGGCCAGCGCGGCGCCGTCACCATCGCCACCAACATGGCCGGCCGCGGCACCGACATCAAACTGGGCGACGGCGTGCCCGAGCTCGGCGGCCTGTTCGTCATCGGCACCGAGCGCCACGAATCCCGCCGCATCGACCGCCAGTTGCGCGGCCGTTGTTCGCGCCAGGGCGACCCGGGCCAGTCACGTTTCTACATCTCCCTCGAGGACGATCTCATGCGCCTCTTCGCCTCCGGCGGCATGATGGCGAAGATGATCGAGAGCTCGATGAAGGAGGGCGAGGAGCTCGAGCACCCGTGGCTCAACAAGTCCATCGAGTCCGCCCAGAAGAAGGTCGAGCAGCAGAACTACTCGATCCGCAAACGCCTGCTCCAGTACGACGACGTACTCAACAAGCAGCGCGAGGTCATCTACACCATCCGCAACGGCGCCCTCCACGCCGACCGCAGCAAGGACCAGGTCTTCACCTTCATCGACGAGGAGATGCTCTTCCGCGCCGAGACCGCCGGCTTCGACGAGAAGGGCGGTCCCGAGACCGCCAAGCTCGAGTCCTTCGTCGGCTGGGTGTGCATGCACTTCCCCGTTGCCCTCAAGGTCGAGGAACTCGCCGGCCTCGGCGCCGAGGCCGCCGCCAAGCTTGTCGCCGACAAGGTCAAGGCGGCCTACGCCCTCAAGGAGTCCGTCGAGAATCCCGAGGCCCTCGGCTCGCTCGAGCGTTTCGTCATCATCAACGCCATCGACCACCACTGGCAGGAGCACCTCACCGAGATGGAGGACCTGCGCAAGAGCGTCGGCCTGCGCAGCTACGGCCAGAAGGATCCGCTAACCGAATACAAGGGCGAGGCCTTCAAGTACTTCGAGGAGCTGATGACCAACGTGCGCCTCGAGATCTGCACCGGCTTGTTCCGCACCGCGACCAACCGCGACGCCTTCGAGAACATGATGGCGATCCTCTCGCGCACCCTGCGCCTGGAGAGCCCCGCCAACACCCCCCCGCCGCCCCCCGCCGTCGCCCACGCCGTGGCCGAGGGCATCTCCATCCCCGGGCGCGCCGCGCCGGCCCCGGCCGAGGCGGGCCCCGCCCCCGAGGAGACGAAGCAGGAGGTCCAGCTCCCGAAGATCACGATCCGCCGCGAGCTGCCGAAGGTCGGCCGCAACGACCCCTGCCCCTGCGGCAGCGGCAAGAAGTTCAAGAACTGCTGCGGCCAGTAACCGGCGGTCCAGTCCGTCTCCCGTCGTTTTCCCCCCGAAGGCCGGACCTCGCGTCCGGCCTTCTTCTTTGCGCGCCCGGGGAAACCCGCCAACACTGCGCCACGTCGCTCGCGTTACCCGCCCCTCCGTTCGCGAGCCCCTCACCGATTCTTCCCGATGAAACACACGCTCCTCGTTCTCCTCGCCCTCGTCGCCACCCTCGGACTCCGGGCCGGCGACATCGCCCTGCCCTCCCCGCGTCAGACCGGCGGCATGCCGCTCATGGAAGCCCTGGCGAAGCGCCAGAGTATCCGCGAGTACGACACCCGCGAGCTCTCCCGCCAGCAGCTTTCCGACCTACTCTGGGCCACCTTCGGCATCAACCGCCCCGACGGTCGCCGCACCGCGCCCACCGCCAACAACCGCCAGGAGTTCGACCTCTACGTCGTGCTGCCGGCGGGTGCCTACCGTTACGACGCCGCCGCCAACACGCTCGTGCTCGTCACCTCCGAGGACATCCGCGATCAGATCGCCGGCCGGCGTTTCGCCGCCGCACCGGTGCAATTGCTCTACGTCGCCGACCTCGCGCGCCGCAGCGAGAAAGACGAAAGCCAGAAGCTGCTGCTGGCGCACATCGACTGCGGCTACCTCTCGCAAAACACCGGCCTGTTCTGCGCCTCCGAAGGCCTCGCCACCTGCCCGCGCGCCACGCTCCAACGCGAGGTCGCCGCCGAAAAGCTCCGCCTCCGCCCGGACCAGCGCATCCTGCTCGCCCACTCCATCGGCTATCCGAAGCCCTGAGACACTGTCCGGTCCTCGGAAAAATACGCTGGAAACGACGACTGAACCGTAGCGAAAGCCGCCAAGGCGTTCGTCTTCCCGGCCGGGCGCACCGAAGGTCTCCGCGACATTCGCCACCACCGCCGAAAGTCCGTCGCTCGGGTCTCGATGGTCTGACCATCGCCAAGCGTCTTCTCGGCCCCTTCCCCCCACGGAGAGTTCAGCGCAGCTCGCCGGGCTTGAGCTTGCGCACGCGCATGAAACGCGCGCGCAGATGTTCGTCCAGCCCCCGGCGCGTCGCCTCTGGGATCTTCGCCACCAGGCTGTCGAGCGACGGCAGACGGCCACCCGCGGACGGGGCTCGCACCGCCGGCGCTCCGGGCGGCGGCGTGTAGTCCTCGCCCATCATCGCGGCCTCATCGGCGGCACTGGGACCGATCGGTTCGCCCTCCTCCACCCGACCGACACTCTCGGCCGTCACGGTCGCGCTTTCGCCGGCCTCCTCGACATCGCCCTCGGCCGCCTTTTCCGCAGCCGGCGCGTCGCCAGAATCAGGCGTCAGCTCTTTTTTTTTTCGCCGGCAGGGCTCGCCTCGGCGAGCGCGGCGATCTCCTTGAGCACGCTGTCGAGCGCGCGGGAGCGGCTGCCCTCGACGGCTTTCAGGAGCGTGATCTCAAAATTGATCTTCTCGGAGAGCCCGAACTTCACGCCGCCCTCGCCTTCGTGGAGCGCATCGAGCAGGCGGGTAAGCTGTTCGGTCGTCATCTCCGTGCCGAGAGCACGGCTCTTCCCGCCCTGCTTGATCGTGTCGAGCAGCGCGCGCCGCACGACGGTCTGCAAGTCGGCGAGGAGACGGAAGAGATCGCGGCCGCCGGCGTCGAACTCGTCGACCATCTCGACAAGCTTCCGGTGGTCGCCGGAGGCGACGACCGCGGCGAGTGTCGCCACCTGTTCGGCGCCCACGAGTCCGTACACGTCGAGCACGTCGGCCTCGGATATCTTCTGGCCGCAGAAGGCGATCATCTGGTCGAAGATCGACTGCGCGTCGCGCATGCCGCCGTCGGCCAGGCGCGAGATGCTGGCGAGCGCCTCGGGCGACACCTCGATCTTCTCGACCTCCGCGATGCGTTTGAGCCGCTCGGAAATGAGTTCGTCGGAGATCGGCCGGAGGTCGAAACGCTGGCAGCGGGAGACGATGGTCGGGAGGACCTTCTGCGCCTCGGTGGTCGCGAAGATGAACTTCACGTGCTCCGGCGGCTCCTCGAGCGTCTTGAGCAGCGCATTGAACGCCGCGGCCGAGAGCATGTGGACCTCGTCGATGATGTAGACCTTGTAGCGGCCCGCGGCGGGCGCGTACTGCACGGTCTCGCGCAGGTCGCGGACTTGGTCGACACCGTTGTTGGAGGCGCCATCGATCTCGATCACGTCGAGGTGCGTGCCGGCGGCGATGTCGCGGCAGGCGGCGCATTCACCGCACGGCGACGGAGTTGGCCCCTTCTCGCAGTTGAGCGCCTTGGCGAAGATGCGGGCGGTCGAGGTCTTGCCGGTGCCGCGCGGGCCGACAAAGAGATAGGCGTGGGCGATCCGGTTGCGGGTGATCGCGTTCTTCAGCGTGCGCACGACATGATCCTGCCCGACGACATCGTCGAAGATCTGCGGGCGCCACTTGCGGGCGATGACCTGGTAGCCGGTTTGCGACACGAGATTTTGGGAAATGCGCCTTCCCCCGCTCACAGCAGCACGCGGGAGCGTGCGGCCGGGGCGGATGGGAGCAGGACCGCTCAGATGGCGGCGTCGCCGCGCTCGTCGGTCCGGATGCGGATGACTTCCTCGACCGGCATGACGAAGACCTTGCCGTCGCCGATCTTCCCTGTGCGGGCGTTCTTCACGATCGTGTCCACGACCTTGGTGGTGAGATCGTCGCGCACGGCGACCTCGAGCTTCACCTTCGGGAGGAAGTCCACGGTGTACTCGCTGCCGCGGTAGATTTCAGTGTGCCCCTTCTGGCGACCGAAGCCCTTGACCTCGGTCACGGTCATGCCCTCGATGCCGATGCCGGCAAGGGCTTCCTTAACTTCCTCGAGCTTGAAGGGTTTGATGATGGCGATGATCAGTTTCATGGGACCCGAAAGGTGGGCGGAGGATTAGTGAGGGGGTGGACGCGAGCAAGGATTGTTTGGGGAATTGTGGGCCACCGCGCGCCACCGAATCGGCGCCTCCGGCCACACACCGCTCCCGCTCACTCCGCCGGGGCGTCCGCGCGCTGCTTGGCCTCCTCGGTGAGCGTCTTGAAATCGTCCTCGTCGAGGATCGCCTCGGCGGCGAGCTGGAAGGCCTCGAGGAAACCCTGCGCCGCGCCCCCCTTCAGCCCTTCTTGGGCCGACTCGCGGATGTTGGCCACAACCTCCGCCGGCAGGCGCTCCTCGGCCACCTGCATGAAGAGGAAACGCGAACTGTGGTGCCGGCGGGCCGGCCGTTCCCGGATCGACGGCTGCGGGATCGGCTTCCCCTCGCTGCCGTAGAGGCGGATGTTGACCGCGTTGATCGCCTTCTGCGCCTCGTTCCAGAGCGTTTGCAGATACGCGAAGTCGCCGGGAAGCGGATGCGCATGCTGCGCCGGCCAGTCGCGCACGGCGAAGATGAACTTCAGCAACTCCTGCCGGTGGACGAAATCGGTCTGCGTGGTCTGCACCGGCAGCTTCAACGCCTCCAGCCCCGACGAGAGCCGGGCGGTGGACGGGAGCGGCTTCGGTGCACCGGCAACGGGGGCCGACACCGGCTTGGCGGCGACGGGAGCCCCCACTGGCTTGACCGCCGGCGCGGCGGGCGGCGGGGCCGACGGGGGCGGTGCGGCCGGGGCCGGGGCTGGTGCGGCCGGTTTCAGGAACGCGGTGAGCACCTCGATTTCCTTCGCCGTGGGCTCCACATACTGGTTGGCGATGCGGCTCAGCCGCGTCGGCTCGATGCCCACTTGCCGGGCGGTTTCCGTCAACGCGCGAGCCTTGCGCTTTTCGGCCAATGCTGAGAACAGCCAGTCTTCCATGATGTGTTGGTGAGATCGCCCGTGAGGATAGTCCTGCCGGCGGAAGCTCCGTCATGGGCCCAAACGCTCCCGTCGGTCAACCTAAACGACAGCTTTGCGCCCAACTTGAATCCAAAAACAAGGCCGCCAAGCTCCGGTTTGCCAACGCGTCCCCATTCCCCACCCTCGCCCTCTCCGCCGATGAAACCGCTCTGCCTCGTCCTCGTTACCCTCTTCCTCGGCAGCCTCACCTACGCCGGCGAGCCCGCGCCCCTCGGCGCCGAGGCGCGCGCCTTCCTCGCCGACTACGAACGCATCCGCGCCGCCCTCGCCGCCGACGACCTGCCGGCCGCCCGGGCCGCGGCCGCATCCCTGCCGGCCGCCCAGCCCGTCGCTGTCGCCACCGACCTCACCACCGCCCGCAAGGCGTTCAAGCGGCTCAGCGCCGAGGCCGTCGCCCTCGCGCGCGGACAGTCCGGATACTTCATCGCCCACTGCTCGATGTTTCCCGGCGGAGCCGACTGGGTGCAGACCACCGAGGAGCTCTCCAACCCGTATTGGGGCAAAAGCATGCCGCACTGCGGCACACTCGTGAAATGAGCCCCCCGCCGGCCCCACCGGCACCGCCCGCCTACCGCGGCCGGCTCGCCCCCTCGCCCACCGGGTATCTGCACCTCGGGCACGCCCGCACCTTCTGGACCGCTCAGGAGCGCGCCCGGGCCACCGGCGGCACGTTGCTCCTGCGCAACGAAGACCTCGACCGCGCGCGCTGCCGGCCGGAGTTCGCCGCCGCGATGATCGAGGATCTCCGCTGGTTCGGGTTCGCTTGGCAGGAGGGGCCCGATTGCGGCGGCCCGCACGCCCCCTACGACCAGAGCGCCCGCCTCGACCTCTACCGCGCCGCCTTCGACCGGCTGCGCGCCGCCGGCCTCGTCTACCCGTGCACCTGTTCGCGTCGCGACATCGCCGAGTCCGCCGGTGCTCCGCATGAGTCCGGTGTCGGCGGCGGTGACGAGCCGCTCTACTCCGGCCGCTGCCGCCCCGAACGGCTCGACGCCGCCGAGCAGAACCGCCGGGCCGCCTGGCCGCGCGCCGGCCACAGCTGGCGCTTCCGCGTGCCCGACGGCCGCCGCCTCCAGTTTATCGACACCGCGCTCGGGCCGCAGTCGGCCGTCGCCGGCGAGACCTTCGGCGACTTCGTCGTCTGGCGCCGCGAGGACCTGCCCAGTTACCAGCTGGCGGTCGTGGTCGACGATGCCGCGATGGGCATCACCGAGGTCGTGCGTGGCGCGGACCTGCTCGTCTCGACGTTCCGCCAGCTCCTGCTCCTCGAGGCGCTCGGCTGCCCCGCCCCGGCCTACCACCACTGCCCGCTCCTGCTCGACGCCGCCGGCCAGCGGCTCGCGAAACGCCACGCCTCGCTCAGCCTGCGCGCCCTCCGCGCCGCCGGCCGCACCCCCGCCGAACTCCGCCTCGCGTGGGCCTGACTCCCCCGCGACCGTTTACCTTCACGACCGTGAGGGTAAACGGTCGCGATGGCAGGCAGGCGGACACCGGAGCTCCGGCCGCCCGGCTTGACGGTTCCGGCGCGGCCTGCAATTTCGCGCCCTTTCGATCATGGCCACCTACGTTTACGAGACCATCCCGCAGAAGCCCGGCGACGCCGTGGTGCAGTTTGAGATCCAGCAGAGCATGCGCGACAACGCCCTCACCCAGCACCCGGAGACGGGCGTGCCCGTGCGCCGGATCATCAGCGGCGGCTACGGCCTGATCGGCGCCAACACCGGCCGCAGCAGCGAGAGCGCGCCGGCGGCGGCCAAGCCCACCGGTCACACGCACAGCGGCGGCTGCTGCGGCGGCGCCTGCGGTTGCGGACATTGAGGCCCACCAGACCGGCGAGAGTCGAGGCGGCGCGCGTCGAACACGCCGGTTGGGCACACGCCTAGGCGAACGATCCGTACCACGCCGGCGACCGGTTGACCCTCGTCACTCGACGCTCGTCCCTCGTCCTCATCTGCCCGACCGAGCCCGCCCCCGGCGCCTCACAGTTCGTTGTACTTCTCGGAGCGGCCGCGGGCCTTCTCGACCGGATACTTCGCGGCGTTGCGCGCCATCTTCGCGGTGATCGCCGAAGCGAGGTCGATGTTCGTCTGGTTGGCGAACTCGAGACAGTAGACCACGATGTCGGCCAGTTCATCCTGAAGCGCAGCGCGTTTCTCCGGTCGGCCCATCACGGCCCGCGACTCCTCGGGCGTGACCCATAGCAACGGCTCCATCAACTCGGCGGCCTCGGCCGCGATCGCCATCGAAAGGTTCTTGGGCGAGTGGAACTGCTCCCAATCGCGCGCCTGGGCGAAGGCCAGGACCTCGCTCTTGAGTGTGCCCAGCGTGGTGTTCTCGTCGTTGCGCGGTTCCATGCCGGCAGCGTGGGATCACGCCGGCACGCCCGCAATCGCGAAGCCATGACGTTTCACGCTCGTCCTCCATTTGGCCACCGGCTTGGCTCCCCGCACCCCAACCCAAGCATGAACTACAACGCCTTCGTCAACCCCGCCACCCGCCAGATCAACAAGGCCGCCATCGTCGCCGGCACGCCCGGCGTCGCCAGCGCCGCGCGCTGGTTCTGGTGGATCGCCGGCCTCTCGCTGGTGAACACGGTCCTCATCCACAGCGGCAGCGAGACCAGTTTCGTCATCGGTCTCGGCTTCACGCTGATCGCCGACGTCGCCTTTCAGGCGCTCAAGCCGGTCGCCTTCGCGCTCGACGCCCTCGCGATCGGTTTCTTTGCGCTCATCGGCTGGCTCGCGTTGCGCGGCCACTTCTGGGCGTTCGTGGTCGGTGCGCTCGTCTATGTCGCCGACGCGCTGATCTATCTGAATTTCGGTGACATGATGCCGTTCGGGTTCCACCTCTTCGCGCTCTTCTTCATTGTGCGCGGCGCCTTCGCGTTGCGCCGCGCAGTCAGCGACGCCGAGATGGCCGCGCAAGAACCCGGTTTCACCGCGCCGGCTGCCGAGCCGCCCGCGCCACCGCCGCTCACCGGCGCGCAGTGATGCCACCTGCGGCACAAGACGAAATGGCCCGGACCGAGCGTCCGGGCCTTCTTGTTTCGCGAGCGGAGCACGCCACGAAGATCGACGTTCTCACGAACGTCGCTACGCACGGCAGAAGTCGCTCATCCCTCAATCCGTAGCGATGCGCGTGAGCGCATCGACCTTGGCGCGCGACTCGCGGTCCTCGCTCAGCCCTTGGCCTTGCGCTGCTCGTCGCGCAGGAGCTTGAACTCGAGCGCGTCCTTCAGCGCCTGCCACGAGGCCTCGATGATGTTCTCGCCCGCACCGACGGTGCCGAAGAGTTCGTCGTCGCCGTTGGCCGTCTCGACCAGCACGCGCACGCGCGCGCCGGCGCCCTGCTGGCTCTCGAGGATGCGGACCTTGTAGTCGCGCAGCAGGATCTCCTTGAGCTGCGGGAAGACCGGTTCGAGCGCGAGGCGCAGCGCCTTGTCGAGCGCGCCGACCGGGCCGTCGGATTCCGCCACGGTGTGCCGCACCTCGTCTCCGATGCGCAACTTCACCGTCGCCTCGGAGATCACCGGCTCGTTCGGCCCGCGCCGTTCGACGATCACGCGGTAGCCCTCGAAGCCGAAGAACTCGCGGTGCTTCTCCAGCGCCTTGGCGATGAGCAGCTGGAAGGAGGCATCGGCCGCCTCGTACTCATAGCCTTGGTACTCGAGCTTCTTGATCTCGTCGATCAGCTCCTTGAGCGCCGGAGAGTTCGCCTCGAGCTCCACGCCGAGCTCGCGGGCCTTCATCACCACGCTGCTGCGGCCGGACATATCGGAGATCAACACCCGCTGGCGGTTGCCCACGAGCACCGGGTCGATGTGCTCGTAGCTGCGAGCGACCTTGTGCGCCGCATTCGCGTGCACCCCGCCCTTGTGCGCGAAGGCCGAGGCGCCGACGAACGGCGCGTGGGTGTCGGGATTGCGGTTGGCGAGCTCGTCGACGAAGAGCGAGAGCTGGCGGAGATTCGGCAGCTGCGGCCGGCAGTGCGCCTCGTATCCGAGCTTGAGCAGCAGGTTCGGCACGATCGAGACGAGGTTGGCGTTGCCCGTGCGTTCGCCGAAGCCGTTGGCCGTGCCCTGCACGAGCACGGCGCCGGCCTGCACGCCGGCGAGCGAGACCGCCACGCCGAGCCCGCAGTCGTTGTGGCAATGCATGCCGATCTTGCCCGGACCGAACTTCGCCACGACGGCCGCCACGATCGTCTTCACCTCGTCGACCATCGTGCCGCCATTGGTGTCGCAGAGCGTGAGGTTCACCGCCCCGCCGCGTTGCGCCGCTTCGAGCGTCTGGAGCGCGTAGGCCGGGTTGTCCTTGTAGCCGTCGAAGAAATGCTCGGCGTCGTAGATGACCTCGCGGCCGGCCTCGCGCAGGAAGCGCACCGACTCCTCGATCATCGCGAGGTTCTCCTCCGGCGTGGTCCGCAGGACCTCGGTGACGTGGAGCAGCCAGGTCTTGCCGAAGATGGTCACCACCGGCGTCTCGGCCTCGAGCAGAAGCTTGAGCTGGGAGTCGTCCGCCGCACGGATACCGGCGCGGCGGGTGGAACCGAACGCGGCGATCTTGGCGTGCTTGAGCTTCAGGTGCTTCACCTCGTGGAAGAACGCCATGTCGCGCGGGTTCGAGCCCGGCCAGCCGCCCTCGATGTAGTCCACCCCGAAGTGGTCGAGCTTCTCGGCGATGCGGAGCTTGTCGGCCACGGAAAACGAGATGCCCTCGCCCTGCGTGCCGTCGCGGAGGGTGGTGTCGTAGATCAGGATGCGGTTGGTGCTCATGAGGGAGGGAGAGGGTTCGGTAACAAAAAACCCCGGGCTTGCGGCCCGGGGTCTTGGAAACTCGGAAGTGCGTGTCTTGTCACGCGCCGTTTCCATGCCCGGGCCGGCAGCCGATAATAATCGAGCCGATAATCGAAATGGCGTTGGCGCTGCGGGCGGACATGGCGGTGGGACTGCCGGCGACGCTACGACGCCCGCCCCACGTGTCGAGGCGGGAGTTTTGCAGCCTCCGCCGCCTCAATCCTCACAAAGGCGATCGGTGTTGCCTTGGTAGGGACGCCGCTCCGCCGGCATCCGCGGACGGCGCGGAGCGCCGTCCCTACCCACAGGACGGCCCACCTTCGATGCACCGCACCTGGCGGTCGTAAGGATCCCGCTCAGCCGCGCAGCTCCTGCGCGCGGTAGAACTGGCCGCCGGGCGTGCCGTCCGGGATGAGCACCGGCACGAGGGCGCCGGGCAGGACGGTCGCGGGATCGTTCGGCGCCTGCGGCCCGCCGAGATCGGTGCGGAGCCAGCCCGGGTCCATCCGCGAAACAATGACGCCGGTGCCCTGCAGCTCGGCGTTGAGATCGTCGGTGAACTTGTCGACCGCCCACTTGCTCGCGCCGTAGCCGGCGAGCTGCGGGGTCTTGTCGATGCCCGAGGTCACGTTGACGATGCGGCCCCAGCCGCGCTCGCGCATCGTCGGCACGAGCCGCGCGCACAGTCGCACGATCGCGATGACATTCACCTGGAAGCTCCACGCCCAGTCGGCCGCCGTGTGGTGCTCGATCCTCTCGCGCCACGGGTGCATGACCGCGGCATTGTTGTAGAGGATGTCGACTCCGCCGAGCGCGAGCGCCCGGTCGGCGATCCGCTCGACCTGGGCCGGATCGGACAGCTCGCCGGCGATCACGTGGGCCTCGGCGCCCGCCGCACGCACGAGCTTGAGCGCCTCGGCGCACGCGGCCTCGGTGCGGCCATGCACGAGCACCCGCGCCCCTTCCTTGGCGAGCGCTTCGGCCACGAGCTTGCCCACGCCCCGGCTGGCGCCGGTCACGAGGGCGGTCTTTCCACGGATGTCTGCTTTCGGGGTGTTCATGGTGAACGCGGATTGAGTCCGGCCCCGCCCGGGTTTCAACCGCAGGCCGAGGCCGCCGCCCGCTCGCACCGGGGGTTAACGCATCGCCCGGCCGCCCCCGCGCCGCGGCGCGGCACCGTCGCCGCCGACAGGTTACACCTCGTCGCGCACCGGGCGGTTGCCCGGCACGGCGATGATCTCGACGTACACCGCGGCCGCCCCACCCTGCGCCAACGCCTCCACCTCGCCCACGACGGCGCTCAGCGGCAACACCGCCGCGCTCGCGGCCTCGGCGCCGACCTTGCAGGCGAACTCCCAGCGGTCGAAGCCCTCGGGCAGCTTCTTGCGCTGCTCGCGCTGCACGTACTTGCGCAGCTCGTTCTTCACGGTCTCGAGCACGCGCGCATCGGGTTTCTTGGGATCCTTGAGCGGAAAGTTCTTCTTCATGGAAAGTGGTGGGGATGGTGAGGTGTGGGGGCGCGAACGACGCGCTCAGCGGCGTTTGCCGCCCTTGCGATGGCCGAACGACTTGCTCTTCGCGGGCGCGAGGAAGCCGCCCCGCGATGTTTCCTTCGGCTTCGGTTTCTGCTTCGGGCGCGGCTGGGGCCGGGGCTGTTCCGGCACGGGCGCCGCGGCGGGTTTCTTCTTGGTCTTCCATGCGCCCACTGTCGTCTCGTGCCAGCCCTCGTCCGGCTGGCGCTTGGGCTGGTGTTGCGGCTGCGGCTTCGGCGCGGTCGTGAGCACACCGCCCTCCTCCTCCGGCTCGGGCCGCGGCGGCGCGGCGTTGTAGTCGAAGCCCTCGAGCCGGCGCTTCGGGATCTCGGCGCGGATGAACCGTTCGATGCCCTGCACGGCGCCGGTCTCGCGCGGCGTGTAGAGCGTGAAGGCGTCGCCCTTCGCCTCCGCGCGCCCCGTGCGGCCCACGCGGTGCACGTAGTCGTCGGGCGTCATCGGGATGTCGTAGTTGATGACGTGGGAGACGTCGCTGAGATCGAGTCCGCGCGCGGCGATGTCGGTGGCCACGAGGATCTCGTAGGTGCCGTCCTTGAAGCCGGCGAGCGAGGCCTTGCGCTGGCCGGTGCTGCGGTCGCCGTGCAGCACGGTGGCGGAGTGGCCGGCGCGCTTGATGCGCGCCACGATGCCGTCGGCCCCCTCCTTCGTGCGGCAGAAGATGATCACGCTGCGGTAGTCGGTCTTCCCGAGCAGCGCGAGCAGCAGCGGGAACTTCAGCGCCCCGGAAACGGGATACAGCTCGTGCTTCACCGACTCCGGCACGGTGCGCACGCGGCCGATGCTGATGCGGATCGGATCGCGGACGGCGAAACGCGCCACCTCCTCGATCTTCCCGGGAATCGTGGCCGAGAAGAAGAGCGTCTGCAGCTTGGGCGGGCAGCGGCCGATGATCGCCCGCACGTCGTCGATGAACCCCATGTCGAGCATGCGGTCGACCTCGTCGAGCACGAGCACCTGCAGCGCGTCGAGCTTCACCGCGTGGTCGTCGATCAGCTCGAGCAGGCGGCCCACGGTGGCCACGACGATGTCGGCGCCGTCGACGAGCGCGGAGCGTTGTTTGCCGTAGCCGACGCCGCCCTGGATCAGGTCGACGTGGAGGTCGGTGAACTGCGCGAACTCGCGGAAGGCGGTGGCCACCTGCTGGGCCAGCTCACGCGTCGGCTCGAGCACGAGCACGCGGGCGCCGCCGGCGCGGTGGGGTCCGAGGCGGTTGATGATCGGGAGGGCGAACGCCGCAGTCTTGCCCGTGCCGGTCTGCGCGGAGGCGATCACATCGCGCCCGGCGAGTACGGCCGGGATGGTCTCGACCTGCACCGGCGTGGGCTCGGCGTAGCCCTTGGCTTCGACGGCGCGCAGGATGCTGGAATAGAGCCCGAACTTGGAAAACGGCATGCCTGCGAATGGAGGCGAGCCGCCCGGCAACGCGAGGGAAAAGTGCCCGGCTCCTGAGCGGCCAACGCTTGCGGCAGCGAAGTCCGCCAGAACTTCGACCGCCCTCCCCGGACGAAAGCCTTGGCGGCTTTCGCTACGACGCGAAGCAGTGCGTGCCGGTTGGCGTGCGCGCGCCACCGGCTGCCGCCGGTGCTCAGCCGGCCGTCGGAGCCCCCTGCCCGAGCGCGTGCAGGTACTTGTCGACGTTGTTGGCGACGATCACGCCGTAGTTGATGGTGCCAAGCCAGCCGGACATGATGATGCCCACCGAGCCGGCGTGGTGCAGGCCGGCGATCTGGTTGGGCAGCTCCATCGAGACCTTGAGGCCCTCGAACTTCGTGCCGAACGACGTGCCCGCCCAATGCGTGGTGTAGCGCTCGATCGTGCGCGGCGTGGCCGCCTCGGTCCAATCGATCTTCGCCCGCACGCCGGGCAGGAAGCGCTCCAGCGCGACCAGCGACTCCTCGATGAGCCGCGCCTTCTCCGCCTCGTACTCGGCGTCGGAGAGCTTCGCCCAGTCGTCGTACTTCGCGTTGAGCGAGGCGACGATGGTGTAGCGGTCGGTGCCGGGCCGCGTGTCCGGATAGTAGATCGAGAACGTGCGGCTGCTCGTGTGCCTGGCCACGAGCTCGGTGCTGGAGAACGCGGGGGCCTCGGAGGTGAAGATGAGGTCGCCGATGTGCGGGATCGTCTCCCCTTTACGGATGCCGAAGTACACCTGGCACGAGGAGGGGCTGATGCGCACGGCCTCCGCCTCCGCCACGAACTCGGGCGCGAAGTTCTCGGCGCCGGCGAGCCGGAAGATGGTGTTCTTGATGTTCGCGTTGGAGAGCACCGCGCCGCAGCGGATCTCGCGGCCGTTGGCCACCACGCCGCACACGCGCCGCCGGCCGTCGACGACCTCGCTGAGGATGCGCTCGACCAGGACCTGCTTGCGGATCTCGACGCCGTTGCGCCGGAGCTCGGCGGCCATCTTCTCGACGAGCACATCGGTGCCGCCGCGGAAGGTGAACACGCCCTTGCTCATGAAGTTCGAGAACACGATGCCGTAGGTGATCGCGAGGTCCTCGAGCGTGGAGCCGTTGGCGTACGCGATCGGCTCCATCAGCAGCCGGTGCACGTCGGGCCGGCCGGGGAAGAAACGGTTGAAGAACTCTCCCGTGGTCTCGGTGTTGCGGTCGTAGTAGTTCATCGCCCGCAGCGTGGCGAAAAACTCCTCCACCTTCTCGCGCGGCACACCGAACTTCTCGCTGAGGATGCGCGTGAAGTCCTCGCGGTCGAACGTCGTGGCGACGTCGAACTGCGGGTTCACGAAACGGATGCCCTTGAGCTGCTCGATCGAGTCGGCGATCTCGGCCGTCCAGTATTTACGGCACGACTTGATCATGCCGATCGGGAAGCCGTGCAGGGAGATGTCGAAGATGTGCCCGCCCTTGCGGCGGAACCAGGTCGCGAGTCCGCCGAGCTGGTAGTGGTGCTCGAGCAGGAGCACCTTCCGGCCCTGCTTAGCCAGCACGTTGGCGGCGGTGAGCCCGCCCAAACCGCTGCCGATCACGACCGCGTCGTAGTAGTCTGCAATGCCTTCGAGCTTGTCTCGCGCCATGGTGGAGGAGCCGCGGACAAGAAAGCCCGTCGGCGCCGAGGGCAACGGGAAAGCGCGCAGGCGCGGGGCCGCCGTTTCCGGAATCGCTGTAGCCGCTCGCGCCGAGGCCGGATCCTACGCACGACACGCAGGTCCAGTCTCCGACTGGACGCCACCGTTCGTGAGCTGCCAGTGATGGCGGGAGCCAAGGGTGTCCGGTCGGAGACCGGACCTGCTTCGGCCGCGCCTCAGTCCTCCTCGTCGTGGCGGCGGGGCACGTAGTCGGGCCGCGGCGCCTTCTCCTTGCCGACGAGATCGAAGTGGATCGGGCAGCCGTTGAGGTGGAACTCCTCGATGACACCGCTTTCCAGATACCGGCGGTACGACTCGGACATGACCGTGCCGTTGTTGCAGAAGATCTTGATGCGGTACGGGCGGTTGCCGGTCTGCACGGCGTAGTAGGCGCGGAAACGTTTCCCGCCCACGGCCGGCGGCGGCACGCGGTCGGTGAGGCGCAGCAGCACCTGGTTGAGCTTCGCGGTGGGCAGTTTCTTGTCGAGCGACTGGTCGATGCGGCGCGCGGCGGCGAGCATGCGCTCGACGGCGAACCCCTTCAGCGCCGAGATGAACACCAGCGGCGCGCCCGGGGTGAAGAACAGCTCGCGGCCGGCCGCCTCCGAGTACTTCTCGCGGTAGTCGGCCTCGCTCTCGTAGCCGCGCAGCGGCTTGTCCTTGAAGGCGTCGTGCACGAGGTCCCACTTGTTGACGAGCACCACGCAGGGCTTGTTGGCCTTCACGATTTCGGCGCCGATCGCCTTGTCCTGCTTCGTCACGCCGTCGAGGGCGTCGAGCACGAGATAGACGATGTCGGCGCTCTGCAGCGCGTCGATCGAGCGCACGCGGGAGAAGTACTCCACCGGCGAGGCGAGCTTGGTGTTCGTCTTGATGCCGGCCGTATCCATGAGCCGGAAGGGCCACTGCTTGCCCTCCGCCGTGGTGAAGGTGAAGTCGAGCTCGACCGAGTCGCGCGTCGTGCCCGGGATGTCGCTGACGATGAGGCGGGGCTGCGACATCAGGTGGTTGGCCAGCGAGGACTTGCCGACGTTGGGCCGGCCGACGAAGACGATCTTGAGCGGGTTGTCCGCGGTGCGTTCGCCGACTGGGGCGGTGGCCGCGACCACCGGAGCCGGGCCGAGCTTCTGCGCGATGGCGGTGCGCAGGGCATCCTCGCCGTGCCCGTGCTCGGCGGAGAGGTGGATGAACTCGGTGAAGCCGAGACGCTTGAAAGGATTGAGCGGCGCCGGGGCGTCGGGGTTGTCGCTCTTGTTGAGCACGACGATCACCGGTTTGCCGCTCTTGCGCAGCAGCTTCGCCGCCTTGTCGTCGAGCGGGTTCTCCGTCTCGCGGGCGTCGACGACGAAGAGGATCAGCGACGCGGTCTCGATGGCGAAGCGCGCCTGCGCCTCTACCGCCGGGATGAGCTTGTCGGGCGTGGTCCGCGGATCGAGGCCGAGGCCGCCGGTGTCGAGCAGCATGTAGTCCTTGTCGACCGTGCCGGAGACGATGTCGCGCGTGATGCCGGCCTCGTCGTGGACGATGGAGATGCGGCGGCGGACGAGACGGTTGAACAGGCGGCTTTTGCCGACGTTCGGGCGACCTACAATGGCGACGATGCGGGACATGCGCCGGGACAATCCACACCGGCCCGGCGCGGGGCGAGGAGAATGTTTTCCGAGCGCTTCCCCGCCACCCCGCCCGGTATTCGCGAACCGGCCGTCGCCCCGCGATTGACCTTGGGCGCCGAATCGCTGCTGCTCGCACCTGCATATCGCTCCGCCCCCGATGGCCACCAAGGAAATCGAGTACATCTTCACCCTGCCCAACGGTTCGCGGGAGGTTTTCCTGCTCCAACTCGATGCGGTCACCTTGGAGTTGGCGGCATCGCGCTCGATCTATCTACCCGCCTGGACCGCACTGGGAAACCATCGCTGCGCCAACTGCCCGCTCAATGCCGCCACCCACGAGCGCTGCCCCCTCGCCGCCTGCCTCGTGCCGGTCGTCCACCGCCTCGGCGATCTGCTCTCCTGGGACTTGGTGCGGCTCGAGGTCGTGACCTCCGAGCGGACCATCGCCCAGCAGACCAGTGCCCAGCGCGCGATCGGCTCGCTCCTCGGCCTGATCAACGCCGCGAGCGGCTGCCCCCATCTCGCGTTCTTCCGCCCGATGGCGCGTTTCCACCTCCCGCTCGCCAGTCGCGAAGAGACGATCTACCGCGCCACCTCGATGTACCTGCTTGCGCAGTACTTCCGCGCCCAGAACAACCAGCCCCCGGACTTCGAGTTTCGCGGTCTCCAGGAGATCTACCGCAACGTGCAGGTGGTGAACGCTGCGATGGTCGAGCGCCTCCGCCACGCCACCGAGAGCGACTACATGGTCAACGCGGTCGTCTTCCTCGATCTCTACGCCGTGGCCGTGCAACAGACGATCGCCGAGTCGCTCGAAGGCATCGAACACTGGTTCGACCCGTACCTCCGGCCGATCCCCCCTCCGCCAACAACCGCGCCGAAGGCGTGAGCAGTCGACCGAGCGTCGAACAAACGAGCGACGAGAGCCTGGTAGCAGAGCGAACGTTTGTGTCTGCGGTCCAGAGTGAGCGGCTCACCCGGGAGTTCGGCGCGCCTCACTCGACCTCGACCCGGGAAAACCGGGCCCGTGGATCACCGATCCGAGTCTACACGCCCCGGTCCTTCTTGCTCCGCTCCCAATCCGCGATGACCAGATTGATCTTCTCCGCGAGAGGGAGCAGCAGGTCATTGGGCCGCAGGATGATCGGGCCTGAGGCGGTGCCGCGGAGACGCTCGTCGAGTTCGCGAATCATGCGCTCGACCGGGCCGACAATCCGGTTGGTCAGAAAGAACGCCCAACTGAGCAGCCCGATGAACACGACCGGGGACAACACACATAGCGCCAGCAGGACACGCGCACGCGTTTCCTCCGGCGTTCCCCCGGCGAACAGATCGAAGGGATACCGCAGCAGCACCACGACCAGCACTCCGAGGGCCAGGGTCGGAACCGCCATCGAGCAGAAGACCAACCACATCAGATGGCCTTGGAGTTTGGTCCGAACAGAGAGAAGAAAGCCGCGTTTTTGCATGAGGTGAGGGAGTCGGGGTAAACCAACTATCGGCCCACGCTGTACCGGCTGAAGGGGATCAAGCCGCCGAGCCCTTGGCTCAGGAACGCCCGCGCCGGCTCCATTTCTGCAGACTTGCGTCCTCCGTTCTTCACCCGCCGGCCTCCGCCGTCTGTCGTTCGCGGTCAGTCCCCCACCCTGCGCCAACTCCGCCCGCCCTGCGCCACCCCGCGCGCCACGTTGACACGGTGCCTGTCCCGGCGCTTGGTTGGCGGCCTCCGTTTTCAGAGGGAACCAGCGCCTCCGCGTCCGCGGCACACCTTCTGCAAAACCTCCGCCTGATCCGGCGCGCTCGCGCCTCCCGTTTTCGCAGCTCGCCCAAACCTTTCTCAAACAAACCCATCCTTCCGCTCATGACCGCTCCCGCCGAAAAACACGTCTTCCAGGCCGAAGTTAAGCAGCTCCTCGATCTCGTCATCCACTCGCTCTACACCGACCGCGAGATCTTCATCCGCGAGCTGGTCTCCAACGCGAGCGACGCCCTCGAGAAGCTCCGCCACCTCAAGCTCGTCGAGAAGGACATCTTCGACGCCGATCTCCCGCTCGAGATCAACATCACCACCGACGACAAGGCCGGCACCATCACCTTCCAGGACCACGGCATCGGCATGAGCCGCACCGAGCTGGTCGAAAACCTCGGCACCATTGCCCATTCCGGCACCAAGGCCTTCCTGAACTCCCTCAAGGAGAAGGGCGACAACTCCAACGCCAGCCTCATCGGCCAGTTCGGCGTCGGCTTCTACTCCGCCTTCATGCCGGCCAAGGAGGTCAAGGTCTACACCCACTCCTGGCGCCCGACCGACGAGCACCTCGTCTGGACCAGCGACGGCACCGGCTCCTACGAGATCGAGACCACCGAGGACCAGAAGCGCGGCTGCAAGATCGTCATCACCCTCAAGGACGACCAGAAGCAGTTCGCCACCGCCTCCGAGGTGAAGCGCATCCTCGAGCACTACTCCGCCTTCGTCACCTTCCCGGTCAACCTCAACGGCGAGAAGATCAACAAGGTCGAGGCTCTCTGGCTGCGCGCGAAGTCGGCGATCAAGGACGAGGAGTACACCGAGTTCTACAAGTTCCAGGCCAAGGCCTTCGACGAACCGCGCTTCCGCCTCCACTTCAACGCCGACGCCCCGCTCACCATCAACTCCCTCCTCTTCACGCCGAAGGAGAACCAGGAGCGCTTCGGCTTCGGCCGCATGGAGCCGGGCGTCTCGCTCTACTGCAAAAACGTCCTCATCGACGCCAAGCCCGAGGGCCTGCTCCCCGAGTGGCTGCGCTTCCTCAAGGGCGTCGTCGATTCCGCCGACCTCCCGCTGAACATCTCCCGCGAGTCCATGCAGGACTCCGCGCTCGTCCAGAAGCTCAACCGCGTCATCACGAAGCGCTACCTGAAGTTCCTCGAGGAGGAGGCCGAGAAGAACGCCGACGGCTACGCCGACTTCTACAAGCAGTTCGGCATCTTCCTGAAGGAGGGCGTCACCTCCGACTTCACCCACCGCGAACAGCTCGCGAAGCTCCTGCGCTACGAGTCCTCGCTCACCGAGAAGGGCAAGACGACCACGCTGACCGAATACGTGAAGCGCATGCCCGAGGCGCAGAAGGAGATCTATTTCCTCCACGCCCTCAATCGCGCCGCGCTCGAGTCCGGCCCGTACCTCGAGGCCTTCAAGTCCCGCAACTTCGAGGTTCTCTTCGTCTACGAGCCGATCGACGAGTTCGTGATGAGCCACCTCTCCACCTTCGAGGGCAAACGCCTCGTCTCCGCCGACAGCGCCGACCTCGACCTCGGCGACGCGCCCGCCGCCACCGGCGAAGCCCTCCCCGAGGCCGACGTGAAGGCCCTCAGCACCTGGCTCAAGGAGAAGCTCGGCGACGCGAAGGTCGGCAAAGTCGAGGCCGGCAAGCGCCTCGTCGACAGCCCGGTCGTCGCGCTCAACTCCGACAAATTCCTCTCGCCCGCCATGCGCCGCATCATGCGCGCCATGAAGCCCGACGAGGCCGAGCAGCCGCCGAAGATGGACCTCGAGATCAACCCGCGCCACCCGCTCATCAAGAGCCTCCACAAACTCAGCACGACCGACGCCGACCGCGCCGCGCTCATCGCCGAGCAGCTCTACGAGAACGCGTTGCTCGCCGCCGGCATCGTCGAGGAGCCCCGCAACTTCGTCACCCGCCTCAACAAGATCCTCGAGATGGCCGCGAAATAGCCGCGCCGCCGTTCCGCGATCCCGTCACAGAGTTCACAGAGTGCAGAGGAGATCACAGAGCATCAACAACCTATCCTCCGTTGATCCATCGCTAACCCGCCCAACGAGTAGGTCCGGTCTCCGACCGGACACCACCAGCACCGTCCGCCACAAGACAACGCCCAGATAGGCCGGTCAGAGACCGGCCCTACTCGTCCGCCCTCCGTCCTCTGTGTCCTCCTCCGCCTCCGTGCCCTCTGTGACCAAATCCGTCTTCCGCTCCTGATTCCCTGATTTCCACATTTCCCGTCCTCGCGTAGGCGCTCCGCGCCGAAGGTTCTGCCGAACGCAGAACGCCCTTCGTTCTCTTCGTTTCCTTCTGTCGTCCGTCTTCTGTCCTCCGTCTTCCGTTCCACTTTTCCAGCTTTCCACATTTCATCATCCGTCATGCCCGAAGCCTCCGCCACTCCTCCCGCTCCCGAATCCACGCCGCCTCCCGCCGCCGAGCAGGCCACCACCACGCCGCCGCCGGCCGCCGAGGCCGCCGCGCCGCTCTCGCCCGAGCAGCAGCGCATCGCCGAGCTCGAGGCCCGCGTGTTGCAGGCCGAGGCCGCCCTCGCCGAGGAACGCGAGAAGTTCCTCCGCAAGGTCGCCGACTTCGAGAACACCCGCCGCCGCATCACCGGCGACGCCCAGCGCACCGCAGAGTCCAAGAAGACCGAATTCATCCAGCAGGCGCTCTCCATCGCCGACAACCTCGAGATGGCCCTCCTCACTCCCGCCGACAAGGAGACCGTCGACCACCTCACCACCGGCGTGCGCATGACGCTCGAGAAGTTCTACCAGCTCCTCCGCGAGCACGGCATCGAGAAGATCCCGAGCCTCGACCAGCCCTTCGATCCCAACCGCCACGAAGCCGTCTCGATGCAGAAGATCGAGGGCAAGCCCGACCACACCATCGTGCAGGTCTACCGCGAAGGCTACATCAAGGGCGACCAGGTCCTCCGCTACGCCCA
Organism: Verrucomicrobiota bacterium; assembly: GCA_019136515.1. Classification (GTDB taxonomy): domain Bacteria; phylum Verrucomicrobiota; class Verrucomicrobiia; order Opitutales; family Opitutaceae; genus CAJCBL01. Next base: position 24,313 of record JAGVUB010000051.1, read on the forward strand.
AGTCGTCGTGAATCAGTTGTGACCCTGTAGCCGGCCGCGCCGAGGCCGGCCTCCGGGGTCACCGCCCCCGGCTACAGTTCCCGTTCTTTCCCAGCCCAACCCGTAGGTCCGGTCTCCGACCGGACACTCAGTGCTCCGTCTTGTGTGCCAGCATGAGCAAATCGCAACCGGTCAGAGACCGGTCCTACTTCGCCGGCATGCCCACCCAGTAGGTCCGGTCTCCGACCGGACTCCCCTCGCTCCGCCCTGCACGCCAGCGTAAGCCAAGCGCGACCGGTCAGAGACCGGTCCTATCGGCCGTCCTGCCATCCAAACCCCGGCTCCATCCCTCGCCCAATTCATCCCGACCGAGTTAACCGCAGAGAACGCACAGAACATAAAGGACCGATCCTCCCACCGGCTCTACCGCACGGCAGAATGCGGTCTTTGCGGTAAACCATCCGCCTTCCGCTGCCCGTCCTCTGTGTTCTCCTCCCCCTCCGTGACCTCTGTGTCCAATTCCGCCCTCCGTTCCTGATTTCCTGATTTCCACATTTCCCCTTCCGGGTTCCGTCCTCCGCCCATTCCGGAACCCGCCGTCCTTCTCTTCGTTCCCTTCTGTCGTCCGTCTTCCGTTCCTGATTTCCTGAGTTCCAGATTCTCCTTCCTCCGTCGTCCGCCCTCCGACCTCAGTCACACCGGTCACTGTCCACCGGCAACCGCCCACCGAAATGCCTTCCGGCTACAAAGACTACTACCAGACCCTCGGCGTGCCGCGCACCGCGACGCAGGAGGAGATCAAGAAGGCGTTCCGCAAGCTCGCGCGGGAATACCATCCCGACCGCGCGCCCACCGCCACGCGTAAGGCGAACATGGAGGCGAAGTTCAAGGAGCTCAACGAGGCCTACGAGGTCCTCGGCGATCCCGAGAAACGCAAACGCTACGACGAGCTCGGCGCCAACTGGGACCAGCCCCAGTTCGGCCGCGGCGGCTTCGGCGGCGGCAATCCCTTCGGTGGCGGCGGCCAGTGGCAACAGGGCTCGCCCGAGGATTTCGAGGACGCCTTCGGCGGCGCCGGCTTCAGCGATTTCTTCGAACAGTTCTTCGGCCGCGGCGCCGGCGGCGGCGGCCGTGGCGCCGGCCCGCGCGGCAAGGCCAAGCGTCCCTCCGGCGATGTCGAGGCCGACCTCCGCATCACGCTCGAGGAGGCCGTGAAGGGCTCGCACCGCCAGATCACCTACCGGCGCACCGATCCGCAGACCGGCCAATCCGCGCCGCACACCTACAACATCAAGATCCCCGCCGGTATCCGCGAGGGCCAGAAGATCCGCCTCGCCGGCCAGGGCAACGGCGGCGACTTCTACCTCAACGTCCGTTTCCTCCAGCACCCGGAGTTCCGCCGCGAGGGCGACGATCTCTTCTACGATCTCGAGCTCGCCCCGTGGGAGGCCGTGCTCGGCGCCACCATCCCGCTGCAGACGCTCGACGGCAGAGTGAACCTCCGCATCAAGCCCGGCACGCAGGCCGGCCAGCAACTCCGCCTCAACGGCCTCGGCCTCCACAACGAGCACGGCCACCGCGGCGATCTCCACGTGATCATCCGCGTCCAGGTCCCCGAGGATCCGCCCGCCCCCGAGCGCGCCCTCTGGGAAAAACTCTCCGAAACCAGTCAGTTCAACCCGCGCGAGTAAGTAGGTCCGGTCTCCGACCGGACTCCATTGATACCGCGATGCTCTCACCTCACGAACCCGCCAGATAGGCCGGTCAGAGACCGGCCCTACTCGCCCTCCGCCTTCGTTCCCTTCCGTCGTCCGTCTTCTGCCATCAGTCATCTCCCTCCGCCGTCTGCCCTCCGTTTCCTGATTTCCTGAGTTCCAGATTTTCCTTCCTTCCGAATTCCCCCCTCCGCCATGTCCCTCGATTTCTCCCGCTTCACCGAGAAAGCCGCCGAGGCCGTCCAGTCGGCCCAGGCCGAGGCGCGCCGCCGCAACCAGCAGCAGGTCGACCTCTGGCACCTCCTCCACGCCCTCGTCGTCCAGGAGGACGGCATCGTGCCGGCCGTGCTCGACAAGATGAAGATCCAGCCGAGCGCCGTGTTGCTCTCCCTCGAGCGCCAGCTCGACCGCCTGCCCGCCGTGGGCGGCGCCACCGCCGCCGGCCAGATGTACATCAGCCAGCCGGTCAACGACGCATTCACCGCCGCCGATGAATCCGCGAAACAACTTCGCGACGACTACCTCTCCACCGAGCACCTCTTCCTGGGCGCGCTGCGCGCCAAGTCGCTCCCGGCCGAAGTCTCCCGCTTCTTCGAGTCCTTCGAGCTCACCGAGCCGAAGTTCCTCGCCGCGTTGAAGGAGATTCGCGGCAACCAGCGCGTCACCTCCCAGACACCCGAGTCCACCTTCCGCGCGCTCGAGAAGTTCGGCACCGACCTCGTCGCCCAGGCGCGCAAGGGCAAGCTCGACCCCGTCATCGGCCGCGACGCCGAGATCCGCCGCGTCATCCGCATCCTTTCCCGCAAGACCAAGAACAACCCCGTCCTCATCGGCGACCCGGGCGTGGGCAAGACCGCCATCGTCGAGGGCCTCGCCCAGCGCATCCTCCGCGGCGATGTGCCCGAGGGCCTCAAGGACAAGACCGTGTTCTCCCTCGACATGGGCGCGCTCGTCGCTGGCGCGAAGTACCGCGGCGAGTTCGAGGAGCGCCTCAAGGCCGTCCTCCACGAGGTCAAGCAGAGCGAGGGGCGCATCATCCTCTTCATCGACGAGCTCCACACCGTTGTCGGCGCCGGCAAGGCCGAGGGCTCCATGGACGCCGGCAACATGCTCAAGCCCATGCTCGCCCGCGGCGAGTTGCGCTGCATCGGCGCCACCACGCTCGACGAGTACCGCAAGCACGTCGAAAAGGACGCCGCCCTCGCCCGCCGTTTCCAGGCCGTCCAGGTCGACCAGCCCTCCGTCGAGGACACCATCTCCATCCTCCGCGGCCTGCGCGAACGCTTCGAGGTCCACCACGGCGTCCGCCTCCAGGACAACGCCCTCGTCAACGCCGCCGTCCTCTCCCACCGCTACATCTCCGAACGCTTCCTGCCCGACAAGGCCATCGACCTCGTCGACGAAGCCTGCGCCACCATCCGCACCGAGATGGATTCCCTCCCGCAGGAACTCGACGAGCTCTCCCGCCGCCAGATGCAGCTCCAGATCGAGGAGGCCGCCCTCCAGAAGGAGAAGGACGACGCCTCGCAACTCCGCCTCGCCGCCCTCACCAAGGAACTCGCCGACATCCGCGGCCGCGCCGATGCCATGCGCCACCAGTGGGACAAGGAGAAGTCCGCCATCACCGGCGTGCAGAAGGTGCGCGAACAACTCGAGGCCGCCCGCCACGAACTCGAGAAGGCCGAGCGCGAATACGATCTCAACAAGGCCGCCGAACTCCGCCACGGCCGCATCCCCCAGCTCACCGCCAAGCTCAAGGAGATGGAGGAAGCCACCAAAGCCTCGAAACTCCTCCGCGAGGAAGTCACCGCCGAGGAGATCGCCGAGATCGTCGCGCGCTGGACCGGCGTGCCCGTTACTCGCCTCCTCGAGGGCGAGAAGGAAAAACTCCTCCGCCTCGCCGATGTCCTCCACCAACGCGTCATCGGCCAGGACGAAGCCGTGCAGGCCGTGGCCGACGCCATCCTGCGCTCCCGCGCCGGCATCAAGGACCCGCGACGCCCCATCGGCTCGTTCCTCTTCCTCGGCCCCACCGGCGTGGGCAAGACCGAGCTCGCGAAGACCCTCGCCGAATCCCTCTTCGACTCGGAGCAGAATCTCGTGCGCCTCGACATGTCCGAATACATGGAGAAGCACACCGTCTCGCGCCTCATCGGCGCACCTCCGGGCTACGTCGGCTACGACGAGGGCGGCCAGCTCTCCGAAGCCGTCCGCCGCAAGCCCTACTCCGTGATCCTTTTCGACGAAGTCGAGAAGGCGCACCCCGATGTCTTCAACGTCCTCCTTCAGGTCCTCGACGATGGCCGCATCACCGACTCCCAAGGACACGTCGTCGATTTCAAGAACACCGTCGTCATCCTCACCTCGAATATCGGCAGCCGTTACCTGCAGGAAGGCGTGACCGACGACACCATTCCGGAATCCGTCCGCGAATCCGTGATGGCCGAGCTGCGGAAGACGTTCCGTCCCGAGTTTCTGAACCGCATCGACGACACCGTGCTCTTCAAGCCCCTCGCGCTGGAAGAGATCTCAAAAATTGTCGACCTCCTCCTCGTCGACCTCAACAAGCGCCTCGCCGACCGCCGCATCACCGTGGAGCTCGACAAGAAGGCCAAGGAATGGGTCGCCGAGAAAGGCTACGATCCCGTGTACGGCGCGCGTCCCCTGAAGCGTTTCCTCCAGAAACACCTCGAGAACCAACTCGCCCGCGCCCTCATCTCCGGAACCGTGAAGGAAAACTCCACCCTCACCTTCCGCGTCAAAAACGACGAACTGGAGCTGAAAGCGTGACGTAGGGTCGCCGCTCGCCGGCGGACCGTTCCGATCCCGACGACAGAAGGCAACGAAGAGAACGAAGCCCGGACCGACGGAAGATTTTCACCACAGAGAACACAGAGCGCACAGAGAGTCGATCGACTGAGGTAGGAGCCTGCTTGCAGGCGATTCCGTCCCGGGAGCGCCGAGCTCCAGCTCGGCCCTCCGAACCCATTTCACCGCAAAGAACGCAAAGATCACAAAGACCGGCACGAGCCTCACGCCTGCGGTAGGGTCGCCGCTCGCCGGCGGACCGCTCCGAGATCCGTAGCTGGATGACGAAGTCATTCAGCCCCTTCGCCCAGAGCCCGGAGAGGAAACCGCTAATACACGCTCATCCCCGCTAATCCCGATCCCTGTGGCGCTGCTCGCGCAGAGCAGCGATCCCCGTTCCTCCTTCGTCCTCCGCCATCCGCTCTCCGTCATCTGTCGTCCGCCCTCGCCATCCGCCCTCCGTCCTCTCATGTCCTTCCTCTCCGCCCTCTTCGCCCGCTTCCGCAGCGATCCCAGCAAGCGACGCCTGCGCGACGGCGAGACGTTGCTCGCCAGCGCGCAGGGGGATCAAGTGATTGCCTTCACGTTCGACGTCGCGCTCTCGCACGCGGAATTCGTTCGCCGCGAACTGGGCACACTTCCGGAAGGCGCGTGGGTCGGCACGATTCGGAAAGTCGGCCGGCAGGTCGTCGCGATCAATTCGAAGACCTTCTACGGAAACCAGCTTCCCGCCGAAGATTGGGTGCAAACCGCGGTGCGGAGCCTCTTCCGATGAGACGCTGGTGGCGCTCCTTCGTCCTCCGTCGGAGTCTCCGCCGCCAACTCGCCGCGGTCACGCACGAGCAACACCTCGATGCGCACGGACGCCGCCTCTGGCTCCTCGACCAATTGGACAACTACCTCGACCGCTGGCTCGCCTTCGCCGCCCTCGGCGTGCCCATGGAGTCCCTCCTCCGCGACGACCTCTTCCTCATGCTCCGCCACGGCAGCACCCTCTTCACCGAAGAGATCGATCAATTGCCGCCCACCGACCCCGCGCCAATCGCATGGCAATCTTTTGTTCTGCTACTTGTAGGTCTCAAGCGCTCGTTTACTGCCGAGTCGCTGTCCAGACTCCGCTCAGATCTGACCGCAGTTCGAGATGCGTCTGCGACGCAAGAGTAACCCCGAGGAACAAGGACGGTAGCCCACGATTCCCGACGGATCTCGGATATTTCCTGCTGGCACGGTCAAGCCTTTGGGACCTCTAGCGGCTTCATACGAATAAACTTCCGTTTCGGGAAAAGGGTCTTCCCGACACGGGATAGCTCCTCAACGTTCTTTTCGCAGCGGATCAGCGCTCGATCTACAGAATCATAGAGCGCATCCGTTAGGTCCAAGACCAGTTTAAGATCCGGTCCACTTGCTACGACCGTGCATTGTCCAGTTTTCATATCCATCGACTCGACATGCCCCTGCTTGAACAGTCGGTTATACGCCTCGTTTCGATCGCGCAGGCAATCGAGCGCAGTTAGATAACCACTCTGAGCCAAGTGCACCTGCTGTAGCAAATCAGCCTCAGGGGTCATCAAGATAAACGCGAGCGGGGCGAGATCGACCCGCAGATCCGTCCCAACGTGAGTAAACTGAATCATCTTCTGCGCACGTGCCGGGTCATTCCGTAGCGGGTCGAGACACTGCTGCTGAATATTGTGAAGGGTTCCCGCTTGGGCGACCAAGGCGAGCTGCGCTCGAACCATGGCAAAATGGTTCTCATCCAGCTCCTTCGTCGCTTCGGTTCTGTTCTGCAATAGATTAGCAAACCAAGCGCCAAAGAAGGCACCACCTAAGGCGGAGATGAACTCAGCAGAGTTCTCGGTAAGGAAATGCCATACACCTGCAAGTATCGGTATTATCGCACTCATAGTTCTACTCCACAGTAAACGCCTCCATCACCGTGCCGGGCTTCTCCAGTTGAGCGCGATCGAGGCGGCCAATGGAAAACGGGAAGACGGTTCCCTCGCCGGTCCAGCGCTCGATGCTGCCGTCGCGTAGGGAGAGATTGAAGTCCACGCGCCACTTCCCGCACTCCCGAAACTGCATCTGTAGCGCAGCATCTACTCGATCCCATAGCGTTCTTTGAAGAAGAGGTATGCGTTGTTGATCTCCTTGAAACGTTCATGCGCGAGGGTCTGAAGGTCCTGCCCAAGATGTCGCACTTTGTCGGGATGGTATTGATGTACCATCTCTCGGTAGCGGCGCTTGATATCCTCCTTGGTGACCTTCCCCGATAGGCCAAGCGCTCTAGCAGCCTGTCGGACTTCGTCCACCAGGCTGCTGAACCAACGGGCTGCGCCCGTTGGAGAAAATGTGGGTGAAGAATGAACACCGGCCCGATCCGTGCGTCGAAAGGAGC
>JAGVUB010000151.1 GCA_019136515.1 Verrucomicrobiota bacterium
CGCCGGCAAGACCACCACTTCCGAGCGCATTCTCTTCTACACCGGCACCGTCCACAAGATGGGCGAGGTGCATGAGGGCTCCGCGGTCACCGACTGGATGGAGCAGGAGCGCGAACGCGGCATCACCATCACCTCGGCGGCTGTTTCGTGCGCCTGGGTCCCCTCGGTGGGCCCGTTCAAGGGGATCAAGACCCGCATCAATATCATCGACACCCCCGGACACGTGGATTTCACGGCCGAGGTGGAGCGCTCGCTCCGCGTGCTCGACGGTGCGGTTTCCGTTTTCTGCGCGGTCGGCCGCGTGCAGCCCCAGTCCGAGACGGTCTGGCGCCAAGCCAACAAGTACCGCGTGCCGCGGCTGGCGTTCGTCAACAAGATGGATCGCACCGGCGCCAACTTCCTCCAGTGCATCGAGGAGATGCGGGCGAAGTTGAAGGCCAATGCCCATGCCCTCTACCTGCCGATCGGCGCCGAGGAGAACTTCGCCGGTGTGGTCGACCTTGTTCACCAGGTCGCCTACCTCTTCGAGGACAATGCCGCCGATCCGATGGGCATGACCCCGAAGATCGTCGAGATCCCCGCCGACATGAAGGCCGACGCGAAGAAGTATCGCGACGCCCTCGTGGAGGCCGTGGCCGATAGCGACGACGCGATCGCCGAGAAGTATCTGGCCGGCGAGGAGATTTCCGCGCACGAGCTCATGGTTGGCATCCGCAAGGCGACCGTTGCCATGAAGATCACCGGCGTTGTGCCGGGCTCCGCCTTCAAGAAGAAGGGTGTGCAGCGCCTGTTGGACTGCGTTGTCAACTACCTGCCGGCTCCGGCCGACATTCCCGATGCGCAGGGCCAGGACAGCGACGGCCAGCCCGTCGCCGCCAAGGCCGACGATCGCGAGAAGACCGTCGCCATCGCTTTCAAGCTCTGGAGCGATCCCTTTGTGGGCCGCCTCGTCTTCTGCCGTATCTACCATACAATCCGCGCACCCGCCGCAGCGAGCGCGTCTCGCGCCTGTTGCTCATGCGCGCCATGGACAAGGAGGAGATCGAGGTTGCCTACGCCGGTGACATCTGTGCCGTCATCGGCATCAAGGACGTCATCACTGGCGACACCCTGTGCGACGAAGATTTCGATATCCGCCTGGAACCACCGACCTTCCCCGAGACCGTCATCTCGATGTCGATCGAGCCGAAGTCGAAGGTCGACCAAGAGAAGATGGGTAACGCGCTTGCCCGTCTCGCCGCCGAAGACCCCACTTTCCGCGTCTCCACCGACGCCGAAACCGGTCAGACCATCATCGCCGGCATGGGCGAACTTCATCTCGAGATCATCCGCGACCGCATGCTGCGCGAGTTCAAGGTCGAGGCCGAAGCCGGCAAGCCGCAGATCGCTTATCGTGAGACGATCACCAAGGCATCCGAAGGCGAGGGCAAGTTCATCCGCCAGACCGGTGGAAAGGGACAGTACGGCCACGTCTGCATCAAGCTCGAGCCCAACGAAAAGGGCAAAGGCAACGAGGTGCTCAACGAGATCGTCGGCGGTGTCATCCCCAAGGAGTTCATCAAGCCCGCGACCGAAGGCATTCTCGAGGGTACCAACAACGGTACCATCGCTGGCTACCCCGTGGTCGACATCCGCGCCCGCATCTACGACGGTTCTTTCCACGCTGTCGACTCGTCGGAAATCGCGTTCAAGATGGCCGGCATCTTCGCTTTCAAGGAAGCGATGAAGGCCGCTGCCCCGATCTTGCTCGAGCCGATCATGAAGGTCGAGGTCACCGTCCCCGAAGAGTACCAGGGCGACATCATGGGCGACATCAATCGTCGCCGTGGCCAGATCCAAGGTATGGAAAGCCGCGAGGGAGCCTGCATCGTCGCCGCGCTCGTTCCGCTCGAAACCATGTTCGGTTACGCCACCGACATCCGCTCCCTCTCGAAGGGCCGCGCCTCCTACTCCATGGAGCCGTCCCATTTCGACCAAGTCCCGGCGCAGGTTCTTACCCGTATCGTCGAAACGTCCACCCGCGCCCCTGCGCGCACGTAATCCCGACGCACCGCACCCATGAAAGGTCAACGCATTCGCATCAAGCTTCAGGGCTTCGACTATCGCATCATCGACCAGTCGGCCTCCGAGATCGTCGAGACGGCCAAGCGTTCCGGCGCCCGTGTGTCGGGCCCGGTCCCGCTGCCCACGCGCATCGAGAAGCTCTCGGTCAACCGCTCCCCGCACGTGGACAAGAAGTCCATGGAACAGTTCGAGATCCGCACCCACAAGCGGCTCCTCGACATCATCGAGCCCACGGCCCAAACGGTCGACGAGCTCAAGAAACTCAATCTCCCGTCCGGCGTCGATATCACTATCAACGTATGACGGTGTGACCCACCAGCCTTAGGCGACGGCCCGCCCTTGCGGGCGCCGCGTCTAATGTAGGTCCCGTAAACGGATAACCTCCACCTACCGCTTAGAAACATGATCCAAACAATCCTCGGCAAAAAAGTCGGGATGACGCAGGTGTACGACGGCGATAACGCCCTCGTCCCCGTCACCGTCGTCGAAGCCGGTCCCTGCCCGGTCGTGCAGGTCAAGACGGTCGAGACCGACGGTTATAATGCCGTCCAGCTCGGCTTTGGTCCCCAGAAGGAGCAGCGCCTCAGCAAGGCCGAGGTCGGCCACGCGAAGAAGGCTGGCGTCGCCGCTGTGAGCCGCCTCTCGGAAGTGCGTCTCGCCTCCGCTCCCGAAGCCAAGACCGGTGACATCGTCACGGTCGAAATCTTCAAGGAAGGCCAATTGGTCGACGTGACCGGTGAGACCAAGGGCAAAGGCTTCCAGGGCGTCCAGTTCCGCTTCAAGACCAAGGGTGGCCGCGCCTCCCATGGCTCGATGTTCCACCGCCGAATCGGTGCCATCGGTATGCGCCAGACTCCCGGCCGCGTCTTCAAGAATCAAAAGATGCCCGGCCACATGGGTGCGGTGAACCGCACCGTCCAGAACCTCAAGGTCGTCAAGGTCCTCGCCGACAAGAATCTGCTGCTCGTTCGCGGTGCGATTCCCGGCTGCAACGGATCTGACGTCATCATCCGCTCCGCCATCAAGGCGGTTAAAGCCTAAGGAGCGCCCACGACATGAAGCTCAAAGTTTACTCCGCTGATGGCTCGCAGTTCGTCGAGAAGGATTTCGACGGCATCGAGACCTTCGAAGGCGACAAGGGCCTGCAGGCCGTCAAGCAGGTCGCCGTCGCGCACCGCGCCAACGCCCGCCAGGGCACCCGCAGCACCAAGACCCGCGGTGAGGTCTCCGGCGGCGGCAAGAAGCCGTTCAAGCAGAAGGGCACCGGCCGCGCTCGCGCTGGCTCGACCCGTTCGCCGCTCTGGTCCGGTGGTGGCGTGGTCTTCGGACCGCGTCCGCAGGACTTCTCCCAGAAGATCAACGCCAAGGTGAAGAATCTCGCCCTGCGCCGCGCCTTCTTCGATCGCGCCGTCGCCGGTGAGATCGAGGTGATCGAGCGCTTCGAGGCCGCCGCAGCCAAGACCAAGGAGATCAACTCCGTCGTTGGCCGCATCGCCCCGGAAGGCAAGATCCTCATCGTCGACGCGCCCTTCGGCACCGAAGTTCGCCGCGCCGCCCGCAACCTCGAGCGCGTCTTCATCCAAGACGCCACCCAGCTCAACACCCTCGACCTGACCCAGTACCGGAAGGTGATCCTCTCCGAGAAGGCGCTCGAGAACGTCATCGCCCGCATGAAGGGAGGCAACTGATGAAGCCCGCCTACGAAGTTCTTAAGACCATCCGCCTGACGGAGAAGTCCAACAAGCAGTCTTCCGAGTTCGGTCAGTACACCTTCGAGGTGTTCCCCGAGGCCACGAAGCAGCATGTCCGTTCCGCCGTCGAGGCCACCTTCAAGGTCGGCGTCAAGCGCGTGAACATCATCAACGTGAAGGGCAAGCCGAAGCGCGACCGCCGCGGTCGTCCGACGACCCGCTCCGACTACAAGAAGGCCATCGTCACCCTGAAGAAGGGCGACAAGATCGAGCTCGCCTGAGCCGCACACCGGAGACACCACCATGCCTCTCAAGCAATTCCGTCCCATCACCCCGACTCAGCGCTACCTGATCCTCAACGTTGATCCGGAGCTCTCGAAGAAGAAGCCCGAAGCGCGCCTCACCGAGTCGACCCGCAAGTCGGGCGGTCGCAACTGCTACGGCCGCATCACGTCGCGTCGCCGCGGCGGTGGTCACCGTCGCCGTTATCGCATCGTCGACTTCCGTCGCAACAAGCTCGACATCCCGGCCAGCGTCCAAGCCCTCGAGTACGATCCGAACCGTTCGGCGAACCTTGCCCTCCTGGCCTACGTCGACGGCGAGAAGCGCTACATCATCGCCCCAAAGGGCCTGAAGGTCGGCGCCAAGGTCGTCTCCAGCGACAAGACCCCCGAGGAGTTCCTCCCCGGCTGTTCTTACCCGCTCTCGATCATCCCTGCGGCCACCTTCATCCACTGTGTCGAGCTTCTGCCCGGGCAGGGTGCGGTCATTGCCCGCTCGGCCGGCAATGCCGCCCAACTCGTCAACATCGAGGGGGACAACGCGATCATTCGTATGCCCAGCGGAGAGATCCGCATGGTCAACAAGCGCTGCCGTGCCACGATCGGCGAGGTCGGCAATGGCGACCACATGAACCAGTCCCTCGGCAAGGCGGGTCGCAACCGTTGGCTCGGCCGCCGTCCCCGCGTGCGCGGTGTGGCCATGAACCCGGTCGACCACCCCAACGGTGGCGGTCAGGGCAAGTCCAAGGGTGGTGGCGGTCGCCAGCACCTCGTCTCCCCGTGGGGCCAGCTCGCCAAGGGCTTCCCGACCCGCAAGCGGTCGAAGACGACCAACGCCCTCATCATTACCCGCAAGAACGGCCGTAAGCCGCGCGGCAAGAAATAACCCAACCGCCGCGTAACCCAAACGATTTCACGCCATGGCTCGTTCAATCAAGAAAGGCTTCTTCGTCGACCCGCACCTCTCGGAGAAATTCGAGAAGGCGAAGAAGGCCAACAACAAGAAGCCCCTCCAGACGTGGTCGCGTCGTTCGACCATCACCCCCGACTTTGTCGGTGTCACGTTCAACGTCCATAACGGCAAGGCCTTCGTCCCGGTCTTCGTGACCGAGAATATGGTCGGCCACAAACTCGGCGAATTCGCTCCGACGCGCTTCTTCAAGGCGCACGGCGCCCACACCGCCAAGGCCGTCTGATGCAACAGGGCAGGGCCGCCCGCCTTTCCGGCGCCGGCGGCCAGCCGTAAAACACCACCACCATGGAAGTCCAAGCTCTTACCCGGTTCGCCCGGATGTCCCCGAAGAAGATGCGCGAGGTCGCTCGCGAGATCCAGGGGCTCGCTGCTCCGCAGGCCGTCGAACTGCTCACCCTCATCCCGCGCAAATCCGCCCGCCTCATCGTCAAGACGTTGAAGTCGGCCATCGCGAACGCGGAGAACAACAACAACCTCTCCTCCGACAACCTCGTCGTGGCCTCCGCCGTGATCGAGACCGGTCCTGTGCTCAAGCGCTTCAAAGCCGGTGCCCGCGGTTCCGCGATGCCCCGCCGCAAGAAGATGTCGCACATCCGCATCGTCCTCTCCGAAGCCGCCGCAACCAAGTAACGCCATGGGACAAAAGACCAATCCGATCGGTTTCCGCCTGGCCGTCCGCCGCAACTGGCAGTCGCGCTGGTTCGCGCGCAAGAAGGAATTCGGCCTGCTCCTCGCCGAGGACCAGAAGATCCGCGAGCAGCTCATGGGCAAGCTCAAGCTCGCCTCTGTGCCGCGCATCTTCATCGAGCGCGCCGCCAACCGCGTGCGTGTGAAGGTGTTCACCGCCCGCCCGGGCATCGTCATCGGCCGCAAGGGCCAGGAGGTCGAGAAGATCAAGGAAGATCTCGCCAAGCTCACCGGCAAGGAGATCCTGCTCGATATCCAGGAGGTCAAGAAGCCCGAGATCGAGGCCCAGCTCGTCGCCGAGAACATCTGCCTCCAACTCGAGCGCCGCATCTCCTACCGTCGCGCGATGAAGAAGGCCATGCAGATGGCGATGAGCCTCGGTGCCGATGGCATCAAGCTTCAGGCCTCCGGCCGCCTCGGTGGCTCGGAAATCGCCCGTCGCGAGCTGCAGCGCACCGGTCGCGTGCCGCTCCATACCCTCCGCGAGAACATCGACTACGGTTTCGCCGAGGCCCACACCGTTTACGGCAAGATCGGCGTGAAGTGCTGGATCTGCAAGAAGGACACCGACAACAACAACTGAGCCCACCATGGCCCTTCAACCTGCACGCACCAAATTCCGTCGCGCCCAAAAGGGCAGCAACGCCGGCAAGGCCAAACGCGGCAACACGATCGCGTTCGGCGAATACGCCATCCAGGCCATGGACCGCGTCCGTCTCGACGGCCGCCAGCTCGAAGCCGCTCGTGTGGCGATCAACCGCCACCTCAAGCGCAAGGGCAAGGTCTGGATCCGCGTTTTCCCGCACATGCCGGTCACCAAGCACCCTGCCGAAGCCCGAATGGGTCGAGGCAAAGGCGCGGTCGAATTCTACGTCGCGCTGATCAAGCCCGGCGCCATCCTTTTCGAGCTCGCCGGTGTTCCGCTCACCATCGCCCGCGAGGCGATGCGCTTGGCCGACACCAAGCTGCCCTGCAAGTGCCGCTTCATCGCCCGTGAGGGCGTTGCGGCCTGAGCGCGCCCACAACCGCCGCCACCAAACGAGACGCCATGAAACCCAAGGACATCCGCGAGCTCTCCATTGCGGAGATCGAAGCGAAGCTTCGCGAGACCCGCGAAACCCTCCTCCAGAGCAACCTGCGCAAGCACACCGGCCAGATCGACAAGCCCCATACGTTCAAGGCGTATCGCAAGGACATCGCCCGGCTGGAGACCATCCTCACCCAAAAGAAGCAGGCCGCCGCGGCTCCCGCGGCCGCCCGTTAACACGGAGCGCCCAAGACTATGGAAGCCGCCAAACGCACCGAACGGAAGACCCTCCTCGGCACTGTCACCAGCCGGATGGGCGACAAGTCCGTCAAGGTCACCATCCCCTTCAAGATCCCGCACCCTCGTTACCTGAAGGTCATCAATCGCAAGACCGTCGTGCACGTGCATGACGAGAAGAACGAGACCAAGATCGGCGACAAGGTCGAGATCATGGAAACCCGCCCGCTCAGCCGCCTCAAGCGCTGGCGCGTGCTCAAGGTTGTCCACGCCGCCAACAACAACGCCCTCGAGGCCAACCTCGAACCGTCCAAGGAGTAACGCGCCATGATCCAGATGCGTTCCATTCTCGACGTCGCCGACAACACCGGCGCGCGCAAGGCCTCGATGATCAGCCGTATGGGCCAGAACACCGACATCGCGCATGTCGGCGACATCATCACGGTCAACATCAAGGACAGCAGCCCCGACGCCACCGTCAAAAAGGGTGAGGTCGCCAAGGCCGTCATCGTTCGCACCAGGGCGCCCCTGCGCCGCGCCGATGGCAGCTACCTGCGTTTCGACAACAACGCCGTCGTCATCATCGATGCCGAAGGCAATCCCAAGGGCCCGTCGCCCGCGAGCTGCGCGCGAAGAACTTCATGAAGATCGTCTCCCTCGCTCCGGAGGTCCTCTGATGAAGCAGAAATTCCACATCAAGCGTGGCGACACCGTCGCCGTCGTCGCCGGCTCCCACAAGGGCAAGCAGGGCAAGGTCCTCGAGATCCGCGCCGCCAAGCAGCGTGCCGTTGTCGAAGGCGTCGCCATGATCAAGCGCCACGAGCGCAAGTCCCAGGCCAATCCCCAAGGCGCCATCGTCGAACGCGAGGGCTCCATCCACGTCTCCAATCTCAAGGTGGTGACCGCTGCCGAGAAACCCGCCGCAAAAAAGGCTGGCAAGGCGCAGTCCTGAGTTGTCACTCTGACCAACTTACCACGCTGCCGGGTCGGAAATCCGGCGCACACCCATGAAGCAAGTCCCGCAACTTAAGAAGCACTATACCGAGGTCGTCGTCCCTGCCCTCAAGCAGAGCCGCGGCTACACCAATCCGCACCAGGTGCCGCGCATCCTGAAGGTCGTCCTCAACACCGGTATCGATTCCGGTGCGGACAAGACCGTCATCGCCGACACCCAGCGCGACCTCACCGCGATCGCCGGCCAGAAGGCCGTGCTCACCAAATCCCGCAAAGCGATCGCGAATTTCAAGCTTCGCGAGGGCCAGATTGTCGGTTCCACGGTCACCCTGCGCGGTGAGAACATGTGGCACTTCCTCTCCCGCCTGCTCGTCGTCGCCCTCCCGGCCATCCGCGACTTCCGCGGCGTGCCGACCAAGTTCGACGGCAACGGCAACTACAACCTCGGCATCGCCGACTACTCCATCTTCCCCGAGATCTCCCTCGAGAACACCAAGCGTATGATGGGTCTCGACATCTCGATCGTCACCTCCGCCTCAAACGACGACGAAGGCCGCGAGCTGCTCAAGCTTCTCGGGTTCCCCTTCCGTCGCACCGAGGCCGTTGTCGCCGCCAAGACTCCCACCGCCGCCTGATCCCGCCATGCCGAAAACTTCCGCCATCGAGAAGAACAACCGCCGCATCGCCCTCGTCGAAAAGTACGCGGCGAAGCGTGCCGAGCTGAAGGCCATTCTTGCCAACCCGAAGACCTCCGACGAGGAATTCTTCGCGGCCCAGAAGGCGATGTCCAAGCTTCCCCGCAACTCGTCGGCCATTCGGGTGCGCAACCGTTGCGCGCTCAGCGGTCGCCCGCGTGGCTACATCCGCCGTTACCGCGTTTCCCGTATCACCTTCCGTGAGCTTGCGCTCAACGGCAAGATTCCGGGCGTCACCAAGAGTTCCTGGTAAAGACCTTTCGGACCGGCAGTCGGATATCGGCCGGTCCCCATCAACGAACACCCATGACTGATCCAATCAGCGATTTTCTCACGCGGGTCCGCAACGCCGCCAAGGCCGGACTGGCCGACTGCGTTGTACCGCATAGCACCCTGAAGGCTGCGATGGCTCGCATCCTGAAGGACGAAGGCTACGTCTCCGACGTTTCCGAAGGGCTGGACGACGCCGGGCACAAGACCGTCGTCATCAAGCTCAAGTACGTCGACAACGTCCCCGCCATCACCAACCTCCGCCGCCTCAGCACTCCCGGCCGTCGCCTCTACTACGGTTATCGCGACATTCCGCGCGTGCTCAACGGCCTTGGCATCGCGATCGTCTCGACCTCCAAGGGTCTGATGAAGGATCAGGACGCCCGGCGCCAGAAGCTCGGCGGCGAACTCGTTTGCAGCATTTGGTAAGGAGAGCCCACACCATGAGTCGTATTGGAAAACTCCCCGTTACCATCCCCGCCAAGGTCAAGGTGTCCGTCAAGGACGGCGCCGTGCTGGTCGAGGGTCCCAAGGGCAAGGTCCAGCAGGCGTTTGACTCGGTCGTCAAGATCGAGGTCAACGACGGCAAGGTCGTCGTCACGCCGCAGGATGAAACCCGGTTCGCTCACGCGATGCATGGCACCGCGCGTTCGATCATCAACGGTATGGTCGTCGGCGTCGTCGACGGCTACACCAAGGAACTTGAAATTCAGGGCGTCGGCTTCAAGGCCGCTGTCGTTGGCAAGGTCGTCGACCTCGCCCTCGGTTATTCGCACCCGATCAAGTACGACATCCCCGAGGGGATCAAGGTCACCGTGACCGACCAGACCAAGGTCAAGATCGAGGGCTGCAACAAGCAGCTCGTCGGCAAGGTCGCCACTGAAATCCGCGCCTTCTATCCGCCGGAACCCTACAAGGGCAAGGGCGTGCGCATCGTTGGCGAGCGTGTCCGCCGCAAGGAAGGCAAGACGGTCGCCTAAGCGCGGCACCAACCAAAAGAAATCCAGCGATGAATACCATCCGCAAAGCCCAGCTGCTCCAGAAGCGCAAGTGGCGCATCCGCAAGAAGGTCGTCGGCACTGCCGAGCGCCCGCGCCTCTGCGTGCATTTCAGCGGCAAGCACATCTATGCCCAGGCCATCGACGACGTGAAGGGTGCCACCCTTGTCGCCGTCTCGACCCTCACCCCCGATCTGCGTGCCCAGAAGCTCGCCGCAAACGACAGCAGCGCCAAGACCTTGGCCGGCTCGTTCGCAGCCAAGGCCGCGGCCGCCGGGCTCAGCAGCTTCGTTTTCGACCGCAACGGCCGCCGTTTCCACGGTAAGGTCAAAACATTCGCCGAAGCCGCCCGCGAGGCCGGTTTGAAGTTCTAATCCGAGACCATGCAAAACTCTCGTTCCTCTTCCTCCGATCGCGGTCGTGGCGCTCCCCAAGCTCCCGAGTCCGGCCTGATCGAGAAGGTTGTTTTCATCAACCGCTGCGCGAAAGTCGTCAAGGGCGGCCGCCGCTTCAGCTTCTCCGCCCTCGCCGTCGTCGGCGACGGCAAGGGCACGGTCGGCATCGGTTACGGCAAGGCCAACGAGGTGCCCGACGCCATCCGCAAGGGCACCGAAAACGCCCGCAAGAACATGGTTTCCGTCAAGCTCAAGGGTGACACCATCCCCCACGAGGTTTTCGGCGAGTATGACGGTGGCAAGGTGCTCCTCCGCCCCGCGTCTTCCGGTACCGGCGTCATCGCCGGTGGCGGTGTCCGTGCGGTCCTCGAGGCGGCCGGTATCCACAACGTGCTCTCCAAGTCGATGGGTTCGAAGAACCATATCGCGGTCGTCAACGCCACCCTGCTCGGCCTGCGCAAGCTGCGCCTCGCCGAACAGTTCCAGCAAGTCCGCCAGGCCTGACCCGGCCCCGGCGCAACCATCCAGCGATTATGAAGCTTCACGAACTCAAGAACACCCCCGGAGCCGTCCACCGCCGCAAGCGCGTCGGTTGTGGCGAGGGTGGGGGACACGGCAAGACTTCCGGCAAAGGTGGCAAGGGTCAGACCGCCCGCTCGGGCGGCAGCATCCGCCCCGGCTTTGAAGGCGGCCAGATGCCCCTCTACCGCAAGCTCCCGCACCGCGGTTTCAACAACAAGAACTTCAAGACGGCCTACTCGATCGTCAACCTGAGCGACCTCGCTCGTTTTGAAGAGTCGGTGACCGAAGTCGACGCGCAGATTCTGGCCCAGGTCGGACTCATTCGCGATGCCGGTCTCCCCTTGAAGGTCTTGGGCACGGGCGAGTTTGCCCGCGCCATGAAGGTCACCGCGGCGAAATTCTCCGGCGCTGCCAAGGAGAAGATCGAGAAGGCGGGTGGCCAGGCGATCATCGCCTGATTCTTCCTTCAGCGCGCCTCCGGGCGCGCTGATCATTTTCCCCAACCGAACAAACCCTCCCGTGTTTTCCGCTTTTGCGAACTGCCTGAAGATTCCGGAACTCCGGCAACGGATTTTGACCACGATGGCGCTCCTGTTTGTGGCGCGCGTCGGGGCCCATATTCCCCTCCCGGGGCTCGATCCGCAGCCGCTGCAGCAGTTCTTCGCGGATCAAGCCGCCTCCGGCGCCGGTGCTTTGCTCGGTCTGTACAACATGTTCACCGGCGGCGCGCTGCTCAAGGGCGCGATCTGCGCGATGGGCATCATGCCCAACGTCAGCGCTTCGATCATCATGCAGTTGATGGTCGCCGTTGTGCCGCAACTCGCCCGCCTGCAGCAGGAGGGCGATGTCGGCCGCCAGAAGATCCAGCAGTACACCCGTTACATGACGGTGGTGATCTGCGTGATCCAAGGCTTGCTCCTCCTCGGGGCACTTGAGAACCCCGGTCGCCTCTTCCCCGGCTACAACGAGGCCCACTACGGTCCGATCGTGATCGCCCACAAGGGTTGGTTCCTCGTCACCTCCACGATCTTCCTCACTGCGGGCACGCTTCTGATGATGTGGCTCGGTGAGCAGATCACCCAGCGTGGCATCGGCAACGGTATCTCGATTCTCATCACCGTTGGTATTCTGGCCGATATTCCCGGCGCGGCGGCCCAGACTTGGCAGCTCTTCTTCGCCCCCATCGGCACCGGCGCCTCCTTCGGCATTTTCCATGCCGTCGTGATGGTGGCGCTGTTCTTCGGTGTCACCGCCTTCATCGTTGCCCTCACCCAGGCGCAACGGAAAATCCCGGTCCAGTACGCCAAACGTGTGGTCGGCCAGCGCGTCTACGGAGGCCAGAGCTCGTTCCTTCCGCTCAAGATCAATTATTCGGGTGTCATGCCCGTCATCTTCGCCAGCGCCATCCTGCTCTTCCCCCAGCAGATCATGCAGTTCGCTGGCGCGAAGTTCAATCTGCCCTTCCTGCTCGACTTCGCCTCGAAGCTCCAGAGCGGCAGCGTGCTCTACTACACACTCGATGCGGCGATGATCCTTTTCTTCAGCTACTTCTGGGTGTCGGTCATGTTCAAGCCGATCCAGATCGCCGACGATCTCAAGAAGTACGGAGGCTATATTCCCGGCGTTCGGCCCGGTGAGCCCACTGCCAAGTTCCTTGATTTCGTGATGACCCGCCTGACGCTTTTCGGCGCCATCGCCCTGACGTTCATCGCCGTCATGCCCGATTTCCTCTACCAGAAGATCAGCCTCCCGCAGCGCATTGCCTACTTCTTCGGCGGTACGGGCATGCTGATCACCGTCGGCGTGATGCTCGACACGATGCGCCAACTCGAGACCTACCTGCTGCAGCGCCACTACGACGGCTTCCTGAAGAAGGGCCGGATCCGCTCCCGCAGCACGACCATGGCCGGCTTCAACGATGGAGCCGAGGCCAAGAACATCCAGCCGTTGTTGATCGCGTGCGGCAGCTTGCTGGCGATCGGTCTGGCCGCTTGGGTGATTAAGTTCTTCTCCCAATCATAATTCTTTACTTCGCAGGGGATGGTTGCCATTTCCGAGCTCTTTTCCCTGCTTGGATCGCCCAAGTCGAAACTCCTGATTCTCCCAACGGGAGCCGAATGCTCAGGTTCGGTTCCCGCCTTTTCCCGTTCTTTGATTTCTGAGCACGTTTCAACCGAAGCTTTGCTTTCTGCCGAGTCACTGCGGCAGACCCCGTTGGGCGCCGCCCTGCGCCGGGCGGCGAAATCTGCGTGCGCCCCGGCCGACGAAGACGTCTTGGCTGTCTTGCGCCGCTGGTACTTCGCCCGCCGCGCCGAGAGCGGATTCCAGCTCCACGGGTTCCCGCGCAACACCCTGCAAGCACTTGTCTTTGACGAGTGGCTGGAGGCTCGGGGCGAGGTGCTTGATGCTTGCGTGGTCGTTGGCAGCGCTGAAGGCGCATCCGCGACTGCGGCCTACTACCGCAACCGCGGCATCTTGCTCGAAGTGCCCGAAACAGCTGCGCTGACGCTCTCCCCATCATGATTCCGATCAAAAACAAGGAAGGGATCGCCGGGATGCGCGAGGCCTGCCGTGTCGCCGCTACAGTGCTCGCCAAGATGCGCGCGCTGGCCGCACCTGGCATCAGCACCTACGATCTCGACCAGGAAGCAAA
The DNA here is from genome assembly GCA_019136515.1 of Verrucomicrobiota bacterium. Taxonomy (GTDB): domain Bacteria; phylum Verrucomicrobiota; class Verrucomicrobiia; order Opitutales; family Opitutaceae; genus CAJCBL01. The sequence goes on from JAGVUB010000151.1 coordinate 13,448, forward strand.
GAAGATCATCGAAGGCTACGGCGCCCGCAGTGCGTGCTACAACTACCGCACGTCCCGCGGCCAACGGCCCTATCCCGCGTACACTTGCATCTCGGTCAACGAGGAGGTGGTGCATGGGATCGGGTCGATCAAACGGATCCTGCGCCCCGGCGACATCGTCTCCCTCGACGTTGTTGTGGAGTTCAACGGCTGGATCGGCGACAATGCCACCACCGTGCGGATCGCCCCCGTGGACTCCTCCGTTGATCGACTCCTGCAGGTTACCGAGGCCGCACTCTATCACGGGATTGAGCATGCGAAGGTCGGTAACCGCATCGGCGACATCTCCCACGCCATCCAGACCTACGTCGAGGGCCACGGCTTCAGCGTCGTGCGCGACATGGTCGGTCACGGGGTGGGGCGCTCGATGCACGAGGAACCGCAGATTCCCAACTTCGGGCGCAAGGGTACTGGCGAGAAGATTCGCCCCGGCATGACCTTGGCCATCGAGCCGATGGTCAACATGGGTACCCATCGCATCGAGACCCTTGCCGATGGCTGGACGATCGTCACCGCCGATGGCAAGCCCTCCGCGCACTTCGAACACACCGTGCTCACCACCGAGACCGGCCCCGAGATCCTCACGATCCCGCCCGCCTGACTCGTCTCCCCTCTTCTCAACCACACTTCTAACTCAACACCATGCCTCGTCTCCTTGGGGTGGAAATCCCCGCCAAGAAAAAAGTCCCGTACGCCTTGCGTTACATCTACGGTGTCGGCCCCGACCGGGCCGACCAGATTGTCGCGCACATCGGCATCGATCCCAACATGCGCGCTTCCGACCTCTCGGAGGAGCAGCTCAACAAGATCATGTCCTTCATCGCCGAGAAGAAGTGGGTGGTGGAAGGCGATCTCCGTCGTGAGATCACCTCCAACATTCGCCGCCTCCAGGCGATTAACTGCTACCGAGGCACGCGCCACCGCCGCAGCCTGCCCGTGCGCGGCCAGCGCACCAAGACCAACGCCCGCACCCGCAAGGGCCCGCGCAAGACCGTTGGTGTCGCCAAGAAAGCCGAGTAACCCGCACGACCATGGCTGAAGAGAAATCCGCTCCCAAGAAGGCTCCGAAGAAGGAGGCCAAGCCCGTCGAGGCTGCCGCCGCTGAAGAGACCAAGGCCGTCAAGGCCCCCGCTGCCGCCGACAAGGCCGCCGCCCCCGCCGCCGAAGCCGTCCCGGCCGAGGCCCCCAAGGCCGCCACCGCCGCCGACCTCCTCAAGGACGAGGTCACCGCGCTCAAGGTCCGCAAGGCCAAGGGTGCGAAGAACATCACGACCGGCATCGCCTTCGTGACCGCCTCCTTCAACAACACGATCGTCTCGATCACCGACCTGAAGGGCAACGTCATCTCCTGGGCCAGCGCCGGCAAGTGCAACTTCCGCGGCTCGCGCAAGTCCACCGCCTACGCCGCCCAGATCGTCGCCCAGGAAGCAGCCCGCGGCGCCATGGCCCACGGTCTCAAGGATATCCAGATTCGCATTGCCGGGCCCGGCCTCGGTCGCGACTCTGCCGTCCGCGCCCTCCAGGCCGTCGGCCTTGAGGTGACCTCGATCGTCGACATCACGCCGATCCCGCACAACGGCTGCCGTCCGCGCAAGCGCCGCCGCGTCTGAGCGCGTACCGCCCACCACCACCTTCCACCTCCGACCGTTCCTTTTCCATGGCTCGTTACACCGGTCCCGTTGCCCGTATCAATCGCCGTTTCGGCGCGCCCATCATGGGTGCGACCAAGGCGCTCGAGAAGCGCAACTTCCCCCCTGGCCAGCACGGCCCCAAAGCCGCCCGCCGCAAGGTCAGCGAATACGCCAAAGGCCTCATCGAGAAGCAGAAGCTTCGCTACACCTACGGCCTGCTCGAGCGGCAATTCCGCCGCATCTTTGCCATCGCCAAGCGTGAGCGCGGCGTCACCGGCGCCCGCTTCCTCCAGCTTCTGGAGACACGCCTCGACAGCGTCGTCTACCTGCTCGGCTTCGCCAAGACGCGCAGCGCCGCCCGCCAGTTCGTCAACCACGGGCACATCCGCATCAACGGCAAGAAGGTCGACATCGCCAGCTACACCGTCGTCCCCGGCGACGAAATCGAGGTGCGCGCCAAGCCCGGCTCACGCCAGATCGCCGTGCGCAATCTCGAGGAGAACCGCCTCCGCACGCCGCCGCCGTGGCTCACGCTCAACGCCGAGGCCCTCAAGGGCACCATCGTCCGCCTCCCCACCCGCGAGGAGATGGACCCCGGCATCAATGAGCAGCTGATCGTCGAGTTCTACAGCCGCTAAGCGCTGAGGACCCGGCATCCGCTCACCACCTACACTCACATTATCGCAACCCTCATCTTTACGCACCATGCCCAAGCGTCTCGGTAAGTTCGAACAGCCCAACAAGCTGGTGAAGGTCGAGGAAGGCTCTACGCCCACCTACGCCAAGTTCATCGCCGAACCGTTCGAGGCCGGCTATGGACACACCGTGGGTAACTCTCTCCGGCGCGTCCTCCTCAGCTCCATCGAAGGTGCGGCGATCTCCTCGATCCGCATCGACGGAGTGAACCACGAGTTCCAGAGCATCGACGGCGTTGTGGAGGATGTCACCGACATCGTCCTCAACCTGAAGAAGATCCTCATCATCTCCCAGAAGCGCGAGCCGATCGTGCTGCACATCAAGGTGCATAAGGAGGGACCGATCACCGCCGCCGACATCACGCCCGACTCGAACGTCCAGATCATCAACCCCGAGCAGCTCATCTGCACCCTCGACCGTGTCCGCACGTTCGAGGCCGAGGTGGAGATCAAGACCGGTCGCGGCTATTGCCCCGGCTCCGAGAACAAGAAGGAGGATCAGCCCATCGGGGTCATCCCGATCGATTCCCTCTTCTCCCCGGTCCGCTTGGTGAAGTACTCCGTCGAGGCCACTCGCGTGGGTCAGATCACCGACTACGACAAGCTCGTGCTCGAAGTCTGGACCGACGGCCGCATCACCCCGGACGACGCGCTCAAGCAGTCCGCCTCGATCCTCAAGCATCACCTCGACGTTTTCGACCGTGTCTCGCAGGAGCACTACGAGTTCGAGAGCGTTCAGCCCGAGGTCAGCGAGGAGCAGAACAAGCTGCGCAAGCTTCTCAACATGTCGGTCAACGAGATCGAACTGTCGGTGCGCGCCGCCAACTGCCTCAACAACGCCAACATCACCACGGTCGGCGAGCTGGCGATGAAGACCGAGCAGGAGATGCTCAAGTACCGCAACTTCGGCAAGAAGTCGCTCAACGAAATCAAGGAAAAGCTCGAGGGCCTCGGCCTCTCGCTCGGCATGAAGTTCGACGAGCGCCTCCTCGACTCCAAGAAGGAAGCCTGACCCGGCCGCGGGCGCCCCTCCTCGGGTCGCCCGCTCCGGTTGCCCGCCACACCACACCCGTTTCACGCCAATGCGTCACAGCAAACACAATCACACGCTCGGAGTGACGAAGGAGCATCGTTCCGCGCTCCTCGCCAATCTCGGTGCCTCGCTCATCACGAAGGGTCGGATCAAGACCACCCTCGCCAAGGCCCGCGCGCTCCGTCCCTTCGTCGAGAAGATCATCACCAAGGCCAAGAAGGCCTCCGCCCTTGAGAAAAAGGACGGCAAGCTCCAGCCCCGCGCCCTGCACCTGCGCCGCCTCGCCATCGCCGAGCTGCGCAACGAGGATGCGATCACCCTGCTCTTCAACGAGAAGGTGGCGCAGTTCGCCAACCGGGCCGGCGGCTACACCCGCATCTACAAGCTCAGCGCGCAGCGTCTCGGCGATGCCGCCGAGATGGCCCTGATCGAGTTGGTCGCGGCCGATGATCCCGGCTACAAGAAGACCAGCCGCCCGCGCAAGGCTTCCAAGAAGAAGTCCGCCGCTGAGCCCGCTGGCGAGACCCCTGCGGCTGAACAGCCCCAAGCCTGAGTGCCGCGCCGGCGCGGTGCTTTCGCCTAGAGTATTCCAAGACGCGTCTCGCCCCGGCGGGACGCGTCTTGCGCTTTCCGGATAGCTTCCCGCCGCTCGTCCCCGTGTTTCCTTCCGACATCGGTACCATCCTGCTGCTGGCTGTCGCCGCCGGCCTTGCCCTGTTGCTGGTGCTGTGGGCCTATTACGACCGACGGGATCGGCAGCTTTACGACGCCACCCGTCGCAAGACCACCTTCCACTGCCTCAAGTGCAGCCATGTCTACACCAGTGCGGGCTCGCCGGAGCTCTGTCCCTGTCCGCGCTGCGGCCATCCAAATCCGCGGCTGCAGTTCTAGCCGGCAGTTTTCGTCGCCGCGCGCTGCTTTCGAATCGACTGCCCCCAACCCCGTTCCCCAGCTTTCTTCCTTTCCCGTCATGACTCAAACCATCGCCGTCCTGGATTTCGGTTCCCAGTACACACAGGTCATCGCCCGCCGCATCCGCGAGTGCCAAGTCTACTCGAAGATCTATCACTACACGACGTCGGCGGAGACGCTGAAGAAGGACGGGGTGCTCGGCATCATCCTGTCCGGTGGCCCGTCGAGCGTGCTCGCCGCGAAAGCCCCGCTGCCCGACAAGGCGATCTTCTCCCTCGGCCTGCCGATCCTCGGCATCTGCTACGGCGTGCAGCTGATGGGGCAGTTCCTTGGCGGCAAAGTCGCCCACAGCGATGAGCGTGAATACGGGCACGGCCGCCTCCAGATCCTCCGGCAAGGCGCGCTCTTCGCCGGCCTCGGCCACGTGGTGCGCGTGTGGAACTCCCACGGCGACAAACTCACCCAGCTTCCGCGCGGTTTCTCCGCTACCGCCCGCACCGAGAATTCGCCCTACGCCGCCATCGAGAACGCCGAGAAGAAATTCTACGGCCTCCAGTTTCATCCCGAGGTCCACCACACCGAGAACGGCGTCCAGATCCTGCGCAATTTCCTCTACAACGTCTGCGGGTGCAAAGGCGACTGGTCCATGGCCAACTTCGTCGACCGCGCCGTGTCCGACATCCGCGAGCGGGTCGGCGACGGCCGCGTCATCCTCGGCCTTTCCGGCGGTGTGGACTCCTCCGTCGCCGCGGCGCTGATTCACAAGGCCATCGGCAAGCAGCTCACCTGCGTCTTTGTCGACAACGGCCTGCTCCGCAAGAACGAGCGCGACTCCGTCGTCGCCCTCTACAAACGCAACTTCAAGATCGACCTCCGCGTCGCCGACTCGGGCGCGCTCTTCCTCAAGAAGCTCAAGAAGGTCACCGACCCGGAGAAGAAGCGGAAGATCATCGGCAAGACCTTCATCGAGGTCTTCGAGTCGTCGCTCAAGTCCATCGGCAAGGCGGAGTTTCTCGCCCAGGGCACGCTCTATCCCGACGTGATCGAGAGCGTCTCCATCGACGGCAATCCCGCGGCGGTCATCAAGAGCCACCACAATGTGGGCGGCCTGCCGGCCCGCATGAAGCTCAAGCTCATCGAGCCGTTGCGTGAACTTTTCAAGGACGAGGTCCGCGCCCTCGGCACCGAGCTTGGTTTGCCGCGCGAGGTGGTCTGGCGCCAGCCGTTCCCTGGTCCGGGTCTTGCCGTCCGTGTCATGGGCGACATCACCGAGGAGCGCCTTGAGATCCTGCGCAACGCCGATGCCGTCCTCCATGAGGAGATGGTCGAGTCCGGCTACTACTACAAGGTCTGGCAGTCGTTCTGCGTGTTCCTCCCGGTGCAGACCGTGGGCGTCATGGGCGACGAGCGCACCTACGATTACGTGATCGCCGTGCGTGTCGTGGAAAGCGTCGATGCCATGACGGCCGACTGGGCCCGCCTCCCGCACGACCTTCTGCAGAAGATCTCCACTCGCATCATCAACGAGGTGAAGGGCGTCAATCGCGTCGTCTACGACATCAGCTCCAAACCGCCGGCCACGATCGAGTGGGAGTGAGCGCGTAACGCTGATTCGCTGGCATTCCAGCGGCGGGACTGTGGAACGCTGTGCCCTGCCCGCCGCTACGCTGTTTCCTGGAGCTGCTGCTGGGTTGCCTTTCCCGGACGGTCGATGCACTTTCGGCGGCATGACGCTACATCGCCGCTTTTGGGCGCTCGCCGCCCTCCTGTCGCTGCTTGCACCCGTCGCGCAGGCGGCCTCCGCCGACGAGGTGGTGGCGCAGGCTCGCCGCTATCTCGGCAAGGAAAGCGACATCGAGGCGATCCGCTCGATCCACTACAAGGGGACGATCGAGGTGCGCGATGCCGCGGGTACGGTCATGCCCGACGCCTCCGGCACGATCGAGCTCATCGTGCAGAAACCGGCGCAGCAGTTGAACGTGCGTACGAGCGCCAAGCTCCGTGATATCGTCGGGCTCGACGATCTCTCGGGCTGGCAGCGGATCGAGCCCCTCGATCAGCCGGGCAAGGCGCGAACGATCATTCTTCGGAGCACGGAGTTCTGGCGGTTGCAGGCCGTCACCGCGGAGAACCTCTTCTTCTATCTGGGGCATGAACGACGCGGCGGGCGGATCGAGCTGCGCGGGGAGAGCACGATCGACGGCCAGGCCGCTGTCGCGGTGGCCTTCATCCATCCGCATGACATCGTGTTCGTCCGCTATTTCGACAAGAAGACCGGGCGTCTGCTCATGACCGATGATCCGGTCGGCGGCCAAGTGCGCGAGGATGGCGAGATGATCGTCGCCGGGGTGCGTTTTCCGCGCAGCATGCACTCCTCCGGCAAGACCACCGAGGGCAAGGACTACTCGGTCGCGATCAACTTTACCGCAATCACGGTGAACGAGACGTTCCCAGCGGAGCGGTTCGCGGTGCCGATGTTCGAGTCGAAGTAGTCAGATTGCGGTTGCAGTGACATCCCGACGGTGCCCCCGGGGCTGGCCTGCGGCCCAAAACCGCCGCACTGTCCGGTTGCCAACGGTCGCGTCGGGGCCTTTCGTGCCCGTTGCCATGCGTCTTCTCCGGTCCTCCGAACCGAACTTCCGCTCCGAACTCGCGCGTTTTTGTGCCGCCTCCGCCGCGCCGGCCGAGATCCGCGATGCCGTCGCGTCCATCCTCGCGGATGTGCGCGAGCGCGGCGACGCCGCCATCGCCGACTACGCGCGCAAGTTCGACAAGGCGGAGCTGGCCCCCGCGCAGTTCCGGGTGAGCGCCGCCGAGCTGGCCGCCGGGGCCAGGTCGCTCACGCGCGAGCAGCGCGCGGCCATCAAGACCTCGCATCGCAACATCGTCGCCTACAACCGCCGCGGCCTCCCGCAGGACTGGACCGCGCGCAACCCCGACGGTGCCCAGGTGGGCGAGCGCTTCTATCCCGTCCGCCGCGTGGGGCTCTATGTTCCGGGCGGCCAGGTGCCGCTTGTCTCCACCGTTCTGATGACGGTCGTGCTTGCGCAGATCGCCAAGTGCCCGGAGATCGCGGTGTTCACTCCCTCCGGCCCCGATGGCAAGGTGTCGCCCGCCATGCTTGGTGCGCTGCACACGATCGGCATCACCGAGGTCTACCGCATCGGCGGCGTGCAGGCCGTGGCCGCGATGGCATACGGTACCGCGACCATCCCCGCCGTCGACAAGGTCTTCGGCCCCGGCAACGCCTACACCGTCGAGGCGCAGCGCCAGGTGTTCGGCACGGTCGGTGTGGCGCTCCTGCCCGGGCCGAGCGAGGTGTGCGTGATCGCCGATGGTTCTGCGAATCCCGAATACGTTGCCGCCGACCTGCTGGCGCAGGCCGAACACGGCACCGGCCGCGAGAAGGTCTACTTTGTCACCACCTCCGCGAAGGTGCTCGCGGCCGTCGAGGCCGAGATCGAGCGCCAGCTCGCCGAGGCCGGCCGCGCCGAGCTCATCCGCCGTGTGCTTGCCAACGGCTCGCTCGCGATCCTCGCCAAGTCGCTCGATGAGGCCGCCTCGATCGCCGACTACATCGCGCCCGAGCATCTCGAGCTCGAAGTGAGCGCAAAGGCCGTGCCGGCGCTCCTCAAGAAGATCACCACCGCCGGCGCGGTGCTCGTCGGGGGCGAAACACCTACCGCGCTCGGCGACTTCATCGCCGGTCCGAGCCACACGCTGCCCACCGGCCGCACCGGCCGGTTCTTCAGCGGCTTGCGGGTCGCCGATTTCCTCCGCCGCACGAGCATTGTGCGCTACGATGCCCGCAGCCTGCCGAAGGCCGCCCCGGTCGTCGCCGCGTTCGCTGCCATGGAGCAGCTCGACGCCCACGGGCGCTCCTGCGCGCGCCGGCTGGCGAAGCGCTGACGCTTCGGTGTCGACACAAGAAGGCCCGACGCGCGCTGCACGTCGGGCCTTTCCGTTGAGCGGCCGGACTGTTGGTCCGGCCCGAGTGGGTGGATCGTCTACTTCGTCGAGAACTTGTAGATGATCGTGTTCGAGTAGTCCTCGCCGGGGCGGAGGACGGTGCTCGGGAAGTTGGCGTGGTTGGGCGAATCCGGGAAGTGCTGGGGCTCGAGGCAGAAGCCGGAGCGCTTTTGGTAGACCTGGCCGTACTTGCCGGTGATGGTGCCGTCGAGGAAGTTGCCGGCGTAGAATTGCACGGCGGGCTCGGTGGAGAGCACCTCCATCACGATGCCGGTCACGGGCGAGGAGACGACGGCGTGCGAGCAGAGCTCGCCGGCCTTGGGCTGGTTGACGACCCAGTTGTGGTCGTAGCCGGGGCCGTACTGGAGCACGGTATCGGGATCGTCGATCCGGGCGCCGATGGCGGTCGGCTTGCGGAAGTCGAACGGAGTGCCTTCGACCGACACGATCTCACCGGTGGGGATCAGGCCCTTGTCGACGGGCGTGGCCTTGTCGGCGTTGATCGTAAGGACGTGGTCGAGGATGGTGCCGCCGCCGCTGAGGTTGAAGTAGGAGTGGTGGGTGAGGTTGACGATGGTGGGCTTGTCGGTCTTCGCCTTGAACGTGAGGCAGAGCGCGTTGTCGTTGGTCAGCGTGTAGGTGGCGACGACGTCGAGATTGCCCGGGTAGCCCTGCTCGCCGTCCTTGCTGTGGTAGGTGAGCTCGAGTGCGGGGCCGCAGCAGCCCTCGACCGGCTTTCCCTGCCAGACGACCTTGTCGAAGCCCTTGGTGCCGCCGTGGAGGGTGTTGGCGCCGTCGTTGAGCGGAAGCTGGTAGGACTGGCCGTCGAGGGTGAACTGGCCCTTGGCGATGCGGTTGCCGTAGCGGCCGATGAGCGCGCCGAAGTACGGGGTCTTCGCCACGTAGCCGTCGACGTTGTCGTAGCCCATGACGACATCGACCATCTTGCCGGCCTTGTCGGGCATGTGCAGGGAGACGACGATGCCGCCGTAGTTGGTGATGGTGGCCTCGGCGCCCTTGTCGTTGCGCAGGGTGAAGAGTTCGACCGGCTTGCCGTCGACGGTGCCGAACGGCTTGGAGGTGACGGTGCCGGCGAGGGCGGCGCTGCTGAGGGCAGTGGCCAACGCGAGTGCGGAGGCGATCTTGATCGGGGTGTTCATGGTGGATCGGGTTTTGGGTATGGGAAAGCGGAGGGACCGGCGGAATCAGTGCGCGGTTCCCGGCTGGCCGTAGTAGGCGCCGGGGCCGTGCTTGCGCTTGAAGTGCTTGTTGAGCAGCTCGGGCTCGATGGTCGGGAGCTTGGGCTCGAGCTGGAGCGACATGAGCGCCATGTGCGCGATGCACTCGGTGGCGACGGCGACCTCGACGGCGCCGGCGACGGTCGGTCGCCAGGTGAAGGGCGCGTGACGGTTCACGAGCACGGCGGGGAAATCGAGCGGGTCGAGCTTCCCCTCGGTGAAACGCTCGACGATCACGTTGCCCGTCTCCCACTCGTAGGCGCCGCCGCCGATCTCGGCCGCGGTCATCTTGCGGGTCACGGGGATGTCGCCGAAGAAGTAGTCGGCGTGCGTGGTGCCGAAGATCGGGATACTGCGGCCGGCCTGGGCGAACGCGGTGGCGTGCGAGGAATGGGTGTGGACCACGCCGCCGATGGTCGGGAACGCGATGAAGAGCCGGCGGTGCGTGGGCGTGTCGGACGACGGGCGGAGGTTGCCCTCGACGATCTTCCCCTCGAGGTCGACGAGGACCATGTCCTCGGGCTTGAGGGCGGTGTAGTCGACGCCGCTGGGCTTGATGGCGAAGATGCCCTTGGCGCGGTCGATGGCGGAGGCGTTGCCGAAGGTGAGGTTGATGAGCCCGTGCTTGGGCAGGGCCATGTTGGCCTCGTAGGCTTCGCGTTTGAGTTCGGTGAGCATCGCGGAAGGGAAAGGGAGTGAGGGACAGAGGGAGTGAGGGGATGTGGGAGACGGCGCGGAGAAGCGGCGGAGGAGAATGTGGAAATCAGGGAATCAGGAAGAGGGCTGCGGCGTTGCTGAGGTCGGCGGACTCACACAGCTCAGCTTTTCGTAGAGAGCCTTGTTGTAGGCTTCCATGAAGGCCCAGCGTACTTCGCGATGCTTGGTCTGCTGTTTTGCATATTGCGCTGCCATTGCGTCCGATTCTTGAACTATGAACTCCGGCTGTCGGTCGTTAGCGATAATCGCGAGGTCGTTCAGTGAGAGCGGGGCTGTCTGCTCTGGCGTGAGGCCAGGGACTCGGGCAATTTCCTCCTCTTCGATCAGGATGATCGCCAGGTACTTCTTGCAGCCGCTGGCGAGATGCGCGGCCATGCAGGCTCTTGCGGCTTCATCCACCGAGAGCGGTGAAGCATCGTAGTGCTTCTGGTTCGCCACGCCGATGGCAACGAGCTCGGCGACCGTCTTGCCTCGGTACGCCTCGAACCACGCACCTTGGCAGATCTCGGCTTCGCCAAGGAACTCATCGCCTACGGAGTAATACTGGGGTTTGAGTGCGAACAGCGGCTTCCAGAATGAGTCGAGAAACTCCGGCGTGTGCGTCGGCGTGCGCCATCCGGCGACTTCGCGGCAGAGGTTGTCGTAGAGCGCTCGCCACGTCCGCTCGGTGACCCGGCGGCCAGTGATCGTGGCCGGAATCTCCTCGCAGAACGCCGTAAGCGACACCACGAGCGTCACGGCGATGGCGAGGAACTTCTTCATCGAAGGGAGTGAACGGGGAGAGGTGAATGGCGGAGATCAGCTCACCGGGGACGGTTCGCCCTACCGGCTGAAAGGCGGCGACGGAGCGCCGCCTTTCAGCGGAGGAGCGAGCGTCAGACCCGGATGCCTTGGGCGAGGTGGTAGTAGACCTCGTTGTTGCGGAGGGTCTGCTTGAACTCGCCCAGGCGGGTGTCGGCGTCGATCTTCACGAGCTCGATTCCGGCGATGGTGGCGAAGTCCTCGAGCATCTCGCTGGTGACCGAGTAGCTGTAGCCGGTGTGGTGGGCGCCGCCGGCGAGGATCCAGCAGCCGCAGGCGGTCTTGAAGTCGGGCTGGCACTCCCACACGGCACGGGCGACGGGGAGCTTCGGCAGCTTCGGCGTCTTCACGGCGGTGACCTCGTTGACGATCAGGCGGAAGCGGTTGCCGAGGTCGATGAGCGAGGCGTTGAGCGCGGGGCCGGCGGGGGCGTCGAACACGAGGCGCACCGGGTCCTCCTTGCCGCCGATGCCGAGCGGATGGACCTCGAGCGAGGGCTTGGTGGCGGCGATGGTCGGGCAGACTTCGAGCATGTGCGAGCCGAGCACCTGGTGCCCCTTGGGCGAGAGGTGGTAGGTGTAGTCCTCCATGAACGAGGTGCCGCCCTTGAGGCCTTCGCCCATGACCTTCATCGCGCGCAGGAGCGCGGCGGTCTTCCAGTCGCCCTCGGCGCCGAAACCGTAGCCGTCGGCCATGAGGCGCTGGACGGCGAGGCCGGGGAGCTGGCGCAGGCCGTGGAGGTCCTCGAAGGTGGTGGTGAAGCCCTTGAAGCCGCCTTCCTCGAGGAAGGCGCGCAGGCCGAGCTCGATGCGGGCGCCGTAGCGGAGCGAGTCGTGGCGGGCACCGCCCTTGCGCAGCGCCTTGCCCACGGCGTAGGTCTTCTCGTATTCGGCGCAGAGTGCGTCGACGGCCTTCTCGTCGATCGCGGCGTCGGAGATCTTGGCGACGAGGTCGCCCACGCCGTAGCCGTTGGTCGCGAAGCCGAAACGCATCTCGGCGGCGACCTTGTCACCCTCGGTCACGGCGACCTGGCGCATGTTGTCGCCGAAGCGGGCGAACTTCGCGCCCTGCCAGTCGTGCCAGGCGCGGGCGGCGCGCATCCAGGCGCCGAGGCGGTCCTGAACTTCCGGATCCGACCAGTGGCCGACGACGACCTTGCGGCCGAGGCGCATGCGCGTATGGATGAACCCCGCCTCGCGGTCGCCGTGGGCGGCCTGGTTGAGGTTCATGAAGTCCATGTCGATCGTGCCCCAGGGCAGATCGCGGTTGAACTGCGTGTGGAGGTGGACGAAGGGCTTCTGGAGCGAGGCGAGGCCGCGGATCCACATCTTCGAGGGCGAGAAGGTGTGCATCCAGAGAATGAGGCCGGCGCAGTTGCTGTCCTCGTTGGCGGCGCGGCAGAGCTTGGTGATCTCGTCCGGCGTGGTGACGAGCGCCTTGAAGACGACGTCGAGCGGGAGCTTCTTGGCGGCGGCGAGGGCCTCGGCGACCTGCCGGGCGTTGGCGGCGACCTGCTGGAGCGGGCCGGGGCCGTAGAGGTGCTGCGAACCGCAGACGAACCAGATTTCAGGAGTGGCGAGGAGTTTCATGGAAGGTGAGCTGAAAGGTGAGAGGGTGGAGGCGAGAGGTGCTGGGGCGGCTCAGTTGGCCGCCTCCTTGATCGCGAGGAGCTGCTTCATGACCTGGCCGAGGTCGGCGCTGGGATTGCGCCCGCCGAAGGAGTCGTGGAGCTGGCGGTAGAGCGCGTAGAGCTCGTTGTAGACCTTCTGGTTCTTCGCGATCGGGCGGTACTGCTTCTTCTCGAGGCGCGTCATCTTCTTCTGCGCGGTCGGGAAGTCCTTGTGCGCACCGGCGAGCACGGCGGCCGAGACGGCGGAGCCGAGCGCGCAGGCCTGCGAGGAGCCGGCGACGAGCATCGTGCAGCCGGTGACGTCGGCGTAGATCTGCATGAGCATCGGGTCCTTCCGGGCGATGCCGCCGGCGCAGACGATGCGGTCGAGCGGCACGCCGTATTCACGGATCCGCTCGATGATGGCGCGGGCGCCGAAGGCGGTGCCCTCGATGAGCGCGCGGTAGATCTCGGCGGCGGAGGTGTGGAGCGTCTGGCCGAGGAGCAGGCCGGAGAGACGTTGGTCGACGAGGATGGTGCGGTTGCCGTTGTTCCAGTCGAGCGCGAGCAGGCCGGCCTGGCCGGGCTTCTGCGCGGCGACGGCGGCGCCGAACTTCCGGTGCGTGGCGTCGTCGCCCTGGCAGACGACCTCGACCCACCACTTGAAGATGTCGCCCACGGCGGACTGACCGGCCTCGATGCCGTAGAACTCGGGGAGGATTGCGCCCTTGACGATGCCGCAGATGCCGGGGATGTCGGGCACGGTCTTGGCGGCGGAAACGACACCGCAGTCGCAGGTCGAGGTACCGATGACCTTCACCAGCGTGCCTTCGGAGACGCCGCAGCCGATGGCGCCGTAATGGACGTCGAACTCGCCGATGGCGATCGGGATGCCGGCGGGCAGGCCGAGCTTCTTGGCCCACGCCGGGCAGAGCGCGCCGGCGGCGGTGCGGGCATCGTGCGCCTCGGTGTAGAGGCGATCGCGGAGTGCGGCGAGGTCGGGGTGGAGGAGGGAGAGAAACTCCTTGTCGGGCAGGCCACCCCATTCGGCGCAGTACATGGCCTTGTGGCCGGCGGCGCAGACGCCGCGTTTGACCTGGAGCGGATCGGTCACGCCGGCGAGCACGGCCGGGACCCAGTCGCAGAGTTCAACCCACGAATACGCGGCGGCGAAGACCTTCGGGGCGACGTTGCGGCAGTGCCAGAGCTTCGACCACCACCACTCGGAGGAGTAGGTGTTGCCGCACTTGGCGAGGTACTGCGGGCGATGCTTGGCGGCGATTTCGGTGATCTGCGCGGCCTCGCGCCAGCCGGTGTGGTCTTTCCAGAGCCAGCATTGGGCGTCGAGGCTCTTGGCCCACTTCTTGTCGAGGGCGAGCGGGACGTTGTTCTGGTCGACCGGGATCGGGCTGGACCCGGTGGTGTCGACGCCGAGGCCGACGACCTTGGCGGCGTCGAAGCCCTTGACCTTCTTCGCTTGGGCGAGGGCACCCTTCACGGTCTTCTCGAGGCCGAGGAGGTAGTCGCCCGGGTGCTGGCGGGCGACGTTGTGGTCGCGCGGGTCGAGCATCACGCCTTGGTGGCCGCTCGGGTAGTTGAACACGCAGGAGCCGAACTCCTTGCCGTCGGCGCAGCGCACGATGAGCGCACGGACGGAATTGGTGCCGTAGTCGATGCCGATGGTGAACATGGGAGGCGGGGACGGGTAAGGGACGGGAGGTTACGCGGAAAACGTGAACGTGCCAGTGGGGAGGCCGGCACTGTCGGCCCGGGGGGAAGGCCGGTAAACGCCCCGCCGGCTTGACAGTCAAGAGCTCCTTCCGGGCACGAAAAAGCCCGCGCCGACGAGGGCGCGGGCTGTGAGTCCGACTGGTGGCGGGAGCGTGTGGCTCAGCCCAGCCACCAGGTGAAGTAGAGGTAACCGCCGACGACCATGCCGAGCACGACGATCGAGCCGACGATGTCGCGCCAGTCCCAGCTCGCGCGGTTCTCGGCGAGTTGCTCGGGGGTGCGGGATCCGTAGGTGAGGCCGGCGACCTGCGCCTCGGACGGAGCCGGGGTGAGCAGCGAGACGATGATTACGAGGATCGCGATCGAGACGGTGAGCACGCCGGAGAAGTAGTAACCGTTGAACTCTCCGATGTCGCCGAGCAGACCGGTCTTGGCGATGGCGCCGCTCTTGGTGAGGGTCTGGATGGTGAGCTTGACCATGCCGGCGACGAAGCCGACGCACAGGCCGGTGAGCGCGCCCTGGGCGTTGATGCGCTTCCAGAACAGACCGAGCAGGAAGACGGCGGTGATCGGCGGGGCGAGGAAGCCCTGCACGTTCTGCAGGTAGTCGTAGAGGCCGGTGTTGCTCTCGGAGACCTTCTTCATGATCGGAATCCAGACCAAGCCGGCGAAGACGACGACGCCGGTCGCGATGCGGCCGACGGTGACCAAGTGCGTCTGGCTCTTGCCCGGGCGGAGCTTCTGGTAGATGTCGACAGTGAAGAGGGTGGCGCAGGAGTTGAACAGCGAGGCCAGCGACGACATGAGGGCGGAGAGCAGGCCGGCGACGACCAGGCCGCGCAGGCCGACCGGGAGGAGCGACTGCACCATGGTGGCGAAGACGGCGTCACCGAGGATCTCGCCGGAACCGTCGGTCTTGAGCGGGATCTGGATGAGGCCCTTGGCGTTGAGGGCGTAGCCGATCATGCCGGGGATGAGGAAGATCATCACGGGCCAGACCTTCAGGAAGCCGCCCCAGATGGCGCCGCGGCGGGCGTGCTGGATGTTCTTGGCGGCGAGGGTGCGCTGCACGATGTACTGGTCGGTGCACCAGTACCAGATGCCGATGACGGGCGAGGCGATCATGACGCCCAGCCAGGGGAAGTTGATATCGGTGTTCGGGCGCCAGAGGGCGAACTTCTCGGCGTGGGGTTTGCAGCTCTCAACGAGCTGGTCCCAGCCGCCGAGGCCCTTGAGTCCGAAGTAGGTGATGAGGCCGGAACCGAGCAGGAGGACGAACGTCTGCGCCACCTCGGTGTACACGACGGCGCGCAGGCCGCCGAAGATGGTGTAGATACCGGTGAGGATGACCGTGACGATGGCGCCGACCCAGAACGCGTTGTCGGGCGAACCGAAGGTGTCGGGCAGGAGCGTCTGGAAGACGATGGCGCCGGCGTAGACGGTGACGGCGACCTTCGTGAAGACGTAGGCGATGAGCGAGACGATGGAGAGGACCCAGCGGGTCTTGGCGTTGAAGCGCTTCTCGAGAAACTCCGGCATCGTGTAGACGCCCGAGCGGTAGTAGAAGGGCACGAACACCCAGGCCAACACGATCATCAGCCAGGCGTGGAATTCCCAGTGGGCCTGGGCCATGCCGTTGTTGGCGCCGGAACCGGCGAGGCCGACGATGTGCTCGGAGCCGATGTTCGAGGCGAACAGCGAACAGCCGACCACGAACCAGCTCACGTGGCGGCCGGCGAGGAAGTAGTCTTCCGTGGTCTTTTGGAACTTGGACGACCACCAAACGATGCCGACAAGCAGCACGAAGTAGAGTCCGATGACGATCCAGTCGAATGGTTGCATGAGGGGAGGGGAACGGTTTTGCGGGGCGGGGCGGGATTGCTCCGGAATCGAAACGAGGGGGAAGTTTCGAGCGCCGGATTCATGCTGGTAAACAGCCCGGCCCCTTGACAGTCAAGAACCGTGCCTCGCGTCACGATGTCCGATTTGGCGCGCGAGCTGGGGGTTTCCAAGAACACCGTCTCGCTCGCGCTGCGCCACGACCCGCAGATCTCCGCTGCGACGCGCGAACGCGTGCAGGCGGCCGCCAAGCGGCTCGGCTACGCCCTGCACCCGGTCGTCTCGCACCTGATGGCGCAGCTGCGGCAGAGCCATGCGGATGCGCCGCACCACACGCTCGCGCTGCTCAACGCCAACCGCGACCGCGCCGCCTTCCGCACGCATCCGACCGTGCCGGCCTACGTCGAGGGCGTGAAGCGCCGCGCGGCCCAGCAGGGCTACGGTGTCGACACCTTCTGGTTGCACGACCCGGAGCTGGATGGCGCCCGCCTCAACCGCATCCTGCGCGCGCGCGGCATCCGCGGCGTGGTCGTGGTGGGGATGATGGACGAGAACCGCCTGCCCGAGCGCTTCGCGGCGACGTGGCGCAACCACGCCTGCGTTGTCACCGGACTGCGGACGCACGAGCCCACGCTCTCGTTCTGCTGCGTCGACCACCATGCGCTGGTCCTGCAGGCGGTGGAGCGGGTGCTGGCCCTGGGCTACCGGCGGCCGGGGCTGGTCATCGACGGGCGGATCGACCGGTTGGTGGAGGGCCGCTTCAGCTCGGGCATGTGGGTGGGGCAGCAGGCGTTGCCGGAGGCCCAGCGCGTGGCGCCCTTCCTCGACGTGGAGGCGGCGCGGGAGGACGTGGAGTTGTTCTACACTTGGCTGGACCGCGAGAAGCCGGATGTGGTCTTCACTCTCTACAATGTGGTGCGGCGCTGGGTGGAGGCGCGCGGGCTGCGCGTGCCGCGCGATCTCGGACTGGTCCAGCTGGAGCGCCGGAGCGATCCGCGCGACTGGGCCGGCATGGACCAGCACAACGACCGCACCGGCGAGGCGGCGGTGGACATGGTGGTCTCGCTGCTGCACAGCCAAGAGCTCGGCGTGCCGGACTATCCCCGCGCCACGCTCGTGGGGGCGAGCTGGGTCGACGGGGCGACGGTGCGCCGGATGCCCCAACGCTGAGCGGTGGCGCGTGCCACGGCGGTCTGGCCTGGGGTGCTGGTGACGCCGGCCCCGGGACTCAGGGGCGGATCTCGACGGGCGTGCCCTTCCCGACAAGGGCGTATAGCTCGGTCATGTCGGCGTCGTCGAGGGCGACGCAGCCGAGGGTCCAATCGGAGCCGGAGCCGCTGCCGTGGATGAAGATCTCGCCGCCCAGCGCCGTGTTCCAGGGCGGCGTAGTGTGGTTTCGGTGCGCGGCGAGGACGGCGTCGTGCTCGGCTTGGGTGATGAGCCCTTCGCGCAGACCGCGGGCGGCGTCGGCGGGCGTGGGGTAGCTGAGGCCGAGCGAGAGGTGGAAGCGGCTCTTGGGGTTCGTCACGCAGACGTAGAACGTGCCCTCGGGCGTGCGGCCGTCGCCCTGCCGCTGCTTGGTGCCGGTCGGGGTGTTGCCGAGCCCGATGCGGTAGGTCTTCACCGTCTGCTCGCCATGGCGGACTTCGAGGCGGCGCTCGGCCTTGAGGACGATGAGAGACAAGGCGGGTTCGGTCGCGGGAGCGGCAGTGAGCGGGGCGGCGAGCAGGCTGGCGAGGACGAGCGACACGAGGCGGAGCATTGGATATGTGGTGAGACCTCAGCGTAGATGCGCGTCGGGGCACGGCCTTGCGGGGATGTAACACGGCCGAGTCGGTGGAGCGGAGGATGACCACGGATCACACGGATGGGCACGGATGGCCGTTGGATGATCCGTGTTCATCCGTGGAATCCGTGGTTTCATGTTCATGTTGCTTGGGAGCGGACGGAGACGACGCGTACGCGGGCGAAGAGCATGAAGGAAGGGAGGATGGCGGAGCGAGATGCCTGTGGTGAGAAAGGGGACGGGGGCGCCGTACGGCAACGCTCTGCGCCGGTCATGGCTCGCGGATCCGGCCGAGCTCGCGGGCGAGAAACTTCTGGGCGTAGAGCGGGGCGCGGTTGCGGACCGCGTTCTCGTCGATCTCGCGGCGCAGCCCGAAGGCGGAGGCGGAGGTGACGACTGTGCCGTCGTCGGGGCAGAGGATGATCCACGCGAGACCGCGGCGGAGCTCGTCGGCCGGATGGACGGCGCGGAGCCGGTCGTAAACCAGGCGGGCGATCTCGCCCTCCTGCGGGTCCTGCGCGAGGTCGGCCAGCGCGGCGAGGGCGACCAGATGGCGGATATTCTCGCCGGAGTTCTCGGTCTGCGCCGGAGCCCAGACGGCCAACCGCGCGGCGACCGACTCGAGCCGCGTGGAGGCGAACGGCTGGACCAGCGGCGGAGCCAGGCGGGTGACGAGCTCGTTGTCACCGGGGAGGTTTTCGTAGGTGATCGTGGCGATCTGCGCGTCGGTGATTTCCTGCCACGCATAACCCGGGGGCAGGAGCGGACGCAGGCGGCCGGTGCCCGCGGCGCCGAGGCCGACCGCGACCCACGCCGCGAGCGCCAGGAGCGCACCGAGCCGTTGGCGCGGGCCGGCGCGGAACGCGCTGTCCCAACGGAAAAGCAACAGGCCGATGGCGGCCGCCGCCGCACCGACGACGAGCAGCGCCGCGAACGCGTAGCCGAGGCCGACCGGATCGCGCATTTCGGTGAACCCGCTTTGCAGCGCGGCCACGGCGTAGCGGCCGGGCATGAAACCGGCGAGGCGTTGGGCCCAGATTGGCAATACGGCGAGCGGCACGCCCACGCCGCCGAGCAGGATCATCGGCAGGAAGAGGCATTGGCCGAGCGCCTGCACGACCGGCACGCCGTCGGCCAGTGCGGCGATGACGAGCCCGAGTCCGAGGAAAGCGAAGGTGGCCGCGAGTGCGGCGACGAGGAAGACGAGCGGCTGCGACGGCCACGGCGTGCCGAAGACCAGGTGCGCCAACACGAGCTGGAGCGCGACCGCGCCGGCCACGATGGCGAAGCGCGCGAGCACCACTCCGCCGACGAGCGCCGCGGGTGCGACCGGCAGCAGCCGGTAGCGGCGCCACACGCCGCGCTCGCGTTCGGCCACGAGCGCCGTGGGCAGGCCGAGCGCGGCGCTGCCGAGGATCGTGATCGTGAGCAGTTGGCCCATCTCGGCGAGCAGCGGTGGGTTTCCGGCGCGGAAAATGCCGCCGAAGCCGAAGAGGAACACGACCGGCAGCAGATAGCCGTAGACGACGGGCATCGGCGCGCGGAAGTTCAGCCGGAGCGAGAGCCACGCTTGGCGCAGGAGCGCGTCGCCGAATCGGGCGGACGCACTCATGGCGCGGCCTCCGGTTTGTCGTCCCATGCGTCGCCGGTGAGCGCGACGAAGGCGTCTTCGAGCGTGGGTGGCGAGAGCTGGAGCTCGACGAGCGTGTTGCCGGCCTCCTGCACGGCACGGGTGAGCGCGGCGATGGCGCGGGCGGCTTCCTGGGCGACGGCGGCATGCGCCAATCCGTCGGCCGAGGACTGGAAGTCGGGAAACGACTGCGGTTGCGCGGTGCGGCAACGCAGGCGCGTGCCCGCGCTGGCGCGGATGAGGAGCGCGGCGGGCGCGGCGTCGGCGACGATCCGGCCGCGGTGGAGGATGGCGACGCGGTCGCAGAGCCGTTCCGCCTCGTCGAGGTCGTGCGTGCTCAGGAGCACGCCGCCGCCGGCGGTGCGGTGGTCGCGGAGGATCTGATGCAGCGCGCGGCGCGTCTGCGGGTCGAGCCCGGTGGTCGGCTCGTCGAGCACGAGCAGCGTTGGCCGGTGGACGAGCGCCAGCGCGAGCGCGAGGCGCTGGCGTTGGCCGGTGGAGAGCGTGTCGAAGCGGGCGTCGGCCTTCTCGACGAGACCGAAGCGGGCGAGGAGCGCGGCGACGTCGGCCGCGACGCCGTAGAGCGCGGCGTGGAAACGGAGCGCCTCGCGCGGCGTGATCTTGTCCTGCAGCGCCGAGGGCTGGAGTTGCGCGCCCACGACACGGAGCGCCTCACGCGGTTGCGAACGGAGGTCGAGACCGGCGAGCGTGATCTCGCCCGAGTCGGCGGCGCGCAGGCCGAGCAGGCATTCGAGGAGCGTGGTCTTGCCGGCGCCGTTCTGGCCGAGCAGGCCGACGATCTCGCCCGGAGCGACGGCGAGGCTCGCGCCGTCCACGGCCAGCGTGGCCCCGTAGCGCTTGGTGAGCGCGCGGAGGCTGACGAGCGGGGGTGGAGCGGACGACATCGCGGCCGATGCAAAGGCAGGTGGCTGCGCGCGGCAAACCCGGATGCGGCCGGCGGGGATTGCGGACAGGCATTGTCGGCGATGGAGGCGTGGACGGCGAAGACGCCGGTGCCGGCGGCTTTGTCGCTGCCGGTCGGTGACACGAACAAAAAGCCGCCGACAGCGGGGCTGCGGCGGCCAGGAAGAGGAGGAAGGCGGCGAGACTACGAGCTGCGGCGACGCGTGATGATCGTGACGGTCGGGTAGGCTTTGGTTCCTGTGTCGAAGGCCCGGGGAACGAGTGGGGCGTCTACTTGGCGATCTTCTGGAGCTGCTCGGGGGTCATCTCGTCGACTGGGATCGATTCGGGTTCGCCGGCGGCGAGCTGCTTGAAGTTCTTCACGTAGGTCTCGGCGGCGGTCTCCTCGCTTTCGTCGATGAGCGCGATGCGGAGGGTCTTGAAGATGTACGGACGGTCGACGGGGAGGTTGCAGCGCAGGGTCTTGCTGCCCTCGGCGCGGGTGAGGAGGAAACGGTGGTCGGACTTGTTCTTGCGGTAGCGGACCGTGGCGCTGCGGACGTCGGGCTCGACCTCCTTCTTCTCGGCGTCGAGGAAGACCATGACGAAATTACCGCTCTCGATCTTGAGGTTGAAGAAGCCGCCGGTGGCGCGCTCGACGAGGATGCCGACGAGGGGCTCGTCTTTCTTCTGCTCGGTGGCGGGTTTGGCCGCGGGAGCGGACTTCGTGTCGGCGGCGAAGGGCGCCGGGATGAGGCTGAGACCGAGTGCGAGGGACAACAGGGCGGAAAGCTTCTTCATCGGGCCGAGAGACTGTCGGCGGGGCACCGTCGTGGCAAGTCCGGTGCGGGTGGGCGGCGGCGTTTACGCGGGTTTCACCGGTGGTCGGCCGGCACGGATCGAAGTTCTCACGAGCTTCGCTACGGCGGGAAACCACGGTGGCGGGGCGCTACGGCGCGGGCGACCGCTTGGCGGCCTTGGCCTGGAGCCGGCGCTTGAGCTCGCGCCAATGAGCGATGCGCTCGGCGGTCTTGGCCTCGAAGCCGACGGGCTTCGGTTCGTAGAAATGCTGCGGTTTCTCGAGGTAGTCCTGGCCGCTGATGTTCTCGGGGAAGTCGTGACTGTAGAGGTAGCCTTCGCCATGGCCCATGCGCTTGGATGCCTGGCCGCCCTTGTCTCGCATCGGCATCGGCACCTGCTGCACGGGCGCCTGGGCGACGGCGGCCTTCGCGGCGTGGAGGGCGAGGGTGACGGAGTTGCTCTTCGGCGCGCTGGCGAGGTGGACGGTGGCGTGGGCGAGCGCGTATTCGGCCTCCGGCAACCCGACGAACTCGCAGGCCTGGTGCGCGGCGACGGCCAGCGGAAGGCCGAGCGGATCGGCAAGGCCGATGTCCTCGGAGGCGGAGATCACGAGGCGGCGGGCGATGAAGCGCGGGTCCTCGCCGCCGGCGAGCATCTTGGCGAGCCAGTAGAGGGCGGCGTCGGGATCGGAGCCGCGGATGCTTTTGATGAAGGCGGAGATGGTGTCGTAGTGCTCGTCCTCGTCGGCGTCGTAGCGGATGCGGCGTTCCTTGGCGAAGACCTCGAGCTGGGCGGAGGTGAGTTCGCCCTTGAGCGGGAGGCCGAGGATGAGGGTCTCCAACGCGTTGAGGGCGCGGCGCAGGTCGCCGTCGCAGAGGGCGGCGAGGTCGTGCAGGACGGAGTCGGAGGTGGTGCAGCCGGTCTGGCCGAGGCCGCGCTCGGGGTCGTCGAGGGCGCGGCGCAGGACGGCGGTGGTGTCGTCGATGGAGACGGGGTCGAGGCGGAAGAGGTGGCTGCGGCTGAGCAGCGGCGGGTTGACGTAGAACCCCGGGTTGTGGGTGGTGGCGCCGATGAGGCGGATGTTGCCCTGTTCGACGTCGGGCAGGAGGAGGTCCTGCTGGGACTTGTTGAAGCGGTGGAGCTCGTCGATGAAGAGGATCGTCACCTCCGGACGGTGACGCGCGATGGCGAGGACCTCGCGCAGCTCGGCCACGTTGGACATGACGGCGTTGATGCGGACGAAGCGGCTGCCGGTCTCGCGGGCGATGGCCTCGGCGAGGCTGGTTTTGCCGCAGCCGGGCGGGCCGTAGAAGATGAGCGAGCCGAACTGGTTGCTCTTCACCAGCCGCGGGAGGAGCGAGTCGGGTTCGAGGATGTGGCGTTGGCCGGCGATCTCGGCGAGCGAACGCGGGCGCATGCGGGCGGCGAGGGGCTGTTTGCGCGGCGAGGCCGGCCACTCGGCGCCGCGCGGCGCCGCTGCGGCGGAGTCGGCGGCGGCGAACAGGTCGGACTGGTCCTCGGCGGGCATCGCGGCCATGAGGCCGCAGTCCGCGCGGAGTGGCAAGCGTGACGGTGCGGCGGTGGGGGCGGGACCGGCGGGTGGGCAGAGGACGGAGGCGGCCGGGACGAGGGGGTGCAGCACGGACGATGCGGGCGGGCCGGTCGGTGCTGCTGCGTCTGGAAAAGATGGAGCCAATTGGAGTCGGCGCGCGCTCGACAGGTGCGGCGCGGGGCGCTGTGGTCGCGGGCATGTTGCTGCTGAAGGACTCGGAGGAGCGGTGGCGTTTTCCGCTGGTGACGGTGCTGATCATCGTCGCCTGCGGGCTGGTGTTCTGGTGGGAACAGCGGCTGGGCGAGGCCGGGCTGCGGCAGGCGTTCTTGCGCTGGGGCTTTGTGCCGGCCAAGGCGCACGCGGCGCTCCAGCACGGCGACAAGCTCGGGATCCGCGACGCGGTGGTGACGCTCTTCACCAGCCAGTTCCTGCACGGTGGCTGGTTGCATGTGATCGGAAACCTATGGGCGTTGTGGATCTTCGGCGACAACGTGGAGGACCGCTTCGGGCGCCGGCTGTACCTCGGGTTCTACCTCGCGTGCGGGGTGGCGGCGGCGGTGGCGCACGGGTTGATGGCGAGCACGAGCCCGTTGCCGGCGATCGGCGCATCCGGGGCGATCAGCGGCGTGATGGGCGCCTACCTCGTCTGGTGCTGGCGGTCGCGGGTGACGTTGCTGGTGCCCATCGTGATCATACCGCTGCCGATCAAGGTGCCGGCGGTGGCCTACCTGTTGTTCTGGATCGCCACGCAGTGGCTGGCTGCGGCGGCGACGCTCGGCCAGTCGGTCCACCTCGGCGGGGTCGCGTGGTGGGCGCACATCGGCGGGTTCACCTGCGGCGCGCTCGGGGCGTTGTGCGTGCGCCCGCTCACGGAGCGCGAGGCGAAGCTGGGCTGAGACGCGCTCAGCGGCCGACGGCGAGGTCTTGCGCAGCGCCGATGGTGGAGCCGGGGATCGGGCCGAGGCCGAGAAGCTGGAGGCACACGTTGCCGGCCTCGCCGTTGCGGATCGGCTGCGGGCCGGCGTCGTAGCCGGGACGGCCGGAGCCGGGGTTGGCGCGGGTGGCGGGATTGAGCGCGTAGAGATCGGCACCGCCGGTCACGCCCGGGCCCCAGACGTAGAACGGGATCGTGTAGTCGACGGCCAGCGTGGGGTCGCCGTGGTTTTTCTCGAAGCCGCCGTGGTCGGCCGTGAACACGATTGCAGTGCGGCCGGCGAGGGCGGGGGACTCGTCGACGAGGCGGAAGAGCACGCCGAGCTCGTTGTCGATGCGGAGGAGGGCGTTGCTGTAGGGACTGCCCGGAGTCGGATCCCAGCCGAGCGCGTGGCCGACGGAGTCGAGGTCGGTGAGGTGGAGAAAGGCGTAGCGGGCCGGCTGGGCGCGCTGGTCGGCGGCGAGCTGGGCGACGAGCGCGGCGGTGTTCCCGTCGTGGCGATAGAGGTCGATCTTGTTGCGGCCGTGGTCGGGGCCGGTCGTGTCGGGCGCGCCGTTGGCGGCGTCCCAGCTGGCGGCGAAGAGGGCGAACTTGCTCTTGCTCACGTAAGCGGCGGTGCGCAGGCCGTGGTCGTGGGCGACGTCGAACACGCCGGCGATGTAGGCGCCCTTGTTGGTGGCGAGCGTCTGCCCCGGCGCGGGGTCGGTGTTGTTGGACCAGTTGTGGCCGGCAGGGCCGGCGATGCCGCGGCCGGTGAGCTGGGTGGTGTGGTTGGGCAGGGTGATGGAAAAGTCGAAGTCGCAGCGGGCGTTGTCGGTGCCGGCGCCCTGGAGGCGCAGCCGGGTGAAGTTGGGTAGCGAGGTGGCCGACAGCGCGGTGACGGCGGCGGTGCGGAGGCCGTCGACGCTGACGTGGATGACGTAGCGGACGGGTTCGGCGGCGAGGCCGGCGACGCCGAGCAGGAGGGCCGGGAGAAGACGGAGGAATGTCATCGGGTGGGCGGTTGGGGCCGGGACACAACCTTGGTCGGGAGCCTGGGCGCGCGCGAGAAAAGTGTTTGGCGGCGGAGCGCGGG
>JAGVUB010000108.1 GCA_019136515.1 Verrucomicrobiota bacterium
AGGCGCTTGTGCTTCCACACCTCGTAGCGGGTGAAGATCTTGCCGGGGTTCATGATCGCGTTCGGGTCGAGCGCCTGCTTTACGGCGATCATCGCCCGGATCGCAGGCTTGGTGTGCTCGAGCGCGAGGAACGGGGTCTTCGCCAGTCCGATACCGTGTTCGCCGGAGATCGCACCGCCGAGCCGTTTCACCCCGCGCATGAGCTGCTCGACCGCGCGCACCGCCGCGCGGCACTCCTTCTTGTCGGCGCGGTGGTACATGATGTTCACGTGCAGGTTGCCGTCGCCGAGGTGTCCGAAGGTCGGCATCGCCAGTCCATGGCGCGCCTTGAGTTTCTCGAGCAGTTCGCCGAACGCCGCATAGCTCTTCAGCGGCAGTACGATGTCCTCGTTGAGCTTGCTGTCGCCCAGCGCAAACATCGCCGGCGAGCACTTGCGGCGCACCGCCCACAGCTCCTCCGCCTCGTCGCGGTTGCGCGCCGCGCGCGAGGCGCCCGCGTGCGCCTCGGCCCACTGGAGCACGGTCTTCTTCTGCTCCGC
Organism: Verrucomicrobiota bacterium; assembly: GCA_019136515.1. Lineage (GTDB taxonomy): Bacteria > Verrucomicrobiota > Verrucomicrobiia > Opitutales > Opitutaceae > CAJCBL01. The sequence continues at coordinate 540 of JAGVUB010000108.1, forward strand.
CACCTCGGCCGCCGTGCCGGCGAGCTCGAGCAACAGCACCGGCTTCTTGGGCGCCTCCGCAAACACCGGCTTGCCGGTGGCGCGCTCCGCGCAGCCAACCGACGCCCGGTCGAGAAACTCCAGGATCGCCGGCTGCACGCGCGCCGCGATCAGCGCCTGCGCCGCCGCGAACGCCGCCGCCTCGTCCTTGAAGGCCGCCAACAGCGTCCACCGTTCCGCGGGCGCCGGGATCAGCTTCAGCACCGCTTCGGTCACGATGCCCAGGCAGCCCTCGCTGCCGATCCACAGGTCGCGCAGATTGAAACCGGCCGACCACTTCTTGAATTCGCCGGCCCATTGCACGCGATCGCCCTCGGGCAGATAGCCGGAGAGGCTGAGCACATAGTCGCGCGTCACGCCATACTTGCCGCCGTGCATGCCGCCGGCGTTGCAGGCGATGTTGCCGCCGATCGTGCTGTACTCCTTCGACGACGGGTCCGGCGGATAGAACCAGCCGGCCGCCGCCGCCGCGCGCTGCACGTCGCCGACCTTCGCGCCGGCCTGCACAACCGCCAGCCCGGCCTCGGCGTCGATGCGGATCTTCGCGAGCCGCGAGAGATCGAGGACCCAGCCACCAAACCGCGGCGACGCCGAACCGGTCAGCGACGTGCCGCCGCCGCGCACCGTCACCGGCACGCAATGCTCGTTGGCCAGCGCCAGCACCACGCCCACGTCGGCATCCTTGCGCACGCGGATGACGGCGTCGCAGTCGAAGGCGATCTTGCTGCCGTCGAACGAGCCGGCGAAGCGCGCGGCCTCGTCGGTGCGGACGACCCGGGCGCCGAGTCGGTGTTGCAGGAGAGCGGTCGGTTTGGCGTGCGACATGGCGGCGCCGAACTTGGCGCGCGCCCGCGGCGCGTGCAACCCCCGAGCGGCGGCGCCGCCCGCGCTAGTTCCCGCCGACCAGGCCCGCGCCGAGCGCCACCAGCATCCGCTTCCAGTCCGGCCGCCCCAGGGTGCCGCCCACGCTGAACGGCTCGCGCAGGCGCAGGTATCCAAGATCGTCCTTGCTGCCGTCGAGCAGGTTCGCCCGGTCGAGCAGCACCCCGAAGTTGCCCTTCCCCGCCAGCCGCATCTCCAGCGCGAGCGGATACTCGTCGAGCGTCTTGCCGGCCACGTGCCGCGCCACGCCCGCGCCGCTGAGCCGCTTCTCGGCCGAGCGCACGTCGATGGTCCGAAACTGCAGGTTCAGGTCCGCGGCCCGCAGCAGCGACGCGTCGATCCGCTCGAACCGGAACTCGCGCATCTCCTCCAGCAGTTGCGAGCCCGCCGCGACCGCCGGCTTCTGCTGTTTGTCCTTCGAGAGCAACCCGAGGACGAGGCCGCCGAGCGCGCTCGCCGCCTCCACCCGCTTGTCCTTGATCCGCAGGACACCGGGTCCGCCCTGCAGCACGAACTCGCCGCGCACGCCGGCGAGCAGGTCGTCGAGATTCGCGCCCGCGCCCTCCAGCTTCGCCGTCACCTCGAGCACCGTCTCGATCGCCGGCTCCTCAGCGGGATTCGCCGCGCGCAACCAGGCGCCGAGATCGAACCCCGGCACCTTGCCGTTTCCAGATAGCGTATACGGCAGCGACTTCGCCGCATCGAACGTCACGCCGAACGCGGCCTCGAGCGGCGTGCGCTTCGACCTCGCCGCGAACTTCTCGAGCGAGAGCCGCTGCGCATCGCAGACGAAGGTTGCCTGCACTCCGGTGAGTTCCTCGGTCTCGAGCACGAGCCGCTTCAGGTCGAGTTCGACCCGCCCGTCCAGTCCGGCCCAGAACGCCTGCGTATCCTTCGGTCCCGAACCGGGCTCAGCGGTCGTCTTCTTGACTCCGGTGGTGGCGACCGGCGCCGTTGAGCCGGAGTTGCTCGGTGCGAGCGCCGCAAGCCCGAGCAGATCCCGCAGAAAGACCGTCTCGCCGCCAATCTTCGCCGTCGCCGCCGCCAATTTGCCCGCGGCCAACGTCCACACGCCCTCGAACCGCAGTTGCGACCGCCGGCCTCCGTTGTCGAGCGTGACTGGCAGCGCCAAGCGACCGCGGCCAGCGGCATCCTGCCGCGCCTCGAGTTTGGCCTTGATCGCTCCGAACGGAGAGGCGGGAGCATCCGAACGCAGGCTCAAGTCGAGCGCATCGACCGACCATGCTCCGCCAGCCAGCGTGCCGCGCAGGGCCAGTTCTCCGCCGAGCCGGTCCGCGAGCACCTCCTGCCCTCTCGCAAAACACATCCCACTGAAGACAAACGGACGCAGGGTGGCGACCGCCCAGTTGCCGCCGGCCCCCTTAAGCCGCACCTCGCCGGATGTCAGTGTCCCGCCAAGCGTGGCATCGGCCAGCCAGGGCTGAGCCCACACCAGCGGTAGATTCGAGATCTCGAGACGCATCAGATCCTTGTCCGCCTGCGCAAAGTCGGCCGTCTGCGTATCGAGCCGATAACCGACCGGCTGCAGCGTCTCCAGTGCGAGCACCGGCCCGTGCGCATCGCTCACGGAGGCCGCAAGCTTCGTCAGCCGTAGCTGCTCGCCTTGTCGCTCGAGCGCGAAATCCAGGTTTCCCGTGAACGCCCCGAGTCCCGCGAACTCGCGCCGAAGCCGCTGGAGCTCCGCCACGGAGACCGATGCACGACCGGTGGCGGAATACTCGCCCGATGCGACCACCATCCCAAACGCGCCTTGCGCCGCGACCGAGAATTCCGGCACGCGCGCGAGGTCGCAAACTCCGTCCAACTGCTCACGGCGCAGGCGCACCTCCCAGGTTCCCGACACCTGGCCGGACTGCGCGCGATGGTCCATCGTCGCCCGCACCAACGGGGCGTCCGTCGGTGCCGCACCGGCGCGTCGCACCGACACCTCCGCCGTCTCCGTGTCGGTCGTGGCCGTATTCGCGATCTTGAGGTGCGTCACCAACCCTTGCGCCAAGCCGTTCGTGCCGCCCGCCGAAGCGGCGAGCGTGCCGTCGACTTCGAGCCGATCGACCGCGCCATCGGCCGCCGCGGTAATCGCCAACTGGCCCGTCCAGTCGAGCGCGCTGACGACCGCGCCCGCGCTCACGTCCGTCCAGGCAAACTTCAGGTTCGTCACCACCTTCTGCCCGGGAACCACCAGGCGGCCCTGCGCGGAAAATGCGCCGGCGCGTTGCTCGGACACGCGCACCCGGCCCCCGACCTGCACCGACTCGATCGTGACCGGGAGCGGGAGCCGCAACGGCGCAAGAAACCCGCCGAAGGCCTGCGCGGTCGTCGTAGGTTCGCTGGCGCCGACCGCCGATCCGTCCCCAACCTCCAGCATCAGATCGGTGGCCACAAGTTCGCGCACAACGAGTGCACGCCGCGTCAGCAAGGTCCATCCCTCGTAACGGGTCCGCAGTTGCGGCAGCCGGAACACGTTGCCCCCGAAGCGGGCGACCACCCCGCGCACTTCCGCTTCCCCGAGCCCGACCGAGACCCGCTCCACGTCGAGCGTGAGCCCGGGCACCTCGGCCACGGCCCGCAACAGGAGCAGCCGCTGGACTGCGGGAAGACGCACCGCGACGACAAGCGCGAGAGCCAGCACCAGGAGTGAACCGCCAACAATCAACAGAGGACGTTTCATGGGAGAGATGACGAACAGATCCGTTCGCCCCGGATGTGTTCCACGGCGAGGGAAAAGCAAACCCGCTCCGAACGCGGCGTTGGCCTGCTATTTCTTCTTCGGCTCGCCCGCCGCGGGCCGGCGCAGCTGTGTCGCCAGTCCGATGAGACCGAGGCCGAGCGTGAGCACAGTCACCCACCACCGGCCGACCAGCAGGGCTGGAATCTGCTCCGGGCTGTGCAGGTAGAACTGCCAGTCGAGTCCGTCGAAGAAGAAGGCCGCCGCCAACGCCACCCGGAAGGCGCCGCCAAACGCCGTGGCCGCCGAGATGAGCAGGCGCTGCATCAGCAGCGCGAGCAGACCGCACACGGTCCCGGCCACCGCACCGATCAGCAACGTCGCAGCCGAGCCGGTGAAAGGCACCAGTGCGAGCGTCACGGAGTAGCCAAACGAGAACCCGGCGAGGAACACTCCCACGAGGTAGAACGCGAACGAGAGCACCAACCCAAGCACCGCGCCCACCGCGAACGCTACCCAGGAAACGACCTCCCCGCCACCGAGCCACTGCCCCGCCGCGCTTGTCGCCAACAGCCCGAGCACCAGCGCGCCGAGCAGGGCCACCGCGAGGCGGAAGACCCGGTAGCCGAAGAAACAATCGAGCAGGCCCCAGCCGAGGAGCACCGCCGCGCCGATCGTGTACGAGGGGTTTGCCACGCCGAACATCGCATCCATGGCCCCCACCTTGGACGGTCCACGTCCAAATAACACGCACGAAGTGCATCGCTCCCTCGCTGCGGCATCCCCCGCGGCCCGCGCCGCTCCGCCCGGGTGATAGGCACGAACGTTGGTCTCCCCCTCCCTTCGGGTAGGGATGGCGCTCCGCGCCGTCCGCGGACGCCGGCGGAGCGGCGTCCCTACCATGGCGAGACCGAACGCCCCAGGGCGAACGGGGCCGCACCCGGCCCGCGAACTTTCGGTTTCCCATCCCGGGCCGCGGCCCCAAGCTCCGCCACCGATGATCGGTGTCTTCGATTCCGGCTTCGGCGGTCTGACCGTGCTCGCGGCCCTGCGCCGCCACCTGCCGCAGTACGACTACCTCTTCCTCGCCGACAGCGCGCGCGCCCCCTACGGCGCGCGCAGTTTCGACGTCATCCACGAGTTCACCCTCGAGGCGGTCGAATGGCTCTTCAACGAGGGCTGCACCCTCGTCGTCCTCGCCTGCAACACCGCCTCCGCCCGCGCCCTGCGCACCATCCAGCAACGCCACCTGCCGGCGCGGCGGCCCGATCGCCGCGTGCTCGGCGTCGTCCGCCCCTCGGTCGAGGCACTCGCCGGCCTGCCGCCGGGCGCGATTCCCGGCGTCACGCAACCCTCGCTCACCGAGGGCACCGTCGCCGTGGTCGGCACCGAGGGCACAATCGCCTCGGATTCTTTCGGCATCGAACTGCGCAAACTCGCGCCGCGGCTCGAGCTGCTCCAGCAGGCCTGCCCGCTCTGGGTGCCGCTCGTCGAGGCCGGGGAAACCGAAGGCCCCGGCGCCGACTGGTTCCTCCACCGCTACCTCGATCCGCTCCTCGCCGCGCCGCGCCCGCCCCGGCGCCTCCTGCTCGGCTGCACCCACTATCCGCTCCTGTTGCCCGGTATTCGACGAATCGTGCCAGCCGCCGTCGAGGTGCTCACGCAGGGCGAGATCGTCGCCACACGCCTGGCCGACTGGCTCGCCCGCCACCCGGACCACGAGGCCCGACTCACCCGTGGCGGCGCCCGGCGGATCGTCACCACCGACGATCCCGCCTGGTTCGCCGGCGCCAGCTCGCGCTTCCTGGGCGAGAAGCTGGAGGTAGGCCGCGCCCGGCTCAGCCCGGTGGCCTGAAGCGCGGCGTCAGCACCGGTTACTCACGCCAAGGACACCGGCGGCTCCGCCGCGGACGGCTGGGCCACGCCGGGCGCCGGCTGGACCTCGGCGAAACGTTCGACCAGTTCGCGCATCTCGCGCGGCAAAACGAGGTCCGCGGTCAGCGTTTTCTCCTTCTCCTCGACGTTGCCCTTCTTGTCGGTCGTGAGGGTCACATTCGAGACCTTGAGCGTGAAAAACTCCTCGCACTTCGGGGAGTGCTTGAGCGTGAGCCGGGCGAAGGTCGTGGAGCCATCCTCCCGTGGGCCGGCCTCGATCACCGGCGCGATGTCGCCACGGCGCAACGCCGCGAGCTGTTGCGCGTCCGTGAAGGCCGCGAGCGTGTCGTACTTCGTCTCCTCATCGAGCCAGCTGCCGCTTTTCTCACAGTACGGGAGGTTGCGCACCGGATCGGTGCCGAACACGACCACCAGCGCCAGGATCGCCAGCGCCTCCACGCCCCAGACGCCGGCCAGGAACAGCCCGGTCACGTTGCTCGTGCTGTGGCGCCCGATCGACCACGAGCCATGCTCGTAGAGAAACTGCATGGCGCTCTCCAAGCCGCGCGGTCCGCACAGCAGCGGCGCCTCCTCGAAGAGCGCGTGCACGTGGCCGTTCCACTGGAAATAGTTGGCGAGCAGGCCCGTCACCACCGAGAGGCCGGCGGCGACCACAAGATTACGGACACGGCATTTCTTGAGGAGGAAGCCGACCGCCAAACCCAGGCCGATCGCATAGCCGGCCGTGATCAGGAGGTTCAGGTACACGAAAGGGATCCACTTGATCAGGTACCCATAGGCGAAGCCCAGCGGCCAGCCCAGCGCCACGGCGGCGAGCGGGACCACCAGCAGCGCCTGCATCCCGAATTTTCCCGAATGACGGTACGGACGTAGATTACCCAGTTCCATGTCGCCATCCCAACAGCTCCGCTACACCGGGCAACGGCTTTCCGGCCAACGGCCCAGCACGGCGACGAACGGTCCGCCGCCACACCGGCGCGGCCCATTCCGCACGCGCCCGGCAGTTTTGTGCTGATTCGTGGCCCGCGGCCGTTTCACTCGCCGGGCAATGTTCGAATCTCTCACCGAAAAACTGGGCAGCGCCCTGCGCAACCTCCGCGGCGTCGGCAAGCTCTCCGAGGAAAACATGGCCGAGGCGCTCAAGGAAGTGCGCACCGCCCTGCTCTCCGCCGACGTGCACTTCAAGGTCGCCCGCGAGTTCGTCGAACGCGTCCAGACCCAGTGCGTCGGGCAGGAGGTGCTCAAGAGCGTCACCCCCGGCCAGCAGGTCGTGAAGATCATCCACGACGAATTGGTGACACTCCTCGGCGAAGGTTCGACCGCGCTCTCCGGCCAGCGCCCGCTTAAGATCATGATGGTCGGCCTCCACGGCTCGGGCAAGACCACGACCAGCGGCAAGCTCGGCCGCCTCCTCAAGAAACAGGCCTACCGCCCCGCCGTCGTCGCCTGCGACGTCTACCGCCCGGCCGCCATCGACCAGCTCGAGATGCTGGCGAAGAACAACGAGCTCGGCTTTTTCTGCGACCGCGCCTCCAAGGACGTCCCCGCCCTCGGCGCCGCCGCCCTCGCCGCCGCCACCGCCGCCGGCCACGACGCCATCATCTTCGACACCGCTGGTCGCCTCCAGATCGACCACGAGCTGATCGAGGAGGTCAAGCAGCTCCGCGCCCGTATCCAACCCGACGAGGTCCTGCTCGTCGCCGACGGCGCTCTCGGCCAGGAGGCCGTCAACGTCGCCCGCACCTTCCACGAGGCGCTCCAGCTCACCGGCCTCGTGCTCACCAAGCTCGACGGCGACGCCCGCGGCGGCGCCGCGCTCTCGATGAAGAGCATCACCGGCGTGCCGATCAAGTTCGTCGGCGTCGGCGAGAAGAGCGAGGACTTCGAGACCTTCCACCCCGACCGCATGGCCTCGCGCATCCTCGGCATGGGCGATGTCGTTTCGCTCGTCGAGAAGGCGCAGGAGGTCATGGACCAGAAGCAGGCCGAGCAGATGGCGGAGAAACTCCGCAAGGCCGACTTCACCTTCGAGGACTTCCTCGCCCAGATGCAGCAGGTCAAGAAGCTCGGCTCGATGGACAAGGTCCTCGGCATGCTCCCCGGCATGAGCGGCGTGAAGCTCGACGACGGCGCCGAGAAGCAGATGGCCCGCACCGAGGCGATCATCCTCTCGATGACCAAGCAGGAGCGCCGCAAACCGGAGGTGCTCAACGGCAGCCGCCGCCTGCGCATCGCCAACGGTGCCGGCGTGAAGGTCGTGGAGGTCAACCAGCTCATCAAGCAGTTCCAGCAGATGCAGAAGGTCATGCGCATGATGCGCGGCTCCAAGGGCGCGAAGATGATGCGCCAGATGGAGGCCATGCAGCGCCAGGGCGGCTTCCCCGGGATGTAACGATAGGACGGACACCGCCAAGCGAGTCCGCCCGTTCCTCCCCGCGGCCGGACCGCGCACCGGATCAGTCGGATCGCTCGTTCCCAACAGGCTGGACAACTCCGTCGCCCAACTACTCTGCGCCTCCGGTGCCGCAACCAGCTCGCGATGCAGCGTTCGAACGATCCGGGCGTCGCCGCCGCCTTTCCGCCTTTCGCCGCCGCGCCTTCGGTGTTTGCTTGCGCGCCATGTACCTCCCCGCCGCCTCGCGCTACGCCAACCCCGCCTTCTTCCGCCGCTGCGGCCGCTCCGGCCTGAAGCTGCCGCTCATCTCCCTGGGTCTCTGGCACAACTTCGGCGGTGCCGACTCCTACGAGAACGCCCGCGCCATCGTCCGCCGCGCCTTCGACCTCGGCATCACCCACTTCGACCTCGCCAACAACTACGGCCCTCCCCCCGGCTCCGCCGAGGAGAACTTCGGCCGCATGCTGCGCACCGATCTCGTCCACCACCGCGACGAACTCGTCATCTCCACCAAGGCCGGCTACGACATGTGGCCCGGCCCCTACGGCGACTTCGGCTCGCGCAAATACCTTCTCGCCTCCCTCGACCAGTCGCTGCGCCGCCTTGGTCTCGACTACGTCGACATCTTCTACCACCACCGGCCCGACAACGAAACACCGGTCGAAGAAACCATGGGCGCCCTCGCCCAGGCGGTGCGCAGCGGCAAGGCGCTCTACATCGGTCTCTCCAACTACGACCACGAACAGACCGCCCGCGCTCTCACCGTGCTGCGCGGCCTCGGAGTCCCATGCCTCATCCACCAGCCGCGCTTCAGCATGCTCGACCGTTGGCCCGAGGCGAAGCTGTTGCCCTTGCTCGAGAAGGAGGGCGTCGGCTGCATCCCCTTCTCCCCGCTCGCCAAGGGCCTGCTCACGAATCGCTATTTCCAAGGCATTCCGGCCGACTCCCGCGCTGGGCACGACCCGCGTTTCCTCCGCCCCGAGCACGTGACCGACGCCGTGCTGGCCAGGACCCGCAAGCTCGACGCCCTCGCGCAAGCTCGGGGCCAGACCCTCGCGCAGATGGCGTTGGCCTGGCTGCTCGGTCGCCCCGCGGTCACCACCGTCCTGATCGGCGCCAGCAAGCCGTCACAAGTCGAGGATTGCGCGGGGGCCGGCGCCAACCTGACGTTCACCACCGGCGAACTCGCCGCCATCGAACAAGTTCTCGCCACCGGATGAACACTGTCGCGGTTTGGGTGGAACCAAACTCCCGTCCGGCGCTCCCACCTCGGATCGCGCTTGGTTCTTGTGCCGAAGCGAAAGTTCTGGCGCAGTGCTCGCGCGGCTATTGACCCGCCTGTCTCGATTCGACTACGTAAACCCAAAACCCATGGCTAAGCCCGCCTCGCTCCTGCGGTACTCCGTCCCCCTCGCCAGTCTTGCGCTGCTCTGCGCCAGCCAACCCGCCTTCGCCCAAGCGAAGGCGACCGAATCCGACACCAAGAAGGAGTCCGAGGAAGCAGTCTTCATCCCGATCGAGTATCGCCCACCGCCATATCAGGTCTCCGTCGGCGTCCGCCTCGCCGGCAAGGCGAAGGTGAAATTCTCCGGACTCGGCGCAATTCCCAGCAACACTTACCCGGGCAATACCGTTGCCGCGGATGACAGCACCAAGACTTACGGCCGTGTTTACGATGACGGAGCGGTCTATCCGGACTACACCCGGAGCATCAACGCGGACGGGACCTACACCCGACTCACGCCGGAGGACACCAAGACGAACTATTGGGGTTTCACCAGCGCAAATCAGGTGGTCGAGCTGACCGACGGCAGGAAGGCGCTTGAATTCCACACCTATTCGGTGGATTCGACCGGCGCCACCGAGGACGCCTCGCGGAATGCGTCGATGGCCTGGGACATCGAGATCTCCCGCGAGCTCGGCGCCAACCGGCGGATGAGCTGGGGCCTGCTCCTCGGTGCCAGCATCAGCGACATCACCTGCAAGAGCGACGCGACCGTCAAAGGCCGGCTCCGCACCCTCACCGACTATTATTCCCTCGAGGGCGTCACGCTCCCTACCTCCGCAACCACCGGGGCGATCGTGCCGACGTCGTACACCGGACGCACCGAGTACTACCCCTACACGTACAAACTGGCGGACGACGGCGTGAACTACGCCCAAGACGCAAACGGTGCATACATTCCCGTCTACCAGTACGACCCCGTCACCGGTGAGAAGCTCAAGGCATGGCCGGATGTTCCGCGCATCTCGACCGATCCCATCGCCGACGCCCGCACCGATGTCCCCGAGGCGACTCCTTCGCTCGACGTCCTCGGACACTGGGAGGTTCGGGGCGCCTACCTCACCGCCCGCTTCGGTCCCTACTTCACGTTCCAGCTCGCCCGGCGGCTCGCTCTCCGTGCCAGCGCCGGCATCACCTTCACAGTGATCGGCGCCTCGCTCCGGATCAACGAACGAGTCTACGTTCCCGCGAAGGCCGCCTACATGGAGCTCAACAACGAGGACTACAACATCGACCCCCGCGTGAGCGGCATTCTCGGCTACTTCGCCTCCTGCGAACTCGACGCCTTCCTTACGGATCGCACCGGCGTCTTCTTCGGGGCCTCCCATGAGGGTTTCCAGCGCGACCTCTCCCTGCAGTACGCCGCCTACCAGCAACGGGCGGATGTGGAGCTCAGCAGCGGTACGGTGCTCCGCACCGGTATCACCACCCGGTTCTAGCCCGGGCCGCTTTCGCGCCCCCGGCCCAAAGCCGGGGGCTTTTTTGTGTCCGGTTTCAGGCCACGCCGCACCGAATCGCCGGGCTGCTCGCTCCGCGCACAGAGCCCCCGCACCTCACGGCACGCTGATCCGCTCGCGAATCAGCCCGAGAAAGGTCGCGTAGTCGTGCACCGCCGGCAGCTGCGGGAACTGTCGGATCACGTTCTCCGGCGCATGGAAGAGGAAGCCGTGGTCCGCCTCGCACAGCATCGAGGTGTCGTTGAACGAGTCGCCGCCCGCGATCACGCGATAGTTGAGCGCCTTCAACGCCTTCACCGACTCCCGCTTCTGGTCGGGCATGCGCAACTTGTAGCCCACGATCCGGTCGTTCTCCACCACCAGCCGGTGGCAGAACAACGTCGGCCACCCGAGCTGTTTCAGCAGCGGCTGCGCGAACTGCTCGAACGTATCGGACAAAATGATCAGCTGCACCTCGGCGCGCAGCGTGTCCAGGAACTCAAGTGCCCCCGGCAGCGGTCGCAACGTGCCGATCACCTCTTGGATGTGCGACAACGTGATCCCGTGGCGGTCGAGGATCTCCATGCGGTAGTGCATGAGCTTGTCGTAGTCCGGCTCGTCACGCGTGGTGCGACGCAGCTCGGGGATCCCGGTCTTCTCGGCGACGGCGATCCAGATTTCGGGCGTGAGGACGCCCTCCATGTCGAGGGTGACGATGCTTTGCTTCACTTCGACTCATCAAACGGGCCCGCCGCCCCCGCTGGCAAGCCGCGAGGTGCGAAGTGCGTCTTTCCGCCCGCGGCAGAGGCATCGCCGGGCACTGCGAGCCCCTGAGGTTGAATGGGCGCCGCGCCCGGCCCACGCGATGCAACGACGGCTGGTCGCGGCGGGCCGATCCGGAAAAAGGTCTTGCGCCGCCGCGGCGTGCCGCAAATCGTGCCGCCCTTGCTTGAGGTCGGCGCGGTAGCCAAGTGGTAAGGCCGAGGTCTGCAAAACCTCTATGCGCCGGTTCGATTCCGGCCCGCGCCTCCAAGCCCATACACTAACCGGCCGCGAACGAGTCGGCTTTGGGGGACCGTTCGATCTCGGCCCGAGAAGATCCGACCGCGGCGGTTAGGCCAGGGGTGCACACGTCGCAACGCCCGCGCCCGGTCGCCTCGCGCAGTTGCAAACCCCGCCCGACGACTACGCTGCGCTTCACCGTCGGCAACTCCCTCCACCCATGACCCGCACGCCTTTTGCCCTCCTCGCCTTCGCCTGCGCCGCCGCCATCCTCCCTGCCGCACTCCCCGCGCCCGATCCCGACAACGGCGGTCTCACGCTCCCGCCCGGCTTCCGCGCCCTGATCGTGGCCGACGATCTCGTCTCCGGCCGCAACCAACTGCGTTTCCTCGCCGCCGCGCCCAACGGCGACCTCTACGCCAAAACCATCCAGGGCGGCATCATCGCCCTGCGCGACGCCGATGGCGACAGTCGGTTCGAGCGCCGCCAGGAATTCGGCGCCGGCGGCGGCACCGGCATCGGTTTCCACGGCGATTGGCTCTACCACTCCACCAACACCGCCGTCTATCGGTATCCGTATCGCAGTGGCGAACTGGTCCCCTCCGGCGCGCCCGAGCGCATCGTGCGCGACCTGCCCGAGCAGCGCTCCCACGCCGCCAAGGCCTTCGCCTTCGACGACCAAGGTCGCCTCCTGCTCGAGGTGGGCTCGCCCTACAACGTCTACAGCGAACCCGACCGCCAGCTCGGCGCCAAAGGCATGGACGCCACCGAGCACCTCCGCCACCACGGCGGTTTCTGGCGCTTCGACGCCGACCGCACCGACCAGACCCAGGCGGACGGTTTCCATTTCTCCACCGGCCACCGCCACTGCCTCGCGATCGCGTGGCAGCCCGTCGCCCGCGAGTTCTTCATGGTGATGATGGGCCGCGACAACCTCAGCGTGGTCGCTCCGGATTTCTATGACGCCCTCGACAACGCCGAACGCGTCGCCGAGGAGCTGCACCGCCTTTCCGAAGGCGCCAACCTCGGTTGGCCCTACTCCTACTGGGACCCGATCAAGCAGGCGCGCATGCTCGCCCCCGAGTTCGGCGGCGACAACCGCCGCCGTGCTGAGCCCGACCGCTACCCCGCGCCGCTCGTCTCATTCCCGGCCCACTGGGCGCCGTTGCAGATGGCGTTCTACGCCGGCGCGCAGTTCCCCGCGAAATACCGCGGAGGCGCCTTCATCGCCTTCCACGGATCGTGGAACCGTGCACCACTTCCACAGGACGGATACAACATCGCCTTCGCCCCGTTCGACGACCGCGGCGCGCCGCTCGGCACCTACGAGATCTTCGCGGCCAATGCCGGCCCGCACCGCTTCCGGATGGGCGGCGTCGCCGTCGCCCCCGACGGCTCGCTCTTCATCTCCGAGACCGACCGCGGCCGCATCTGGCGCATCGTCTATACCGGCGAGCAAACCGCTCCCGCCGCGGCCAACGTCGCCCCGCCACCGGCACCCGCGGCACCCGCGCCGGCGCCCATGCACGCCGAGCACCCGGGCCGCGCCGTCTACAACCGACTCTGCGCCACCTGCCACATGCCCGATGGATCAGGCTCCGGCCGCCTCAATCCCGGCCTCGCCGCCAACGCCGTGGTGGCCGGCGACCCGCGGGTCCTCGTCGATGTCATCCTGCGCGGGTCTGCCGCGCTCCCGAAAGACCGGCCAAAATACGCGAACATGATGCCCGGTTTCGCGATGCTCGAGGACCAGCAGGTGGCAGACCTCGTATCCTACCTGCGCTCCACCTTCGGCAACCGGGCCACCGCGCTCACCGCTGAACAAGTCGCCGCGATCCGCGCTCAGCCGTAGCGAGCACCGGCCGGTCCCGATGAGAACGGCCACGCGCTTCGCGTGGCGTTCACCGCTTGCCCCACCGGGTACGAAGACCTGCGCCATCCGAGCTGCGCAACATGATCGCACATCGCGTTGCGCATCACTGAGACCGGGCCGCGCGTACTACATCTGCGCGAGATGTCCCCCGCCTTGATACTGCTATACAACGATTTACGATTTCGTTCTGCTTTTGTTTATTTCTTCACTCCACTTTAATCTTGCACATCAACACCATCTTCTCCGGTATTCGGGCATTCTCCCACCCATCCGCCCGTCAAACACCCTTCCCGCGTCGACAAAACGCCCCGCAATGAGCACGGCCCGCGCCTCCACAACCACCTCCGAAACCGGCCAGACCTCGTCCGATTGGCTCTCTCTTGTTCGCGAGAAGGTCCAAGGCCTGCGCTTCGGCGTCGTCCAGATCGTGGTTCACGACGCGAAGGTCACCCTCATCGAGCGGACCGAGAAGACCCGCCTCGCCCACTCCCGCGAAACCTGAGCAGGCTCGCGGACCCACGCCACCCCGCCTGCTCCCTCGACCCACTTCAGCAAGGCACGCAAGTGCAGCCTTCCACCGCGCCAGCGGAGAATCCGACCAACCACCAACGACCAGTCAACTGGAGGCCCGCCTACACCAATCCGATCATGTCTTCCGCACTCTCTCCTCTCCCGTTGTCCACCACTTCGAACCGCCGTCCGGCGCGCCTCCCGCGCCTGCTGGCCCTCGCCGCGACCGTCGGCCTCGCCAGCTCGGCGTTCGCCGCAAAGCCCGCCGGCCTCACCGAACTCTCGGTCACCGTAAAGGAGACCTACGACTCCAACGTCTACGGCGCCGAGCTCAACCCCACCCTTGCCGGCCTGCCGGAGATCGCCGAGGTCTCTTCCTGGGTCACCGTCGTCTCCCCGAAGGCCGTCCTCAACCTCCGCCCCTTCCTCGGCCTCGGCGACGACTCCGCCGTCACCGCCTTCACGCTCGGCTACGCCGCCGACTACGCGTTCTACCACTCCGCCTCCAGCGAGACCAACCAGCGCCACAACTTCTCCCAGCAGCTCAAGACGAAGTCCGGCGCCGTCACCTTCGCCCTCGACAACACCTTCACCTACGTCGACGGCAAGTCCGCAACGGCCCAATACGGCCCCCTCAACGCCTACGGCACCGCCACTTCCCGCGAACGCAAGGAGCAGTTCCAGGACCGCGCCAAGCTCCAGCTCCGCTACGACGCCGACGCCTGGTTCGTCCGCGCCGTCGCCCACGTGCTCTACTACGATCTCCAGACCCGTTTCCACCAGCCGACCGGATCCCTCACCGGGTATCAGAACTACATCGACCGTCAGGACCTCAACGCCGGCGTCGACGTCGGCGCCAAGCTCAACAAGGACGTCGCCGTCTGGGCCGGTTACCGCTACGGCGCGCAAGGCCAGGACAACCTCCCCTGGTCGCAAGTCGACAGCGCCAGCAAGTACAGCCGCCTCCTCGTCGGCGTCGAAGGCAAGCTCGCCCCGTGGCTGAAGGTCGACCTCCAGGCCGGCCCCGACTTCCGATCCTTCGACAACGCCGCCGCCACCCGCGGCATCGCCGAGAAGAACCACACCTGGCTCTACACCGAGGCCTCCGTCACCGCCGAACTCTCCGCCAACGACTCCCTCGTCCTCGCCCACAAGATCTGGAACTTCGTCTCCAGCACCGGCGTCTCCTCCTACCGCGACAGCACCTACGGCCTCACCTACCGGCACAAGTTCTCCCCGTCCCTCTCCGGCCACCTCGGCGTGCGTATTCTCGGATCCGATTACGCTCTGCCCACCGTCCGCAAGGACTGGTTCCACACCTACTCCGCCGGCCTCCGCTACGACTTCGACAAGGCCTGGGCGCTCACCGTCGACTACGCCCGCAACGAGGCCCGGAACAAACTCGACCACGCCGCCTTTCCCGGCCGCACCTACGCGCAGGACCTCCTGACCTTCGGCCTCCGCGCCGCCTTCTGATCCCGCAACAGCTCCGCTGCGTCCCCCACCTCTCGGCGCAGCCACGGCCGGTGTGACGGCTGAGCGGTCTCCGTCACACCGGCCCACCTCTCCAAACTCCCGCAACCCGGGGCGTGGGCCGTGCCATGCCCACCGCCGTCGCCAACCATCAACTCCACTTCAGCCCGCCACCACGGCCACGCACCCGCATTCCGCTCTCCGCACCAGCACCACCGCCCCGCTCCGCCGGGTGCCGACCGCCTCCACTCCTCACCGACACCATACCAATGGCTCGCTACTCCAACATTCTCCAGGCCGTCGGCCGCACGCCGCTCGTCCGCCTCGAACGCCTCGGCGCCGGCCTCGCCTCGCCCCTCTACGCCAAGGTCGAGTCCCTCAACCCGGGCGGCAGCGTCAAGGACCGCGTCGGTCTCCTCATGATCGAGGAGGCCGAGAAGGCCGGCCTGCTCAAGCCCGGCGGCACCATCATCGAGGCGACCGCCGGCAACACCGGAGTCGGCCTCGCCCTCGCCGCCGCTGTGAAGGGCTACCGCCTCATCGTCGTCCTGCCCGACAAGATGAGCGGCGAGAAGATCGCCCTCCTGCGCGCCTACGGCGCCGAGGTCGTCATCACCGCCACCAACGTCGCGCCCGACTCGCCCGAGAGCTACAACGGCGTCGCCGACCGGCTCGCCCGCGAGATCCCCGGCGCGTTCCGCCCCGACCAGTTCACCAACCCGAACAATCCGCTCGCCCACTACCGCTCCACCGGACCCGAGATCTGGGAGGACACCGAGGGCCGCGTCGGCGTGCTCGTCGCGGGCATGGGCACCGGCGGCACGATCTCCGGCACCGCCCGCTACCTGAAGGAGCGGAACCCGAACATCGTCGTCGTCGGCGCCGATCCCGAAGGCTCCATCCTCTCCGGCGACTCGCCGCGCTCCTACAAGGTCGAGGGCATCGGCGAGGACTTCATCCCGAAGACGTTCAACCGCCAGCTCGTCGACGAGATGGTGCGCGTGAGCGACAAGGACTCCTTCAATACCGCGCGCCGCCTCGCCCGCGAGGAGGGCATCCTCGCCGGCGGCTCCGCCGGCACCGCGCTGGCCGCCGCGCTCAAGTTCGCCCAGCGCCTCGCCGAGCCGCGCGAGATCGTCGTCGTCCTCCCCGACACCGGCCGCAACTACCTCAGCAAGCTCTACTCCGACGAGTGGATGCAGCAGAACGGTTTCTGGCAGGAGCGCGCAGCCCGGCCCATCCCGCTCGGCCGCGTCCTCGCCGAGAAGTCGTCGCTACCGCAGCTCATCGCCGTGCGCCCGCAGGACCGGTTGCGCTCCGCCATCCAGCTCTTCCAGGAGCACAACATCTCGCAGCTCCCCGTCGTCGAGGACCAGCGCGTCGTCGGCAGCCTCAACGAGGCCACGCTCATGAAGGCGCTGCACGACGGCGTCGACCTCCAGAACCAGGAGATCCGCGCCGTCATGGGAAAACCGCTGCCGTCCCTCGACGAGTCCACCGACCTCGCCGAGGCCTACCGCATCCTCCTCGGCGGCTCGCCCGCCCTCGTCGTCACCCGCGCCGGCCGCCCGCTCGGCCTCGTTAGCCGCTTCGACCTCATCACCACCTTCAGCCACCGCGACTCCTATGAAATTTGAAACTCTCGCCATCCACGACGGCCAGGCGCCCGATCCCCGCACCGGCGCGGTGAGCGTGCCAATCTACCAGACCTCCACCTTCCAGCAGGACGCCATCGGCAAGTTCCGCGAGGGCTTCGAGTATTCGCGCTCCGGCAACCCGACGCGCCAGGCGCTCGAGGCCGCGCTCGCCCTGCTCGAGGGCGGCAAGCACGGCCTCGCCTTCGGCTCCGGCAACGCCGCCACCATCGCCGCCCTCCAGCTCGTCAAACCCGGCGACCAGATCCTCGCCAGCGACGACACCTACGGCGGCACCTACCGCATCTTCGAGAAGATCCTCCGCCCGTGGGGCGTCGACATCCGCTATGTGGATGCCAGCGACACCGCCGCCGTCGAGGCCGCCATCGGCCCGAAGACCGCGCTCATCTGGGTCGAGTCGCCGACGAACCCGCTGCTCAAGCTCGTCGACATCGCCGCGCTCGGCGCCCTCGCCCACCGCCGCGGGCTGCTCCTCGTCGTCGACAACACCTTCGCCAGCCCCTACCTCCAGCGTCCGCTGGAGCTCGGCGCCCACGTCGTCGTCCACAGCACCACGAAGTACCTCGGCGGACACAGCGATGTCATCGGTGGCGCCCTCGTGACCTCCGAGCGCGATCTCTACGACCCGATCAAGTTCTACCAGAACGCTGCCGGCGCCGTCCCTGGTCCGTGGGACTCCTGGCTCGTCCTCCGCGGCATCAAGACGCTCAAGGTCCGCATCGAGGAGCAGCAGACCACCGCGCTGCGCCTCGCCCGTTTCCTCGAAGCGCACCCGGCCGTCGAACGCGTCTACTATCCCGGACTGTCGAGCCATCCCCAGCACGCCCTGGCCAAGCGCCAGATGCGCGGCTTCGGCGGCATGATCAGCCTCCAGATCAAGGGCGGCTTCCCCGCCGTCGAACGCCTCGTCGCCAAGCTCAAGCTCTTCCTTCTCGCTGAGAGCCTCGGCGGCGTGGAGTCGCTGCTCTGCTACCCGCCGAAGATGACCCACGCCTCGATCTCCCCCGAGGAACGCGCCCGCCGCGGCATCCACGACAACCTCATCCGCCTCTCCGTCGGACTCGAAGCCGCCGACGACCTCGAGGCCGACCTCCGCCAAGCCCTCCAAGTCTGACCTGACCCGTCCGCCGTAAAGTACGGCTGTTTCCCTCGCGGACTCCTCCGCGGGCAGAACGAAGCCGCACAGGGCTCGTCCGGGTTAGGCGCAGTGATAGGCATCGGACCACGCGACCGGACGTTTCGAAGAGGCGCTCCAACTCGGCCGGAACGAAAAGGCGCCGCTATCACCAAGCCTGTCTTGAGTAATCTTCCTGCCGCAAACGCTCGAGCAACGTCTAGGTAAATCGTCCTTAGCAGCTGGTATTCCGATACTAACCTATCTAGCAGAAACATATCCTTCTTTTGTTTTGTTTCTTACTTGTGTTATAATCTTCAGCCACTAGACCAGCACTCGCAGATGAGCTTCCACCACACCGCCACACCGCAGGCTTTCGCCACCACCGCCGACCGCTACCGCGGGCTCCACACCGAGCTGACCGGCCTGCTCTCCGGCGAACGCGACTGGTTGGTCAACCTCGCCAACACCGCTGCGCTCCTGAGCCTGCGACTGCCCGACCTCAACTGGACCGGCTTCTACCTGTGGCGTGGCGGCGAGCTGGTCCTCGGGCCGTTCCAGGGCAAACCCGCCTGCGTGCGCATCGCCCGTGGCCGCGGCGTCTGCGGCACCGCCGCCGCCCAGCGCGCCACCGTGCTCGTGGCCGACGTCCACCAGTTTCCCGGCCACATCGCCTGCGATGCCGCCTCCGCCAGCGAGATCGTCGTTCCGCTCGCCGTCGCGGACCGCCAACTCGGCGTGCTCGATCTCGATTCGCCGCACACCAACCGTTTCACCGACGACGACCGCGCCGGCCTCGAGGAGGTCGCGCGTCTCCTGATCGCCGGCACCGACTGGCCCGCCGAGATCGGCGATCCGCTCTGAACTTCCAGCTCCCATGAGCACCACCCTTTCCGTCGAAACCGACATCTTTGCGCCGCCCGCTGCGCCGCACCGCGACTCGATCACGGATCTCGCGACCTACCGCGCGCTGCACGCGCGCAGCCTGGCCGAGCCCGACCAGTTCTGGGCTGAGCAGACCGCCGAGTTTCACTGGTTCCAGAAACCCGAGCGCGCCTTCACCGGCTCCGGACCCGAGGCGCGTTGGTTCCCCGGCGGTCGCACCAACCTCGCCTTCAACGCCCTCGAGCGCCACATCCGCGCCGGCCGCGGCGACAACCTCGCCCTCGTCTGGGAAAGCGAGGCCGTCGACGCCGCCCGCCAGCCGCGCGAGATCCGCCGCTACACCTTCCGCCAGCTCCGCGACGAAGTCGTCCGCCTCGCCTCCGCCCTCGCCAACCTCGGCGTGAAAGCCGGCGACCGCGTCACCGTCTATCTGCCGATCGTGCCCGAGCTGCCGATCGCGATGCTCGCCACCACCTGGCTCGGCGCCGTGCACAACGTCGTCTTCGCCGGCTTCCCCTCGCAAGCCCTCCTCGATCGCATCGAGGATTCCGGCAGCCACGTCGTCATCACCGCCGACGGCGGTTGGCGCAACGGCAAGGTCGTCCCGCTCAAGCCCGTCCTCGACGATGCGCTCAACCGCACCGCGCTCGTCCGCCACGTCGTCGTCCTCCGCCACACCGGCTCGCCCATCGAGCTGCGCGCCGGCCGCGACCATCTCTGGACCGACCTCACCGCCACCGCCGACACCACGCTCCCTGCCGCCGAACTGCCGAGCGACCACCCGTCGTTCCTCATGTACACCTCCGGCAGCACGGGAAAACCGAAGGGCATCGCCCACGGCACCGCCGGCTACCTCGTCCACACCGGGCTCACCGCGCGCCACGCCTTCGACTTACGCCCCGGCGACGTCGCTTGGTGCACCGCCGATCCGGCGTGGATCACCGGACACACCTACACCGTCTATGGCCCGCTCCTCGCCGGCGCCACGACGGTCGTCTACGAAGGCATCCTGTCTTTGCCCGATTGGGACCGCGCCTGGGACATCGTCGCCCGCCACCGGCCGCAGGTACTCTACACCACGCCGACTCTCATCCGCGCCTGGATCCGCCACGGCGAGGCCGGCCTCCGCCAACGCGACCTCTCCAGCCTCCGCCTGCTCGCCTCCGTCGGTGAACCAATCAACCCGTCCGTCTGGCGCTGGTTCCGCGCGGTCGTCGGCGCCGGCCGCACGCCCGTCGTTGATACTTGGTGGCAGACCGAGGCCGGCGCCGCGATGATCTTCCCGCTGCCCTACGCCACGCCGGCCAAGCCCGGCGCGGCCACCCTCCCGTTCTTCGGCGTCGAGCCCGCGTTGGTCGATGCCGCCGGCCAGGTCGTCGAGGGCGAAGGTTCCGGCCAGCTCGTCATCAACCGCCCCTGGCCCGGCATGCTGCTCGGCATCTGGAACAACCCGCAGCGTTACCGCGCCACCTATTGGGAAACGATCCCGGGCCGCTTCGTCACCGGCGACACCGCACGCCGCGACGCCGACGGCTACCTCTGGGTCCTCGGCCGCGCCGACGATGTCATCAAGGTCAACGGCCATCGCCTCGGCACCGCCGAGATCGAGGGCGCCATCGTCGCCCACCCGGCCGTCGCCGAGAGCGCTGTGGTCGGCGTGCCCGACGAGCAGGTCGGCGAGGCCGTGCTCGCCTTCGTCGTCCTCAAGCCCGGCCACGCCGCCGACGCCGCCCGCGCCGGCATCGTCCGCGAGATCGAGACCCAGGTCGGCAAACTCGCCCGCCCGCGCGAGATCCGCTTCCTCGACAGCCTCCCGAAAAACCGCGGCGGCAAGATCCTCCGCCGACTCCTGCGCGAGTTCGCCCTCACCGGCAAGATCAGCGGCGACACCTCGACGCTCGACGACTCCACGGCGCTACCACCCGCCGTCGCCACCGCATGAACGCGCTCCACTCCACCGTCACTCCGCGGGCTATGCCCTGTATCCGGGCGAACCGGTCCTGAGCGGCTCCGCCGCCACCGCGTTCGCCGTCCGCCGCCACGTTCCCGCCGCGCTCCGCGCCCAGCGGCGCCGCTGCACGCCCATTCGTCCCGCTCTCAAATCTCAGATTCTCAGATCTCAAATCCTTATCCTCCCATGACACTTTCCCTCCGCTCCCTCCTTCTCTCCGCCTTCGCCCTCACCGGCGCGGGCCTCTTCGCCGCCGATGCGGCCAAGCCCGCCGAACTCCGCCTCGACTACGCCACCTACAGCCCGAGCAGCCTCGTCCTGAAAAAGTTCGGCTGGCTCGAGGAAGACCTGAAGGCCGACGACGTCGCCGTGCGCTGGCTCTTCAGCGCCGGCTCCAACAAGGCCAACGAGCTCGTCTCCTCCAACAGCTCCGACTTCGGCTCCACCGCCGGCTCCGCCGCGCTCATCGCCCGCACCAACGGCGTGCCGTTGCGCACGATCTACGTCTCGTCCCGTCCCGAGTGGGCGCAGATCCTCGTGAAGGGCGACTCCCCGCTCAAGACCGTCGCCGACCTCAAGGGCAAGAAGATCGCCGCCACCCGCGGCACCGATCCGTTCACCCTCACGCTCCGCGGCCTGCGCGACGCCGGCCTCACGCAGAAGGATGTCGAACTCGTCCCGCTCCAGCACTCCGACGGCTACCTCGCCTGGCAGCGCGGCAACGTCGACGCCTGGGCCGCTCTCGATCCCTTCCTCGCCACCGCGCTCCTCAAAGACGGCGCCCGCCCGCTCTTCGCCAACGTGGAGTACAACTCCTTCAGCGTGCTCAACGTCCGCGAGGCCTTCCTCGCCGAGTATCCGAGCTACGTACACCGCGTGATCCGCGCCTACGAGAAGGCCCGGCTCTGGATCCTCGCCCACCCCGACGAGGCCGCCGCCATCCTCGCCGAGGCCGCGAAGATCGACGTCGCCATCGCGCGCAACCAACTCACCCAGCGCACCGGTCTGGATCCCGCCGACGGCGTCGGCATCCCCGGGGCCAAGCTCCGCGCAGCGCTCGAGGGCGTCATCCCGATCCTCGTCGACGAGAAGATCGCCAAGGCCGGTTCCGCTCCCGCCAAGGCGCTCGCCGAGCTGATCGACGCCGCCCCGGCCACCACCGCGCTCGGCGCGAAGTAAACCACTCGCGCTTCCAGGTCGCCGCGTCCCGCGCGCGGCGACCACTTCCCAAATCTCAGATCCCAAATCTGACCGTTCCTCCGCGATGTCCGCCACTATTCCACCCGAGCTCTCCGCCCCGCCCTGCGGCGCCATCCCGGCCGCCCGCACGCCGTGGCTTCAGCGCCGCGCCGCGCGCTGGTCGCTCGCGCTCGCCGTGCCCGCGCTGCTCTTCGCGCTCTGGTGGCTCACGACCGACGTCTGGCACCTCTTCCTCGCCAACCAGCTCCCCCCGCCGCGCCACGTCTGGGCCGCGCTGCAGGAGCTCTCCGCCGACGGCGACTTCACCCGCCACCTTCTCGCCTCGCTGCGCCGCGTCGGCCTCGGCTTCACCCTCGGCGGCTCCGCCGCGATCGCCGTCGGCCTGATCGTCGGCCTCTCGCGCACCGCCGAGCGCCTGCTCGATCCCACGCTCCAGGCGCTGCGCAACGTCCCCTCGCTCGCCTGGGTGCCGTTCCTGCTCCTCTGGCTCGGCATCGACGAGACCCCGAAGATTACGCTCATCGCCATCGGCAGCTTCTTCCCCGTCTACCTGAACCTCGTCAGCGGTATCCGCCAAGTGGACCGCAAACTCGTCGAGGTCGGCCACATCTTCGGCCTTGGCCGTCTCGCACTCGTCCGCCGCATCTTCCTGCCCGCCGCCACGCCCTTCGCGCTCGCCGGCCTGCGCATCGGCGTCGGTCAGGCTTGGCTCTTCCTCGTCGCCGCAGAGCTCATCGCCTCCACCCGCGGCCTCGGGTTCATGCTTATCGACGGTCAGAACAACCTGCGCCCCGACATCATGCTCGTCGGCATCCTCACCCTCGCGCTCCTCGGCAAAACCACCGACGGGCTCCTCCGCCTCGCCGAGCGCCGCCTGCTCGTCTGGGCCGACACCTTTGAAGCCAAGGCCTGATCATGCCCGTCGCCGAAGTTCCAATTCCACCCGCCACCCCCTCCACCGGCGCCGCTTCCCTCGGCAGCGCCATCGAGTTGCGCGGCGTCGGCAAACGTTTCCCCTCCGGTCCGGTCATCCTCGACGGCGTCGACCTCGACGTGCAGCCCGGCGAGATCGTCAGCCTCGTCGGCCCAAGCGGTTGCGGCAAATCCACGCTGCTGCGCCTGCTCGCCGGCCTCGACCGCGAACACACCGGCGCCATCGCCGTCGGCGGCACCGCGATCGCCGGCCCGTCGCGTTCCGTCGGCTTCATGTTCCAGGAGCCGCGCCTCCTGCCCTGGCTCACCGTCGCCCAGAACATCGCCTTCGGCATCGCGCCGGCGCGCCGCGCCGACTCCGCCGCCATCGTCCGCCGCCTGCTCGACCAGGTCCATCTCGACGGCTCCGCCAAGCTCTACCCGCGCCAGCTCTCCGGCGGCATGCAGCAACGCGTCGCGCTCGCCCGCGCCCTCGCCGCCGAGCCCTCGGTGCTTCTGCTCGACGAACCGTTCAGCGCGCTCGACGCCTTCACGCGCATCCACCTCCAGGACCTCGTCCTCGAACTCTGGCAACGCACCGGACTCACGATGGTGCTCGTCACCCACGAGGTCGACGAGGCGCTCTACCTCTCCGACCGCGTCGTCGTATTCAGCGAGCGCCCCGCGCGCATCGCCGAGACCGTCGCGGTGAAGCTCGCCCGCCCGCGCGACCGCCGCGACCCCGCGTTGCTCGAGCTCCGCGGCCATCTCCTCGAACAGCTCCGGCTCGCCGGCCGCTGGGACCGCCGGAAACCCGAATACGAGATCTGATCCCCGCCATGCTCCGCGCGCTTCCCCAGCCCCGTCGGCGACTCCACCGCAACACACTCGAGCGCGTGCGGTTCCATCACGATCCGAACAATCCCGACCACACGCATCCACCGGGCGAGGATGACGAGTTCCACCCGATGCCGACGCTCGCCGGCCTCGGCGCCTACCGGAAGACCTTCCCGAAGAAGGCCGAGGTCGTCGCCCGCACGCCCGACCCCGTCGTGCGCCAGATGTTGACCCACATGGCCGAACAAGGCTGCGAGACCTGCTTCGACCGCTTCGACGCGCAGACCCCGCAGTGCGGGTTCGGCATGTCCGGCACCTGCTGCCGCATCTGCAACATGGGTCCCTGCAAGGTCACGCCCAAGAGTCCGCGCGGCGTCTGCGGCGCCGACGCCGACGTGATCGTGGCCCGCAATCTCCTGCGTTGGGTCGCTGCGGGCGTCGCCTCCCACGGTGCTCGCGGCCGCGAAGTCATGCTCGCGCTCAAGTGGGCCGCCGAGGGCAAGGTCGACCTGCCGATCCTGGGCCACGAAAAGGTCCGCAAAGTCGCGCAGGCCCTCAAGCTCGACACCACCGGCAAGGACGTGCGGCAGCTCGCCGGCGAGATCGCCGACATCCTGCTCGCGGACCTCTCGCGCACCGTGCCCGACAACCACCGCACGCTGCATGCGTTCGCGCCGGCCGAGCGCATCGAGACCTGGCGCCGGCTCGGTATCCTCCCCGTCGGGGCGTACCACGAGGTCTTCGAGGCGCTCCACCGCACCGGCACGGGCACCGACGGCGACTGGGAGAACATCATGCTCCAGATGCTGCGCTGCGGCCTCGCCTTCGCGTGGACCAGCGTCCTCGGCTCCGCCATCGCGATGGACTGCCTCTACGGGCTGCCCAAGCGCTCGCGCATCGAGACCAACTTCGGCGTCCTGGAGGAGGGGCACGTCTCGATCGCGCTCCATGGGCATTCCCCGGTGATGGTCTCCGCCGTCATCGAGGCGAGCCGGCGTCCGGAGTTCGTCGGTCGCGCCGCCGCCGCCGGCGCCAAGGGCATCCGGCTCTACGGCATCTGCTGCTCCGGGCTTTCGGGCCTGTACCGCCTCGGCGGCGTGCATCCGCTCACCAACGCCATGGGGGCCGAGCTCGCGCTGGGCACCAGCGCGCTCGATCTCTGGGTGGCCGACGTGCAGGACGTCTACCCGGGCATCATGGATGTCGCGAACTGCTTCGGCACCGAGGTCGTCACGACCAGCGACTCCGCCCGCCTGCCTGGCGCCACGCACATCGCCTTCGACCACGAACACTCGAACCTCGGGACGGTGCGCGCGCTCGGCGAACGCATCGTCGGCGCCGCGATCCACCGCCACGCCCAGCGTGCCGGCCGCCCGCGCTTCGTCCCCGCCACCCGCGTCGCCGCCGAGGTCGGCTTCTCCGTCGAGAACATCGTCGAGCGCTTCGGCTCGGCCCACGTTCTCGCGGGGCATGTGCGGGACGCCCGTATCCGCGGCATCGTGAATCTCGTCGGCTGCAGCAACCCCCGGGTGGTCTACGAGCGCGCGGTGGTCGATGTCGCCGCCGCCCTCCTGCGCGAGGACGTGCTGCTGCTCACCAACGGGTGCGCCTCGTTCCCCCTGATGAAGCTCGGTTTCTGCGACACCCCGGCGCTCGCACGCTGCGGCGCGCGGTTGCGCTCCGTGCTGGCCGCCTTCGCGGAGCCGCTGCCGCCGGTGCTTCACATGGGCGAGTGCCTCGACAACGCGCGGGCCTCCGCCGTCTTCCGCACCCTGTCCGACGCGCTCGGCCAGCCGTTGCACGCGCTGCCGTTCGCGTTCTCCAGCCCGGAGTGGTCCAACGAGAAGGGCGTCGGCGCCGCCCTCAGCTTCCGCCTGCTCGGGCTGAACTCCTACCACTGCGTCGCCGCGCCCGTGTTCGGCTCGGAGAACGTCCAGCGCCACCTCGCCCGCGACACCCGCGCCACGCTCGGCTCGGTGATGGTGGTCGACCCCGACCCCGCCGCCCTCGCCGCCCGCATCGTCCACGACCTCAAGGTCCGGCGACGACGCCTCGGCTGGCCCGAGTGATCCCATTTTCCACCTACCCATGAAAACTGCCCAACTGTTCCGCCGTCCCGGTCTCCTCGCCGCCGTCCTCGCCGCCGTCGTGGTGCCCGCCGCGGTCGCCGCGCCGGCCAAGCCGGTCCTCAAGGTCGGCCACCTCCCCATCACCGACCACCTCACCGTGATCGCGCAGGGCCGCGAGCAATTCCAGTCGTTCGAGCTCCAGCTCGTGAAGTTCTCCTCGTGGGCCGAGCTCGCCGAGGCGCTCAAGGCCGGCGCGATCGACGGCGCCTACGCGCTCACCCCGATCAGCATCGGCCTGCGCCAGAAGGGCGTGCCGCTCCACGCCGTGCTTCTCGGCCACCGCAACGGCTCGGTGCTCACCGTGCGCAACTCGCCCGACCTCGCCTCCGTCGCCGATCTCAAAGGACGCACCATCGCCATCCCCAACCGGCTCTCCACCCACAACATCCTGCTGCGCAAACTGCTCCTCGCGCACCGGATCGATCCCGAGAAGGACGTGAAGCTCATCGAGCTCGCCCCGCCGGAGATGGTCAACGCGCTCTCCACCGGCCGCATCGACGCATTCATCGTCGCCGAACCCTTCGGCGGCCAGGCCGAGCTGCAGAAGATCGGCAAGGTCCTCGTGCTCTCGAAGGACATCTGGCCCGACCACATCTGCTGCGTGCTCAACTTCCGCGAGGAGACCATCGACCGGCACCTGGCCGCCGTGCAGGAATTCGTCACCGCGTTGGTCCGCACCGGCGCCTTCATCACCGAGCATCCGCATGAGGCAGCGGAGCTCTCGAAGAAGTACCTCGGGCAGAAGCCGGAGGTGATCGAGCACGTGCTCACCACCCCCGCCGGCCGCGTCACCTTCGACAACCTCGTGCCCACCGCCGCCGACCTCACCGCCACCCAGGACAACCTGCTCCAGCTCGGTATCCTGAAAGAGGGCATCGATCTCACCCAGTACCTCGACAACCGCTTCGCCCGGCAGGCAGTCGCCGCCGCGTCGGCTCGATAATCCATGCCCCGCGCCCGGATCAGCCACCTCTCGCTCGCGCTCGTCGGCCTCGCCGCCCTGCTGGGGGTCTGGGTGCTGCTCGCGACCCGCTACACGGTCGAGCAGTTGCCCGGCCCGCTGCAGGTCGCCCGCGCTTGGCTCGAACTCCTGCGCGAGGGCGGACTGCTCGCGCACATCCGCATCAGTCTCGCGCGGTTCGGCGCGGCCTACGCGCTCGCGCTCCTCACCGCGTTGCCGCTCGGCTTGGTGCTGGGCTGGTCGACGCGCGGGCTCCAGGCGCTCAACCCCGCGATCCAGGTCCTGCGGCCGATCTCGCCCATCGCGTGGTTCCCGCTGGCCGTGCTCTGGTTCGGCGTGGGCAACGCCCCGGCGGTGTTCATCATCTTCCTCTCGGCGTTCTTCCCGGTGCTGCTGGCGACCGTGAGCGGTGTGCGCGACGTGCCGCCGGGCTACCTGCGCGTCGCGGCCAACTTCGGCACGCGCCGGCTCCGCCTCTTCCGCGCCGTCATCCTGCCCGCCGCGTTCCCGACCATCGTCGTGGGGATGCGCATCGCCGTCGGCACAGCGTGGATTCACCTCGTCGCCGGCGAGATGCTCGGCGCGCAGACCGGCCTGGGCTTCCTCATCGTCGACGCGCGCAACTTCCTGCGCACCGACCAGATCCTCGCCGGCATGCTCACCATCGGCCTGCTCGGGCTGGCCATTGACCGCCTCATGAGCGCAGGCGAGCGCCGGTTGCGCCGCATCTGGGGCGCGGAGGGCGCCGCATGAGCACTACCCGTTCCCCGCTCCCGGTCGACGCCGCCTCGTCGATCGAGCCCCTGGCGCCACCACCGCGCATCGCCGTGCGCGGCGCCGGCGTGAGCTTCCGCGCGCCCTCCGGCGAGGACCGTCCCGTGCTCTCCGCCGTCAATCTGCAGGTCGGCCCAGGCGAGCTCGTCAGCCTGCTCGGCCCGAGTGGTTGCGGCAAAACGACGCTGATGAACCTCATGGCCGGGTTCCTCCGCCCGACCGTCGGCTCGGTCGCGATCGACGGCGTGCCGGTCACCGGCCCCGACCCGCGCCGCGTCGTGATCTTCCAGGACTACGGTCTGTTCCCGTGGCGCACCGTGCTGGGCAACGTGCTCTTCGCCCTCGAATCCCGCGGCGAGCGGGGCACCGCGGCCCGCGCGAAGGCGTTGCACTACCTCCAGCTCGTCGGTCTCGCCGAGGCGGCCGACCAGCACCCGCACCAGCTCTCCGGCGGCATGAAACAACGCGTCGCCATCGCCCGCGCGCTCGCGGTGCGGCCCGAGGTGCTGTTCATGGACGAGCCGTTCGGAGCGCTGGATACCTTCACCCGTTTCCACCTCCAGGATCTGCTCCTCGAGCTGTGGGAGCGCACCCGCCTGACCACCGTGCTCGTCACCCACGATGTCGACGAGGCGCTCTACCTGAGCGACCGCGTCGTCGTCCTCGGCGAAAACCCCGGCCGGATCGTCGAGACCATCGATGTCGCCCTGCCCCGCCCGCGCGACCGCCGCGACCCCGTGCTGCACGCGTTGCGCGACCGGTTGCTCGAGCACCTCCGGCTCGCCGGCCGCTGGCACCTGCGCACGCCCGAGTACGAGATCTGACCTCCGCATCCCTCCCTTTCCTACCCAACACACCATGAGCCAAAACACCACCGTTCCCGCCATCGAGTCCATCGACCGCGCCGGCCTGCTGGCCCTCGCCGCCAAGGGCAAGGCCAACCCGTCCGCCGTCCGTACCCTCAAGGTCCGCACCGTGCTCGAGAAACGCTTCCGGCATCTCAACTACGTGCGCGACCTGCCCGCCCACGTCATCGACGAGCCACCGGGCCTGCTCGGCGACGACACCGCGCCCAACCCCTCCGAGGCCGTCCTGGCCGCGCTGGGCTCCTGCATCTCCGTCGGCATCCACGCCAACGCCGTGCTGCAGCAGATCCGCCTGACCAAGGTCGAACTCGAGCTCGAGGCCGACATCAACATCACCGCCGTCTGGGGCACCGGCGACCTCGACGAGAACAAGCTCATCGGGTTCAGCGCCATCCGCGTCAAGGCGCGCGTCGAGGGCGACGCCCCGCGCGAGAAACTCGATGCGCTCGTCGCGCACTCCGACCGCTGGTCGCCCGTCGCGAATACGCTGCGCCTCCCCGTGCCGGTCACCGTCACCGCGAACTGAGCCACCCGCCATGCCGACCGCCACCACCGCCGCGCCCGGCGCGGACACCGTTTCCGCCCTCGTGCGCGACCACCTCCGCTCGCAGGTGGTCGCGATCGACCGCGACGGCCTCTACCCCGGGGATTTTCTGCGCCGGCTCGGCGCGGCCGGTGGGCTGGTCGGCCCGGGCCGCACCGACGATCTCGGCTCCGCCCTCCGCACCATGGCCGAGGTCAGCGAGACGTGCGGCACCACCGGTTTCTGCCTGTGGTGCCAGAACACGAGCGCCTGGTACCTCGCGAACACCGCCAACTCCGGCCTGCGCGAGCGCCACTTCGCCGCGGTCGGCGCGGCCCGCCGGCTCGGCGGCACCGCGTTGTCGAACCCGATGAAGCACTACGCGCGCTTCGAGCCGCTCAAGCTCGCCGGCACGCCGGTGCCGGGCGGCTACGCGGTCAGCGGCACGCTGCCGTGGGTGTCCAATCTCGGCCCGGACCACGCGTTCGGCCTCGTCTTCGCCACGCCCGCCGGCACCGCGGCGGCCTACGTCACCTGCGACCGGCCCGGTCTCGAGCTGAAGCGCACCGCGGCGTTCGCCGCCCTCGAGGGCACCGCCACCTTCGCGCTGCGGTTCGACCGGTTCTTCGTCGCCGAGAGCGAACTGCTCGCCGAACCCGCCGAGCCGTTCGTCCGGCAGGTGCAGGCCGGTTTCCTCCTGTTGCAGCTCGGGCTCGGCTTCGGCCTGATCCGCGGCGCGCAGCGCGACCTCATCGGCTGCGAACTTCCGGCTGTGGCCGAGGAGATCGCCGCGGCCGTCGCTCCGCTCGCAGCGCAGGCCTCCGCCCTCGCGACCACGCCGCTCGAGCCCGCGCCCGACTATCTCCAGCGCGTGCTCCGCCTGCGCCTCGCCACCGCCGAGCTCGCGCTCCGCGCCACCCAGACCGCCGCGGTCGGCTCCGGCGCCCGCGGTTTCCTCGCCACCGCCGCGCCACAACGGCGTTTGCGCGAAGCGCTCTTCTTCTCAATCCTCACCCCCTCGCTCCGCCACCTCCACCGGCTGCTCGCCACCGACTGACCTTCCCTCCCTCATGGCCAACGAAAACCGCACCTTCGGATTCGAGACCCGGATGCTCCACGCCGGGCACATCCCCGACGCCGCCACCGGCGCGCGCGCCGTGCCCATCTACCAGACGACCTCGTACGTCTTCGACAACGCCGACCACGCCGCCCGCCTCTTCGAACTGAAGGAGTACGGCGACATCTACACGCGCATCGGCAACCCGACCAACGCCGTGCTCGAGGAACGCCTCGCCTCGCTCGAAGGCGCGACCGGCGCCGTCGCCACCGCCAGCGGCATGGCCGCGCAGTTCCTCACCTTCATGACGCTGCTGGAGCCGGGCGACGAGATCGTGGCCTCCACTCACCTCTACGGCGGCACGATCACCCAGCTCACGCACACGCTGAAGAAGCTTTCGGTGAAGGTTCACTTCATCGAGCCGACCAACCTCGACAACTGGGCGCGCGCGATCACGCCGAAGACCCGCTTCCTCTACGGCGAGACGATCGGCAACCCCAAGGGCAGTATCCTCGACCTGGAGCCGATCGCCGCGCTCGCCAAGTCGCACGGCATCCCGCTGGTCGTCGACAACACCTTCGCCACCCCGTGGCTCTGCCGCCCGATGGATTTCGGCGCCGACATCGTCGTCTACTCCGCCACGAAGTTCCTCGCCGGCCACGGCAACTCCATCGTCGGCGCCGTGCTCGACTCCGGCCGCTTCGACTTCACGCACTTCCCGACCATCGCCGCGCCCGAGCCGGCCTACCACGACCTGAAGTTCTTCGACAACTTCGGCCACTACGCCTTCCTCATGAAGGTCCGCACGGTCTCGCTGCGCGACACCGGCGCCTGCCTCTCGCCCACCAACGCCTTCCTCGCGCTCCAGGGCATCGAGACGCTCTCGCTGCGCATGGACCGCCACGTGGCCAACGCGCTCACCGTCGCGAACTACCTCGAGGGCCACCCGAAGGTCGCGTGGGTCTCCTACGCCGGCCTGCCCTCGCACCCGCAGCACGCGCTCGGGAAGAAGTACCTGCCGCGCGGCACCGGCGCCGTGTTCTCCTTCGGCCTGAAGACCACGCCCGAGAAGGCCCGCGCCGCCGGGGCGCAGTTCATCGAGGGCCTCGAGCTCTTCTCGCACCTGGCCAACGTGGGCGACGTCCGCAGCCTCGTCATCCATCCGGCCTCGACCACCCACCAGCAACTTTCCGACGCGGAACTCACCGCCTGCGGCATCGGCCCGGAGCTGATCCGCCTGTCCGTCGGACTCGAAAACTCGGAGGACCTCCTATGGGATCTGGAACAAGCCTTGTCTGCGACCTCGGTCTGAAGACCACGCTCACGCCCGAGCAGCAAAAGCGTTTCCAGGATCCGGCGACGATTCGCCGCATCCTCTCGCGCCCGGGCACCGTCGCGATCGTCGGCCTCTCGTCCGACCCGCAGAAGGCGAGCTACTTCGTCGCCTCCTACCTGCAGAAACGCGGCTGGAAGATCATCCCGGTCACACCCAAGCCCGGTCGCATCCTCGGCGAGGAGAGCGTGCGCGACCTCGCGTCGATCCAGGAGCGTGTCGATGTCGTCGACATCTTCCGTCCGCCGGCCGACGTGCCGCCGATCGTCGAGCAGGCGATCGCGATCAAGGCCGGCGTCGTGTGGATGCAGCTCAAGCTCGCCAACGCGACCGCCGCCGAGCGCGCCGCCGCCGCGGGCCTGACCGTCGTCGCCGACAAGTGCATGAAGATGGAGCACGGCCGGCATTTCGGCGGTCTGCACACCGCCGGCATGAACACCGGCCTCATCTCCGCCCGCCGCCTGCAACGGTAGCACCCACCCATCGGGCTCGGGCCGGGATCATCCCCGCCCGGGCCTCAGCCTCACCAATCCTGCAGGCGGCTCTCGACCTGTTGCCGCGGGTTGAGCCGTTCGATCACCTCGCCAAGCAGGTAGATCGAGCCGGTGACGACCACCGTCTCCCCCGGCGCGCCGATCGCACAACGATCCGGTTGCGGAAAAACCTCCGCCAGGCTCGTGCGTCGGACCACCCCGCGGTAGTCGGCCGGTACGCAACGCTCCAGCACCTCGTGGCTCATCGCCCGATCCTGCTGCGGCACGACCAGGTTGATCTCGCGGGCATGTTTCGCCGCCGCGGCCAGCACGGCGCGCGCGCGGCGCTCGCCTGTCGCCCCGGTCACGACCACCGGTGCCCGGCCGGTGTCGGCGACGAGCCGGGCGAGGCTCGCATCGAGCTGTTCCGCGCCCTCCGGGTTGTGCGTCGCGTCGAGAATGACCGGCGTATCTCCGACCTGGATCCGCTGCCAGCGTCCGGGCCAGCTCACGGTCTGCAGCCCGCGCGCGACCACCGCGGGCGTGAGCCGCCAGCGGGCCGGCATCAGCCGCGCGACCAGCACGGCGGTGGCGGCGTTCCACCGTTGGTAGTCGCCCTCCAGATTCGTCGTCGGGTAGCGCGCGAGATCGGGGCCGAACTCGCGCTCGACCGACCACAGCGGCGCGCCACGCTCGGCGGCCACGCACTCGATCTCGGCCAGCGCCTCCGCCGGCATGCGCCCGACCACCACCGCGCGGCCGGGCTTGATGATGCCGGCCTTCTCGAACGCGATCTTCGCCAGCGTGTCGCCCAGCAGCTCGCAATGGTCGAGGCCGATCGAGGTGATCACCGCGACCTCGGGCTCGACGATGTTCGTCGCGTCGAACCGCCCGCCGAGCCCCACCTCGACCAGCGCCACGTCGACCCGTTGGCGGGCGAAGTGCAGGAACGCCGCGCCCGTCATGAACTCGAAGAAGCTGGGATGATCCTCGGGGTCCCGCGCCGCCAACGTGTCGGCGTGGCCCTGCAACTCCCGGGTGTAGGCGACGATCTCCGCGTCGGTCATCGCCACACGGTCGACCTGCATCCGCTCGCCCAGTCGCACCAGATGCGGCGAAGTGTACAGCCCCGTGCGCCAGCCCGCCGCGCGGAAGATCGCCTCGAGCATCGCCGAGACGGAACCCTTGCCGTTGGTGCCCGCCACGTGGATGCACGGATAGCACCGCTCGGGATGCCCCAGCGCCAGCGCCAGCAGGCGCATCCGGTCGATGCCCAGCTTCACTCCCTGGACTTTCAGTCCGCAGAGGTAGGCCTTGGTCGTCTCGTAGTCTGTGAGTGCGGCGCGCACGGTGGCACGCTGGCGCGCGTCCGCGCCTCCCGACAAGAAGCGAATCGCCCTTCCCGCCGCCGCGCCCGGCCCACGCTCCCGCCCCGTCGGGCGGCCCGCTCACCCGTGTCCGAACGTCGCCACGTCGATCGTTCGCGCCCCGGCCCGGCGCAACGCGACCGCACAGGCGTTGAGCGTCGCCCCGGTCGTGAACACGTCGTCGACGATCACGAACCGCTCCGCCGGATCGAGCCGCAGTCCATCCCGCGCCGCGAACGCCCCCCGGAGATTCTCCTGCCGCGTCTTGCGGTCGAGCCGCGTCTGCGTGGGCGTGTCGACGCCCCGCCGCAGCGGCTCGGCCACGCGCGTGCCGCCGCCGGCGGCGCGCGCAAACGTCTCGGCGAGCAGCCGCGACTGGTTGTACCCGCGCTCGCGCAGTTTCCGCGCGTGCAGCGGCACCGGCACGAGCGTGGCACCGCGCAGGTAGTCGAGAAAACCCTCCGTCTCGCGCACGATCAGCCCGACCTCGGCAAGCAGGTGCAGCGCGCCGTGGTACTTGAGGTCGATCACCAGCGTTCGCGCCGGCCCGCGCAGCAGCACCGCCGTGCGCCCCTCGCGGAACTCCGGCTCCAGCGTGAAGCAGTGTTCGCACACCCGGTCCGTGTCGGTGTCGCCGAAGAACGGATAGCCGCAGGTCGTGCAGTGCGGCCCGTCCACGTGCTGCAACCGCCGCGCACAGGGCTCGCAGAGGTGGCGCCGCCGCCGCGGGTCGACCAGCGCACGACAGTGCGCGCACACCGGCGGGAACCACACATCGCGCAGCGCCCGCAGCCACCCACCGCCGCCAACCGTCATCTCGTTGCTCCGGCTCCATGCCGAGCGCAACGCTGCCGCACCCGCGCGCGGACGGAAAGCCCCAATACGCGCGGCCCGCCCGGCCAGCGGTTCCGCGGCCAGCCCAGCCGCATTCTTCCGGCTTCCTTTCCGCCCGGGAATCCCGAAGGATTGCGGCGCAATGCAGACCCACAACGCTGTCGAATTGACCGCCCCCGAGTACTTCAACTTCGCCACCGACGTCATCGATCAATGGGCCC
>JAGVUB010000097.1 GCA_019136515.1 Verrucomicrobiota bacterium
GGTTAAGGTCGTAAACCGCCACCGACCCGAACCAGTTCTCGTCCCAGCTTGCTGCCAGCGTGGTTCTCAGGGTTGGCGCAGATACCGGTACGCCAAAGGAAGAGGTTGGGAGAACCGCTGCCCAGAATCCGAGAATAGTCACCGCATGCGCATTTTTCATATGGAGGTTTTCCGATGAGTCATTCTGTGCGTCCGATGCTCTCGTGGAATTGGTAGTGGCGAGTGCGGTGAAGAACGGGCTGGGGATGAAGGCTGGTCAGGGTGTCGTCACGCGCAGGCGCAGGAAGCGGCGCGGGGTGGTGCCGAGCGCGACGGTGTCCTGTGCGGTGATCGAGCTTGCACCGGCGGTGTAGGTGTGGCCTTCGACGGGGAGCCAGGTAGCGAGGTCGGTGCTGGCCTCGAGCGTGTAGGTCAGGTCGGTCGCGGCGGCGCGACGGGGGAAGGTGAGTGTGAGGTAGTTCAGGCCGGCGGAGGTGGCGGTGCCGACCGTGACGGGGTTCGCGACCGGGCCGCGCGCGGCGAGCCCGAAGGCGTAGCGGGCGAAGTTGTTCAGACCGCAGACTTCGGGATCGGCATTGGGTCCGGAGACGGCGTCATTCGTGAGGTCGGCGCCGGTGAAACTCGCAGCGCGCCACGTGGCGTAGGTGGCGGGTGGTGGTGTGGTTGGCAGGTTCACGCGGTAGACGTGGATGATCGGGGCGGCTCCGACGGCGTTGTACTGGCAGACGAAGATTCGCTGCGTGGCGGGATCGTAGGCGGCGCCGCCGACGGCATCCTGACCGTCGGGCCCGAAGGGCAGTGGCAGTTCCCAAGTAGCGTAGGGGACGACCTGCCAGAACTGGAGCTGGCCGGCGGCGACGCAGGCGAGGTCGGCGGCACGATAGGCCCAGACGTAGGCGACGTAGGGGTAGGCGTGGCAGCCTTTGCCGCCGCTGGCGGGGTCGTAGACGTAGACGACCGCGCCGTTGGTGCCGGGCACGGGCGTGCGGTCGAGGGCGGGATCGCTGGTGCCCTGGCCGTAGCAGGGGATGCCGACTCCCGCGCTGCCGAAGAACAGTACGCTGTCGGAGCCGAACGGGAAGACGACACCGCTGGAGCCGGCCGCCTGGTTGAACTGGGGGTTGTACTCGGTCGAGTTGCCCCAGGTGCCGAGGGTGGCGTGCTCGTAGGTGTAACCGAAAAGCAGAGTTGCCGGAACCGGTTCGACCACGCCGAGCTGGGCAGGATCGAAGACCGAGATGGTCGGACCGTAGGAGGTGCGGCTCACGATCGGCACGCCGTCGAGGCCGGTGAGCACGGGCCCGCCGAGGGCGGTCTGCCACTCGGGCGGGACGTGCGCCATGTGGCCGGCGACGAAGCCGGGATTCCGGGATCCTACGCGATACATGCCGCGGAAATCGCCGGTCTGCGTGAAGTCGAGCTCGGAGATGAAATGGGAGCGGTGCGCGTTGCCGCCCGCATCGTAGTAGGCGTAGGAGGTGCCGAGAAGCCGGCCATCGTGGACGAGCAGGCCGCCGACCTTGCAGCCACCGATGGCGGCGCCGTCGGCACCGACCTCGTTGAGGTGGCCTTCGGTGATGTCGGTCTGGTTCTGCAGGACCGCGGCGACCGGCAGAGCGGAGTAGTCGGACGTGATTACCGGCGTGGGAATCGAGATCTCGCCGACGAGTTGGTACCAGTCGTGGCCGCGGGCGAAGAGCGAGTTGTTCGCGGGGTTGAAGCCGATTGAGGTGCCGCCGTAGGCGTAGTCGTTGTGCGCGTCGCCCGGGAACCGGAAGGCGCCGAGGTAGGTGAGGTGTTCGGGGCGGACGAGACGCGGATTCTCGGCGGCGTCGGTCGTGATGGTAAACGAGTCGGAAAGCGCGCTCACGTTGCCGGCGGCATCGCGCGCGGCGATTTGGTAGGTGTGGGCGGAGCCGGGGGCGAGGCCGATGTCGGTGTAGGTGTTGTCGGTGTGGGTGCGGAGGAAGGCGCCGTTGCGATGAATATAGTACGCGGTGACGGCGGTGTCGTCGTTCGCCTGGGTCCAGTAGAGGACGGTGCTGGTCGACGAGACGGCCGTGCCGGCGAGGTTGACGGGAACCGAGGGCGGGGTGGTGTCCGGTGTCTGCGCGAGCGCTTGCGTCTGCACGAGTGCGAGGAATAGCGCTGTGCAGGGGAGAAACGGACCGCGGTGTTTCATGATTGATGACGGAGGACGTTCTGCCGTTTGGCAGAATTTGCGGCGCGATGCGCCTTCGAGAAGGCGGAGGCCGGGCTGGAGCTCGGCGCGCCTGGGAGTTGCTACGGGGTGACAGTGATGCGCAGCCGTAGGAACCGGCGGGGCGTGGCGGCGTCGCCGAGCGGGACGACGTCTTCGGCGGTGAACGGGGAGGCGCCGGGACCGTAGGAGTGGTCGGGCACGGGGATCCAGGTGGCGAGGTCGGCGCTGGTCTCGAGCGTGTAGGTGAGATCGGTCGCGACGGCGCGGCGGGGAAAGGTGAGCGTGAGCACGCGGCCGGCGGAGAGGTCGGCGGTGCCGAGCGTGATCGGGTTCGCGACCGGGCCGCGGGCGGGGAGGTCGAAGGCGTAGCGGGCGAAGTTGGTCAGACCGCCGCCGTCGGGATCGGCGTTGGGGCCGGAGATGGCGTCGTTTGTGAAGTCGGCACCGGAGAAGTGGGCGGCGCGCCAGGTGGCGTAGACTGGTGGAGCGACGTACTCGAAGGCGCCGAGGTCGGGGGCGGCGTCGCGGGGGACGAGGTCGAAGTCGGCGACGATGGCGGCGAGTACGGCGCCTTGGTCGATCGCGGTGGCGGCGGTGGCGAGCAGATGGAAGTTGCCACCGACGGTGTCGGCGAAGAGCGAGGCGGAGACGTCGCCGAAGAGGTTGTGGTGGGCGGAGGCGCCGGCGACGAGCGTGGGCTGGCCGCGCACGATGTTGTTGGCGATCTCGGTGTCGTTGGCGAAGGCGCTGCAGCGCACGCCGCGCGCGGAGGCGGAGGCACGCCAAGCGGTGTTGTGTGCGATGCGGACGTGCTCGACCTGCGCGAGTTCGATGGGCTCGTCGGGCGTGATGCCGTCGGCGCGGCCCATGACGATGAGGTTGTTGCGGGCGAGCGACCAGGAGGCGTGGGCTTCGGCGGTGCCGCTGGGGTTGCCGAAGGCGATGCCGCGGTCACAGCCGGTGATGAAGTTGCGCTCGACGAGGGCGCCGCGGGTCTGGTGCCAGAGGAAGACGGCCGCGCGGCCGCCGCCGGTGCGGCCCAAAACGTTGAGGAAGTCGTTGTCGGCGAACTCCCAGTTGCAGAGCGCCATCATGTCGATGGCGGCGATGTAGTCGCCGCTGTACGAGGTCTCCGGTGGTAGGGCGGTGTTCTCGAAGCGGCAGCCCTTCACCCAGCCGCGGTGCACTTGGGCGTCGGTGGGGGTGATGGTTCCCTTGATGCAGCGCATGCCGGTCTCGAGGAAGCGGCAGTTCTCGATGCGGATGTCCTCGGCCACGGGCGTGGTGTTGGCCTCGAGCTTGATCGCGTAGGCGCCGAAGCCTGAGAAGGTGAGGCCGCGCACGGTGACGCGGGCGCAGCGCTGGAGCCAGAGGCCGTCGGCGTTGTCAGAGCGGTCGGCGAAGCCGTTGCCGCGGAGGGTGACGGCGGCGGGGTTGTCGGAGGTGGAGCGGATCGTGATGTCGTTCACGCCGCTGAGCGTGCACCAGGTGCCGCCGGAGGTGTTGCGTGTGGCGGCGAGGTCGTAGGTGCCGTCGGCGAGGAGGATGATGTCACCGGTGCGGGCGTTGGTGAGAGCGGAGCGGAGTTGCGCAACGGTGGAGACGGGGACGCTGCGGCGGCGCAGCGGGAAGTCTTCGACGGTGACGACGACATCGTCGGTGTAGGTGGCGCCGTTTGCGGTCACGGTGCAGCGGAAGGTGTAGTCGCCGCCGGTCTCGAAGTAGGCGGCGGTGTGGGGATTGGTGGGGTTGACGATGCGGGCGCCGGCGGGGCCGGAGACCTGACTCCACTCGAGCGGAGTGGCGAGGACGAGGCCGGGGAACGTGGCGTCGAGGCAGGTGCCGCCCTGGACCGTGATGGTGCGGTCGGCGCCGGCGTAGAGGGCGGGTGTGGGCGTGGTGACGGCGGTGGGAGCGGTGGGGGTTCCCTCGTTGCCGGCGGCATCGATGGCGGCAACTGTGTAGTTGAAAACCGAGGCGAAAGGCAGGGTGGAGTCGGTGTAGGCCAGGGCAGCGGTGGTGGCGAGGAGCGAGCCGTCGCGGTAGATCCGGTAACCGGTTACGCCGACGTTGTCGGTGGCGGCGGTCCAGGCGAGCGCGGCGGTGTCGGTCCCGACGAGGGTGGCGGTGAAGTCGCCCGGGCTGGAGGGCGGCACGAGATCGACGGCGGAGGCGTAGCGCAGGCGAAGGGTGGGGCGAAGATCGACAGCGGCATACTCGCGGGTGACGAGGTAGAGGCTGCGGTAGAGGGAGCGGTGCTGGAACATGACGCCAAAGTTGGTGGCCGGCGCGGCGAGCCAGCCTTGGGCGGCGGCGGTGAGGTCGATCTCGATGGTGGTGGCGCTGGCGGGCAGCGATCCGGTGGCGAGCGCGGTGGATCCGAAGGTCGGGGCGGTGGCCCAGGTAACGCCGGAGGCGTTGTCGTTGCCGTTGCCAGTGCCCTCGGTCCACGCGGAGGTGATCGGGAAGAGGTCCCAGGTGGTGGCGGAGGTCTGCGGGTTGTCGATGTGGAGGACGAGGGTGGCGGACTCGAGGCCGGTGGCGGAGACGCCGGAGGTGTCGAAGAAGAAGAGGGCGCGGCTGCGCGGGGCGGAGCCGTCGTTGTAGACGTTGAGGGTGGCGGCGCCGCCGAAGTTGTCGTTGGCGCCCCACATCCCGGAGATGAAGGTGTCGCGGTGCGGCGAGGTTGCGCCGGACTCGTGGCGGAGTTCGACGGTCGGTGCATCCGCGGCGCGCAGGCAGTAGTGGGCGGCGGGGCCCCAGCCGGCGGCGCTATTGGCGCGCACGTGGAAATACCAGGTGCCGGCGGCGGCGAGCGGCACGGTGACCGCGGCGGAGGTTGTCTCGGCGACGGTGTCGGGCTCGGTCCACGGAGCCTGATCAAGCGACCAGCTGTAGGCGGTGGGGACGGGGCCGGAGTCGTGGGCGAAGGTGAAGGAGGCGGAGAGGGAGGAGGCGAGTGCCTTGTACGGATGGGATGAAGACGCGACGGCGAGGATGGGCAGGTCGGCGCCGTCGGGAACAGCGTTGTCGAAGACGATGGCGCGGAGCTTCTCGGCCATGTCGACAGTGAGCATGGAGCGGATGTTGTAGCCGCTGTCGCGCTGGTAGTAGAGACCGGCGGCGTTGTGGGCGGTCTCCAAGAGTTGGCCCTCACCGCCCAACCAGGAAGGGTGCACGCCGTCGCCGAGCAGAACGGTGGCCCAGTCGTCCGGATGCAGGGCTATGAAGACGCCGTGGAGATCGACGAGCGGGATGCGCATCCGGGCGGCGACGGCGCGCACGACGGTGTTGGCCTCGGCGACGCGGGCGTCCCACCCGACGCAGGGCGGGATGGTGCTCAGGACGGGGACGATGCCCGCGTCGATGTTGATCTGGATGAACCGTTCGAGCTGGGTGTCGTAGGTGGCGGGGTTCCAGGAGTCCTGGCGGATGTCGTTGGTGCCGTACATGGTGAGCGACCACGAGGGGTTGGCCCGGGCGATCGCATCGTCGACGGCGGCGAGGGCGTTGGGGACGCGCCAGCCGGACTCGCAGCAGTAGCTGCCGCCCTTGAAGTTGTGGAGCGGGTTGTCGGCGGAGTTTCGAGTCGCCCCCATCCAGAGCAGGGTCGGCAGGTAGTCGTGCCCGTCGGCGGGAGGGGTGGCGATCAACCCCCAGCTGCACAGTGCGCCGAGATAGGCATTGGAGTTACTGATACTGTCGCCCCACTGGCCGAGGATGCCGGGGGTGCGGCCGAGGGCGTCCCCGCGGAGCTTGATGGCGCGGAGGTGCGACTTGATCTCCGGCGTGATCGGGCCGACGAAGCCGCGGCGGATGGTGTGGACGCTTTCCTGGGCGAGGACGGTGGAGGCGAACGCGAGGAGGAACGCGGTGCAGGCGAGGAACAGACGGCGGAGTTTCATGATGGATGATGAACGAAAGGCGGCGGACGGACGACGGAGGCAGAGGACGGGACGGAACGGAAGCCGTTCCGCTACGGCGGAGGGTTGAGGCCGAGATGGAGCTCGGCGCGCCCAGCGGCGCTACGGGGTAGTGGTGAGGCGCAGGCGGAGGAAGCGGCGCGGGGTGGTGCCCATGGCCACGGCGTCCTGTGCGGTAATCGGGCCGGAGCCGGCGGTGTAGGTGCGGTCGGGCACGGCGGTCCAGGTGGCGAGATCGGCGCTGAACTCGAGCGTGTAGGTC
Source organism: Verrucomicrobiota bacterium (assembly GCA_019136515.1). Classification (GTDB taxonomy): domain Bacteria; phylum Verrucomicrobiota; class Verrucomicrobiia; order Opitutales; family Opitutaceae; genus CAJCBL01. The sequence goes on from JAGVUB010000097.1 coordinate 6,389, forward strand.
AGGTCGGTCGCGGCGGCGCGACGGGGGAAGGTGAGCGTGAGGAACGTGTCGCTGCCGGTGGAGGCGGTGCCGACCGTGACGGGGTTCGCAACGGAGCCGCGGGCGGGTAGGCCGAAGGCGTAGCGGGCGAGGTTGATCAGGCCGCAGGCGTCGGGATCGGCATCGGGACCGGAGACGGCGTCGTTCGTGAGGTCGGCGCCGGTGAAGTTGGCGG
>JAGVUB010000028.1 GCA_019136515.1 Verrucomicrobiota bacterium
CGCCGGTGAACTCGTTGCGCACGCGCTTGTACTGGCCGAACATGTACCCGATCTCGCGGCCGCCCACGCCGATGTCGCCGGCGGGCACGTCGCAGTCGGCGCCGATGTGCTTGGCGAGCTCGAGCATGAAGCTCTGGCAGAAGCGCATGACCTCGGCGTCGCTCTTGCCCTTGGGATCGAAGTCGGAACCGCCCTTGCCGCCGCCCATCGGCAGCGTGGTCAGCGAGTTCTTGAAGATCTGCTCGAAGCCGAGGAACTTCAGGATGCCGATGTTGACGGAGGGGTGGAAGCGCAGGCCGCCCTTGTAGGGCCCGATGGCGCTGTTGAACTGAACACGGAAGCCCCGGTTGACCTGCACGCGGCCCTTGTCGTCGGTCCAGGCCACGCGGAACATGATCTGGCGCTCCGGCTCGACGACGCGCTCGAGGATGCGGTTGTCCTTGTACTTCTTGTTGCGCTCGATGACGGGCGCGAGCGTTTCGAGCACTTCACGTGCGGCTTGGAGGAACTCCGGCTCGCCGGCGTTGCGGCGGGCCATGACTTCGAGGACTTCAGCGATGTATTCGTTCATGGTGTTGAGTAGAGCGTATCTCTCATTTGCCATGATCCAGAGCGCTGGATCTTAGACTGCGGAGTTGGTTGTGCAGTGCGTTCCGGTCATGGCAGGGGTCGACGCTCGCGGAACGAAAAACCGGCAACAAGGGAAAAATGAGCCGGATTCATGGCCGCGCCGCCGGTTCGGTATGGGGCGCCGCGGGCAGCGCGCTCAACGCCCGGCCGGCGCCATGACTCGCAGTTGCCAGCGGCCAGCCCGGCGGCGCACGCGGACCGGATGAGCAAATGTCGCGGTCAGTTTGGCGGCGGTGAGGGTGCGGCCGACGGGGCCGGCAGCGAGCACGGCACCGCTTCGCAACAGCAGCGCGTGCGTGAAACCAGCCACGATCTCCTCGACATGGTGGGTGACCAGCACGAGCCCGGGCCCGCGGCGGGCTCGGGCGAGCCGGGCGAGACTGACCAGGAACGCCTCGCGGGCCACCGGATCGAGTCCGGCGCAGGGTTCGTCGAGGATGAGCAGCCGCGGCTGTGCCATCTGGGCGCGGGCGAGCAGCGTGCGCTGACGTTCGCCTTCGGAGAGTTGTTGCCATGGGCGGTCGGCGATGGCGGCCAACCCGTCCTGCCGGAGCAGCCGGTGCGCGCGGCGGCGGGCGAGGGCGGGGAAGCGTCCCCAGGGGTTGATCATCGCGCGGTTGTTCGCGCAGTTCGCGCCAGTCGCTGCGGCCGAAGTGGCGGCCGAGCACCTCGATCTCGCCGCCGGAGGGCGTGAGGTAGCCGGTGAGCGCGGCGAGCAGCGAGCTCTTGCCCGCGCCGTTGGAGCCGAGGATCGCCCAGTGCTCGCCGCGACGCACGGTCCAGTCGAGCCCGGCCAGAATCGTTGTGCGACCGCGGAAGATGCGGAGGCCGTGGAGGTCGAGCAGCGGATGGGAGGGGCGGGAGGGGCGTGCGCTCACGAGGAAAAAAACGGGTTGTGCGCGAGTTCCTCGCCGACGGTCGTCAGCGGGCCGTGGCCGCACGCCAGCACCGTGGCCGGGGGCAGGCGCAGGATCTTCTCGAGGTTGTTGCTCCACGCGTCCTCGTACGACTCCATGCCGCCGCCCATCGAGGAGGCGAAGAGCGAGTCGCCCACGATGACCAGCGGGTGCGCGAGACCCTCGACGACGTAGCTGGCGCCGCCACGGGAGTGCCCCCAGGTCGAGAGAGCGCGCAGGCGCAGCGCGCCGAGTTCGAACACCTGGCCCTCGGCGAAGGTGCGCGCGCCGGCGATGGTTTCCCGCTCCGAGGTCCAGACCGGCACCGGATGGGCGCGCAGAATCGAGACGAGATCCGCGATGTGGTCGCGATGCGTGTGGGTGAGCAACACGGCCTCGAGCTGGAGCGCGCGCTCGCGGATGGTGGCGAGCAGGGGCGCGGCGCTCGCGCCAGTATCGAACGCGAAGGCACGCCGCGTCGCCGGGTCCCAGACCAGGTAGGCGTTCACGGTCATGTCGTCGAACGCTGTGGTGAGCATCGCGAAGCCGTCGGGGAAACGGACCGGTGCCGGATACCAGGCGCCGCGGGCCAGCGCGACCAGCGCCTCGGCGCCGAGGCGCAGGGGCGCGGCGATGGCGCGCAAGGTGGCCTCGTCGCCCTGGTTCTTGCGCGCGGCCTGTACGGCCTCCGGGTCGACGCCGGCCAGCCGGCCCAGCGCGGTGTCGCCGAGATTGGCGCCACGCATGGCTTTGGCGATCACATCGCCGGCGTTGTCTTCGAGCGGGAGCGGGAGCATCCCGGCAAGAAACGGCGAAATGGCGCGCGATGCCAGCGCGAAGCCCGGCGCACGGCGATGGGGCTGT
>JAGVUB010000100.1 GCA_019136515.1 Verrucomicrobiota bacterium
TCAGACTCACGAAACTGGGCTGGACGGGACGATGGCCTCGCATGTTGCCACCATAGACCAAGTACGCCGCGTTTCGTTCAACCAATCTCGGACTTTTTCAGCAGCCTGCTAGTCCTCCGCGGTGAGCGCGGCCTGCCAGAGGTCGATCTGGGCGGGCAGTAGGAGGTGTTGGAGGAAGGCGCTGTCAAGGCGGGCCTCGACCGCCGGGGCGGGCATCTCGCCGTGGACGAGGGCGTTGGCGATGTGGACGAGCGCGAGCGGGGAGAGGGTGTTCTCGGGGGTGCGATGCGGGGTGTGGTGCAACGCCACCGCCTCGACGACGGAGGTGGGCAGGCCCCACAGCTCAAGCAGGAGCGCGCCCGCGACACTGTGGTGGTGACCGAAGAGGCATTCCTCCTCCTGCCAGAGTGGACGCCGGGGGGGCGGGAGCTGGCGAAGTTTGGCATATTCCTCGCCGTGGGCGTGGAGCATGACGATCTTGCCGACGTCGTGGAGCAGGGCAGCGGTGAAGGCGGCACGGTTCACCGCGGCGCTCGCGCGGACATGCCAAGCTACGCGGCGGACCATGACCGCGGTGGCGACACAATGGCTCCAAATATCGCCCACGGGTTGATCCTTGGCCCCGGCCGGTAGGGCGGCGAAAAGATGGGCGGCAGTGACGATGCCGCGGACGGTGTCGAGGCCGAGCATCGACACGGCTTCGCCCACCGATGAAACCGTGCCACGGGGACCGTAATACGCGGAGTTGGCGATCTGGAGCAGCTTGGCCGCGATGGCCGGATTACGCTGGACCCCGTCCTCGATCTGATCGACGCGGATGTCGTCGTCGGCGAGCAGGCCGAGCAACTCCCGGCGCATGGCCGGTGATTGGGGCAGGGCGAGAATGGACGAGACGGCGTCGGTGAGCTTGGTGTCGCGCCGCCGGCGGATGATCGAAACGGTGTCGTGGAGCAGGCCGTAGAGGGTGCCGGCATCGCAGGGACGGGGCAGGAGGCCGTGGGCCAGGTGGGCCGCGGAAGCGAATGAGGGGGCGGCGGGATCGTCGGCGATGACGAGGCGGATGATCCCGGGGAAACGGGTGGCGACGGCGGAGAGGAGCCGCGGGGTGTCGCCGGTCTGATGCAGATCGACGACGATCGCGTCGAAATTCTCGTTCTCAAGGAGCGAGAGCGCGCCGGCGGCGTCGGTCCGGACAGCGGTCTCGATGTTATCATCGAGAAGGAAGAGATCACGGGCAAGGCCGGCGATCGCCTCGGACATGGCGGCCACGAGGAGGACGCGTAAGTGACCATATACTACATTCATCGGACGGGAGGCAGGGGTTGGTGCCGGGATCGCGTCGGAAGCGGGCGCTGGCCGAGGGAACTGGAGACGCGGGATCTTCAGCAGGGAAGGCATCGGTCGGTCGGTCGGAAACTTGAGGCCGGCCACCGGCGGGCGGGCGGCTCGCGGCGCGGGCCCACGGCGGCCACCCGAGGAAGACGCGGTCCCCGGGGCGGGGCGGACGAACTGCGGAAAAAACGTCGTTTGGGGTTTCCATCCCCGGCCGTGGTCCTATCGTCGCCGGCGCCATGCAACCAACGACCACGCGTTTCCAGGCGTTTGTTACGGGATTGCTCGCGCTCTTCGTGGGCGCGGCTTCGTGCCTCGCCGAAGGCCCGACGGTGCTGCGTATCGGCTATTTTCCGAATGTGACCCACGCCCAGGGCGTGATCGGGGCGCAGGCCACGCGCGAAGGCGCAGGCTGGTTCGAGCAACGGCTGGGACCGGAGGTGACGATCCAGTGGTTCCCCTTCAACGCCGGACCGAGCGCGATGGAGGCGATCTTCGCCGGCTCGCTGGATGCCACCTATGTCGGGCCCAATCCGGCCCTCAATGCCTTCATCAAGTCGAAGGGGGAGGAAATCCGCATCCTCGCCGGTTCGGCGCGCGGGGGCGCGGCGCTCGTGGTGCCCGGTGACAGCACCTATGCGAAGGCGGAAGATTTCCGTGGCAAGAAGGTGGGCACACCCCAGTTGGCCAATACCCAGGATATCGCCGCCCGCGCATGGTTCCGGGCCCACGGGCTGAAGGTCACCCAGACCGGAGGCGACGTTTTCATCATCCCGACGCCCAACCCCGACCAGCTCGGGTTGTTTCAGACGGGCAAGCTCGACGCGGTGTGGACGGTCGAGCCCTGGGTCTCGCGGCTCCTGCTGGAGGCCAAGGGGCGGATCCTGATCGAGGAGACTGATGCGCTCACGACCATCCTGGTCTCGAGCGTGAAGCTGCTCCGGGAGCGACCAGAACTCGCGGCGAAGCTGCGCGCGGCCCACATTGAGCTGACCGCCTGGGTTGCGACCCATCCGGAGGAGGCCCAGGCGAAGGTTCGCGCCGGGCTTGAGGCCGAGACACGGCGCCCGATCGCGGCGCCGCTTGTCGCGGCAGCATGGAGTCGCCTGCGTTTCACGGAGAAGGTCGAGCAGGCCGTGCTCGAGAAGTTCATGGCCGACGCGCAGGCCTCGGGCCTGCTGAAGCAGTCCATGCCGCTTGATCGGCTTTTCGGCACGGAGTGAGCCCGGTGCTCGTCCCACCCCGATGGCCTTGCGCCCGGATCCCCTTCCCATCATGACGCTCCAGCAGGAACTCACCCCGATCGCCCCGGCGAAACTGGCGGTCGAGGAAGTCAGCAAGACCTTCCGCACCGGCAAACGTGTGGTGCATGCGCTCGATCGCGTGTCGCTGCAGGTGAACGAGGGCGAGTTCGTCTGCCTGGTTGGCCCGTCGGGCTGCGGCAAGTCGACGTTGCTGAACATCATCGCCGGGTTGGAGAGGCCCGACGCGGGCCGGATCCTCTCCGATGGCGTGCCGGTGGGCGGGCCCGGCCGAGACCGGATGGTGATGTTCCAGGAACACGCGTTGTTCCCGTGGCTCGACGTGATGGACAACCTGTTGTTCGGACTGAAGCTCAAGCCCGGGCTGAAGGACTCCGAGCGGCGCGAGGTGGCGATGTACTACCTGAAGCTGGTCGGACTGGAGCGCTTTAGCACCGCGAACATTCATGAGCTCTCCGGCGGCATGAAGCAGCGCATCGCGCTTGCCCGCGCCATGGCGCCGAACCCGAAGGTGCTGCTGATGGACGAGCCGTTCGCCGCGCTCGACGCCCTCACGCGCGAGCAGCTCTACGGCGACATCCAGCGTATCTGGCAGGAGCGCAAGAAGACGATCGTGTTCGTGACCCACAACGTGCGCGAGGCCGCCTGCCTCGGAGACCGCGTGGTGCTGTTCTCGCCGAATCCGGGTCGGGTGCAGGAGGAATTCCGCGTGGATCTGCCGCGTCCGCGCGACATCAACTCGGCGGAGCTCGCCGCCCACTCGACCAAGCGCCCTGTTTTTTGTGGGCCTGCTCCTGATCTGGCAGGTGCTGTACTCGCTCAAGCTCTGGTCGCCGGTGCTCGTGCCCGCCCCGCTCGACGTGGCCCGCTTCATCTGGGACTACACGTTCAATCCGGGGACCGCCGAGGCCCCGAACGACAACAGGTGGGAGCTGTTCCGGGCGGCGGGGATCACCCTCAATCGCCTGCTTGTCGGCTATCTGATCGGACTGGGCGCGGGCGTGCCGATCGGCATGGCGACCGCGCGGTTGCGCGCGCTGCGCGACACTGTGGGTGTGTTGGCTCTCGGGTTACAGGGGCTGCCGAGCGTGTGCTGGGTGCCGCTGGCGCTGCTGTGGTTCGGCCAGAACGAGAGCGCGATGCTCTTCGTGGTCATCATGGGCACGCTGTGGTCGGTCATCCTCGCGACGGAGACGGGGGTGCGAAACGTCAACCCGATCTATGTGCGCGCGGCGATGACGATGGGCTCGAAGCGCCTCCATACGCTCACTCGTGTGATCCTGCCGGCGTCGCTGCCGTTCATCGTCAGCGGCATGAAGCAGGGCTGGGCGTTCGCGTGGCGCTCGCTGATGGCGGCGGAGATCTACGTGACGATCCTCACCGGCTTCGGGCTCGGCCACCTCCTGCACTACGGCCGCGAACTCAACGCGATGGAGCAGGTGATCGGGGTGATGCTGGTGATCGTCGGCATCGGCGTGGCGGCCGACAAGATCCTGTTCTCGCCGTGGGAGAACTTCCTCCACCGCCGCTGGGGCACATCGGGGTGACGGACCGGGGCCGCCGCGTGCGGGCAAAAAGAAACCCCGGCGCCCGCGCCGGGGTTGCGAAGTGAACTTGAGTGCGTGTGCCGTCCGCCTCAGCCGAGGTTGCGGATGATGGCGTCGGCCATGGCCTTGGTGCCGACCGGGGTCTTGCCGAAGGCGATGTCGCCGGTGCGCACGCCGTCGACCGTCACGGTCTTGCGGACCGCGGATTCGATCTTGGTGGCGAGCGCGTCCTGGCCGAAGCTGTACCGGAGCATGAGCGCGGCGGAGAGCACCTGGGCGCAGGGATTGGCGACGCCCTTGCCGGCGATGTCGGGCGCGGTGCCGCCGGCCGGCTCGAAGAGGCCGAAGGGTTTGCCGAAGCGGTTTTTGCCGGTGCCGAGCGAGGCCGAGCTCATCATGCCGAGCGAGCCGCAGATGACGGCCATCTCGTCGGAGAGGATGTCGCCGAACATGTTTTCGGTGAAGAGCACGTCGAACTGGTTCGGGTCGCGCGCGAGCTGCATGGCGGCGTTGTCGACGTACATGTGCGAGAGCGCGAGGTCGGGGTGGTGCTTGGCGAAGTAGGCGGTGACGGTCTTGCGCCAGAGCACCGAGGTCTCGAGGACGTTGGCCTTGTCGACCGAGCAGACCTTCTTGCCGCGGGCGCGGGCGGTGACGGCCGCGACCTCGGCGATGCGCTCGATCTCGGAGGTCTTGTAGACCATCGTATCGGAGGCTTGGGTCTCGCCGTTGTCGAGGGTGACGGTCTCCTTCTTGCCGAAGTAGATGCCGCCGGTGAGCTCGCGGATGCAGACGATGTCGATGCCGTTGGGGATGCGCTCGGTCTTGAGCGGGGAGGCGTCGCGCAGGTCGGCGTAGAGCAGGCCGGGGCGGATGTTGGCGAAGAGGTTGAAGGCCTTGCGCAGCGGCAGGAGGGCGGCGCGCTCGGGCTGGTCCTTGGGCGGAAGCTTCTCCCACTTCGGGCCGCCGACGGAGCCGAAGAGGATGGCGTCGGCCTGCTGGCAGGTTGCGAGGGTGGAATCGGGGAGGGCCTTGCCGTGGTTGTCGATGCCCGCGCCGCCGACGTCGGCGTGCTGGTACTCGAGCTTGAGGCCGGCGCCCTTGGCGGCGTGTTCGAGCACGCGCAGCGCTTCGGACATGACTTCGGGCCCGATGTAATCGCCGGGCAGGACGGCAAACTTGATGGCTTCCATAGGAGCGGCAGAGGCAAGACGATGCCCGCGGCGAGTCCAAGCGGATTCTCGGAGGGCGGGGGCGCGTGGGAGACCGACCGGGTACTCAGACCGGTATTCCTGGCTCTGGGGCTGCGGGCGGGTTTGTGGCGCCGAGGATCGTGGCGGATTCTGGGGTTGCCCGTGCCCGGGGCGGCTCGCATTCAAAACCCGATGGAAATCCACGCGCTCCCCGCCGGCCCGCTCGAGACCAACGCCTACCTGCTCACCGACCGCGCCCGCGGCGAAGCGGTGCTCGTCGATGCGCCGCACGAGGTGCTGCCCGAGGTGCAGGTGCTCCTGCAGAAGACGGGCTGCAAACTGGTGGCGTTGCTGATCACGCACGGCCATTGGGACCACACCGGCGATGCCGCGCGGGTGCAGCAGAAGGGCGTGCCGCTGTACGCGCACGAGGCGGATCGGATGTTCATCGAGACCCCAGAGGTGATGGAGCTGTTCGTGGTGCCCGGTCTGCGGCTCGAGGCGGCAAAGATCGATCGGGTGGTGGCGCAGGGCGACACGTTCGAGCTGCTCGGCGACACCGTGGAAGTGCGCCACGTGCCGGGGCACTGCCCGGGCAACGTGCTCTTCTATTTCCGGGAGAGTGGGGCTGCATTCGTGGGCGATGCGATCTTCGCCGGCAGCATCGGGCGCACGGATTTCCCCGGCGGCGGGTTCGAGATGCTGGAGCACTCGATCCGCACGCAGATCTACACGTTGCCCGACGCCACGGTGCTCTATCCCGGCCATGGACCGGAGACGACCGTGGCCGAGGAGAAAGCCAACAATCCCTACGTCCGGAGCCGCTGATGACCGCCCCGATCGCCAACTTCCACGAGGCCTACATGCGGCGTGCGCTCGAGTTGGCGCGGCAGGGCTGGGGCGCGACGCACCCCAACCCGATGGTGGGCGCGCTGATCGCCGAGGAAGGCCGGATCGTCGCCGAGGGTTTCCACGCGAAGGCCGGCGAACCGCACGCCGAAATCATGGCATTGCGGGTCCTCGGCCGGAAACCCGCGCCCGGCGCCACGCTCTACGTGACGCTGGAGCCGTGTAGCACGCACGGCCGTACGCCGCCGTGCGTCGAGGCGATCATCGCCGCCGGAATCAAGCACGTGGTCGTGGGCGCGACCGATCCGAATCCGCGGCATGCGGGCAAAGGCTTCGAGGTGCTGCGCGGGGCGGGGGTGGAAGTGGTCGAAGGCGTGCTCGCCGCCGACTGTGCCGACCTGAATTTGATTTTCAACCACTGGATCGTGCACCAACGCCCGCTCCTCGCGGCGAAGGTGGCCACGACGATCGACGGTCGCATCGCCTGCCGCACGGGAGAGTCGAAGTGGATCACCGGCGAGTTGGCGCGTGCCGACGTGATGCGTTGGCGGCGGTTGTTCCCGGCGATCGCCGTCGGTGCCGGCACGGTGGCGAGCGACGATCCGCAGCTTACGGCGCGGTTGCCCGAGGGCGAGTGGTGCCCGCTGCGTTTCGTCTTCGACGCGGCGCTCAGCACGGCGACGCTGAACCCCTTGCCGCGGCTCTTCACCGACGCGCATCGCGAGCGCACCATCATCGTCACCAGCGACCGGCAACACTCGGTCGTGGTGCGGCGGCTCGTGCAGCTCGGCGTGCAGGTCTGGCAACTGCCGGTGGTCGACGGGGCGGTCGAGATGAGGGCCTTCAATGAGCGCTGCGTCCGCGAAGGCATCACCGGCATGTTGGTCGAGGGCGGCTCGCGTCTGCTCAGCGGGCTGTTGAAGGCGCGGGCGGTCGACTACCTGCTCTCGTACCGCGCTCCGCGGCTGTTCGCCGACGCCGCCTCGATCCCGGTGGCGACGGGTCTGCGGGTGGAACTGCCGACCGTCGGCCTGCAGCTGGCGGAGGTCCGCCACGCGGTGTTCGGCGACGACCAGTTGATGCGCGGTCGGGTGGTGTTCCCGGATAATCTTGAGATCGATGAGAACCCGGGTGGCGAAACGCCCGAAAGCGGTCATCATCACTGCGGCTGCGATCATGACTGAGGCCATCGACATCTTCTTCGCCACGGGCAACGGCCACAAAGTCGCCGAGATGCAGGCGCTCGCCGACGACTCGCGGCTCGCGCTGCGGCTCCGCTCCGCGAAGGACGCCGGCGGGATGCCCGCCGTGGTCGAGGACACCGGCACGTTCCTTGGCAATGCCCGCAAGAAGGCCCGCGCCCTCCATGCGCAGCTGAACAACCACTCGTGGGTGCTTTCCGACGACAGCGGGTTGTGCGTCGACGCGCTCGGCGGCGAGCCCGGGGTGGAGTCGGCGCACTACGCCGGACCGGGTGCGACCAGCGCGGCGAACCTCGCGAAGCTGCTCGGCAAACTCCAGGGCGTCCCGCGCGAGGCGCGCACGGCCCATTTCATCTGCGTGCTGTACGTCGTGGAACCCGGCGGGCTCGAGCACAACTTCATCGGCCGTTGCGACGGCCGGCTGCTCGAACGCGAACGCGGCGAGGGCGGTTTCGGCTACGATCCGATCTTCGTGCCCGCGGAGAGCCACCTCACTTTCGCCGAACTGGGGGAGGCGGTGAAGAACGGGATCAGCCACCGCGCGCGCGCCTGGGCGAAGTTCGCCGAGTGGCTGCGCGGGCGGAAGGGCTGAGGCGGCGGGCCCGGGTGGGGGGGCGCCGTGGTACCCGGGACGGTGGCGATCCGGCGTCCGCGTTTCCCTCATTGCCAGCGCTGCGCGGACCGCGTGCGATGGCGGCATGTTCGGCAAGAAGACTCCTCTGCTCAAATGTGGCGTGGCCGGTGTCGGCTCCCTCGGCCAACATCATGCCCGCATCTACTCCACGCTGCCCGGCGCCGAGTTGACGGGCATCTTCGAGACCAGCGATGCGCGCGCGGCCGAGATCTGCGGCAAGTACAACTGCAAGCGCTTCGCCTCCGTCGAGGAGCTCGGAGAGGCGTGCGACGCGGTGAGCGTGGTGGTGCCGACGGACCGGCATTGCGAGGTGGCGCTGCCGCTGCTGGCCAAGGGCTGCCACCTGATGATCGAGAAGCCGTTGTGCGCCAGCTTGGAGGAGGCCGAGCGCGTGCTGGCCGCCGCGCGGGAGAACGGGCGCCTCGTGCAGGTCGGGCATATCGAACATTTCAATCCGGTGATGAGCTTCCTCGAGAAGGAGGCCGACCATCCGCAGTACATCACCACCGAGCGGCTCGCCCCGTACACGCCGCGCGGTACGGAGGTCGGTGTCGTGCTCGACCTGATGATTCACGACATCGGCATTGTGCTCGCGCTGGTGAAGTCGCCGATCGTGCGGATGGACAGCGTGGGCATCAACGTGCTCTCGAAGACCGAGGACATCGCGAACGCGCGCCTCGTGTTCGAGAACGGCTGCGTCGCCAATCTCAGCGCCAGCCGCATGAGCCTGAAGAAGAATCGCGAGATCCGCGTCTTCCAGGACAACGCCTACCTCTCGCTCGATTTCATGAACCAGTCGGGCCACCTCGTGCGCAAGAGCGACATCATCGCCTACGGGGTGAAGGCCAAGCTCGGGTTGGTGAAGGCCGGCGACGCCAGTTCGATCCCGGTGCAGGAGATCCCGATCGAGAAGGGCGAGCCGCTCGCGCTGGAGCTGGCGTCGTTTGTCGAGAGCGTGGCGAAGGCCCAGCAGCCGAAGGTCGGCGCTGCGCTGGGCAAGAGCGCGCTCGAGGTCGCGATCGCCATCACCGAGCAGATCCGCAAGGCCCAGCGTTGAGCGCGCGTGTTGCGATGGCCGCGCCCAAACAACTGCCGTTCTCGTTGCCGCCGCCGGAGGGCGGGGCGGTGGATGTGCTGTTCGTCGCCGCGGAGCATTCGGGCGACCAGCATGCGGCGCGGGCGGTGCGGGAGCTGCGCGCGCTGCGGCCGAATGCGCGGGTGTGCGCGGTGGGCGGCCCGGCGCTGGCGACGGCCGGCGCGCAACTGCTGCTCGACCTCACGGCGCACTCGGCGCTCGGGTTCGCGGCGGTCATCAAGATTCCGTTCTTCCGCCGGTTGATCGGCGACATCGTGCGCTGGGTCGGCGAGCACCGGCCGAAGGTGGTGTGTTTCGTCGACTCCTCGGGGTTGAACCTGCGGATCGCGAAGGCGCTGTATGCGCGCGGGTTCACGGCCAAGGCCGGCGGGCCGACCCGGGCGCTGTACCTCATCAGCCCGCAGATCTGGGCGTCGCGCGCGGGCCGGCGCTTCGCGATGGCGGCGCACCTCGACGGGCTGGCGACGATCTTCCCCTTCGAGGCGAAGTGTTATGCGGATACGAATTTGCCGGTGACCTTCGTGGGGCATCCGTTCGTCGCGCCCGAGCATGTGCGGCCCGTGTGTTATGATCCGGCCGGGCCGATCCTGCTCCTGCCCGGCAGCCGCAAGGGGGCGGTGGCGCGGATCTTCCCGGCGCTGCTCGACGCCTTTCTGTGGTATCGCAACGATGGCGGCGACCGCGACGCGGTGGTGCTCTACCCCAGCGAGAAGATCCTCGGCGCGCTCCAGGCCGCGAAGCCACCGGCCAATGTGCGGCTGGTACGGGCGGGCGAGGGGGCCGACGCGTTGGGAGCCTCGGCGGTGCTGACCTCCAGCGGCACGATGTCGCTCGAGTGCGCATTGGCGGGAATCCCCGGCGCGGTCGTCTATCGCACGGACCCGGTGACCTACCTGATCGGGCGCTGGATCGTGAAGGTGCCGTACCTCGGTATCGCGAACCTGTTGCTCGGCGAGGCGATGTACCCGGAATACATCCAGGGAGCGGCGACACCGGCGCGGCTGGCGGCGCAGCTAACTGCGGCGCTCGGCGATCCGGCGCGGATCGAGCAGACGCAGAAACAGGCGGCGCAACTGCGCTCGTTGCTCTCGCAGCCGGCGGTCGGCAGTGTGGGCGAGTGGTTGGCCCGGCATCTGGACTGAGGTTGGCGGGGGTGCCGCCGCCGTCGGCTCACGCTGCGCCGATCAACAACGCGGTCGGGGCACTTCGGTCTCCGCGGTTGGGGTGGCGCAATCCTCCCGCGCGGGAAGGCGATGGCGGAGAGCGTCTGCGTTGCTGTCGGCCAGTGCGAGCTTGCTCCAGAGGGCTGTCGCGCGGGTGTCGAGGAGGGCGTGGGCGCGGGCGATCTCGGCCCGGCGGTGGGCGATGTTCTCCTCGGCGAGACGGGCGAGGTCGTCGAGGTTGTAGAGATACACATTGGGGAGTTCGGCGACGGCGGGGGCGATGTCGCGCGGCAGGGCGAGATCGATGAGGAAGAGCGGGCGCGAGGAGCGGGCCCGCATCGCTCCGTAGACCATCGGCAGCGTGAGCAGCGGTTCGGGCGCGGAGGTCGAGGAGACAACGATGTCGAAACCACCGAGCGCCGGACCGAGCTGCTCAAAGGGGAGGGAGGAGCCGGAGTGTTCGCGCGCGAGCTCGGTGGCGCGGTCGGCGGTGCGGTTGGCGAACGCGATCGCGCCGGCCTCGCGGTTGCGGAGCGCCTTGGCGGTCTTCTCGGCGATGTCGCCGGCGCCGATGACGAGGACCCGGCTGCGGCGGAGCTCGCCGAAGATCCGTTCGGCGAGGGCGACGGCGACGGTGGCGACGCTGACCTGACCGGCGCCGATGGCGGTTTCGGAGCGGACGAGCTTGGCCGACTGGAAGGTTTTCTGGAAGACGCGGTTGAGGACGGGGCCGATGTGGCCGGCGGTGCAGGCCCCGGCATAGGTTTCCTTCACCTGTCCCAGAATTTCGGTTTCGCCGACCATCTGCGAGTCGAGTCCGGCGGCGACGGCGAAGAGGTGGGCGACGGCGGCGGCGCCCTGGCGTTCGACGGCGTAGGGGGCGAGCACCGCCGGCTCGATGGCTTGGATATGGCAGAAGGACTCGGCCAGGCGCGGGCCGGCCGCGGGTTCGCTCGCGACGGCGTAGACCTCGAGCCGGTTGCACGTGGCGAGGATGCAGAACTCGCCCACCGCGGGATCGGCGCGTAGCGCAGCCGCCAGGGCGGTGTGCTTGGCCGGGGTGAGCGCGAGGCGCTCGCGGACCTCGAGCGGCGCGGTCTGGTGGCTGACCCCGAGGAGCAGAAGTTGCGGCGGGCGGCAGCTCATGGTGTCCGCTCCGGAACGGGCTGGGGGGCTGTCGCCGCCGGAGTGGCGTGGGGCGGGCCGATGACGACCCAGAGCGAGAGCAGCGGGGCCAGGAAGAGCAGGAGGCCGATTCGGGCGAACCTTTCGGCGATGCAGCGTTGGCGGAGGCGCTGCACGAGCGCGAAGGCATAGCAGAGCCACACGGTCACCGTGGCGAAGAGCTTGGCGGGAGCGACGACACCGGGTTGTCCGTGCCAATTGCTTCCGGCGATGGCGATGGCGATGGTCAGGAGCGCGACGCCAGCGGCGAGGAGGCGAAGGTTGATCTGGTCGAGGTCGACGATGGAAGGCAGCAGCGGGGCGGCATGGTCGAGGCGTTTCCGGCGGAGGTTGCGGTGCTGGAGCAGATACATCAGCGAGGTGAGCGCGAGGAGGGCGAACACGCCGTAACCGAAGAGCGCGATCGAGGCATGGACGGCGACCCATGGGTCCGCGCCGAACGGGCGGAGGCGCGCGGCGCTGTCCCAAGCCGGCACGGCGATCGAGAGCACGCCCAACAGGACGGCCATGCCGGCGCTGAAGAATCCGAAGAGGCTGGTACGGAAAGCCGGACCGACGATGAGGTAGAGCAGGGTGCAGGACCACGCGACAAACTGGAGGATCTCGAAGCGGTTGCCGACCGGGCAGCTGTTCGTGATCTGCCCGCGCAGGAACAGGCCGTAGGTGTGCACGAGCCAACCGAGCGCCATCAGCGCGTAACCGCCGATGCGCGAGTGGCGGCGCCGAAACAGCAGCGACCATGCGCCATAGAGCAGGCCGGTGGTGTAGAACCCCGCGCCGATGGCGATTGCCGTGCGGTCGGTGAGGAACGTCGAGTCCATCGCCGACGGATCGTGGGGCGCGCTTCGGGGTTCGCAAGTCCGCGGCGCGGGCGAAATGGAGAGCGGGATTGCGCCCGATTCGGGCTCAACTGGAGGGCGAGCGGTCCGATAGACGCGGTGTTCCTGGCTGCCCCACACATCGAGGAACACGACAGGTTGGTCGATGCGATGGTGATCTTGTTTGCGCCGTGGCGCTTGGGCTCGGATCGAGCTGGAGCTCCCGGTGAGGGCGAGGACCGCGCGGCGAGACGCCTGACTTTCCAGTTATGCCTGTGTCAGGGTTTGTTAACGGGGTATCCAGGGCGCGGCTCGCGAGCCGCGCCCTTCGCCTTATCCGGCTCGGTGTGCACGGATGCGAGGAACGACGGCAATCGCTCTCCGCCCGCTGCCGGGGAACAGGGACTCTCAGGCGCCTTCGGCGATGGCGACGGCTTTCAGCAGGGCGGAGGCCTTGTTGATCGTCTCCTGGTATTCGGAGGCTGGGGCGGAGTCGGCGACGAGGCCGGCTCCGGCCTGGATCGTGATTTGGCCGTCCTTCACCAGCGCGGTGCGCAGGGTGATGCAGGAGTCGAGGTTGCCGTCGTAGCTGAAGTAGCCGAGGGCGCCGGCGTAGAAACCGCGCTGGAGCTTCTCGAACTGCGCGATCAGCTGCATGGCGCGGATCTTCGGCGCGCCGGAGACGGTGCCGGCGGGGAAGGTGGCGCGCATGACGTCGAAGGCGTTGCGGTCGGGGCGGAGGCGGCCCTCGACCTGCGAGACGATGTGCATGACGTGCGAGTAGCGCTCGATGATCATGTACTCGGGCACGGTGACCGAGCCGTACTCGCAGACGCGGCCGATGTCGTTGCGGGCGAGGTCGACGAGCATGAGGTGCTCGGCCTTCTCCTTCTCGTCGGCGAGCAGGTCCTTCTCGAGGGCGACATCCTCGGCCGGGGTGGCGCCGCGCGGGCGGGTGCCGGCGATGGGGCGGATCTCGACGAGGCCGTCGGTGGCCTTGACGTGGACTTCCGGAGACGCGCCGACGATGGCGAAGTCGCCGGCGTCGAGGATGAACATGTAGGGCGACGGGTTGACCGTGCGCAGGGCGCGGTAGAGATCGAGCGGCGACTTGGCGAAGGGGCGGCGGAAGCGCTGGGAGAGGACGACCTGGATGATGTCGCCGGAGCGGATGAACTCCTTGGTGCCGTCGACGGCGCGCTCGAACTCCTCCTTGGTGAAGTTGCCCGGGGGCACGGCGAGCTTGGGGCGGTCGGCGAGGGCGATGGGCGCGAGTTCGCGGCGGGTCTGGAGGAGCGTGCGGAGGTTCTCGACTTCGGCGACGGCGGTGTCGTAGGCGGCGTCGATGTCGTCGCCGATGTGGGCGTTGACATGGAGGCGGAGAGTCTGCTTCGCGCGGTCGAAGATGACCAGCGAGTCCGCGAGCATGAAGTAGAGGAGGGGCAAGCTCTGGTCGTTGGCGGGCGGGACGGGGACGGTGGGCTCGATGCGGTTGATGTACTCGTAGCCGATGAAACCGACGGCGCCGCCCATGAACGGCGGCATGCCCGGCTGTCTCACGGGTCGGAGTCCGCGCATGTCGTCCTCGAGGATCTTGAGCGGGTCGGGCGGAGTGGGGAGGCGCTGCGTGGAGCCGTCGGCGTTGCGGACGAGCGTGGTGTCGGGGCCGATGGCGAAGACCTTGCGGGGGCGCACGCCGATGAAGCTGTAGCGCGAGAGGTGTTCGCCGCCCTCGATGGACTCCAGGAGGAAGGCGGGGCCGGAGCCCTTGACCTTCGCGTAGGCCGAGACGGGCGTCTCGATGTCGGCCATGAGGTCGGCGTAGACGGGGACGACATTGCCCTCGGCGCAGAGGCGGCGGAAGGAGGCGCGATCGGGTTTGATTTCGAGCGGAGGGAGGAGGGCCATGGCGGAGCGGAGGAATGCGGATCGCGGAATGCGGATTGCGGAATGAAGAACGGAACGGAGCGGGGGCGGAAGGCGGAAATTCGGGCGGCGTGTCAGGTTGGCGGTTGCGCTCGCAGGGCGAGGCGGGCGCGGAGGCGGTCGAGCGAAGCGGCGGGTATCAGGGTTTCGAGGAGACGGCGGTCGTGCTCGAGCTTGGGCGCGCGGGGGCGGCCGCCGACGACATCGAGACCTTTGGCGCGGGCGAGCCATTCGCCTTCGGGGCTGCACACGCGAAAGCTCACGCCGTCGAGCGTGGCGAAGCGGTTGGCGTTGAGATAGCCTCCCACTAGCGGGTACCGGCCGGGGATGCCGACGGGATCGCCATCGCGGATGACGAGCTGGATGAGGCCGGCGGCGGTTTGTTCAAGGAAGACGATTTCGAGGCGGCGACCGGTGATTGGGTGGACCCACTGGGTGAGCCAGCCGCGATCGGCGGTTTGGTAGCCGAGATGAGCGAGTTCCGCAGTGAGCCGGGGGCGGGCGGAGGCGAGGGCGTTGAGATCGATGTCGCCGTGGGGACGGGTCCAGCGGCCGACGAGGAAATCGACGGCGACACCGCCGAAGAGCCAGAGGGGAGTGGCGACGCCAGCCGCCAGCTCGCGCAGCGTCGCGAGGATTTCGTCGTTGGCGAGTGGCGGGTGCATGGCGGTGCCGTTGGGCTGAATCCAGAATGCGGCACGTCGCCCGCGCGTTTCAAGCGAGGGCTGGAACGGGCGCGAAAGAGGACGGCTCGTTCTGCCGTTCGGCAGAATCGGCGAGAGGCGTCCCTGCCGCTGGCACGCGGCGCCGGCCCGGCGTCACTCGACGGTGACGGACTTGGCGAGGTTGCGGGGCTTGTCGACATCGCGGCCGAGCTCGGCGGCGATGTAGTAGCTGAGGAGCTGGACGGGGATCGTGGCGAGGATGGGCAGCACGGCCTCGTGGCAGGGCGGCAGATCGATGCGTTCGTCGGCGAGGCCGGCTGGGATCTCGGCGCCGGCGGTCGTCACCGCGATGACCTTACCCTTGCGGGCCTTGATCTCCTGGATGCTGGAGACGAGCTTGGGGAACATCTCGCCAGCGGGGGCGAAGAAGACGGTGGGGCACTCGGGGCTGATGAGCGCGATGGGGCCGTGCTTCATCTCGGCGGCGGGGTAGCCCTCGGCGTGGATGTAGGAGATCTCCTTGAGCTTGAGGGCGCCCTCGAGGGCGATGGGGAACATGGACTGGCGGCCGAGGAAGAGGAAGTCGCGGTTTTGGGCGTAGCGTTTGGCGATCTCCTTGATGTGCGCCGCCTGGGCGAGCGTCTGGCGGATGAGCTCGGGCACTTCCTTGAGGGCCTTCACGAAATCGACGCCGTCGCTGTAGCTCAGGTCGCGCAGGCGGCCGAGGTAGAGGGCGAGCATGGCGACGACGACGAGCTGGGAGGTGAACGCCTTGGTGGAGGCGACGCCGATCTCGGGGCCGGCGTGCTGGTAGATGCCGCCGTCGGCCTCGCGGGCGATGGTGGAGCCGACGACGTTGACGATGGACATCACCTTGTAGCCCTTGCGCTGGGCCTCGCGGAGGGCCTCGAGGGTGTCGAGGGTTTCGCCGGACTGGGTGATGACGAAGACGAGGGTGTTCTTGTCGAGCGGGGCGTTGCGGTAGCGGAACTCGGAGGCGTACTCGACCTCCACGGGGATGCGGGCGTAGCGCTCGATGAGCTGCTCGGCGACGAGGCAGGAGTGCCAGGCGGTGCCGCAGGCGCAGAAGACGATGCGGTCGATCTGGCGGAGGTCGCCGGCGGTGAGGTTGAGGCCGCCGAAGATGGCGGTGGAGGCGTCGGCGGAGAAGCGGCCGCGCATGGAGTTCTCGAGGGCGGCGGGCTGCTCGAAGATCTCCTTCTCCATGAAGTGCGCGAAGCTGCCGAGCTCGGCGGCCTCGATGCTCCAGGTGATGCGGTCGAACTTCGGCTCGAGTTCCTCCTGCTCCTGGATGGTGGAGAGGGTGAAGCCGGAGGCGGTGATGTGGACGACCTCGCCGTCGTTGAGATAGACGACGTTCTGGGTGCGGGAGACGAGGGCGGCGACGTCGGAGGCGAGGATGTGCTCGCCGTCGCCCACGCCGAGGATGAGCGGCGAGCCCTTGCGCGCGCCGACGATCTCAGACGGAAAGTCGGTGCAGAGGACGGCGATGCCGTAGGTGCCCTCGACGTGGAGCAGGGCCTTGCGCACGCTCTCGAGGAAGCGGCTGCGGTCGCCGTTGGCCGGTTCCTTGGCGTAGTGGTAGGCGATGAGGTTGACGAGCGCCTCGGTGTCGGTCTCGGACTGGAAGGTGTAGCCCTTGCCGAGGAGGAAGCCCTTCATGCCGACGTAATTCTCGATCACGCCGTTGTGGATGAGGGCGAACTTTCCGTCGGAGGAGAGGTGTGGGTGGGCGTTGGCGTCGGTGACGCCGCCGTGGGTGGCCCAGCGGGTGTGGCCGATGCCCGTGGTGGCGGAGAATTTCTTGGGGGCGGCGAGTTTGACGAGGTTCTCGACGCGGCCGATCTTTTTGAGGACGGCGAAGGCGCCCTTTTCGAGCACCGCCAAGCCGGCGGAATCATAGCCGCGATACTCCACGCGCTTGAGACCTTCGAGGAGGATGGAGACTGCCCGTTGTTTGCCGACGTAGCCGACGATGCCGCACATAAATGTTGGGTTTTTGTTTTACGATGCTGGGGGGCCCGCTACCGTCCGGGCAAGGCATTTGCCTGAAACCTTTCCGAAGCGATTTTACCCCAGAAAATGACAACACGTTCTTCCGTGGTGGCGGTGATCATGGGCGGCGGCCGGGGCACCCGGCTCTACCCATTGACGAAGGAGCGCTGCAAGCCGGCCGTGCCGCTGGCGGGCAAGTACCGCATCGTCGACATCCCCATCAGCAACTGCCTCAACAGCGGCATCAACCGGATCTTCCTGCTGACGCAGTTCAACACCGCCTCCCTGCATCGCCACATTCAGAATACATACAACTTCGACCCCTTCGGCGGCAGCTTTGTGGACATCCTCTCCGCGGAGCAGACCGAGAAGACCTCGGACTGGTACCAGGGCACCGCGGATGCGGTGCGGCGCAACCTCAACCATTTCCGCAACTACCCGCACGATCTCGTCCTCATCCTCTCCGGCGACCAGCTGTACCGGATGGATTTCGCGAAGGTGATCGAGCAGCACATCCGCACCAGCGCCGACGTGACGATCGCCGCGATCGCGTTGCCGGCCTCGCAGGTTGAGGGACTCGGCCTGATGCGGGTGCGCGACGATCTCTCGATCGATTCGTTCGTCGAGAAGCCGAAGGACCCCGAGGTCATCAAGAGTCTCGCGGTGGGTCCGGCGATCGAACAACTCCTCCAGACCAAGTCCGACGAGAAGCGCTGCCTCGCCTCGATGGGCATCTACGTCTTCAAACGCGAGGTGCTGAAGGAGGCGCTCGACAACTCGATGACCGACTTCGGCAAGGAGATCATCCCCGGCCTGCTCGGCAAGAAGCGGCTCTTCAGCCACATCTTCGAGGGGTACTGGGAGGACATCGGCACTGTGCGCGCTTTCTTCGAGGCGAACCTCCAGCTCGCGCACCCGTTGCCCGCCTTCAACTTCTTCACCGAGATCGATCCGATCTACACACACGCCCGCTACCTGCCGGCCGCCAAGATCAACCTGTGCACCGTGGACCATGCGATCATCGGCGACGGCAGCCTCATCACCGACTGCCGCATGAAGCGCTGCGTGATCGGCATCCGTTCGGTGATGCGTGAGGGCGTGAACATCGAGGACACGGTCATGATGGGGGCGGACTTCTACGAGTCGGAGGCCGACTTCGCCGAGAACGTCGCCAAGGGCCGCCCCAACGTCGGCATCGGGCGCAACTGCCACATCCGCACGTCGATCATCGACAAGAACGCCCGTATCGGCGACAACGTCACACTCAACCCCGCGGGCAAACCCAACGGGCATGTGCGCGATGGCATCGCCATCGTCGACGGAATCCTCGTCGTTTCCAAGGGCGCGGTGGTGCCGTCCGGCACGGTCGTGTGACCGCCGCGCGTCCCTGGCGGACGCTCCAGTTTGTTTCACCCATGGGTCGGTCGACGGTGGCCGGCCCCACTCCCAACCCCCAACCCCGATACTCCATGAAACGCGTTCTGCTCTGCACTGATGGCTCGGCCTATTCCCAGGTTTGCTGCCAGTACGCGGCCTGGCTGGCCGGGCGGGTTCCCTGCGAATTTGAAGTGCTCTACGTGACCGACCTGCGGCAGTTCGAGGTGCCGATGGTCGCCGACCTGAGCGGCAGCCTTGGCGTGCAGCCCTACCAGGCCGTGCTCTCGAAGTTGCAGGAGCTCGAGGTCGAGAAAGCCAAACTCGTTCTGAAGGATGCCGAGCGGTTGCTCGCCGAGGTGCCGGCCGCCAGTCCGCCGCGGTTCACGCACCGCACCGGTTTCCTCGTCGACTGCTTCCAGGAGTACGAACAATCCGCCGACTTGGTGATGCTCGGCAAACGTGGCGAGAACGCCAACTTCGCCTCGGGGCACCTCGGCTCGACGATGGAGCGTGTAGTGCGTGCCAGCCGCCAGCCGTGTCTGGTCACCTCGCGCAGCTTTCAGCCGATCGAGCGGGTGCTGCTCGCCTACGACGGGGGCAAGAGCTGCCGTCGGGCGGTCGAGTTCCTTGCAGCGAGTCCCGCGTTCCGTGGGCTCGAACTACATGTGGTGATCGTCGCCGCGCGGGCGGGCGAGGAGGCGGCGCTGGCGAGCCTGCGCGAAGCGGAGGCCGCGCTCGTCGCCGGCGGCCAGACCCCGATCTGCCAGATGCTGCACGGCGTGCCGGAGGATGAGATCGCCGCCTATGTGTCTGCTCGCGGGATCAACTGCCTGATCATGGGCGCTTACGGCCACAGCCGCATCCGCCATCTGGTGATCGGGAGCACGACCACCGCGATGATGCGCCAGTGCCGCGTGCCGGTGCTGCTCTTCCGCTGAGCGGCGCCAACCGTGGCACGGGCCTCATGCCCCGCGCTCGCGGTTCGGCGGATTGCGGATCAGGGATCGGGAGACTCGTGCCACGGGGGTACCGATCCGCGGCAGGTCCCGGGTTTCAGCGCACCTGTTTGGCGAAGTAGGCGATCGTGCGGCGCAGACCCTCCTCGAGCGGGACCTGCGGTTCCCATTGGATGACGCGGCGGGCGAGCGAGATGTCGGGCTGGCGCTGCTTCGGGTCGTCGGAGGGCAGGGGCTTGAAGACGATCTTGGAGCGGCCGCCGACCAGTTTGAGTGTGAGCTCGGCGAGTTGGAGCATGGTGAACTCGCCCGGGTTGCCGCAGTTCATCGGGCCGACGATCTCCGTCTGGTTCATGAAGCGGACGAAGCCCTCGATGAGGTCGTCGACGAAGCAGAAGGAGCGGGTCTGGGTGCCGTCGCCGTAGATGGTGAGATCCTCGCCGCGGAGCGCTTGGACGATGAAGTTGGAGACGACGCGGCCGTCGTTGGCGAGCATGCGCGGGCCGTAGGTGTTGAAGATTCGGATGACGCGGATATCGACCTTGTTCTCGCGGTGGTAGTCGAAGAAGAGCGTCTCGGCGCAGCGTTTGCCCTCGTCGTAGCAGGAGCGGCGGCCGATCGGGTTGACGTGGCCCCAGTACTCCTCGCGCTGCGGGTGCATCTCCGGGTCGCCGTAGACCTCGGAGGTGGAGGCCTGGAAGGCGCGCGCCTTCACACGTTTGGCCAGACCGAGGCAGTTGATCGCGCCCATCACCGAGGTCTTCGTCGTCTTGATCGGATTGTATTGATAGTGGGGAGGCGAAGCCGGGCAGGCGAGGTTGTAGATCTGGTCGACCTCGAACTTGAAGGGGTCGACGACGTCGTGCCGCACGAACTCGAAGCGCGGGTGTTGAAGCAGGTGGCCGATGTTCTCTTTCCGCCCGGTGAAGAGGTTGTCGAGACAGACGACCTCGTGCCCGTCGGCCACGAGACGGTCGCACAGGTGCGACCCGAGAAAACCAGCTCCACCGGTGACGAGGATTCGCATGGGCAAGGACGGTGCAGGTGCCGGCCGGATTGGCCAGCAAATGTTGGGGCGCGCGCGACAACCCAGCTGCTGGTTTGTTCCGTGGATACTGTGAACTATTTTCATTGAAGCCGGCGCGCCGCCCCGTACTGACGACGGCTCCTCCGACCCCGAATCGGAGCCTGAACAAACCACAAACTAGAAAATACACATGAAACTCGTTGCTGTTTTCGCAGCTTCCCTCCTCAGCGTGGCCGCGCTTGCCCAGAGCACGGCCGTCGAGACCGAGACCGTCACCGCGGGCCTGCTCGGCAAGCGCTACGTCGCCGCCGGCTTCGGCTGGACCGACCTCAACCACTCCACCGTCGAGAGCATGGGCGCCGCGTTGGATCTCAACGTGCCGGTCCATACCAACTTCGACCTCTCCCTGAACTACGGATACTCGTGGCTCGAGGGCGCGACCGAGATCGGGCACGTGCTCAACGCCGCCGTGACCGGCTACCTCACCCGCGGCGAGAACAAGCCCTACCTGACCCTGAGCACCGGCTACGTCTGGGCGAATCGCAACTTCGACCGCGACCACGGGGTGTGGGGCGCCGAGGTTGGCATCGAGCGTGCGGTGAACGACAAGATCTCGAGCACGTTCAGCGTCGGCTACGACGACGACTTCCGCAATCACGGCGAAGGCCTGTGGGACGTCTCGATTGGCGCCACCTACAACTTCACCGACAAGCTCGTCGGCACGGCCGAGGTCTCGTACATCGAGTATGGTTCGATCGGCTACACCGCCGGCGTCGCGTTCCGCTTCTGAGCGGACCGGCAACCGTCAGGCTTGAACGAACCCGCGGACTTCGGTCCGCGGGTTTTTTCTTCGGCGCCCGGCCGGGTCACGGCGCCGGGTGGCGGGGCAGCAGGCGGGCGACGAGCCAGACGAGGAAACCCACGACCAGCACGAGCGCGCCCCAGAAGAGGTAGCGGGCGGCGGGGCCGCCGAGATCGAAGATCGCGCGCGCGGGGCTGGAGGCATCGGCCGCGGCGAGCGCGGCGGTGTGCCGCGGCGCGGCGAGCAGGCGCGGGGCGGCGAGCTGGAGATCGTAACGCGGCGCGGCGGCGGTGGGATTGCCGTAGACCAGCGTGCAGGAGGCGGCTTCGCCGGCGCGGAAATGGAGACGATGCACCGGATAGACGGCCTCGGCGGCTGCCGGAGCGAACGGGGCGTTGTCGCCGTGATCGATCTCGACGAAGAGTTTCCCCGACCGCGGACGCGACTGGAGCGAGATGGTGAATACGGTGGGCTCCGCAAGGCTGCGGCGCTGGACGGCGGCGCTGCCGAGGAGGCGGGGCCAGGCCTGGCCCCGCGAGTCCGGCAGGACTTCGCCGACTACGATGGTGCGCGCGAAGAGCGGCTCCGCGATGGTGAGGCGCAGGCTGTTCACTGGCATCCCGGCGACGGGGAGGTCGAGCTCCCAGCGACCGACGGCAGGGCGCTTGGCATCGGGCGCGGCGACGAGCGGCAGCGCCACGGCGCGGACGCGCGAACTCTTCTCCAGTAGGTAGGGAACCTGGCGCCCGTCGCGGACGAGGCGCAGATCGCCGAGATCGGCGCGGCACTGGGCGAGCACCGCGGCGTCGAGTTCGAGGACCTGGGCGCCGGGGGCGGAGAGGCGGACGGCGCGGCTGTGGCTCCATTTCGTGGAGTCGATCGGGCCGCCGAACTCGGGAATCTCGGCCGGGACTTGCGCGGGGCGGTAGGCGGGATTGGCGGTGCGTGGCGCCGCCGGGGCGGCGAGGGACGGGAGCCGACCCCAGTCGGCGCCGAAGGCGGCGACATCGTAGCGCGGGGCGGCGGCGGCGGGAGCGCCGGCGAGGAGCGTGTAGGTGCCGGCGGCGGGGGCGGCGAACCCGATGTCCACGCGGCGGAGACGCGCGACGAAGCGGAGGTCGGAGAGCGGCGGACTGTCGCCGTTGTCGAGCACGAGCTCGAGACGGGCGAGGGGCGTGACGGTGTCGACGGGCAGGGCGAGCTGGGCGTAGGTGCGGTCGTCGGGAAAGACGAGTCGGGCGTAGGTGCCGGCGGCGAGGGTCTCCTCGGCGATCTCGTCGTCGGTGGCGCGCTGGGCGAGCAGGCGGGCGGCGCGCTGGAAAACGGCGTCGCGGGCGTCGAGCGCCAGTTCGGCAAGGGCGAGGTGGCGCCGGCCGAGATCGAGGGAGACCCGGGTGGCCCCGGCCTCCTGTTCAGTGGCGACGATGGCGGCGGGGAGGTCGACGAGCGGTTCGGGCTCGTCGCCACCGGTCTCGACGACGACGGCGGTGATTGGGATTGCGGGATGGTTGGCGTTGCGCAGCGCGAGGCGCAGGGTGCGCGCGCGGGTGCCGCGCAGATCGATCGCGAGCAGCTCCAGCCCTCCCTGCGTCCGGAAAACGAGGGCGGAGTCGACGATCCGTTGCCAACGACCGGGCTCGCTCTCGATCTCCACGGTGACGGCCCGGACGAAGTCGGGCGCGGGCGTTTCGAGCCGGAGGCGCTGGATGGGCACGGCCTTCGCGAGACCGAACTCGACGACGGTGGCGTCGCCCTCCAGCCGGCCCTGCAGCGGAATGCGTTCGGTGGCGGGGCGGACGGTGTTGCGGCGGACGATGGCGAAGGGAATCTCCGCGCCATCGGGCCCAAGCAGGCGCAGATCGGCGAGATCGGCCTCGGCGGCGTCGAGCG
This sequence comes from Verrucomicrobiota bacterium, assembly GCA_019136515.1. Classification (GTDB taxonomy): domain Bacteria; phylum Verrucomicrobiota; class Verrucomicrobiia; order Opitutales; family Opitutaceae; genus CAJCBL01. Next base: position 22,941 of record JAGVUB010000100.1, read on the forward strand.
TGTCGAGCGGGAGGGAGAGCCGGACGGGACCGGCGTGGTCGATGGTTACGTCCTGCCGATACTCCCAGGCGGCGGTGTCGAAACCGGCGGCGAGGGAGGTTGCGGCGAGGGCGGCGAACGGAACGAGGATGCGGAGGGCGTTCACGGGGTGGACGGCGGGTTGGCGCGGAGGAAACGCTGGTAGAGGAACGAGGCGGCGAGAGCGACGGCGGAGACGACGGCGAAGGCCGCGATGCGCCAGATGGTCTCGAGGCTGGCGGTGTCGTGGAAGAACAGTTTCAGGCAGGTGACACCGAGCAGGACGAGGGCGGCGTAGCGGGCGGCGCGGAGGTGGCGGCCGATGCCAACGACGATCATCACCAACGCGAAGAGCGCCCAGGCGATGGTGTAGGACATGTCGCGGGCGAAATCGCCGCTGAACTTCAGCCGGACGAAGGACCCCGCGGGCGTGAAGTAGTCGGCGATCTCGAAGTTCACGAGGGCGAAGGCGAGGATCGTGCCGAGGGTGGCGAGCAGCGCGGGGGCGTTCCAGCCGAGCACGCGATCACGCGGCGGGGCGAGCAGGCGCATGCCGGCGAAGCAGCACACGGCGGCGATGCCGTAGGTCGCGAGGATCCAGTTGAGGATCGGGGTCGGGCTGCGCATCGCGTAATGGAGCACCTCGGGGTTGAGCACGAGACGGGCGAACACCGCCGCGAGCAGTGCGATACCGGTCACGCGCAGGCCGGGATGCGGGATGCGGTGGAAGAGCCAGAGCAGTGCCGCGCCCTCGAGCGCCCAGGCGATGGTGAGCCATTGGTTCGAGAACTGGAGGGGGAAGATCAGCGTGATGAAGAACAGCGTGGCGGCCCCGAACCAGGCCAGGCGGTTGAGGCGGCAGGGGGCGTCGGCCGGGATGGTGCGCAGCAGCGCGACCAACCCGAGCAGCGGCGGCAGGACGCAGAGCGCCGGGAGCGCGCCGCCGAACTCGGCGGTGAGCTGGGGCCAGAGGGCGGCGACCGCGCGGTGGATGAGCAGGAAGTGCAACGGCAATGCGAGCGCCGCCACCGCCCAGAGTGGTTGCAGATCGATGATCCGGCGGCGGAACAGGAACGGCAGCGCGAGGTATCCCAACGCAAACGCCGCGAACCAGACCAGTGCGACGGAGCGCTCGCCGAGCGCGCCCAGTTCGCCCGACCAGCAGTATTCGACCAGCAGCGTGCCCACGAAGGCCGCGAGCACGGGCGCCCCGCGCCGCGCGACGACGGCGATGCCGGCGAGCATCGCGCCGAGGATCAGCACCACGCCGAAGAGCGACGACGGATCCGCCGGACGGAGTTTGAAGACGATCATCAACAGCAGCACGAAGGGCAGCGCTGCGGTGGCGTCCGGCAGGTACGCGGACCAGTCGGGCGCCGCGGCGCCGAGTTTGCCGCCGCAGCGGCGCAGCAGCCAGAGGGCGCCGGCGCAGAAGAAGACCGCGAACGCGGCGACGAGGAAGAGTTCGCGGCCTCCACTGGCGAACCCGACGGGCAGTTGCCCGATGGCGACGCCGAGGACTACCAACGTGAGCAGCAGGGCGCCGACCAGGGCGGCGAGCAGGCGGGTGAGGGCGGCGGCCGCGAGGGCGAAGAGGTCGAGCACCAGCACGACCGGCCAGAGCCACCAGCCGACATCGCCCAACTGCGCCAGCGGGATGAGCAAGACGATCAACCCGAGCGGCGGGAAGAGCGCGCTCCAGCGGCGGGCGTCGAGGCCGGGTTCGAGGCGCTCCTGCACGAACGGGAAGGTCGCGTGCAGCGCGGCGGCGACGACCACGAAGCCCAGCGCCCACGGCAGGAGCGAGTGGTCGACCGCGGCACCAATCCAGACGGCGGCGACACCGAAGGTGGCGAGGCCGGCGCCGAGCGAGGCGCGGGCGAGCGGGCGGTGCAGCGCGCACACGGCGAGGAGCGCGAGGTCGGCAAGCAGCAGGTTGCCCAGCACCCAGGCGGCGCGCATCGCGACGGCGGAGTGGAGCGAGAAGAAAAGCGAGAAGCCGAGCGCGATGGCCGGCGGGAGCAACGCTGCGCCTGCGAGCCAGCCGGAGGCGCGGCCGAGACGGCGGGCGACGAGGACGGCGAGGGTGAAGAGGAGGTTGAAGCCGACGAGAACCGCGACGGCGGTCGGCAGCTTGGCGGCGGTGAAGAACTCGCAGGCCCAGCCGACCTGCATGATCGCGGTGCCGAGGGCGGCGAGCGTGGCGAGGTAGTCCCAACGCCGGTGGAGCGCGACGGCGAGCAGGCAGAGGTCGAGCAGGGCGATGAAGCCGAAGAGCCCCGGCGGGTTGTCGACGCCGGTGGAAAGCAGGACCGGCGTGAGGAAACCGCCGAGCAGGCCGAGGAGGGCGACGACCTGGGCGTTGAGCCGGATCGCGAGCAGGAATGCCGCTGCGGTGATGAGGCACAGCAGCCCGCCGGATGCGAGCGTTCCGGTGGTGGAGGCATCGCTGAAAAACTCAAAACGGTAGTAGTGGCGGCAGGCAACGGTGGCGGCGTAGAGCACGACGACGCCCGTGGCGACGAGCGTCTGGCCGGCGGTGGCGAAGGCGCGGCGGATACTGACGAGTCCGCCGGCGATCAGGCCGGCGCCGGCGAGGAAGCCGAGCGCGGCGCGCACGGCCGGCGGAATCCAGCCGTGTTCGATTGAATACTTGAGGAACAGAATTGCGGTGACGGCCAAGCCGATGCCGGCAATCCAGGCGGCGAGCTTCACGCCGACGAACTGCTCCCAGTTGAAGGAAGGTTCTGGTGCGACGGGTTCCGTGGGGAGGCGCGGGGGCGTGGCCCCGGTGGGCGCGGCGGTCGGTTCCGGAACCGGGGACGGATTAGCGGTGCGGGCGAAGGACTCCGCCGGGAATGGCAGTGGCGGCGGGGCGGGCGGCTCCGGCACCGCGACCGGCTGCGTGGGCGCATCCGATACGGCGACCGCGATCGGCGGCGGGACGGCGAGTGTGGGGGCTGTCTCCGGTGGCGGCTCGGCGGCAGGCACCGGGGGCTGTTCGCCGGCTGGTGCGGGCGCCGGGCGGGCCGCGGCGGCTTCGGCACCCCGGCGCTTGAGCGCCGCGATCTCGCGGCCGAGCTCGCGGAGTTGTTCGGCGAGGCGCTCGGTCTCGCGCTGGGCCGAGGAGGCCTTCACCAAGGCGACGATCGGGAACACGAAGACAAATACGACCAGCCCGATTACGAGGAGAACGAGGAATGCTTCCATGGGGTTGCGCCACCGCGCCCGCGCAGGCTTGCAGAAGGGCACGGGGGAGCAAGCCGGCAAAGACATGCCCGAGAAATGACAGACCGGGAGCCCGGCGGCGCCGCGGAGCGCAGGCGGGCGGGCCTGCGTCACCACGGCGCGGTGGCGCGGAGCCGCTCAGCGCTTGCGGGCCTTGGGCGCGCGCTCGGCGAGGAGGAACTCGGCGTACGCGAGGTCGCGCGGCGTGGTGAGCTTCGGGTTGGGCTCGGGGTTCTCGTAGAAGAACACCGGCCGGCCGGCGAACTCCATGGCCTGGGCGTCGTCGGTCACCCGGCGCGTCTCCTCGATGGCGTTGTAGGCGGCGAGGATCTCGGCGCGGCGGAAGATCTGCGGTGTCTCCGTGGCCCAGAGACGGCTGCGCTCGAGGGTGCGCGCGGGCACGGCCTCGTCGGGGTCGGCGGCGGTCGGGAGTTCCTTGATCGTGTCGGCCACGCGGTGGGCGAAGACGGCGGAGCCGCGGCGTTTGGCCAGCGAGGCGAAGCGGCGGATGAGCGGGGCGCGGACCATCGGGCGCGCGGCGTCGTGGATGAACACCCACTCGACCGCGGGCGGCAGCGCCTCGAGGGCGTGCCGGACCGATTCCTGGCGCTCGACCCCGCCGCGCACATAGATGATGCGCTGGGCGGGCGAGAGCCGGAGGGCGCGGACGCCTTTCTCGAGTTGGCGTTTCTGCGCCACGGAGCGGAAGACGAAGACGAAGGTCGCGGTGAGCCCGCTCTCGACGAAGGCCTCGACGGAGTGGAGGAACACCGGCTTGCCGGCGACCTTGGCGAGGACCTTGTCGTCGGCGACGGCCTTCATGCGGGTGCCGCGGCCGGCACAGAGGAAGATGGCGGCGGAGCTCATGCGGTCAGCGGCCGAGTTCGCGCAGGATGCGGGTGGCGGCGTCGGCCGGGTTGGCGGCGCGGAGGATCGGGCGGCCGACGACGATGAAGTTGGAGCCGGCGCGGGCGGCGTCGGCGGGGGTCATGACGCGCTTCTGCTCGTCCTGGGCCGCATCCGCGGGGCGGACACCGGGGGTGACGAGCTGCACGGTGGGCGGGAGCGCGGCGCGCAGCGGGGCGACCTCGTGCGGGGAGCAGACCAGGCCGGACAGGCCGGCGGTGGCGGCGAGGCGGGCGAGGCGCTCGACCTGGGTGGCGGCGGCGCCGGGGACGCCGGTGCCGTTGAGCGCGGCGTCGTCCATCGAGGTGAGCACGGTGACGCCCAGCAGGAGCAGGTCGGGCTTGTGCTGGCGCTGGGCCTTGACGGCCCACTCCATCATCTCGCGGCCGCCGCAGGTATGGAGCGTGAGCATGCCGATGGGCAGCGGCGCGAGGGATTGGACGGCCTTGGCGACGGTGTTGGGGATGTCGTGGAGCTTGAGATCGAGGAAGATGTTGAAGCCCTGGTCGGCGACGCGGCGCACGTAGTCGGGGCCGTAGGCGGTGAACATCTGGAGGCCGATCTTGACCCAGCGGAGCCGGCCGGAGAGCTGGCGGAGGATCGGGTCCGCTTCTTCGGCGGTTTCGCAATCGAGGGCGAGAATAAGGTCGCAGTTCATGGAGGCGCGTTCGTACGTTTTGGCGTTCCACCGCAGCGTTTTTCCCTGTGAACGCAAGCCCATCGATCGACGTCTTCGCGCCCGCCAAACTGAACCTGTTCCTCGCCGTCACCGGGCGGCGGGCGGACGGGTTCCACGACCTGGTCTCGCTGGTGGCGCCGTTGGATTTCGGCGACACGCTGCGGCTTGTGCCGCTCGGCCCGGCGGGGAGCGGCGCGGACGAGCTCGAGTGTGCCGCGGCTGGCGTGCCGACGGATGCGCGCAATCTGGTGCTCAAGGCGGCGGTGGCGTGGCGCGCGGCGGGCGGACGGGCGCCGCGGGTGCGTTTCGTGTTGGAGAAACGCACCCCCGCCGGAGCCGGGATGGGTGGCGGCAGCAGCGACGCGGTCGCGGCCTTGCGCGGGCTGCAGCAGCTGGCCGAGGCGCCGCTGCCCGAGCCGGAAATGGCGGCGCTCGCTGCCGGTCTCGGGTCCGATTGCCCGTTGTTCCTCGCCGGGGCGCCGACGATCATGCGCGGGCGCGGCGAGCGCCTCGAATTTCTGGCGACGGCGGAGCGGGCGCGGCTGACAGGGCGGCGGGTGCTGGTGTGCCGGCCCGGCTTCGGGATCGAGACGCCGTGGGCATATGGCCGCCTGGTGGCCGGCGCGCCGGAGAGCTACACGCCGGCCGCGGAGGCCGAGGCGCGGCTGGCCGCATGGCGGCGCGGCGAACTGGAGCTGGAGGATTTGCTGACGAATTCGTTCGAGCCGGTGGCGTTCGGAAAGTTCCTCGCGCTGCCCGCCTTGGCGGAGCGGCTGCGCGCGCGGTGCGGACTGCGTCTGCATCTGACCGGAAGCGGGAGCGCGTGCTTTGCGTTGATACCGTCGGGCGGGGATGAATCGGCTGCGTTCGAGGAGGTCCGTTCGGCGTGGGGCGTAGAGGCGTTTGTCGCGACGGCCCGGCTGGGTTGATCCGGTAAACGCGGTTGACGGTACCGGAGCGGCGGGCTTTGACTTCGTCGTCGCCCGCCGCCGATCGACCTGCGACCACCCTCCGAAAACCGCATGGACAAGACCGCCCCCACCGAAACCGTCGTCAAGGGTATCGCTGCGTCCCAAGGGATCGCATACGGACAGATCTTCCTCTACGTGCAGAAGGACCTGGACCTGCCGCAGTTCCAGATCGATCCGGCGCGGCGGGTGGAGGAGATCGCGCGCTTCGACCGGGCGCTGCTGGAGACGCGCAAGGAGATCACGCGGGTGCGGGCCGAGGTGGCCCGGAATCTGGGCGAGGACGAAGCCCGGATTTTCGACGCGCACCTGATGGTGCTCGAGGATCAGGCGCTGATCGGCGAGACGATCCGGGAGATGGAGAACACGGGCCTGAACATCGAGGCCTGTTTCCACCGGGTGTCGCAGCGCTACGTGAAGGCTTTCGAGGAGATCCCGGACGAGTACCTGCGCGAGCGGGTGGCCGACATCCGCGATGTCTCCAAGCGGGTGTTGCACGCGTTGCTCGGGCAGGCGGCGGCGAGCCTGGGCTCGATGCTGCAGAACCGCATCGTGGCCGCCAACGACATCAGCCCCTCGGACGCCGCCAGCATCGACCGCAGCAACGTGCTCGGCATCGTGACCGAGGGCGGCAGCCGCACGAGCCACGCGGTGATCGTGGCGCGCTCCCTGAAGGTCCCGGCGATCGTCGGCGCGGCGGGCATCGCGGCCCAGGCGCGCGACGGCGCGTGGGCGATCCTCGACGGGTACGACGGACTGGTGATACTCAACCCGACCGAGCAGACGCTCTTCCGCTACGGCAAGCTCCAGGAGAAACGCCGTTCGGTCGAGTCGCGCATCATGTCGGTCAGTCGCCTGCCGGCGGAGACGCAGGACGGGGTGCGGGTGACGCTGCTGGCCAACATCGAGAAGGCCGACGAGGTGGAGCTGGTGCGCAACTACCAGGCCGACGGCGTGGGGCTGTACCGCACGGAGTATCTTTTTCTCAACGCCGAGCATCTGCCCGACGAGGAGCAGCAGTTCACCGCCTACGCGGCGGTGGCGCAGGGGTTGGCGCCGTTGCCGGTGGTGCTGCGCACGCTCGACCTTGGCGGCGACAAGGCCGACCTGGGGGGCGTGGCCCGGATCGAGAGCGAGGCGAATCCGTTCCTCGGATTCCGCGCGATCCGCATCTGCCTCGAGAGCCCCGAGTTCTTCAAGAAGCAGCTGCGGGCGGCGCTGCGCGCCAGCGCGTGCGGCAACGTGCAGATCATGTATCCGATGATCAGCGGAGCCGACGAGGTCGCCCAGGCGAACCGGCTGCTGGAGGAGGCGAAGCGGGAGCTGGCGGCGCGCGGACAGGCCTTCGACCCGAAGGTGAAGGTCGGCAGCATGATCGAGATCCCGAGTGCGGCCGCCACGATGGATCTGCTCTGCGCGGAGTGTGATTTCTTTTCGGTCGGGACCAACGACCTGATCCAGTACACGCTGGCGATCGACCGGCTCAACGTGCGCATCGCGCACCTCTACCAACCCACGCACCCGGCGATGCTGCGCACGCTACGCACGATCTTCGGCGAGGCCGCGCGCCACAAGCTGCCCGCCGGCGTGTGCGGCGAGATGGCCGGCGATCCGATCTACACCGGGCTGCTGCTCGGCCTCGGGGCGACGAGCCTGAGCATGGCCCCTCCGCTTATCCCGACCGTGAAGTACCTCGTGCGAAACCTGAAGATGGCCGACGCGCGCAAGTTCGCAAAGGAGATGCTCGAGCTGCGCGACGCGCGGGAGATCCAGGCGCGGTGCGAGGAGTTCTACCGCGAACGCACGAAGGAGCTTTCGCTCGGTTGAGCGGGCGAGTGGGGTGCGGTGCCGCCCCGCGTGGCCGATGGCGGGCGGGCGGCGAGGAAAAGCAGTGGTCATCCGCGGGGGCGACGGCTTTCCTGACGGCACAACGGTGTTGTTCTCTCCCGACAAACGTTTCGCGCTTCTCGTCCTCGTGCTCACGCCGCTCCTGGCGTGGCTGAGCTTCCCGGCTTCGAACACGCCGGAGTGCGCGCTGGTGTTCGCGGTGCCGGCGCTGCTGTGGGCGGCACGGGCGCCGGCGTGGCGGCTATACGGGTGGACGATCGCGGCGGCGTGGTCGATCGCGTGGTTCGTGCTGCTGTTCTGGCTGCACCATGTGACGGTGGTCGGACTGGTGCTGCTGGCGTTGTTCCTCGGGGGGGGCACGACGTTGTGGTTCCTGGCGGCGCGCTGGGCGTTGCCGCGGGTGGCGGCGACTCCGGCGTGGACGCGAATCGTCGCGGTGCTCGGGCTGGCGGGGTTATGGGTGATGGGCGAATGGATGCGCGGGTGGCTGTTCACCGGTTTTCCTTGGCTGCCGCTGGCGGCGTCGCAATGGCAGCGGCCGCTGCTGCTCGCGCTCTGCCCGTACACGGGGGCGCACGGCGTGTCGTTTCTGCTGATCCTGATGAACCTCGGGGCGGCGGCCTGGGTTGCGCGGCTGGTCACGGCGCCCTACACGGAGCGGCGGCGGTGGTTCACGCCGGAGTTCACGGTGGCGCTGGTGGCGCTGCTGGCGGGTACGCTCGGCCTGGCGGGCGAGCTGCTGCACCAACGCCGCCATCCGTGGGTGAGCGTGGGGCTGGTGCAGCCGTACATCCCGCAGACGCTGAAGTGGGACCCGGCGGCGGCGCGGGAGAACCTGCGCATCCTGGAGGCGGAGACGGCGAAGGTCGCCACGGAGCGGCCGGACCTGCTGCTGTGGCCGGAGGCGGCGGTGCCGTACATCCTGAAGGTGCAGCCGCAGCTGGCGGGGTGGTTCGAGGCGCAGGCGAAGGTCGCCGGCGCGCCGCTGCTGAGCGGCGTGGTGGTGATGGAGGACGCGAACCTGCCGACGGAGCGTTGGTTCAACGCAGCGGCGGCGATCGACCCCGAGCGGGGGGTGCAGCCGGAGTACTACGCGAAGCGGCACCTCGTTCCGTTTGGCGAGTACGTGCCGTTGCACGCGGTGTTCGGCTGGCTGAAAAAGGTCGTGCCGATCGGCGACGACTTCCGGGCCGGGACCAACGCGCGACCGCTGGTGCTCTCCACGCAGGGCGGCCCGGTCGCCACCGGCGTGCTGATCTGCTACGAGGACGTTTTCCCGGGCCTCTCGCGCGCGAGCGTGGCGGCGGGGGCGGAGGTGCTGGTGAACCTGACCAACAACGCCTGGTACGGCGAGGGGGCGGCCGCCTACCAGCATGCGGCGCATTCGGCGTTGCGGGCGGCGGAGACGCGCCGGCCGGTGGTGCGCGTGGGCAACGGCGGCTGGAGCGGCTGGTTCGACGAGCACGGCGGGATGCGCGCGGAACTCACGGATGCGCGCGGTTCGGTGTATTTCCGCGGCGGTGATACGGTGCGGCTCACGCGCGACGAACGCTGGATCGGCCGGCTGACGCCCTACGTGGTGCACGGCGACTGGTTCGTGGCCGTGTGTGCGGCACTGGCGGCGTTGGCGGCGCTACGCGTGGGGCGGTTGCAACCCGGGGGGACCGCGAAGGTTGAGCCCGGGGATGCGGTGGGCGAGCGTGCGTAGGGCGTGCGAGCCGGCCGCGAACGCTCCGTCTTCTGCGGCAGCGCACACCGATTCGTGCGTCGCGTGGGTGCGCGGGCGGGTGAAGACGCAAAACCGTGTCCGACCGCGACAGGGTTTTGCGTCGTGTGCAAGAGAACTCACCCGGGCGGGAAGGGCTGGGCGACTTTGCGGGAAGGCGGCTATCGGACCCGCACCGGCGGGGCTCAGGCGGCGGCTCAGGTGTACACCAGCAGCTGCTGGTTGATCTGGTGCATCTGCGAGTAGTTGCGGATCTTGGCGATCGTCGCGGGGGTGAGTTCCTGGCCTTCGCCGATGAGCAGCAGGCCGTGGGGGTTGTAGATGCCGTTGGCGAGCATCATGCCGGGCTTGAGGTCCTCGAGCATGATCTCCTTCACCTGGCGGGGGAGCTGGATGAGGTGGGTGACCTTGAGGAAGAGCCGGACTGCCTCGGGATCGAAGCCGCTGCCGGACTGGGCGAGGATCTGCTCGATCGCCTGCTCCTTGGGCAGACCGCTCTCGGCATAGGCGACGGCGACCGCGAGGCAGCGGGCGGTCCACGGGATGGATTCGCCTTTCTGGCCGTCGGGATAGCCGGTGCCGTCCCAGCGCTCGTGGTGGGCGCGGATGGTGTCGCCGACGGTGGTGAGGTCGTCGACGAAGGAGGCGAGGGCCTGGCCGTAGATGGTGTGGTTGCGGATGAGCGCCTGCTCGTTGTCGCCGAGAGGCTGGCCGGTGCGGTAGGCGCGGAGGAACTCGCGGGAGACGCCGATCAGGCCGATGTCGCAGAGGGCGGCGCTGGTGCGCAGGACGTGCTTCTCGTCCTCGGTGAAGTGGGTCGTATCGGCCATCTTCTTGCAGATGTCGGTGACGACCTTGATCTGGTTGCCGAGGAGCGGGTCGTAGGTGTTGAGGATGCGGTAGACCAGGTCGAGGGACTTGCCGAAGTTGGTCTCGAGGGAGTGGTTGGCGTGGTCGAGGGCGACCTTCTGCTGCTCAAGGGTGCGGACCTGGGCCTCGAGGGCGCGGTTGGCGTCGGCCAGGCGGGTGTTGAGCTGGGCGGTCTCGGACTGGAGCTGGGTGTTCTGGGTGACCAGCTCGTAGCGCTGGACGGCGTTGCGGACGGTGGCGGTGAGTTCCTCGCGCAGCCACGGTTTGGCGAGGAAGCGGAAGATTTCGCCCTTGTTGATCGAGTCGATGATCGTGGGGAGCGAGAGGACGGCGGTGATGAGGATGCGCGAGGTGTCGGGCTGGATCTTCTTGGCTTCGACGAGGAACTCGAGGCCGGTCATCTCGGGCATGCGGTGGTCGGAGATGATGACGGCGAACTGCCGCTGGTGGAGGATGTCGAGCGCCTGGGCGGGACTGTTGGTGGCGACGACGTCGTAGCTCTCGCGCAACAGCGTCTCCTTGAGGGCGGCGAGGACGATGGGCTCGTCATCGACGATGAGGATGGGGGGCTTGGTATAGGCGGGGCTGCTCATCGGGGCGGGAGAAGGCGGGCAAGTTCGTTGACGAGTTCGCGTTCGGGGCGGTTGGGGCGGAGGAGGACGTCGACGCGGTGGCGGATCGCGGAGGGGACTTCGTCGGGGTTTTGCCCGGTGATTACCGGCGCCCTTCTCGGCGAGGAAGACACGGATCTCCTCGGGGGCGATGGTGTTGCGGACCTCCCAGTCGTGGGCGCGCAGGCTCTCCTCAAGGCGGGCGGAAGGCATCTGGCCGGGGGTGTGGAGCAACACGCAGGGCCGGCGGGTGGGGACTTCGTCCGGGGCGGCGGTGGTCTCCTCGTCCGTGGGGGCGGGGGAGCCGTCGTCGGTGAGTGCGGCGATGGGGAGCAGCAGCACCATGTCGGTGCCGGTACCGGGGCGGCTGCGAGCGCCAATGTGGCCGCCTTCGTTTTCGGCGAAGAGTTGGGCGGTGTAGAGGCCGAGCCCCGTGCCGCGGTCGCTTTGTTTGGTGGTGAAAAAGGGGTCGAAGACCTTGGAGAGCTTGTCGGGGGGAATGCCGCAGCCGGTGTCGCCGAAGACGAGCGCGGCGTAGTGGCGGTGCCAGTTGGGGGTGCTGCGGAAGACGACGTCGGCGAAGGCTTCGGGGCGGGCCGGGGCGGCGAGCCGGATCACGATGGAGCCGCGGGCGCCCATGGCGTCGCGGGCATTGATGGCGAAGTTGACGAGCGCTTGGCGGAAGGCGACCTCGTCGAGGTAGACTGGGATTTCCTCGGGGGGAAAATCGGTGTTGAGCTGGATGCCCTTCGGGAGGATGGGGCCGATGAGCTCGAGTTGCTCGCGGGTGAGGCGGTTGAGGGAATAGTAATTGCGGCGGCCGACGGTGTCGCGGTTGAGCGAGCTGATCTTTTTGACGAGGAGCTGGGCCTGGCGGGCGTGCTCTTTGATCATGCCCAGCCCCTCGGCCATGGAGGGATCGGCGGCGAGTTGGGCGTGGTAGAGTTCGCTCAGGGAGTAGATGCCGGAGAGGAGGTTGCCGAAGTCGTGGAGCAGGCCGCTGGTGAGGACGGCGAGGGTCTCCTTCCAGCCGTTTTCGTTGAGGCGCAGCTCGGCGACCTTCTCCCGGGTGATGTCGAGCCACATGCCGTCGCAGCCGAGGGGCAGCCCGCTGGCGGAGCGGGCGGGGTTGCGTACATCCATGATGTGGCGGACCTGACCGGTGCGTGCATGCTGGATGCGATAGGTGAGCGAGAAGGGCCGGCCGGCCGCATGGGCGGCGGATTCCTTGGCGTAGGCTTCGCGGTCCGCCTCGTGGATGAGCTCCTCGTAGGCGTGCCCGTCCTTGGTGAGCAGGGCGGGGGAGAGTCCGGTGAGCGTCTCGAAACGTGGTCCGAGGTAGCTGAACGACAGGTCGCTGCGGCGGCTGAAGGCGACGCCCGGGAAGCTCGCGAGGTAGTTCTGCATGCGCGACTCGAGCAGGCAGTGGCGCAGGAAGAGCTGGGCGAGCGCCTCGGGGCGTTGGCCCAGACCGGCGAAACCTTCCTGGCCGAGGGCGGACGCGGGCGCGAGTTCAGGGGTGATGGTGACGACGTACCCGGGCTCCAGCTCGAGGCGATGCAGGCGGAAACCGAAACTGGGGAGCGGATCGTGCGGGGACGGCAGGAAGATGCTGTCGGGGCCTTCGCCGAGGGTGGCGGGCAGGAGGGGGCGCCAGCGAGGTTGGGTGTCGCGGAGCAGATCGAGCAGATCGCGACCGATGATCCGGCATGATTCGCCCCAGATCGACTCGGTGCCGAGGATGCGGCAGCGTTCGACCGCGCCCTCGGCGTCGGTGACGAATTGCGCAAACTCGCAGGTGGTTTTCTGGGGGGTGCCGGGCGGCTCCGGGGAGACCGGCAAAGGGGAAGAACTCATCCGCGCAAAATGTTGTGTGCTTTCCGGGAAAAGGGAAGAGCGCGGTTGGGTTTTGCACGGCTCTCCGGCGAGGCGCGCGGGTCGCTCGTCGCCCTCGGGGAAGTGGGTACGCGCGCGGCTGTTCAGTCGGCGAGCTGGCTGATCGCGCCAAGGATCGCCTCGTGCATGCGGTCCAGCGGAATCATCCGTTCAGCGGCGCCGAGTTCGTTGGCCGCCCGTGGCATCCCATAGACGACACAGCTCTCCTCGTTCTGCGCGAACGTGCGCGCTCCGCGTTGGCGAAGCTGGAGCAGCCCTTCGGCGCCGTCCTTGCCCATGCCGGTGAGCAGGGTGGCGACAGTGTGTGGCGCGGCGCATTCGACCGCCGACTTGAAGAGCAGGTCGACGGCCGGGCGCTGGTGCCAGACCATTGGTCCGGTGGTGACGCGGGCGACGTAGCGGGCGCCCACGCGCTGGACGAGCAGGTGGAAGTTGCCCGGGGCGACGAGGGCGAGGCCGGGGCGGAACTCATCGCCGTCCCTGGCTTCGCGCACCTCCATCTGGCAGAGGGTGTTGAGGCGATCGGCGAAGGCGCGGGAGAACGTGGCCGGGATGTGCTGGACGATCGCGATGGGGGGAAGGTTGCCGGGCAGGCGTTGGAGCACTTCGCGGATCGCCTCGGTGCCGCCGGTGGAGGCGCCGATCAGGATCAGCTTACGGGAGCCGGGGGGCGGGCCGCCGACGAGCGGTGGGCGGATCGGCGGCACTCCCACGAGCAGATGGCGCGCGAGCATGGGCGCAGGCGCGGCCGGTGCGGTGGCCGGGGGCGTTGCGGGGAACGGCCTGGCTTCGCCCGGGGAGGGCGCGGCCGGGGCGGGGGGCGGCGCGACCGGAACCGGCGGGGGAGCGGCCACCGGGGAGAACGCCGTAGGGCGGCGGAGGCGCGCCTGCGCGGCGGCCTTGATCTTGAGGATGAGCTGGGGACCGAGATCGCCGATCGAATACGAAGTGCCCGGTTTGCCCAACACCTCCACGGCGCCCTGCTGCATGGCCTCGATCGCCTTCAGGGACCCGGGTTGGGTGAGCGAACTCATGATCACGACGGGGATCGGATGCCGCTCCATGAGGATGCGCAGGAACGTGAGGCCATCCATGCGCGGCATCTCGAGGTCGAGGGTGATCACGTCCGGCTTGAGGGCGAGGATTTTGTCCTTGGCGATGTAGGGGTCCATCGCCGTGCCCACGACCTCGATATCGGGATCGACGCTGAGCGCATCGGTCACCATGCGGCGCACGGTCGCGGAGTCGTCGACGACGAGCACGCGGATCTTGGCGCTGGGGTCGGTGGGCATGGCGGGGCGGGCCGGCTCAGGCCGGCAGCTGGTAGATGGCGGGTTTCACCATCTTGAGGCGATGATGGATACCGGTGAGGCTCTCGGAGTGGCCGACCATGAGGTAGCCGCCCGGGACGAGGCGTTCGGAGAGCCGCCGCACGAGTTCCTCCTGGGTGGGGCGATCGAAATAGATCATGACGTTGCGGCAGAAGATCACCTGGAACGGTTCGGTGAACGGATACGCTGGGCCGAGCAGGTTGAGATGTCGGAACGTCACGCGGCCGGCCAGGTCGGGTTTGACCCGGAAGTTGCCCTCCTGCGGCCCCACACCTTTCTGAAAGTACTTCTTGATCAGTTCGGGGCGGACCTTGGCGACTGTCTCCTCGGGATAGATGGCTTCGCGGGCGCGTTTGAGGATGCGGGTGGAGATGTCGGTGGCCTCGAGTTGCCATTGCCAGCCCGGCTTGGTCGCACCGACTTCGGCGAGCAGGATGGCGATCGAGTAAACCTCCTCGCCCGAGCTGCTGGCGGCGCTCCAGACCCGGAATGGGCTGCGGCGATGGGGCGACTTCTCGTTGGTGAACTCGGGGACGACGTGTTTCTCGAGGTAGTCGAAGTGCGCCGGTTCGCGGAAGAAGAAGGTGTGGTTGGTGGAGATGACGTCGATGAGGTTGCTCAGTTCGTCGTCCCCCTCCGGTCGGCGCATCAACTCACAGTAGGCCGTGATGTTGGGCAGGCTGAGCGCACGCAGGCGTTTGCCGATGCGCGCGGAGACCAGCTCCTGCTTATCGGGGCCGAGGTTGATGCGGCTGTAGTCGTAGACCAGCGTGCGGATGAACTCGTAGTCCTCCCGTCGTATCATGGTGAATGTGGGGTTCATCGGCGCGTGCGGGGCGGAATGAAGCCCGAGGCGACTGGTGGAGCTCATTTTTCCCGAGCCGCGCAGTTAACGCTTCCGTTGTTGGCGGAAAAAAATGCCGACATGGGCCGCCGTCGGTTCGCCACGGGCAATCGAAGGGGTGGTGAGCTGCGGCAATTATCTGATGATCAGCGATCTGTGTCGGCGTTTGCAGGCTTGGCACCTGCATTGCTATCGGGCCTGCGCATGATTGATGCGGTTTTCAGCAGCACGAACTACCAGGTCGCCCGCCAGATGATGGACGCGACGGTGCTGCGGCATCAGGCGATCGCGGCCAACATCGCCAACGCGGAGACCCCCGGCTACAAGCGCGTTGATGTCGCGGCCAATTTCGCCGCGCAACTGCGGTCCGCGCTGCAACGCGGCGGCACCCAGGAGCTGCGCACCGTGCAACCCCAACTGGTGGAGGATCTCGCGGCCAAGGCGGTCCGGCCCGACGGCAACAATGTGGAGATTGAGAAGGAGCTCATGCTCCTCGGCCGCAGCAGCACCGAATTCAACTTCCTGGCCCAGGTGGTCAGCACCGACATGCGCAACCTGCGCATGGCCATCACCGGCCGCAGCTCCGGCTGATCCCGCTGTTCCCCTCCCTCCACCCGCGCCCCCTGCTTCCCATGGACTTCATTCCCGGCATCGAATCGGCCTCCGGTGGCTTGCAGGCCCAACGCGCGCGGCTCGACGTCATCGCGCAGAACATCGCCAACGCCCAGACCACCCGCGGGGCCAACGGCCTGCCCTACGCCCGCCAGGTCGTGTCCTTCGAGTCCGAGTTGGTCAAGCGGCTGGGGGATGGCGCTGCCAGTCCGGCGTTGCGCGGCGTGCGAGTGTCGGCTGTCACCGCGGATCAACGCCAGGGGCCAACCGTCCACGACCCCTCCCATCCCGATGCGGATGCGAACGGCTTCGTGCGCATGCCGAACGTCAACATGGCCATGGAGATGGTGGACCTCATTTCCGCCTCCCGTGCCTACGAGGCCAATCTCGCCGTGGTGAAGGCCGGCCGCGAGATGGCCGCCAAGAGCCTTGAGATCGGCCGCTGATCCCCGAGCAACCCCCAACCTTCCGCATCATGCTCAGCCCCATCGGTTCGTTCAGCTCCGTCCCGTTGCAACCGGCGGTCAACCCGGCCCGGCTCGACCGCGCGGCCGCCCCGGCGACCACCGCCAAGACCAACGAGCTCAGCGGTGCGCACCAGTTCGGCAGCCTCTTCACCAAACTCGTCGACGAGGTCGGCGCGACCCAGCAGACCGCCGCCGCCGAGACGCAGAAGGTCATGCTCGGGCAGTCGGATCAGCTCCACAGTGCGATGATCTCGCTGCAGGAATCCTCGCTCGCGCTTGGGCTGATGGTGGAGGTGCGCAACAAGCTGGTGGAATCCTACCAGGAACTGATGCGCATGCCGGTGTAAGTTACCCGCTTTCTGAACCCTGTTGCCCTCCCGCATGAAGAACGTCCTGCAATCGCTCCTCGCCCTCTGGGGGCATCTCGGCGCCAACCAGCGCGTGTCGCTCATCATCGCCGCGATGGTCGTTGTCGCGGGTTTGGCGGCACTCGTCAGTTGGTCGCGTCGCCCCGACTACCAGCTGCTCTACGGCCGCTTGGGTGAGAAGGACGCGGCGGCAGTCATCAGCTACCTGCAAACGAGCAACATCCCGTACCGCGCCGAGACTGGCGGCTCCACCGTCTTCGTGCCCGCCGAACAGGTGCACCGCCTGCGCATGGATCTCGCCGGCAAGGGCCTGCCGAGCGGCGAGGGCGTCGGCTTCGAGATTTTCGACAAGGGCAACTTCGGCGTGTCCGACTTCGTCCAGCGCACCAACTACGCCCGGGCCCTCCAGGGTGAACTCGCCCGTACCATCGGCCAGCTCGAGGGCGTGCGGGGTGCCCGCGTGCTCATCGTCCAGCCGGAGAACCGGCTGCTGCTCGTCGACCAGTCGATCAAGCCCAGCGCCTCCGTCTTCATCGATCTGGGCGGCGGCCGGATTTCCTCCGAGCAGGTCAACGCCATCCGCCACCTCGTCTCCAACTCCGTCCAGGGCCTGCTGCCCGACGCGGTCGCCGTCGTCGACAACCGCGGCCGCGTCCTCTCCGAGGAGCTCAAGACCGACCCGCTGCTCACCACCGCGTCGAGCCAGATCAAGTACCGGCAGAGTGTGGAGGACTATTTTGCCCGCAAGGTCGAGACGATGCTCGCCGCGGCCGTGGGCGCCGGCAACGCCGTTGTGCGGGTCTCCGCCGAGGTCGACACCGACGCGACGACCATCGCCGAGGAGAAATACGATCCGGAGGGCCAGGTCGTGCGTTCGCAGACTTCCACCGAGGACACCAGCGCCACGGCCGAGGGAGCGGCCGGGGGTGGGGCGGTCGGCACCGCCGCGAATGTGCCGGGCGAGGCCGCCGCGGCCGCGGGAGCCGGTGCCGCCGGCACGGCGCAGACCCGCACCGAGCAGAACCGCAAGAACCGCACGACGAGCTACGAAATCAACACCACGCGCACCTCGATCACGCGCAACCCCGGTACCGTGCGCTCCATTACGGCCGCCGTTTTCCTCAATCAGCGCGTCGGCGGCACCGCCGAGGCGCCACAACCTCAGCCCCGCACGCCCGAGGAGCTCAACACCCTGCGCCAGCTCGTTGTCAACGCTCTCGGGGTGAAGCTCGCCGCCGGCCAGACGCCGGAGAGCGTGGTCGCGCTGCAGGAGATCGCTTTCCCCGCCGAGCCGCTGGTCGCCCAGGCCGAGCAGATCCGGCAGCAGAACAAGCTGCAGCCCTACATCGACATGGCCGTGCGCTTCCTGCCGATCGTCGCCGCCGGCGTGTTGATGCTGTTCTTCCTCCGCCGGCTCGGACGCGAGAAGCCCGAGCCTGTCCCGGTCGAACTGCTCCGCGAACTGCCGTCGACTGAGCAACGTGCCATCACCGGCGCCCCCGGTACCGTCACCCCCGAGTTGATCAACGAACTGATCCGCCAGAAGCCGACCAACGTCGGCACCGCGCTGCGCGACTGGGTCGCGATCAACAAACAATCCTGAGCCATGGCCGCTTCCGTCTCCAGTTCCGATGCCGCCGCCGGCGCGCTCCCCGCGCAGGACTACGAGAAGTTCTCCCGTGCCAAGAAACTGGCCATCTTTCTGGTGACCATCGGCCCCGAGTCGGCGGCCGAACTCATGAAGAATTTCGACGACAACACCGTCGAGGCCGTCACCAAGGAGATGACGCAGCTCGGGCTCATCCCAGTCGAGCACCAGCGCGCCGCGATCGACGAGTTCAGCAGCGTCATCCTCGAGAGCACCAAGGGCGTGCTCGGCGGCAGCCCGTACGCGCAGCGCACGCTTGAGCTCGCCAAGGGCGACTTCAAGGCGGCCTCGATCATGGGACGCGTCGGCCCCAGCGGCACTTCCATCGACGTCATCAAGGATATCGCCGAGATGGAGGGCCGGCAGATCTGCAACCTCATCAAGAGCGAACAGCCGCAGACGATCGCCTTCGTGCTCTCGTACCTCGAGACGCCCAAGGCGGCCGAGATCCTCACCATGCTCAGCCCCGAGATGCGCGAGGAGGTCGTCGAGCGCCTCGGCACGATCGAGAGCACCTCGCTCGAGCTGGTCGGCAAGGTCGTGCGCAGCCTCGGCAAGCACTTCGACGTGAAGGCGCGGCCCACCTTCCACCGCAGCGGCGGCGTGCGCAGCGTGGCCGAGGTGCTCAACGCGCTCGACAAGGATGTATCCAAGACCCTGCTGGCCAAGATCGAGGAGCGCAACGCCACCCTCGGGGCGGCCGTGCGCAAGAAGATGTTCGGCTTCGAGGACCTCAACCGCCTCAGCCTGCAGGACCTGCAGCGGGTCATGCGCGAGGTCGACTCCTCGAACCTCGCCGTCTCGATGAAGTCGGCCAGCGAGGGCCTGCGCACCAAGATCTACGGCGCCATCTCCAAGCGCGCCGCCGAGAGCCTCAAGGAGGAGATCTCGATGCTCGGGCCGGTCCGCCTGCGCGATGTCGAGCAGGCGCAGGACGCCATCATCCAGGTGGTAATGTCGTTGTCTAAACTCATCGTCTTCGACCGTCCCCTCCAGGGCGCCACCGCCGTGGTCCGGGCCCGCGCCCGCACCCTCACCGAGGCGGAGCTGGCCGAGCTGCGCGAACAGGCGCGCCGTGAAGGAGCGGAGGATACGCGGCGCTTCGCCGACGCGCAGATGGTCGAGATGCGCTCGGAGGTGCAGCAGCTCAACGAGAGCCTCTTCGAGGCGCTCCGGCAGGCGGAGACCCGCCTGACCGAGCAGGTGCGCGCCGCGTTGCCCGGCCTCGCCGTCGAGATCGGCCGCCGCCTGCTCGCCGGTTGGGAGCCGCCCATCGAGGTGGTGGCCAAGGTCTGCCGCGAGGCGCTCGACGAACTCTTCCCCGAGACCGCCGGCCTCGAACTCGTTTTGTCCGCGCGCGACGCCGAGCTGCTCGGGAAACTCAATCCCGGCTGGCTGCACGAATTCCCCAATCTGAAGATTGCCGTCGATCCCAACCTCCACGCGGGCGATTGCCTCGTGCGCAGCCGGTTCGGGGTGGTCGACGCGCGCGGCGCCACCCGCCTCAACTCGCTCCAGGAGAGCCTCGCCCACGCCTGAACCGTGACCACCAACCTCGATCCTTTCGTCCAGGACCTCGCCGCCCGCATCCAGCGCACGGCGCCGGTGGAGCGCGCCGGCCGCGTCACCGGTGTGGCAGGGCTCATCGTCGAGGCCGACGGGCCCAATGTGGGGTTGGGCGACATCTGCGTGATCAAGTCCGAACGCGACGGCTCGGCTCTCCAGGCCGAGGTGGTCGGCTTCCGGCACCACACCGTCCTGCTCATGCCGCTCGGTGACATGGAGGGGCTGCACGCCGGCTGCAAGGTCGTCGCCGGCGAACGGCCTCTGCTGCCCGAACCGGGGGAGAACCTCCTCGGCCGCGTGCTCGACGGGCTGGGACGGCCGATCGACGGCGGTCGCTTCCTGCCGGCGGTCGTCCCGACGACTTCCACCCGGCCCAACGCCCTGCGGCGCGAGCGCATCAAGGATGCGATCCCCACGGGAATCCGCGCCGTGGACACCTTTATCCCCCTCGGCCGCGGCCAGCGCGTGGGCCTCTTCGCCGGCTCCGGTGTGGGCAAGTCCACCTTGCTCGGCATGATGGCGCGCGGCGTGCAGGCCGACATTGTCGTGGTCGGGCTGATCGGCGAACGCGGCCGCGAGGTGCGCGAGTTCCTGGAGAAGGACCTTGGCGAGGAGGGACTGAAGCGCAGCGTCGTGGTCGTCGCCACCTCCGACCAGCCGGCACCGTTGCGCGTGCGCAGCGCCTTCACCGCCACGGCGGTGGCCGAGGCGTACCGCGCGCAGGGCAAGAGCGTGCTGCTGCTGCTCGACTCGGTCACCCGCTTCGCCATGGCCCAGCGCGAGATCGGCCTGGCCGTGGGCGAGCCGCCCGCCACGCGCGGCTACACGCCGTCCGTCTTTTCGCTGCTGCCCCGACTGCTCGAGCGGGCCGGCACCAGCGAGCACGGCGCGATCACCGCGCTCTACACGGTGCTCGTCGAGGGCGACGACATGAACGAGCCGATCGCCGACGCCGTGCGCGGCATCCTCGACGGCCACATCGTGCTCTCCCGTGCGCTGGCGAACTCGAACCACTATCCGGCGATCGACGTGCTCGACAGCGTCTCGCGCCTCAGCCGCGACATCTGCACGCGGCCCGAGCTCGACACCGTGGCGAAGGCCCGCGAAGCGCTCGCGGTGTACCGGCGCAACGAGGACCTCATCACCATCGGGGCGTACCCGAAGAACTCCAACCCGGTCGTGGACCGCGCCATCGAGCTGCGCGAGCCGCTGACGAAGTTCCTGCGCCAGGGCGTCGAGGAGTTCGCCCCGCGCAGCGACGCCTACACCGCGCTCAAGCGCATTGTCGGATGAAGAAATTCCGTTTCACCCTCGAGCCCGTCGCCACGCTGCGCAATCTCCAGGAGATGCGCGCCAGCGAGGTGTTCTCCCGCGCCAACCGCCGGGTGGGGGAGTGCGACGAGGTGCTGGCGCACCGGCGGCTGCGCGTCGCGCAGTTCGTCGAGTCGCTCATCGTGCGGCGGGCCGCCGGTCTGCCGGGCTCGATGCAGGTCTCGTTCATGCAGGCCTACCGTGCCGAACTCGAGGAGGAGCGGCGGGCGGCCGAGGCGCTGGAGAAGGCGCGGAGCGAACAGGAGCTCGCGCGCAAGCATTGGATCGACGCCCACCTCCAGGTGCGCCTCGTCGACAAGCTGCGCGGCCGTGCCCGCGAGCGTTTCCAGACCGAACTCTTCCGTTTCGAACAACGCCAACTCGACGACCGGCTGCCGCGCGGCGGTCTCCTTCCGGAGTCATGAACATTCTGACCAAACCATGGTTCGCCGCGGTGCTGATCGTGCTCCTTCAGCCGGCCGTGAGCGTGTTTCTCGTCAACCAGAGCGCCCCGGCGATCCTCGCCGCGATCGCGGCTCGAGCCGGCGGCGCCGGCGCACCCGAAGTCCTGCGCCCGCGCGAGACGCGCCCGCCCTGGGACATGTGGACGCCCGAACTCGAGAAGCTCGCGAAAGAACTGCGCAGCCAGCGGGACGGTCTGCGCGATCGCGAGCAGGCGGTGGTCCAGCGCGAGACGCGGCTGGCGGCCGAGGCGGCCGAGTTGGCGCGCACTCGAAAGGAGATCGAGGCCCAGCGCGCCGAGATCACGCAGATGCTTACCGCCGTCGGCGTGGATGAGTTGAAGAATCTCAGGAGCCTGGCGCAGACCTATTCGAGTCTCACGCCGAAAGCAGCAGTCGCGATCTTCTCCGAGATGGACGATGCGACCGTCGTGAAGGTCCTGTCTCTCATGAAAGCCGACAGCGTCGGCCCGATCTTCGAAGAAATGTCGAAGGACAAGAGCGAGAAGAACAACCAGGCGCAACGTGCCGCGCGCCTCTCGGAACGCCTGCGGCTGATGAAGTCTTCCAGAAACACCGCGGGTTCCTGACCGACCCGCGTCGCCCGCCGACCGCAACCGCCGCGTCCATGGACGCGGACACCGGATACTCAAGGACCACCATGCAGGTTGCCTTTCTTCCCTCCACCAGCGTTGCGCCGATCCCCGGTGCAGCTACTCCAGTCCCGACCCAACCCGAGCCGGGCGCGGACGACGCCTCGTTCGCCGCGCTGCTCGATTCGAGCGCCGGCCAGACCCAGACCGCCGGCGACGACGGTATCCCGACTGCGAAACCGGGCGGTCGCGCGGACACGCCCGCCGAGGAGCCCGACATCGCGGATCTTGGCCTGCTCGCGGGACTGTGCCCGCCCGTGCCGATGCCCGCCCCGGTCCCGACGCCGCTCTTGGCTGATGCGACCGCGGGCGCGCCCGTCGAGGCGAGCGTGGCGGGCGCTGGGGGGCCCAACGCCGAAGCAATCGCTGATGGCGGGACCTCGGTGCCGGAGTTCCGGCAGAATACGTCCGAGCCTTCCCCGGCGCGGGCGCTGCCTTCGCACCCCGCGACTCGTGAGACCGCAGTGCAGGTGCAGTCGCCGGCGATCAAGGACGCGCGCGGCGGGACCTCGAGGCCCAATCCGTCGATTCCCGATTTGCTCTCGGCTCGTATCGCAGGTGATCATGCGCTTACCGAAGCGCAGTCGGCGAGACCGCTTGCGCCCGAGGCGGTGAGCGTGACGTCTGGCGACTCCGTCCCGAACGCGCCGGCCGGAACGGGCGTGGCAACGCGTACCTTGACCCAGGTATTGTGCGAGGCCGCCCGCCCGACCGGAGGGACCGCAGTTGCGAGCCCGGCCCGGTCATCAACCGACACCGCGACGCCATCTGCCCAGGCGGTGCCGATGCCGGGGACTAGCGAAGTGGTCGGCTCCCCGCTGGCGGTCGAGGGTGCTGACCTCGTTGAACGTCCCGGTGGGTCGCCGGTGCCGACTGGTCGCAGTGCGGTTGAAACAACGACCGCGGCCGCTGCGCGCGCCGTGGCTGGAACGGCGGAGGTCGCGCCGCAAGTGGAGTCGTTGCCGGGGAGTGCCCGGGTGGCGAAACCAAGCGGTCCGGACCGGGCTGCACCGGAGAGTCTTGAGAAGAATGGTTCAGCTGTGGCGGGAGAGTCCCCAACCCGTCCTTCTCGGGAAAATCCTGCCGCACGGCGCGCGCATGGGGGGAACGGTGCGGTGGGTGCGACCGGACACGATGGACAGAGAAACTTTCTAAACGTTGGGCGACAGGGGTTAGGGGAACCCGCCCCTCGGTTTGGCACAGACGTTGCGAAAGAGGCCCAACCCATGCCTGCCAACGCCACGGAATTGCCGCCTGCCACCCACGCGCTCTCCTCAGACGAGCCGGTGGTCGCCACCGTCGGGGCGGCGACCGATACCTCGGCTGCCGGCACGACGCGAGTGGTGGCGGAGACGGGTCCGGCCCGTTCGGTGGCGGCGGAGACGATCCGGCAGTTGCAGGAGGTCGCCGCGCGCGCCCGTGAGACGGGGCGCAACCAAGTGGATTTCCAGGTGCGGACTCCCGACGACGAAAGCCTGCGCGTGAACTTGCGGTGGCACGACGGCGTCGTGCACGCGCGGTTCGTCTCCGAAAGTGCCGAGCTGCAGCAGGCGCTCTCCCGGGAATGGGCGCTGGCGGCGCCGCGTCTGGCGGAGAAGGGCCTGAAGTTCGACCAGCCCAGCTTCGAGCACCACGAACGCTCGGACCACCAATCGTCCGCGCAGGATGGGTTCTCGTTCGCACAGAACCGGCACTCCTCGCGGGGGCAGGATCGGAGCTTCGAGTTCGCCGGACCCTCCGGCGGCGCCTCGACGGCTCCGGTGGCCGCCGCCCATTCCTCCATCCCCCATGGTTCCGGTGCGCAGCCTCCCGAGCGGGCCCTCCCGCTTCCGCGGCCGGCGACCGGCGCCACCAACCTTCGCGCCTGGGCCTGACCTGTCATCATGAGCACTGTATCCAGCGTTTCCGCTCTTCCCACCGCCAGCGACCCCACGAAGGCCGCCGAGCTCGCCAAGCTGGCCGGCTTCGATCGACAGACGAAGAAGACGCTCGACCAGGGCGATTTCCTGAAGCTGTTGGCCACGCAACTCGCCAATCAGGACCCGCTGAGTCCCTCGAACGATCTCAACTCCATCTCGCAGATGGCCACGTTCTCCTCGATCGAGCAGACGGGGGATCTGGTGAAGTCGCTCAAGGCCTTCATCGTTTCCCAGGACTTTGCCAGCGCCCAGAACATGCTCGGCAAGTACGTCACCGTCACGAAGGACAATGCGACCGTTTCCGGAGTCGTCGACACGGTCGGCTACGACGAGGACGGCGTCTCGATCATCAAGATCGGCGAGCAGACTTTCAGTCCGGCCGATGTCACCGAAGTGCGCACCGCGGCGCCCGCGGCGGCTGCCGGCGCGTAATCGTCACCGTTTTCCAACACCACAACCCCCAAGAGAGGAATTCCCATGATCGGTTCACTCACCTCCGGCGTGCAGGCGATGTCTTCGTTTGTCAAAGGCATCGAAGTCATCGGCAACAACATCTCCAACATCAACACTGTCGGCTTCAAGGGGGCCACGACGCGTTTCCAGGACACGTTCTCGAACACCCTGCAACGCGGCACCGGCAACACCGGTCTCGGTTCGAACAGCATCACCCAGCAGATCGGCACGGGCAGCAAGATCGCCACCATCAAGACCCAGTTCCTGCAGGGCTCGTTGCAGACCACGGGCGGTCTGTCCGATCTGGGCATCTCCGGCGAGGGCTTCTTCCGGGTGCGCGATACGCTGCAGGGGCTGGAATACGTGACTCGCGCCGGCGACTTCCGCGTGGACGACCAGGGGTACCTCGTCACCAACTCCGGTTTCCGGGTACAGGGCCTCGGTCTCGCCGCGGACAACACCGATGCAGACGCCAACGGTGTGCCCGACGGCACGTTCACCAACGCCGACACGCTCGACTACTCGAACCTGCGCGACATCCGGATCGACTACCGCGACGCCTCCGCCACGGCCCCGCGCCTGGAGACCTTCCAGATCGACCAGGGTGGCAACGTGAACATCTTCCTCAGCGACGGTACCTCGATGGTCCGCGGCAAGATTCTGTTGCAGCGTTTCCAGGACACCGGTGCGCTCGTGAAGGAGGGCGACAACCTCTTCAGCGGCATCGCCGACGCCGGTCCGACCGAGCCCTGGCCGGATTCCCGCGCTCCCGGTGCGCTCTCGGCCGCGTTCGGTTCGGCCACCGAGTACGAGGCGCTTTCGGCCGCCCAGAACGGCAACGGCCGCATCATCTCGGGGTCGATCGAGATGTCGAACGTCGACCTGACCAACGAGTTCGCCAACATGATCACCACGCAGCGCGCCTTCCAGGCCGCTTCGAAATTGATCACCACCTCCGACGAGATCCTCCAGGACATCGTCAACCTGAAGCGGTAACCGTCCTTCGCCATGGCCGCCGAAAAAAGCGAGAAACCCGAGGCTCCGGCCGCCGCCCCGGCGACCGATGCAGCCGCGCCGAAAGGCGGCGGCATCGCGGGCTTCATCCCCCTGATCATCGCCCTGGTGCTGGCTCCGGTCATCTCCTGGGTGGTCGCCGAGTTCGTGCTCCTGCCCCGGATGAAGCAGCAGCTCGCGGCCGCCATCCCGGCCGCACCGGCCGGCGAACACGGGGCCGCGGCTCCGGCGGCCGCCGGCACCGCGGCGGCCAAGCCGGAAGCCAAGAAGCCGGAGGCGAAGAAGGCCGGCCATGGCGGCGGGGAGGCGGCGAGCGCCGAGGGTTACAAGTTCGAGAATGTCGTGGTGAACCTCGCGGGCACCATGGGTACCCGCTACCTGAAGACATCGTTCCTCGTCACCGGCCGGGAGAATCTCCGCGGGCTCTTCGAGGAGCGCCAGCCCCAGCTGCTCGACGCCACCCTCAACACGCTCGGCTCGCTGACGCTGGCCGACCTCGAGGAGGTGGGCTCGCGCAACCTCATCCGCGCCCGGCTCATCGCCGCCTACAACGAGGTGCTCGGGGTGCGCGCCGTGGAGCAGATTTTCTTCTCCGAGTTCGTCGTCCAGTAGTCGCACCCGCGCGGCTCCCACCTTCCACCGTCCGCGTCTTTTCCCCGTGTCCGACGATCCCAGAAAACCCTCCGAGATTCTCGACCAGTCCGAGATCGACCGGTTGTTGGCCGACACCCTGAAGGCGCCGGAGTATAAGGTCTTTCGGCACGACGGCGTGCAGTTCACCACGCTCGAGGGGCTGAAGATCGATGCGTACGACTTCCGCAACCCCGTCTTCCTCACCGAGGTCGAGCTGCGGCGGTTGCGCATGCTCCACGAGGACTTCATCCGCTATCTCTCCGCGCGCCTCTCGCTGTTCCTGCGCATGGAGCTCTCGCTGAAGATGGCGCGGTTGACGACGGTCACCTACGAGAAGTTCACCGAAAGCCTGCCGAGCCCGACCCACATCTCCCTGTTCAAGGCCGAGCCGCTGCTCGGCATGGGCATCATCGACGTCAACCCGCGCCTCGCGCTGACCATCGCCGACCGGATGCTCGGCGGGCGCGGCCACTCCATCAAAGTGGAGCGCTACCTCACCGAGATCGAGGTGGCGCTGATCGAGGACGTGCTGATGATCCTGCTCGAGGAGTGGTGCAACCAGTGGCGGGCCGAGCAGGAGCTGCGGCCGCTCATCATCGGCCACGAGAACAGCGGCCGTTTCCTCCAGACCTCGCCCAAGAACGCCATCGTGCTGGTGCTCGCGCTCGAGGCGTCGCTGGGCGACTGCTCCGAACAGATCCAGATCGGCGTGCCGTACTACACCATCGAGCCGGTGGTGAAGAAAATGCAGGCCCGCCGCCAGAAGGAGACCGAGATCTCGCAGATCGAACGCAAGGCCGCCTGGCTCGCCTCCTACGATGGCATCACCGTCCCGGTCCGCGCCGAGTGGGAAGCGTTCGAACTCACCGCCCGCGAGATATCGCAGTTGCGCGTGGGCGACGTGATCGAGCTGCCCCGCGACATCATCGACAAGACCCGGGTCTCGCTCGCCGGCACGGCGAAGTTCACCGGACGCGCCGGACAGGAGAACGGCAAGGTTGCCGTCGAACTGACCGGACGGATCGAAGCCCAGGAAACCGCCAAGAAACGCTGACCCCTTTCCCCATGGAAGACCGGAATCTCGACATCCTCCTCGACGTCAAAGTGAAGATCACCGTCCAGCTCGGCAGCAGCCAGCTGCCGATGCGCGAGGTCATGGAGCTGCAGCCCGGCTCCGTCATCCAGCTCAACCAGCTGGCCAACGACCCGGTCGGCCTCTACGTCAACGACAAGCTCATCGCCTTCGGCGAGGTTGTCGTCGTCGAGGACAACTTCGGTATCAAGATCACCGAACTGGTGGGCGCCGCCCGCTGACCCTCGTCCTCGCATTGGCGCTCGTCGCGAGCGCGCCGGTGGTGTCCGCGGCCGAGAGCACGCCCGCCTCGCTCGGCTCGGAGGGCGTGATCTACCCGCGCAACTCACCCGAGGCGCGCCAGCAGCGCGCGGCCGACGAGCCGTTCCCGGTCTGGGGCGCGCTGGGGGTTGCGGCGGTGCTCGCCGGCGCCGGTTTCTACCTGCTGCGCCGCGGCCAGATGGGCCGCCGCCCCGGGGCGGAGGTGCACCAGCGG
>JAGVUB010000035.1 GCA_019136515.1 Verrucomicrobiota bacterium
TCCGACGGCATTCTCTTGAGCCCACTCGGCGAAACAACTGCATGGACCTTTGCCCTCGCGGCGCTCACCGGCGCCGGCGCGGGCTTTGCCTTGTCGTGGTTTCTCCAGCGCCAGAGCCGGCGCGTGGCCTGCGAGCGGGCCGCCAACCTGGTCGAACTCGCCAAGCGCGAGGCGCAGGTCGCCGGTTCCGAGATACGGGCGAAGACCGAGGAGGAGCTCCACGCCCGGCGCGCGGAGTTCCAGCGCGAGCAGGACCGCCGCGAGATCGAGGTCGACGTGAAGTTGCGCGAGATCCGCAACCACGAGGAATCGCTCGCGTTGCTCGATTTCCAGCTCGAGGCCCGGCAGGATCGTCTCGGGCGCGAGGCCGCCGCGATCAAGCAGGCCCGCGATTCCGTCCGCGCCCAGTCCAAGAGCCTGCGCCAACGGCTGGAGGAGATCTCCCACCTCGACGCCGCCGAGATCAGGAAGGCGCTGCGCGACGAGGTCATGATCGAGTGCCAGGACGACCTGCGCCAGTTCCGCTGCGCCAGTTCCGCAAGGAGGTCATGGACCGCTCCGAGGCCGACCTGAAGGCCGAGGCCAAGCGCGTGCTGCTCGCCGTCATGCAGCGCATGGCCAGCCAGCCGGCGCACGATGTGACGGCCACGATCGTCCAGCTGCCCAACGACGAGATGAAGGGCCGCATCATCGGTCGCGAGGGCCGCAACATCAAAGCCTTCGAGGCGTCGACCGGCGTCACGCTCCTCATCGACGAGTCGCCGAACATGGTGCTCATCTCGTCGTTCGACCCGGTGCGCCGCGAGGTCGCCAAGATCGCGTTGCAGGCGCTCGTCGCCGACGGGCGGATTCACCCGGCCAGCATCGAGGACCAGGTCCATCGCGCGCAGGCGGAGATCAACACCCACGTGCTCGCGGCGGCCGAGGAGGCCGTGCAGAAGCTCAAGCTCAGCGGCATCCACCCCGAGATTCTCCAGGTGCTCGGCCGGCTGCAGTTCCGCCACTCCTTCGCCCAGAACGTGCTCGACCACTCGATCGAGGTCGCGCAGTTCGCCTCGCTCATCGCCTCCGAACTCGGGCTCGACCCCCAGTTGGCCAAGCGCGCCGGCCTGCTCCACGACCTCGGCAAGGCGATCGAGGCCGAGCTCGAGGGCAGCCACGCCCACATCGGCGCCGAGTTCGCCCGCCGCTTCGGCGAGGCCCCCGTCATCGTCAACGCCATCGCCGCGCACCACGAGGAGGTGAAACCGGAAAGCCTCTACGCCGGCATCGTCGTGCTCGCCGACACCCTTTCCGCCGTGCGGCCCGGGGCGCGCGCCGAGTCGATGGCCGCCTATATCGAGCGCCTCCAGCGCCTCGAACGAATCGCCCTCGACCTGCCCGGCGTGCAGCAGGCGTACGCGATCCAGGCCGGTCGCGAGGTCCGCGTGGTCGTGGCGCCGGGCGCGGTGGGCGACAGCGAGGCGCGCGAGATCGCCACGAAGATCCGCCAGCGCATCGAGGACGAGCTTCAGTATCCCAGCACGATCAAGATCACCGTCATCCGCGAGCAGCGCTTCACCGAGACGGCGACGTGAGCGCGCGCTTCGCGCGCAAGTGGGAAAGTACCAAGGAACAAGGGCCAAGGGTCCGGAGGCGCAGGAACTCGAGTTCCAAGTGACGGGTGTTTTGACCCGGTCGACTGGAGTGCGGTGGGGAAGTGCTACTTGTCACTTGTCCCTTGGACCTTGTCCCTTCCTCTTTTCCCCATGCCCGACACCAAGATCCTCGAAGTCTTCCCGAATCCCGCCCCGCAGCGCCATTTCCTCATCGAGCACACGCACCACGAGTTCACCTCGGTGTGCCCGATCACCGGACACCCCGACTTCGCCGCCATCACCGTGCGCTACGTGCCGGACAAGGTCTGTGTCGAACTGAAGTCGCTGAAGCTCTACTTCCACTCGTTCCGCAACGAGGGCATCTTCTTCGAGGCCGCGACGAACAAGATCTGCGACGACCTCGGCAAGTGTCTCAAGCCTCGCCGCCTCACCATCGTTGCCGACTGGAAGGCCCGTGGCGGCTTCTCCTCGGTGATCACCGCCGACTGGAAGCCGGTGCGCGCCCGAAAGGCCTGACGGGCACCCACGGCGCGCTCCACTCGGTTGCCCCTGCGGGGGTGAGAGTTGGGCAATTCTGATTCCCCATGTCCGAGCTCATCCGCGTCACCGGCCTGACCAATCGCGAGTTCTTCGCCCGCCATGCTCAGGCCGGCCGAGTGGGCCTGGTCGGCGGTGGCGAACTCATCAACCGGCTCATCGCCCGGGCGCAGCGGCACCTCGATGCGCGGCACGACTGGAGCATGTGGTCGCACGCCTTCGTCTTCCAGGGCGAGCGGATCGACGGCCGCCAGTGGGTGATCGAGTCGGACCTCGACATCCACCGGAAGCACATCCGGCTCGGCCTGCAGGAGAACCGGGTCGAGAAGTACTTCGACGACGAAGCGTACACCGTCGCCGCCGTGATCGACTTCGGCCTTTCCGCGGAACAGGTGCGCGCGGTGCTGGCGCATTCGCTGGACTTGGTGGCGAACAATACCCGCTACTCGCTCCGCGAGCTGTTTGGCACCTTGCTGGCGCTCAAGAACCCGACTCTGCGCAGCGAGGACAACCTGCTCGCGCGCGACCGCTCGTTCTACTGCTCGGCCTTCGTGCGCCATGTCTTCGCGCAGGCCGGCGTGGAGCTCGCGCCCGGAGTTGCCGAGAAGAATACGACGCCGGAGGATCTCTTCCGCAGCACGCGCGAACACACGCAATGGCTGCTCGTGCGTCGGCGGCCGACCAGCCAGGTGAAGGCCGCGGTGCGCCGGGTGCGCGCGCGGATCCGGTTGGCGGGGTTCTGAGCACGGCGGAACGCCCCGTGTGCATTCCAGTGCGTAGGACCGGTCTCCGACCGGTCGTCTCGGACTTGAGTGGAGGATAGTTGGTCCGCCGAACGGGGTGCCGATGGCGCCGAGCGTGTCCAGCCGGAGACTGGACCTGCGGTGGCTGTTTGGGGCTCGCTCAGTTGCCGCGGTGCAGCAGCGACTCGACGAGGGCGCGAAGAAAGGCGGTGTCGCCGGGAAGCTTTGACAGTTCGGCGAGGGCCGCGGCGGTGAGTTCGGCGGCGCGCGCGCGGGCACCGTCGAGGCCGAGCACGCGCACCATCGTGGCCTTCTGCGCGGTGGCATCCTTGCCGGCGGTCTTGCCGAGCGCGGCGGAGGTCGCGGTGGTGTCGAGCACGTCGTCGATCACCTGAAAGGCGAGGCCGACCGCGCGGCCGAGCCGGCGGAGCGTGGCGAGTTGCGCCTCGTCGGCGCCGCCGATCAGGCCGCCGAGCGCGAGGCTGCAGGCGATCATCGCGGCGGTCTTGCCGTTGTGGATGAACTCGACCTGGTCGCGGGTCGCCGGGGACTTCTCCGCCTCGATGTCCTCCATCTGGCCGCCGATGAGCTCGGTGCTGCCGGCGGCCTGGCCGAGTTCGCGCACGAGCGCGGTGGCGAGGGTGGGGCGGTCGGCGTAGTGGGAGGCGAGCAGGGCGAAGGCGTGGGTGAGCAGGGCGTCGCCAGCGAGGATGGCGGTGGGCTCGTCGAACTGCTTGTGGCAGGTCGGGCGGCCGCGGCGCAGGTCGTCGTTGTCGAGCGCCGGCAGGTCGTCGTGGATGAGCGAGTAGGTGTGCACGCACTCGATGGCGGCGGCGGCGGCTCCCGCATCGGCGCGCCGACCGAAGAGTTCGGCGGCCGCGGACACGAGCACCGGCCGGATGCGTTTGCCGCCCGCCTCCAGGCTGTAGCGCATGGCGGAATGGAGACGCGACGGGCGGGTCTGCGCCGCAGGCACAAAACGGTCGAGCGCCTGCTCGGCTTCGAGGCGGAGTTGCGAGAGTTGGGCGGCGAAGTCCATGGCGCGCGGGTGAGTGCGGGCGGAGTTAACCGCAAAGACCGCAGAGAACGCAAAGAGCGTTTTCGCGGGGGGCGCAGGGGCGGGGTGCCCTCGCCTTCGGTCGCAGCGATCGCTGGTCGTTCTGCTGGTCACTCGGTACCGGGTCCGATCGCCGGAAGACGTGGCGTTGGCCGTCCCGCTCTCGCCAAGGTTGGCTCGTGCCCCCTGTTCCGTCACGCCACACTCATGCTGCAGCACGGCGCCGACATCCGCCACGGGCAGGAACAACTCGGCCACGCCTGCTTGCAGACCACCCAGATCTACACGCACGTCTCCATCCGAAAGCTGAAGGAGGTCCACGCCGCCACGCACCCCGGGGCGATGTTGTCGCCTCGACCCGATCCCGAAGCCAAGCCACGAATGCCGCCATGCACGCGCTCGCCCTCTACCTCGATACCTCGGGGGAGCTGAAGGGATCATGTCTTAACAATTGACAAGGTGCTCGGTGGCTGGCGTTGTGTGTGGGCATGGTGCGCAAGCTGAAGTTGGAGTATGTCGGGGCGACCTACCACGTGATCAACCGTGGGAACTACCGTTGGCCGAGGCGGCTAACGCAGAATCCGTGGCGCGACATCGGGCAGCTGTGTCGAAAGTTAAGACATGACCCCTTTAGTCCGCCCCGCATCCGCTAGACAATAACCGACGCGTCGGTTATATACTCCGGCCACACCCTCGTATGGAGCGTCCATGACCCTGACCGCCGACACCGCTGCCGCCGACACCGCCGAACTGCGCGCGCTCGCAGCCCGCCACGGGCTTCGGCTGCAGGGCCCGCTGACCATCAACGAGCTCGGGCTCGACTACCAAATTGTGATCTCTGCCGTCGAAGGCGGGACCCGGTGGGTATTGCGCATCCCTCGCCGTGCCGACGTGAGCGCCAAGGTGGAGAGGGAGGCGCGGGCGCTGGCGATGCTCAGGCGGCACCTGCCCTTCGCCGTGCCGGACTGGCGCATAGCAACCTCCGAGCTCGTCGCCTACCCACTGCTCGAGGACTCAACCGCGATCATCGTTGAGCCGGGCTCCACCATGCCCGAGTGGGTGATACCGCAGGACTCCGAGGTGTTTGCGAGGAGCTTCGCGACGGCGCTCGCCGCCCTGCACGCGGTGCCAGTCGCCGCAGCCGAGGCTGCCGGAATGCTCGTGCGCACGCCGGCGCAGGCCCGTCAGAAAGTGGCGGACGACATCGACCGCGTCCGCCGGGAACTCGAGGTGAACGGGAAGCGACTTCATCGGTGGCAGCGCTGGCTGGACGACGACTCGTCGTGGCCGGACTTCTCCGTACCCGTGCACGGAGATCTCTACGTGGGCCATGTACTCGTCGACAAGAGCGAGCGCGTGACGGGGATGATTGATTGGAGCGAGGCCCGTGTGGATGACCCCTGCATCGACATGACCTCGCACCTGATGGTGTTCGGCGACGCGGGTTTGGCGAAACTCCTCCTCGCGTACGAGGCGGCTGGTGGGCGGACGTGGTCGCGGATGGCGCACCACACTGCGGAGCGGCTTGCGGTCTGGCCGGTGACCTACGCCCTTTTTGGCCTGGAGTCGGGCAACGAGACTCACCTCTCCACAGCGAAGACGCAGCTCGCCGCAGAGGAATGAGGGAACGTCGACATGGGCCGCTGGTCACGCTGCTCGCGGCGGTCTTCCTCTTCCGGATTGGCAATGCGGTGGCGACACTCGCGCTGCCATGGTTCGTCCTGTCGCACACGGGGAGCGCTTCCTGGGCGGGCATCACGGCCGCGAGCAGCGTCGTCGCCACAATTCTCGGCGCGTGGGTGGGCGGTGGCCTCGTCGACCGGTTCGGGCGCGCGCCCCTCGCCTTGATCTCGGGCGTGTTGGGTGGCGCCGCCATGGCCGGCATTCCAGTTCTCTACGCCCTCGGCGCGCTCTCCAACGTTGCACTGCTCGTCTGCGTCGTGCTCGGCGCCGTATTGGACGCGCCCGGGATGGCCGCGCAGGACAGCCATCTGCCCGAGCTTGGCCGCATCGCAGGGCTCTCCGTCGAGCGCGTGTCGTCGCTGAAGGCGGTGATGGGCCATATCGCGGTCCTGGGTGGACCGGCGCTGGGGGGCACGGCGGTCGGCCTGCTCGGTGCTGCGCCGACGCTCTGGTTCACGGCCATCTGTTCCAT
The DNA here is from genome assembly GCA_019136515.1 of Verrucomicrobiota bacterium. GTDB lineage: Bacteria > Verrucomicrobiota > Verrucomicrobiia > Opitutales > Opitutaceae > CAJCBL01. Next base: position 6,091 of record JAGVUB010000035.1, read on the forward strand.
GCTTGCGGGTTTTCTCGCAGCGTGGGTGCTCCCCGGTCCAGCCAAGCGGACCACTGCGACGGCGGAGGACCTCTCCATGAGCGCCGGTTCGGCCTTCCTCTGGCGTGAACCCCTGCTGCGCCCTCTGCTCGGTCTCGTGATGCTCTTCGCGGGCATCGCCGGCAGCAACGGCAGCGTCATTCTGCCGGCGCTGTTCCTGGATGTCGGGCGCCCAGCGGCAGATCTCGGATTGTTCTCCTCGGCGATGGGTGCCGGGGGCCTCGCGGGCATTGCCATCCACGCCACCGCCGGCGCGCGGCTGCCACCGCAGGTCTGGCTGGCGGTGGCATTCTCGGCCTTTGCCGGCGCTTCCCTCATCCTCTCGCTGCTGCCGGGCGTGCCTCTGCTGGTCCTGCTGGGCGCGCTAGTGGGCTTGTTGACCGGTCCAGTCTCGCCGATCCTCAACGCCGCCATCTACAACCGCACTCCGTCGGCGCTTCTCGGGCGGGTGCTCGGCGCGATCTCGGCGGTGATGCTGTCGGCCGCGCCGGCGGTGATGCTCGCGGCGGGTGCGCTCGTCGACGTCACTGGTCCGGGCCCCGGCCTCGTCGTGTCCGCCGGGTTCGCGGGGGGCGTGGCCCTGCTCACGCTTCGCCTCCGTTTCGGACCCCTTGCCGCGCTCGAGCTTCCGACTGCAGATCGTCCTGGCTCCGCAAGAGGTGAACGCTGATGCCGCGCCCCAAGCTCAAATCCGATGACGAGGTCCTCGAGGCCGCCACCGCCGTTCTCAAGCGATGCGGTCCCATCAATTTCACCCTCAGCGAAGTAGCGAACGAGGTGGGTCTCTCGCGCGCGGCACTGATCCAGCTCTCGCGCGCGGCACTGATCCAGCGCTTCACCAACCGCGACACGCTGCTCGTCCGGATGATGGAGCGCAGCGTTGGGCAGGTGAGGGTTCACCTCGACGCGATGCCGGCTGGCGCGGGGCCGGAGGGCCTCTGGGGCTTCCTGCAGGTGCTCGTTCGCAGCATGAACACCCGCTACGACTTCTCGGTGAACTTCCTCATCTCCTGGTACGAGCTTCAGGTTCCTGAGCTTCGCAAGCTGTCGATTGAGCGGAGCCGCGCGGTGGTGGATGGGATCCGCAAACGCCTGCCGCCACGCTATCCGACCTTCCGTCGTGAGTGCATCCTGACGACGTGACTGGGCGGCAAATGTCGCGGAACGGACGTTATGTGCACTCCGACTCCGGCGGACGGCGGTTGGAATGCCTTGTCCCCGGCGCGACTCCGCCCAGCCGCAACGGCCTCTCGCACGCCAACCGGGAGCGCAACGCGTCGATGGCGGAGGCGTTGTTCTGGGCGGTGCTCGAGCACCTGCGCACGGTCCGACCGGACTTCGGGGGCAGCAGAGCACGGGGGCTCTCTCGCCGGTTCCGGCGCAAGATCAGCATCGTCGATTCGACGACGATCCAGCTGGTCGCCTCGGGTCGGATTGAAGGGGACATGTCGCGACAATTGACAAAGTAACCACAGAGTGGACCCAAGCGGCACACGTCGCGCCAGTCGTTCCGCCTGTCACGCCGTCTGCATCCTCCTCCGCTCACGCTCCGTCCGGTAAGCACCATCCCCACCGGCGGCGGCGAGCCCTCGCGGGGGCTCGGGCGCAACGCGGCGGGCATCGAGCCCGCCGTCGCCCGTCGTTCGGCCGTTGCGCTTCGCTTCGCGGCCTCGC
>JAGVUB010000187.1 GCA_019136515.1 Verrucomicrobiota bacterium
GGGAACTCCCACCCTCCGAGGTCCCGCCGGGCCCGGATCACCCACCCAGAAATCCAACGACATTTTCATCCTTGCCTGCGATGCCTTCATAGCAGGTCCAGTCTCCGACTGGACATCCCCAACCCGAGCCGAGCCATTCGGCCCGGGCCCATCGGAACCAGTCGGAGACCGGTCCTCCTTTCCGGCCTCCGCAACTCACCGCGCCGCCCGCAACAGCAGCAGCCAGCACTCGTCCGTCGGCTTCGGGAGCGCCGCGCCTTGGCTCCAGTTTTCGGGCACCGCCGCCGGTTGCAGCCCGCCAGTGCGCGGATCGACCCACTGCGCGGTGTAGCGGGCGGCGGGCAACGCCCGCGCCAGCGTGAGCGCCGGGCCCTCCATCGAGGCAAACAGCACGGTCGTGCCGGCGTCGTCGGCGAGGCACCAGTTGCGCTCCGGCTCGGTGAGCCAGCCGTCGCGCGGCGCCAGCGCCATGAGCACGGTGCCGAGCTCGCGGTGCACGAACTCGTCGAACGGCGCGCGCGCCTGCGTGCCACCGGCCGCGGGGTTCGCCGTGAGCGCCTGCGCGCCGCCGGCCATGAGGATCGGCACCGGGCCGTTGCCGCTGTCGTGCGCCACGATCGCCTTGTCCGGGAAACGGTCGCGATACTCGCGCACCTGCCGGTACACCATCGCCGCGGTGGTGGGCGGCGGCGTGTCACCGCCGGCCTTGCCCCACTTCGCGGAGTTGATCTCGCGGAACGCCAAGTTGATCCCGGCCTCGGGCGCCCAGAGCTCGCCATCGGGCCGGTACTGCCAGTAGCGCAGGTCGATCACCGCGATCTGCGCCGCGCGCACCGGGTCGGCGAGGATGGCGTCGGTCACGTTCTTGCCGGTTGTGAGCGCGAGGCGCAGGTGCCGCCCGTGCTCCCGCTCCCACTCGGCCACCGTATCCTGGAAAAACTGCTGGAACGCCAACGGACCCGCATACTGGAACGCGAGCCCGTGGATCACGTTCGGCTGGTCGCCGAGCTGGTCGAGGCTGTGCCGGATGAACGCGCGGTGCAGCGCGCGCAGCGCGGGATTCGCGGCGTCGTAGAACTCGTTCGCCACGTGGATCGAGCCTTTCGCGTCGAGCGGCGGCGGCTCGGGCAGCGGCGTGCCGTTGATGTTGTTGAACGGCCGCCACGGGAAATCCATCCAGTGCGCGCCGGTCTCGAGCACGTTGTGGGTGTTGTAGAGGTTGTGATACAGCACGAGCCCGCGCTCGCCGCACAACCGCGCGAACTCGCGCAGCCGGGCAAAATACCACGGGTTGAACTTCGTGAGGTCGTACTTGCTCAGCCCGTCCGACGCCACGCCCTGCCCGCTGCGCGCCCACGGCATCTCATAAAAAGGCGCCCAGCAGTTCGCGTCCGCGCGGTCGACGCGCAGGTGGTCGTCGCGCCGCCGGTCGTACCACAGCCCCGGCCAGTGCTGGAAGAACGGCGTGCCGCGCTCGCGCATCCAGTCGGCCAACTGCGGCAGCTCCTCGGTGAGCCCCGGCCCGCTGCGCCCCGGCACGAACCGCGTCGGGCTGCGCCCATAGTTCGCCGCGATCTCGGGATTGATCCGCCCCTTCCACCACGCCGTGTTCACCGCCCCGCCCCAGACCACGCGCCCATCGATCACGAACCGGCCGTGGAGGATCTCGAGGGCGGGGGCTTGCGCCGTTTCCTGAGGAGCTGACACAGGAACTCTCCCAAACTCCGGAATCGGGCTCAGTATCTCCGGCGCAATTGGTACAAACACCATTCCCAAGGGTGCCTCGGGAGCAAATGGCGTGCTGCGAGGATCGACGATACGGACTGCATTCGTCGCCAGCGGGTGATCCGATCCCTGTCGCAACTCCGCGAGGCAATTGTGCAACGAAGAGTTCGCCGCTGTCCAACCGCCACCCTGCGCACGTTCGTCATCTCGAGCCAACCGCAGCGCTGCACCGTTGATTCGCACGCCCTGATAGAGCACACCGCTCGACCAACTCTCGAAGGAACCACTCGCCCCTTTCGCCCGCTCGGCTATACAAAGGGAGAAACGGTTTGGCCCTGCCGCACGCTGCCCTACCGCAAAATCGTTCAGACCCAACTCGGCACTGCAGTCCCAGACCGACACCTGCTGCCCATCGATCACAAAGCTTTGCCTGCGATACCCAGCCAACTCCGAGATCGGTTCCGCCTTCCGGCAGGAAAGAACATCAATTCGCCGCGCCCGTGGCCCAACGCGTACAGCCGAGCCAACAAAATGTCGGGCCAGAACTGAAACAACCTGGACATCCTCCGCGTTGTCGATCTGCACGGCGATCCACGCGTGCTCCTCGTCCTTGAGGTTCGCGGCGTCGTATTCGCTATCCAGCACCAGATTGCCGAGCGAGAGCCGCTTCACCGGTTCGCCGCCGATCACCTTCGCCACAAAGCCGCCGCCAAAGCGCTGCTCCAGAGCCGTCGTGATCGGCGCGTCGAGCGTGAGCTGTTTCTTCGTCGGATCGACCGCCGTGATAATCCGGTCCCAGCGCAGATCCATCGAGCCCGGCAGCCACTCCAAGCGGATCGGCGTGAACGCGCCCTCCCACTTGTCCATACCCAGCGCCGCAATCCACTCCTTCGTGCTCGGTCGCCGAACCACCACCCGATCGCCCACCGCGAAGCCGCCGATCTCCGCCACCGTCAACACCGTGCCGCCCGCGCGCACCGTCTCGTCGGTCGCGGCGACCTCAGCGCCGACGCTCGGCGCCTCGTCGCCGCCCAGTCGGATCAGAGCCCGGCGGTCGATCCCCGTTGCGAGCACCACTGTCTTCTCGCCGCAGCCGACCAACGCCACGCCATCCGCCTTTACGCGGAGTTGTCCCGCCACGCGAAAAGTTCCCTCCATGAGCACCACCGTGCCGCGCAGCCCATCAGCATCCATCGGCCGCGTCGCCACCGCGTCGAGCGCCGCCTGCAGCAGCGCCGTGTCGTCGCCGCCGCTGGGTTTCACCCGCCACACCAGCGGACCAGCCAGCGTCATCGGCTTGCCCGCCCCCACGCCGACACACGTGAAGTCGATAGCGACCTCCGGCGCCGCCACCGCGTCGTTGGCCTCCGCTGGTGTCGGCTTTATCGAAGCCGGTCCGTCCTCCGCCCAAACCGCGGCGACACTCAGCGACCACAACGCGACCAGCAGGCGGGGCAGTTTCCTCATGGCCCCGCAGTAAAGCGGGATTCCGCCGCACGTCGCGCCGGATCTTCGCCCGATTGCGGGTGGACGCGCTTGCCCCCAAGCGCGTCGCGGACCCCGCCCACAGCCGACCCGATTTTCCCCCACGCTCCGCCTCCCTCCCACCGCTCCCTTCCGCTACATCCTCGACCGCGTTGGGGGCAACGCGGTCCACCCGCAAGCGCACCCGCATTGAATCCCCACCCCGTCGCGCCGTTCTCGCCCCCGCGGGGCCGTTCCCCTCCGCGCCGCAGCCGGTCTTTCGGCTCGCCGCCCACCGCCCTCCGCCTGCACTGTCCCACCACTCTACCTCCATGATTCGCGTCAACGAAAACTACCAGAAGCTCAAGGCCTCCTATCTCTTCGCCGACATCGCCAAGCGCGTGAACGCCTGGGTCGCCGCCAACCCCGACAAGAAGCTCATCCGCATGGGCATCGGCGACGTCACCGAGCCGCTCCCGCCCGCCTGCATCGCCGCCTTCCACGCCGGCGTCGACGAGATGGCCAAGCGCGAGACCTTCAAGGGCTACGGCCCCGAGCAGGGCTACGACTTCCTGCGCCAGCTTATCGCGAAGCACGACTTCCAGGCCCGCGGCGCCCAGGTCAACGCCGACGAGATTTTCGTCTCCGACTCCTCCAAGTGCGACATCGGCAACATCCAGGAGCTCTTCGCCAACGACATCCGCGTCGGCATCCCGGACCCCGTGTACCCGGTCTATGTTGACAGCAACGTCATGGCCGGCCGCACCGGTTCCAACGATAACGACCGCTACGCCGGCCTCGTCTACCTCGAGTCCACCGCGGCCAACGGCTACGTGCCCGCGATTCCCACGCAGCCCGTCGACCTGATCTACCTCTGTTTCCCCAACAACCCCACCGGCGCCACCGCCACCCGGGCGCAGCTCCAGGCCTGGGTCGACTACGCCCGCGCGCATAAGGCGCTGATCGTGTTCGACGCCGCCTACGTCGCATTCATCCGCGACCCGCAACTCCCGCAGTCGATCTACGAGATCCCCGGCGCCCGCGAGTGCGCGATCGAGTTCCGCAGCTTCTCCAAGAACGCCGGCTTCACCGGCACGCGCTGCGCCTTCATCGTCGTCCCGAAGGAGCTGAAGGTCTGGGACCTCGCCGGCCGCGAACACTCCGTGCACGCGATGTGGAACCGCCGCCACACGACCAAGTTCAACGGCGTCGCCTATCCCGTGCAGAAGGCCGCCGCCGCCGTCTACACGCCCGAGGGCCAGCAACAGACCCGCGCGCTCACCGACTTCTACCTCGGCAACGCAAAGCTCGTGCGCGACACCCTCACCGCCCGCGGCCTGTCCTGCGCCGGCGGCGACAACGCCCCGTACATCTGGGTGGACGTGAAGCGCGACTCCTGGGAGTTCTTCGACCTGCTGCTCAACCAGGCCGGCGTGGTCTGCACGCCCGGATCGGGTTTCGGCCGCTGCGGCCAGGGCTATGTGCGCTTCAGCGCCTTCAACAGCCGCGCCAACGTCGAGGAAGCCCTCGCCCGCGTCGCGAAGCTGCTCTGACGAGACCGCCCAACCGCGCCGACAGACCGCAGAGAGCTCCGGCGTGCCGCACGACCGCGTCGCGCCGCCATGCCGGTCCGGGGCCGAAAATCCGGATCGTCACCCCGCCCGCGGATCGACGATCCGGCCCAGGAACAGGATCGCGCCCGTCCGCGTCTCACGGATGAAGAAGAGGAACGGGTGGTCGACTTTGAAGGGCTTGGGCGTCGGCAGCTTGGGTTTTCCGCCACCCGCAGTCTCGCAGACCACAAAACACAGCGCCGCCGCCTCCGTTCCCTGCTCGTTCACATCGATCACCGCTTTCTGCATAACTGCATCGATCGAGAGCCCAGGCTCGCTCGAGACTCCGGAGAGATCGACCGCAGACCGATCGAACACCGCCTTCACGCCGAACCGGCTCAACGCCGCCATGCAATCCGGTTGTGCCGAGGTTTTGAACTTCGGCAGCTCCAACGCGAGATACTGCGACTTCGCCTCCTCCAGTCGCTCCATCCAGTGCTGGAGCCGCTGCCGGTCGAGCGTCCGCTCGATCTCGCCGAGCCCGTCGCTCGCCCTCGGCAGCACGACGACAAACTCGAACGCCCCGGCGGCGTAGGGCATCCGCAACAGCCGGCAACCGTCGACCGACGCCATCTGGAACCACGCCGTCCGCTTCATCGTCGGCACCTCGATGCGGCTCCGGTCCAAAAGCGTGAACCGCTCCGGCTTCGTCGCCGCTTCTGCAAACTCGCTGGCCCACGCAGCCTTGAAGTGCACCGCGTTGCAGAGCGTCAGCCGAGTCAACGGCCCGAACTGCGCCGGCTCCACCAGACTCGGAATCAGGCCCGCCGTCTTCGCCGCGATCCACTCGTTGATCCGCTCCGCCGCCGCGGCCGGCTGGGCGTAGTCGAGCGGCGCGACTTCCGCGCCAAACTGCCGGCGTGCCACGTCGAGGAACTCCGGCTTCAACGCGCAGCCCTGCTGCGGCCAGAGCGCGTTGGCGACGGTGAGCTTGATCAGATCCGGATCGCGCGTGACCCGGGCGAACTCCGCCGCGATCGCCGCATAACCCGCGGCCACCCGCTCGCGCGGCAGCTCAAGCCGCAGCGCCTGCCAGAGTTCCTTCTCGGTCTGCCCGCGCGCACCGGTCGCCGTGAGCGCGAGCGCACTGGAGAGGCTGAACGGCGAGAACACCACGTTGCCCTTCTCCGCCTGCGCGAACTCCCGGTACAGCGCCACGCCGAAGGCGTTGTTCGCCTCCGCCACCTGCCGCGCCGTTGCGATGTCGCCGACCTCCTGCGCCTGCAGCGGCGCCGCGAGCGCGGCCATCGAATGGAGCGAGACGAAGAGAAACAGTCCGGTGGGGAAGCGCATGCGGTGAACGGGGTACCCGATTCGTAGGCACACCCGCCCGCCGCGGAAAGGACTTTGTGCGGGCGCATTCGCCTCGTGCCGAAACGCTCACGCGTTTCGGCTCCCCGTGGCACGGGTCTCCAGACCCGTGTTCCGCCGCGCCGCCGTTGAGCCTTCCCGTAGCGAAAGCCGACAAGGTTCTCGTCCATCCTTCCGTTGTAGCGATGCGCGTGAGCGCATCGACCGCGGCATCGCCCCATCCTCGGCGTTCTCACGAACGCCGCTACGCCGGCAGCGCCTCACACTCCCCCGTGGCCTAGCAGCCTGTCGGACTTCGTCCGCAGGCTGCTGAACAAACTGGCTGCGCCAGTTTGGGAACGGGGAGGTTTGCCAAAGGATTTTGCGGGGAGCGCTTCCGGAACGTTCG
>JAGVUB010000068.1 GCA_019136515.1 Verrucomicrobiota bacterium
CCGCGGAGCGGGGAACTCCCACCCTCCGAGGTCCCGCCGGGCCCGGATCACCCACCCAGAAATCCAACGACATTTTCATCCTTGCCTGCGACGCCTTCATAGCAGGTCCAGTCTACGACTGGACCCTCTGGGCTCCCGCCAGCACCTGCTGCTCGCGCACACAGGGACCGGTCGGAGACCGGTCCTACTTCACCTCGAGCGGGATGCTCTCCGAGTGGCTGTTGAACTCCGGCGCGTACATGCACTGGATCTCGGCGATGCCCGTCTGGTACGTGCCCTTGAGCTGCACGCGCGTCGAGTACTCGAACACGTACGTGCCCTTCGGGAGGTAATCGATGAAGAAGTGCGATGCCGTGTCGCGCGTGCTCTCGTAGTACGCGAGGCCGTCCTGGTACCGGTACTGGCTGATCACGTTCACCGGCTCCGTGCCGCTGCCACGCTGGTCCTTCAGGTGCACAAACTCCATGTCGCGATCCGTGCGCAGTTCGATGCGGACAACGAGCTCGTCGCCCACCGCGATCGGCCCGGTCACGGGCCCGAGCTCCTGACCCTTCTTCGTCGTCTGTTTCACCCAGAGGCTCTTCTTCAGCTTCAGCGGCGTGCCCTCGTGCGGCGTGACCTTCGCCATGTCCTCGAGGTACTGCCAATGCACGCTGCCCCAGCTCACGCCGTCGTCGACCTTCTTGACCGTCACCTGCCCCATCGCGGGTTTGATCTCCGCGGCGGCGAACTTCTGTTCGTAGAAACCGGTGCCGGCCTCGACGTGCTCGGGCTTCGTGGCACGGGTCTCCAGACCCGTGTTCCCCGTCCTCCCGTCCGTCGAAATCGCCGTGCCGCCGAGCGCGACTTCGACCAGCGCGTCGCTGCCGAGCAGGTTTCGCCCGCCGAGCAGCAGCGCATAGATCGCGTCGGCCGTGGCCTTCGTGGTCTTCCAGTCCTGCGTCTGCTTCTGCTTGAGCAGCCACACCTGGCAGTCGTCGACAGCCTGCGGATCGCCCTCGCCCACCTCGGCGAACGCCTCGACCATCGTCGCCTGCGTCTCGATCGGCGCGCGGTACCACCACCAGCTCAGCTCGGTGTCGCGCCAGAACATCCCCAGCTCCTCGTTGCTCACGCTGCGCTCCTTGAGCGAACGCACGATCGCCTGCGGCGTCTTCTTGTCGCCGAAACGTTGCAACGCGAGCGCGCCCTGCGCCTGGCACATGCGGCAATCCGTCTTCAGCCAGAACTTGCGCAGCTGCCCGAGGAAGAAGTCGACCGCCTTGCGGTGCTTGCTGGCGACCGGCTGGTCCTCGAGGAAGAAGCTGCGGCCGTAGAGGTAGATCACCTCGTCGTGGCCGGGCACGTAGTCCTCGGGATCCGGATGCTTCTGGATCTCGCGGTACTCCTCGTCGATCCACGCGTCGAGCGCGCCGAGCGCCTTCACTGCGGGCGCGACGTCGACGGTGACGCCGAGGTGCCGCAGCCGGCCGAAACCGGTCACGATGTAGAGCGAAATGTACTCGTTGGGCCGGCCGCCGGGGAACCACGGCCAGAGCCCGTCGCCGAGCTGCTGGTCGGTGAGCTTCTTCAGCGTGCGCGCGGTCTCGTCGTCGAGCCGGTTGGCGTCGAAGAGCACACCCACGTTGCGGCGCGCCTCGCTCTCGTTCTTGGCCTCGCGCACCCACGGCGTCTCTTCGAGCAGGACCGACTTCAGGTCCTGGTTCTTGGTGAGCGGGCTGTCGAGCGCGGGCGTGTTCTTCCACTGCTCGAACACGCGGCGGATCTTCGGATCGGAGTTGGCGATGTGGCGCGCGAGCGCGTTGGCGTAGAGCCGGTTGAACACCTGCTCGCTGCACTCGTACGGAAACTCCATCAGGTACGGCAACGCCATCACCGCGTACCACGCCGGCTGCGAGGTCATCTGCACCGTGAGCGACTGGTGGCGGAGCGTATCGGACTTGCCGGAGTCGAGGAGCTTCTGGAAGGCGAACTGCTTGGTCGACTTCCCGCGGATTGGCAGCGGCAGCGACTCGGTCACCAGGATCCGGCGACTGAGCACGGGGAGAAAACCTTCCTCGCCGTCGCTCGCCTGCTGGGTCGCGGCCACGGCCTTGTAGGTGAGGAAGCCGAGGCCGTCCGGCACGGCGATGCGCCACGAATAGCTGCGCGACTGCTTCGCCGGCACGTCGAAGGGCTGCTCGGTCGCGGCGTTGCCCAGCGCGGCGTCGGCCGGCGCGAGCGTGGCGGCGTCGGCGAAGGTGAGCTTCACGGTGCCCTGCTGCGGCCGGTCGCTCTGGTTGCTGATCTTCGCCGTGAACTCGATCGCATCGCCCTCGCGGACGAACCGCGGCGGGTTCGGCTGCACCATCAGATCCTTCGCGGTGACCGCTGTGTCGATCAGGCCGCCGGCGCGCAGCTGCGCGTCGTGCGCGAAGCCGAGGAACTTCCACTCGGTCAGCGCCTCCGGCATCGTGAACGTCATCCGCACCACGCCGTCCTTGTCCGCCGTCAGATGCGGGAAGAAGAACGCGGTTTCGTTGAGGTTCTTGCGCGCGGTGACTTTGGTGAGGTCAGGCTGGGGGGCGGATTCGAGCTTGTTGTAGTATTCGGGGCCCTGCCCAGCGGCAGTTGCATTCGGATCGGGCCGACGAACAGAATCGCTATCGGCCACTGCCTCCATCGCCATCTCGGCTGCGGAATCTACGGCTCCAGCTCGCTGAAACCGCATCCCCCCGGCCGGCGCGCTCGGCATCGGCATCATCGAGCTCTTCATCATCCGCGAGCGGTACTCGTAGCCCCACGCATCCGCCACGATCTCCGACGGAAACGCGCGGTAGCTCCACGACGTGCTGCGGTTCTCCTGCGTCCACCAGCCCTGCACGTGGCGGAAATCCTCGCGGGTGTTCTGAAACTCCCGCTGACTCATGCCGTACTCCGAACGAAAGACCCCGAACTGCATCGGCCAACCGTGCGGCGCGTACTGATCGAGCGAGGCATCGTAGAGCGCGGCGACCATCTCGGCACTCGCGCGTTGGGCGTCGGGCCCGGTGACGATCGCCGTCCATGTCTCCTTCTGTCCGGGCAGGAGCTTCGAGCGGAAACTCTCCCACTTCACCGTGAGCTGCTTGTTCGTCCACGGCACCTGCACGATGCGCTCGTTGAAGTACCCGCGGTTCTCCCGCACGAAGAGCGTGCGCACCGTGAACCCGCCGCGCATCGCCTCGGTCGGCGTGAACGCGATCGCCTCCTGCGTGCGCTCGCCCTTGGTCCAGTAGTGTTGGAGCAACTTGCCGTTGCACTCGATCTCCACGAAGAGCCGGCCACTCGGGTAACCCGTGCCCCAGAACGCGGTGAACTTCTCGTCGGGCTCCACATGCCACTTCGGCGCGGCGAAGAGCTCGGGCACCTTCACGCCGTAGCGCGTGGCGGCGGGGTCGATCACCTCGAAGGTCTCGCGCGCCGTCACCGGCTTGCCGAAGCTGTCCTTGGTCTCCACGACCACGCGGTACAGGCCGGCCTTGAGCGTCACCGGGACCACCACACGCCCTTCCGCCGGCGTGGTGAACGGCTGCTCGGCCACGACCGCGCCCAGCGCCCACGACTCGGGCTTGGTCGCATCGGGCTCCGGCTCGCCCTCGCCGTTCCACCACCAGCGCTGCTCGCGCTGGAGCGGCGCGCGCTCGACGGCGAGCGGTTGTTGCAGCGCGTAGACTTTGAAAGTGCCCTCGGCCGGCAGCGGTTGGCCGTCGAGCGTGCCCGTGCCGACGGCGATCTCCACCGGCTTCTCGGTCGTGTTCCACTCGGGCAGGCTGAACGTCGCCCGCAACGCCGTGTAGCCCACGCTCACGGTTGTGTCCTGCGAGCGCGTTTCGCCCGTCGTGTCGGTCACGTCGGCGTGGATCGAGTAGTTGAACACCGGCTCGTTCTTCACCGGCACCGAGCGATCCGGCGCCGCGGTGAACTCGATCTTGAACGTGCCATCGTCGGCCGCGATCGCTGTGCCGTGCGCGATCGCCTTGCTGGCCGGCGGCTGCCACCACCAGCACCAGCGCGGCAGCTGCACGCCGCGCTCGACGCGCCACGCGACCTTTGCGCCGCCGATCGCGGCGCCGGTGTACGCGGTCGCCTTGCCGGTCACGACGACCGGCGCCTCGAGCTTCGACGCCTCCTTCGGCGTCTCGAGCGTCACCTGGAACTTCGGACGCTTGTACTCCTCGACTTGGAAGTGCGTGCTGCTTGAGCGACCGAGCACCGAAATCGACATCGTGCCGGTCACGCGGTCGCGCGGCGCGGTGAACACGCCGTCGAACGAGCCGTAGTCGTTGGTCGTGTGCTCGGCGCGGGCGATCTCCTGGCCGTTGGGATCGTTGAAGACGACCGTGAGCTTCAGGCCGGCGATGGCGGAGTATTTGACGGCGTCCTGGTCGTGGCGGATCGAAACGCCCTTGTAGTAGATCGACTGGCCGGGCCGGTAGATCGCGCGGTCGGTGAAGAAGACCGTCTGGGAATCAGCGCGGTGGCCGATCTCGCCGGTGCGCGTGGTGAACGCCCGCAGGCTCGGCACGGCGTGCCCGTCCTTCTCGGCGAGGATCACGGCGGCGCGGTCCTTGGCGGTGATCTCGAAGCGGCCGTCGGCGTCGGTAGCGACCGCGGCGGCGGGCTTGAAACGACCGTTGTTGTCCTGCCGCCACACGCGCACATTGGCGCCCGCGACAGGTTCGCCACTGCCGGCGCGCAGGACGAAGCCGCTCTGCGTGTCGGTGCCGTAGCGAGTGCTCAACACGAGCGCCAGGTCACTCACCCAGATGCTGGCCATCGAGACCTGGTTGCCGCGCTCGCCGAACTCGGGATCAACGCTGGCAAAGACGACGTAAAAGCCGGGTTTGAGCGTGGCGGGCGCCGCCAGTTTCTCGGTGCGCTCCTTGAAGTCGGGCGTCGCCGGCAGTGCGGCGTCCCACGTGAGCGCCGGATTCGAGTCGAGCAGCTCTTTGACGCGCTCCTGCTCGAAGTCGCCAAAGCCCCAGCGTGCGCGCTGCACGTAGTCGTCGAAGTCGACCGGCACGGCGCGGAAATAGACGTGCCCGAGGTTGCGGTACGTCACGTCGAGCGAGGGCCACGGGGCGTTCCAGATCTGCTCGGTGGCGAGGCCGATGGATGGCGCCTCGATCTGCTTGATGAGGTTGAAACACAGATCGCCGCCGTAGGTGTTCGGGAAGGCCTTCAGCCCGCGGGTCGCGAGCGCGTGGGCCGCGGTCGGCTCGCCCGCGGAGTGGCGGCGGTTCGCGAGTTGGTAGATCGCTCGGGCGAAGATCTCATGCTTCGGGTTCGCCTCGATGAACCGCGTGAGCGCCGCCTCGTAGCGCTCGGCCTTCTCCTCGCCCACGGCGACGTTGAAGCCATAGTCGAGCCGCGCGAGGTCGGCATCGAGGAAGGCGGAGCGGTCGGCATCCTTGCGGTGGAAACGCAGCAGCGTCTGGTGCAGTGCGAGGGCCCTCAGCTTCGGCGAAGTCGTGTCGGAGGTCTCCGGCTTCCACGCGAGGAACGCCTCGGTGTCACCGAAGATCGGACTCCCGGAGTCGATCTCGAAGGCGTTCTCGGGCGACACGCGGCCGAGTTCGCCGGCTTGGTAGAACGACAGCGCCTCGCGCGCGAGGAAGTCGAAGAGCGTGGGCCGGTAGGCGTCGGGCACGTTGCCCTTTTCGATCAGGAAGTCCCACGCCGCGATCGGCGTCTGCTGGAGCACGGCCGGCGCGGCGAGCGCGGCGTCGAAGTGTTTGCCGATCTCGGCGAGGATGCGGGCGAGATCCCAAGTCTGGATATCGGCGCCCGGTGCGGCGGCGGTCTGCGTGCGCTGGTGGAAACGCCAGCGGTTGTGCTGGAAGTACTGCCAGTACCAGTGGCCCAGCAGCGCCTCCATCACCGGCTTCATCGCGGCCGGCGCCTTGGCCAGCTCGGCCTCGAGGCGGGTGATCTTCTCCTCGGGCTTGTTGCCCTCGATCGTGCCCTCGAGCGCGATCTCGCGGCCGATGGCGCGCACGGCCTCGGCGTAGGCCTTGTCGGCGAGCGCGCCCTTGATGATCGGTTCGAGCCGTTCGATGGCGGTCTTCGGCAGGCCTTCGTCGGCCGCTTCGTTCACGGATTTCCACTGATCGTCGCGTGGACCGGCGAGGAGGTTCGACATGGCGGTGAGGAGCGCGAGGGCGGCGGCGAGAAAGCGGGTTTTCATGGCGCGGAGGGTTTCAGAGACCGGACGAAACGGGTTTCGCTCCATCCTAGCCCCCGGACGCGGGTAAGTCGTCACGCCGATGCAATCCGGTTGTCAGGGTTTTGTCAGGCCCCGTTCGGAGAGAAACTGCGGCATGCTGCGCCCGTAGATGCCATGAGGCCGACAGGCGGGACGAAGAGGTCCAACCTGTCGGCCGTATGGTTACTACAACTAACATCCGCAAACTGAACGACCGCATTCTCGCCAGCAAGTGC
>JAGVUB010000110.1 GCA_019136515.1 Verrucomicrobiota bacterium
GGGCCGGCCGGCCGTTTACTTGGCTTCATGGGAGGCGGGCGAAGGTTGGTTGTTGGCCATCAGGCTGAGCAGGCCGAGCCACGAGCTCGGTATCACCTCGGGACACACGCCGGGGGCGAACTTGATCCCCTGCTTGGCGAGCCATGGCTTCAGGTCGAGCGAAAGCTGCGACACCCCGAGGGCGCTGGCGAGCGTGCTGCTCAGCCACGTGAATCCCGGCGGCTGGACCGAGCAGTAGAGCTGCCCGATCGACTGTCCGGTCTGCACCTCGAAGAAGCCGATCGAGGACTGGAGCTCCTTGAGCACACGTTTGACGAGGTTCGGCCCCATTCCGGTGAAATCGAAGGTGTTCGAGAAGAGCAGCTTGGCGGCAGCCTCCTCGTCGCGCAGCCCCATCTCCTTCTGGGCAATCGGGATCATCGAGTTGATGCCGTGCGGCATCGGCCGGGCCAGATCGACCCCGGTGTTGGTCACGATGTAGCAATTGGTCGTCTCCCGCCCGATCTCCAGCACGAGGGTCGGCGTCTTGATGTCCTGCGTGGCCAGCACGCCCTGCATCGCACCGAGGATGCCGACCGAGCCGATCTCAAGCCGCTCGGGATAGATGCCGGCCGCGAGCAAGGTCCCCTGCGCTTGGACGAAATCTTCGGTGTAGCTGCCGCAAAACACCACTTCCTTGCCAGCGGAGGAGTTCGGATCGATCAAGCTCCCGTCGGTCGCCGACACGATCGCAAAGATCATCTTTTCCGGCTCGGCGCGGAACTGCGTGGTGAGGATCTCCTCGAGGTAGGCGGTCTCCTTCGCGCGCTTGGGATCCACCGAGGCCCGGCGGATGAAGCGGCGCTCCGGCGAGATGCCGCACACCGCGTGCCGATAGGTGCCGGCGCGCCGCGGGCCGGCGACCTTGTCGAACAGCGCACCGATGGCAGGCAGGCCCTGCCCGGCCACCTCCTCCACTTTCTCGATCACGAGGGGAGCGGTCAGCGAACTGGTCCGCGCCACAAGGCTCGAATACTCGTTGATTTCGACGAAGTAACCGCTGGATTTTCCGGAGAAAAGCATGGGATGGGAACGAATGCGCGAGAACGTCGGCCACGGTCAGCGCGAAAGCATGGCTGGAACGTTCACCCTACTTCGTAAAAATCGGCCCAACTCTCAAGGCCTAAAACGAAATCCATCATCACCCGCGGGGTTTTGACAGTGTTTTTTGCGGCAACACACGCCGCTCCTGTCTCGCCCCCCCAAAAAACAAAAGGGCGTCGTTGTGCACGACGCCCGCGACCCACCGATGGGTGGCTACTTCTGCCAGGTACGCTTCTTGTGGCGATTCGCCTTGAGGCGCTTGCGGCGTTTGTGCTTCGCCATCTTCAGACGGCGCTTCTTCTTGAGATTTCCCATGGGTGTCGGAGTTGGTTGAAAACGTCGGTTGTGCGGACTCGGCTCGCGCGAGTAAAGCCCATTATCGCAAACGAAAGGCAATCTCCGCCAAACCCCTTTCGCCCGTCGCCACCACCACCGCACGCACGGCCGCCAAGGGAGCACCGGTAAGGCGCGCGACCACCACGCGATAAACCTCGAGCTGGGCCGCATGGCGCTCACGCAGTTCCGCCACCGACCCCCGCTCCGTCTTGAAATCGTAGACCGTCACAGCCAAGGCGCCATCGCTCGTCCGCCGCAAAACCACCCGGTCCAGCACACCCGACACCCAAGCGCCCTCGACCACGGCCTCGAACGCCCGCTCGCGCCAAACCTCGTCGCCCCGATCCTCCCGGCAAAAGACTTCCGCCAGCGCCGGTGCGCGCAGACAGGCTTCAACCTCCGCCCGCGCCGCGGACCAAGCTTCGCCTTCCGCCCCCGACACCATTGCGATGCACGGCCCCGCCGCGCCGCCAGCGATCCACTCGACCGCCGCGAACAACGCATGCACTTGGCTGCCGAACTCCGTCTGCGCCAGCCCGCCGCCCGCCCAGAGGCGCTCCGCCGAAACCCGGACCGGTTTCAGTCCCGAGGGCCGCAGCGCCACCAGCGGCGCACGTCGTGTCGCCATTGCCGTCACCTCTGGTGCGACCGGTTCCCGGCCCGGCTCCGTCGAACCCGGCGCCGGTTCTTCCTCCGACAGTCCCTGCACCCAGTCGCCCGCACCCGCCGCCCACGCCGCGCGGAAACTCCCGTCGCCCACCGGCACCGTGCGCTCCTCCTCACCAAGCGTGGCGGTGAGCAGCCGCGGGAAATTGAGCGACTTCGATTTGCCCGGCGGTTCGATCACCGCGTACAGCGCGCGCTTCGCCCGCGTGAGCGCCACGTACAGGAGCGAGAGCTGTTCGTAGCAGTTCTCCGCCACCGCCTCATCCGCGTACTCGCGCAGCACCGGATCGGCCTCGGCGATCAACGCACTGGGATACTCCAACACCCACTCGATCGAGCGGTCCTCCGCCTTGCGCACCGCCGGCCCGTCGCGCCGCTGCGCAAGCTTCTGCCCTTCGAGATCCGGCAGGATAACCACATCGAATCCGAGCCCCTTCGATTTGTGCACCGTCATCACGCGCACCACGCCAGCCCCCTCCGGTTCGCGCACCGTGTACTCACCGAGGAAACGCAGAAACGCGTCCACGTCCCGAGTACCACGCTCGTCGAAGACCCGCCCGGCCGCCACCAACTGCCGCAACCGCCGCCGCGAAAACGCATCGTCGCTCGCCAGCACCGGTTCCAGCCGCCGCGCCCAGCCGGCCAGCCACGCCTCGAAGCCCTCCGCCTCGACCGCGCCGCGCACGGCCGCACCGATCACCGCAAAATCCGCCGCCGTGTAGCGATGTGCGTGAGCACATCGATCCCCCGGCGTTCTCACGAACGCCGCACCTTCTTTTCCTGGAATTGGCCAAACTCCAGCCGGCGTTCTCACGAACGCCGCTACGTCGCCGGCCACCCCGCCCTCCCCGATCAGCCCCGCCAGCGGCGACATCGCCACCTGGCGCCGCGCAAACGCGTCCTCCGGATGCGCCGCCAACTGCAACAGCGCCGCCAGCGCCGTCGCCGCCGGGTTGTCCGCGCCGATCTTCAGATCCGACTCCGCCACCGCCGCGATGCCGCCTTCGCGCCGCAGGTAGTCCGCGAGTTGCGCGCCGACCTCGTTGCGCCGCACCAGCACCGCGCACGTGAGCCCGCGCTCCGTCGGCCGCAGCTCCTGCAGCAACCGCAGCGTCGTCTCCCAACGCCCGGCCTCGTCGTCGGCCAGCAGCAACGCCGCCTGCCCCCTTCGCTCGGGCCGCGCGCTACGGTGCGCGCGCCAGTGGCGATTCCACTCCTCGGCCGCCTCGGGAAACAACTCGTCGATGACCGCGCCGGCGCCGCACACGCGGTTGACCAGCTCGATCAACGCGGGCCCGGAGCGCCATGAGTCGTTGAGCTCGCCCTCCGCGATCGCCGCGCGGTACCGCGCGGCCACGTGCCGGAACAGCCGCGGGTCGCCCTCGCGCCACGTGTAGATCGCCTGCTTCACGTCGCCCACGTAGAAGAGGCTCCGCCGGCCCTCCGGGTCCTGCACGACCTCGTCGACGAACTTCTCCAGGATCCGCCACTGCTGGTAGCTCGTATCCTGAAACTCGTCGAAGAGCCAGTGGTCGAGCCGCGCGTCGATCCGGTAGTCGAGCGCGCCGCCGCCCCACTCGCCCGCCGCCGCGCCCTCCTCCGCCCGGTCGGGCGAGAGCAACTGCTGCAAATCCGCGAACGTCAGCCGCCCGGCGCGCCGCACCTCGGCATCGTACAACCGGTCGAACAGCCGCAGCACCGCCGCGATGCCCTGCGTCATCGCCATTCGGCGACCGAGCTCGAGCCCGACGATCCGCCGCGCCAGCACCGCCAACGGCCCGCACACCGCCGGCCCGAGCGCACATTTCTGCACGTCGACCGTCAGTGTCGCCGTCCCGGCCTCCACGTCGGCCCAGGCGGCCAAGGCCTTCTTCAGCACAAACTCGAGATTCTTTCCGAACGCCTGCCCCGGCGTCCACTCCAGCGCCTCGCGCGCAAACGCCCGCCAGCGGGCGCGCGGCTTGTCCTTGAGTTCCGGTGCCGCCGCGGCCCAGGCGTCGATCTCCTCCGCCGCGCGCGCCACCGCCGCGTCGTCGGCCACCGTCCACGGAAAACCCTGCGGCCAGATCCGCCGCGCCACGCCCCACTTCGCCGCCTGCGGCGCCGCACGGTGGAGCGCGAGATGCTCCTCGACGAACCGGTCGAAGCTCGCCGCCACGCTCTTGCCCTCGGTGCCGAAGGTCGCGAGCCGGAACGCCTCCACCAGCGCCTTCTGCTCGGGCGTGAGTTCACCGCTCCCGACAAACAACCGCGCGAGCACCTCGCGCCGCGCCTCCGCGGCCGCGTGCTCGTCGAGCAGCCCGGGCTCGCCGCCGAGCCCGAGCTCGAGCGGAAACGCGCGCACAATCTTCGCGAAAAATCCGTCGAGCGTGCCGAGGTTGAGCCGGTGCATCGCGCCGATCATCCCGCGCAGCAACCGCCGGAAATCCGCCGCCGCCAGCTCCGGCCGCGCCACCGCCGCCGCGAGCCTCCGCGCCGTCGCTTCGTCCGCGCCGGCCTCGGCGAGCCGGTTCACGATCTCGCCGAAGAACTCGCCCGCCGCCTTCCGCGTGAACGTCAGCGCCACGATCCGCTCCGGCGCCACGCCGAGCGCGAGCAGCCGGATGAAACGCGTCGTGAGCGCGAAGGTCTTTCCCGATCCCGCCGAGGCAAAAATCATCTCGTGGCCGACCGTGCTCATGGCGATGCCCTCCGCCCGTCTTCGCCCGGCGCGATTTCGTCCCCACCTCTCGCCTCCACTCCCCGCGCCGCCGCGGGCCAGTCGCCCACGTCGAAGCTCGCCGCCGTGCCGTCGTGGATCAGCGCCACGAAGTCGTCGTTGTCGACCTCCTCGACCGGCGGCCAATGCCGCCCGGCCTGCACACCGGCGCCGACCGCCGCCGCGCACCCCAGCGCCGCCGCCTGCAACTCGTCGCTGAAGTTTTCCCACAACTCGATCCGCGTCTCGGTCACCGCCTTGGGCAGGTTGAAATAGCCGATCGTCGCCGCACGCACGCCGAGCAGCTCCCCGAGCGCCCAGCGATAGAGCGGGAGCTGCAGGTCGATCCAGCAGCACGGTTTCCCCTCGATCGCGAGCCGGGCCTCCGCGAGCCACGCGCGGCCGGAGCGGTCGCTCTTCAGGTGCGCCGCCGCAGGCGTCTTCGCGCTCTCCGAGGTCTTGTAGTCGAGCACGCGCCAGGCGCCGGTCGCCTCATGGCGCTCGATCCGGTCGATCGTGCCCGAAAGCTCGATGCCGCCGATGGCCAGTTTCCCGGTCGGCAACTTCCACTCGGTGTGCTGGATCACCCAGCCGGCCGCGCGCTCCGCCGCCTGCAGCCGCGCCACCGCCGCCAGTCGCTGCCGCGCCGACTCCGCCTGCACGCGCAGCGGCAGTGAAAGTTCCTTGCCGAAACGCGCCGCCACCACCGCGTCGAGCGTCGTCTCGAACTCGCGCGCCAGCACCTCGCCGTCGGTGCAGTCGCGCCACGCCACATCCTGGCCGAGCCGCTCGAGCACGCGGTGCACGAGCGTGCCGAAGTCGCGCGCGTCGAGTTCGCGCTTCGCCGCGTCGACCGGCTCCATCTTCAGCCGGTGCTTCAGGTAGAAACGGAACGGGCACGCCAGGTAGTCGCGGAAGCCGGTCACCCGCAGCCGCTCGACCGCGCCGACCCACGGCACGCGCCAACGCCACGCGCGCCGCCACGCGACATTGCCGCCGGCCGGCGGCAGCTCGCGGAAAAGGAAACGCACCCGCGCCGGCAGCTCCGTCTCCGCGCACTGGAACAGCAGCCGCGACGGACGCAGCGGATCGCCCGCGGCCGACGTCTTGCCGAGAAAAACTTCCAGCCGCCCACCCGTCGCACGGCACGCCGCGAGTGCCGCCAGTTGCCACGCATCGCGCGCGAACCGCTGGGCGTTTGTCTTCAACCCCAGCCGCTCGCGCAGCGACTCCGGGAGGAATGCATGCCCCGCCACCGCCTCGGGCGCACAACCGTCGTTGAGCCCGGCCACGAGCAGCACGGGCTCGTCGCGAAAAACCAACTCCAGCCAACCGTCGAGCTCGGCCGCGCCGGCCGGCTTGTCGTCGAAGAGCCGCCCCGCGCCAAATAGTTGCAGCGCCAGCCCGCACGCCTCGTCGGCCGTGATCGTGGCGCTGCGCGTGAGCGCAGCGTTCCCGCCTGGCGTCACCGCCGCAGCCACCTCAACCGCTGCGATGCGCCACGCCTCCGCCGCCTCGGCAAACGCCCGGTCCTCCGCCCGCGCCAGGTCCAGCTCGCGCCCCGCGTGCAACCGCGCGAGCACGCCGTTCCAGGCTTCGGGAAACGCCCCGCGCCGCAGCTCGTCGAGCAGCTCCTCCAGTCGC
>JAGVUB010000017.1 GCA_019136515.1 Verrucomicrobiota bacterium
CGCCCAGATCGTCGCGCAGGAACGCGCGCAGCATGGGGCGCGGCTGAAGATCCTGTTCATGGACGAGGGCCGTTTCGGCCGCATCAGCGTGTTGCGTTCCTGCTGGGCCCCGGAGCCGGTCCGGCCCAAGGTCTGGCGGCAGGTCGTGCGCGAGTCCCTGTACGCCTTTGCCGCAATCGCGCCCGTGGAGGGAGAAGGCACGGCGATGATCGAGCCCAAGTGCAACACCCCGGCCATGGCGCGCTTCATCCTCCAGATGCTCGCCTGCTGGCCCGACCATCGACTGCTGTGCTTTCTGGACGGAGCGGGCTGGCACAAATCCAAGCAACTCCCCGTACCCGAACGGCTCCGATTGGAACTGCTCCCACCCTACACCCCGGAGTGCAATCCCACCGAGCATGTCTGGGACGAAACCCGCGAAAAGGGCTTCGCCAACCAGTTCTTCGCCGACCTTGCCGGCGTCGAAGTTCGTCTCGAAACCGAGCTGCTGCTCCTCCTCAACGATCCGCCACGCCTGCGGAAACTCACCTGCTTCCCGTGGATTCCCGCAGGGTTATTATATATTTGAATGCTACTTGGTATGAGTGGTTGCTTTCATGTTCGGGGATTTCTGGGAGGCGAAGCTACGTGGCCAAGGCGGCTCGGCAAGCGCGCGGGCCGCCTTGGAAAAAGGGCACTCCCTGTTTGTCGTGCGGAGGTGGAGCGAACCGCCGCTATCGGCTTCGATACAGCCAGCGGGCGAGGGCGGGGAGCACGAGGATCGCGCCGAGCATGTTCACGATGAACATGAAGGTGAGCAGCACGCCCATGTCGGCCTGGTACTTGAGTCCGGAGAAGATCCACGTGCTCACGCCGACGCCGAGGGTGAGCCCGGTGAAGATCACGGCGCTGCCGGTCTGGCGGAAGGCGAGGAAGAGCGCCTCCTCGAAGGGGATGCCGGCCTCCAGTTGCTGCTGAAAACGCGAGAACAGATAGATGCCGTAGTCCACGCCGATGCCGACTCCGAGCGAGATCACCGGCAGGGTGGAGGGCTTCAGGCCGATGCCGAGCGCGACCATCACGGCGTTGGCCAGCAACGACACCACGACGAGCGGCAGCACGATACAGACCGTGGCACGCACGGAACGGAAAGTGAGCAGACAGAGCACGATGACAGAGCCGAAGACCCAGCCGACGATCGGCCACTGTGTGGCGCGCACGACCTCGTTGGTGGCGGCCATCACGCCCACGTTGCCGCTGGCCAGCCGGAACTGCACGCGGTCGGACGGGTGGGCGGCGGCGAACTCCTTCACGGCGGCGATCACCCGCTCGATCGTCGCGGCCTTGTGGTCCTCGAGATAGACGACCACCGGCATCACGCGGCCTTCGGCGTCGAGCAATCCGGAAGCGGTGTCGAAGGGGGAGGTGGCTTGCGCGAGCATGGCCTGGTTGGGCGGGAGCACGCGCCATTTCAGGCTGCCTTCGTTCCAGCCGGCGTTGACGGCCTTGGCGGCCTCGGCGAGCGAGTCGGTCGACTGCACACCCGGGACGTTGCGCAGGTGCCACTCGAACTCGGAGATGCGCGTCATCACGTCGTAGTCAATGCAGCCGCCGGGCACGGTCTCGACGATGACCGAGAGCAGGTCGACGCCCACGGTGAAACGCGAAGTGATGGCGGCGGCGTCGCGGTTGTAACGGGAGTCCGGACGCAGCTCGGGCACGCCGGCGTCGAGATCGCCGATCTGCACTCGGCTCATCTGCCGCCAGCCGAAGACGCCGAGCCCGAGCGCGAGCAGGATGATGACGACCGAGATGCCGGGTTTGGTGATGTGCTCAAAGTGCCGCCAGTAGCGGTCGGTGGCGATGCTGCGAGCGCGGATCTTGACGCGGAAGCTCGGAGGCAACTGCACCCAGGAAAGGATGACGGGGAGCAGGACGAGATTGGTGAGGATGACCAGCGCCACGCCGAGGCTGGCGGTGATGGCGAGCTCGCGGATGATCTCGATGCGCACGAGCAGCATCGTGAGGAAGCCGATGGTGTCGGTGGCCAGGGCGAGCGCGCCGGGGAGGAGGAGGTTGCGGAAGGCGGCGCGCGCGGCCGCGGGGCCGGCAGCGCCGTCGAAGACCGCGTTGCGGAAGGCACGGACCATCTGCACGGCATGGCTCACCCCGATGGCGAAGATGAGGAACGGGATGAGGATCGAGAGCGGGTCGATGCCGTAGCCGAGGACGTTGAGCAGCCCGAGCTGCCAGACCACGGCAACGAGCGAGCAGAGGATCGGCCAGACGGTGAGCCGCCAGGATCGGGTGTAGACCAGGACGAGCAGGGCGGTGAGCGCGATGGAGACCGCGAAGAACAGCAGCACGTTGCGAACCGACTCGCCCACGTCGCCCATGACCTTGGCGAAGCCGATGACATGGATACCGAGGCCGAACTCGCCTCCTGCGGGCACGTGGCGCTCACGAATCTTCTCCTCGATGGCCCGGGCGACCTCGAGATAGTTGAGTCTCTTGCCGGTGGCCGGATCAACCTCGAGCAACTGCGCGGTGACGAGCGCGCCGGTGAAGTCGTGGGCGACGAGCCGGGCGAACTTGCCGGACTTGAGCACGTTCTGCCGGACCTGCTCGAGGCCGGCGGGCGTGGGCTGGAAATCGGCGGGGATGACGGTGCCGCCGGCGAAGCCGTCCTCGACGATCTCGACGAAGCGCACGTTGGGCGTGAACAGCGAGGTGACGGAGGCACGGTCGACGCCCGGCAGGAAAAAGACCTCGTCGGTGACCTTGCGGAGCGTATCAAAGAACTCCGGCTGGAAGATGTCGCCCTTTTTGACGGTGAGCGCGATGACCACGCGGTTGGCGTTGCCGAAGGCGGTCTGGTACTCGACGAAGGTGCGGACGTACGGATGCTCCGCCGGAAGCTGCTTGAGGAAGCTGGCGTCGATGTGCGTGCGGCTGGCGAAAAAGGCCAACACGACGGTGAGCAAGGCGAGCGCGGCGAGCACGCTCCGGCGGTGGTCGAAAACCACCGACTCCAGCGCGGCGGTGAGACGGTCGGCGAGTTTCATGGCGCGGGGGCCGGCGGGGCGGGATGCAGCGGCGGGGCCGCAAGGCGGCGTACGCCCTTTTCACCGGCGAGCAGGAGCGCACCGTCGCCGGTCTCGAGGAGGGCGGCGGTGCCGGCGGAACCGTCCGGGTGCCAGAGGTCGAAGGATTGGCCCTGGTCGCGGCTGACGAGGAGGTTGCCCGACTGGCCGGCGAGCACGACGAGACCGTTGCGCAGACGCGTGCCCTGCATCAGAAGCGTGGGTACCGGCGTCTCGACGGGCAGCCAGCCGGCGCCGCCGTTGGTGGAGCGGAAGACATGGCCGCGCAGGCCGTGGACGAGGAGCTGGCCGTCGGCGAGCGGGACGAGGCCGAAGAGCGAACCGTCGTAGGGGGGCGGGACCGACTCCCAGCTCCGGCCGCCATCGCGGGAGCGCAGCAGGGTGCTGGCCTCCCCGACGAGGAAGAGCACGCCGTCGGCAGTGCGGGCGATCTGGTTGAAATGGTACTGCTCGGGCTGCGGCTCGCCGCGGGACCAGGTAAGGCCGGCATCGGTGGTGCGCAGATACAGGCCGTAGGCGCCGACGACGAAGCCCTCGTTCGCGTTGAGGAAGAGTACATCGAGCAGCACGCTCTCGCGGTCGATGCCGGTCGCGACGCGTTGCCATGTCTCGCCGCCGTCGCCAGTGCGCAGGATCGCGCCGAGGTGTCCGACGGCCCAGCCGTGGCGAGCATCGGCGAAATGGACTCCGGTGAGCGTGGCGCGGGTGGGCACTGCGGCTTGGCGCCAGCTCTGGCCCTGGTCGTCGGAGAGCAGGATGTGGCCGCGCTCGCCGACGGCGACGATGCGTGGTCCGGCCGTGGCGAGATCGAGGAGGAGGGACTGCGCGGCGAGCGGCGCAAGCGCCGCGGGGCCGTCGGAGTCGGTGGACGGTGGCCGGTGGTCGGTGGCGTTGGACTCGGCGCGGGCGGACGGGAACGCGACGGCCAAGGCGAGCGCGAGCAGGCCGGCCAAGGGGCGGCTCCGCCGGGTGGATCCGATCAACGGAGACAATGACGGCGTACTCGTCGGCGGCGCGGTACCATGCGAGGCGATCACGGCGATGGAGGTCAACGCAGGCCCTCGGCGCGCAGGCTGGAGGGCGCGTAGTCTTGGGAACTGCGCTTCACGTTGAACTGGTACATCCGGTTCTCGTTATCGAGGCCGTAGGCGAGGTAGCGGCCGCTGATCAGGTCGGTGTGGACCTCGAGCGTGCTCCAGAAGGTGGGCAGGTCGTAGTAGTTGATGCAGTGGGCCTCGGAGAGCCGCCAGAGCTGCCCGCGGGCGTCGTACTGGTCGACGGCGAGGATCTGCCAGCTGTCCTCGTCGACGTAGAAGGTGCGGCGCGGGTAGAGGTGGCTGGTGCCCGGCTTGACGTTGGCCTCGACGACCCACACGCGGTGGAGTTCGTAGCGGGCGAGGTCCTGGTTGATGTGGAGCGGGGTCAGGATGTCCTTGGCCTTCACCTGGTCGGAGTGGAGGCGGTAGGAGTTGTAGGGGACGATCATCTCGCGCTTGCCGAGCAGCTTCCACTCGTAGCGGTCGAGCGCGCCGTTGAACATGTCGAGCTGGTCGGAGGTGCGCAGCCCGTCGGCGGCGGTGCCGGGACCGTCGTAGGCGACCTGGGGCGCGCGGCGCACCCGGCGCTGGCCGGTGTTGTAGATCCAGGCGCTGCGCGGCTCCTTGATCTGGTCGAGCGTCTCGTGGACGAGCAGGATCGAGCCGGCGAGGCGGGCGGGTTCGACGACGGCCTGCTTGAAGAAGAAGACGATGTTGTCGAGTTTCTCGGGTGTCATGCCTTCCTGGACGTACGGGAAGAGGAATTCCTCCTCGAAGCGCACGAGGGTGTAGTCGCCGCCGCGAGTGGGGGCCGCCTGGCTGATCACCCGGACGGCGGAGACGCCGCGGAAACGCAGCAGGTGGTTCCAGAGGACCTCCTCGGCGCTTGCGGGGATGGGGAAGGGGATGCCGTTGACGGCGTTGAGAACGCCGTTGGCGTTGGGCGCGAGCTGGGCCTCCACGGCGGTCTTGCGGGTGGCGTCGTAGATGTACTGCGGGTACGAGGCGCTGCGCTGCGTGGGATAGACGACAATCTTGTAGCTCGGGTAGGTCTTGAGCAGGGCGAGGTTGCCGGCGGTGAGCTGCGCCTGGTACTGCTCGGCGTTGGCGGCGGTGATGGTGTAGAGAGCCGTGTCGGCGGCGAAGGGGTCGGGGTGGTGCATCCCGGACGCGTAGCCGGCCGGGGCGGTGGTGATGCCGCCGGTCCAGGCGGGGATGGTGCCGGCGGCGTTGCCAGCGCGCTCGGCGCCCATCGGCGTGAGGTCGCGATCGAGCCGGGCGGCCTCCTCGGGGGAGACTCCGGCGATCAGCCGGGCGGAGAAGAGGGCGAGCAGCGCGAGGGCGGCGAGGGACTGGATCGGGTTGGTGCGCATGACGGGAGAGGGGACTAGAAGGAGTATTTGATCGTGGAGGAGACGAAGTCGCGATCGTGGAGGAGATTGCGGGCGCCGGCGCCGGAGTAGTTCACGTAGCGCAGGTCGAACGTCCACCGGTTCTGGTAGGTGAACTCGAGGCCGAGGGTGAGGGTGCGGCGGTCCTCGACGAAGTTGCCCAGCGGCAGCGGGGTGTTGCCGAGGAAGTCGTACCCGAGGCCGACGCTGGGCGACAGATTCACGCCGGCGAAGACGTTGTTGTAGTCGAACTTCGCCAACAGCTGGCAGCCGGCGGAGAAGTCGTCGGCGAAGGCGGAGCCGGCGGTGGTGCGGAACGCGGCGTTGCCGGTGCCGATCATCTCCAGCGCGCTGTTGGCGGTGTAGGTGCCGGGACCGTCGTAGCGCAGGACGCTCTTGTCCTCGAGGCCGGGCACGGCGACGGCGGCGATCTCGGCGACGAGGGTCCACTGGCTGGCGCCGAGGAGGCGGCCGAAGATCTTGGTGGCGGTGGCCTGGGCCTGCCAGACGCCGTGGCGGCGGTAGCCGCGCACATCGGCGCCGAAGCGGCCGGTGTAGTCGCCGAGCTGGTTGTACTGCCCGTACTTGGTGCCGGTGGGCGTATCGAGAGCGGACATCGCGGCGAAGAGCAGCTCGACGTCGTCGATCTGGAGGGGTTGGCCCGCCTTGTAGGAGACCTCGCCCTGGAGGGAGAAGCCGGCGAGGCTGGTGTTGAAGCTGGCGCCGACGAGCTGGATGTCCTCCGGGTACTCGAGGACGTAGCGGCCGGTGGCGGCGGCGGAGAGGAAGCCGAGTTTCTTCGCGCCCGCGGCGATCTGGGCCGCGGCGGGGTAGAAGGGCTGGAGCGTGGTCGGGAGTGCGCTGGCGGGCACGCCGGTGAGGGCGGCGCCGAGCAGGGTGTTGAGCGCGGCGGGCACGCCGGCGGCGGGATAACCGTTGCGGATCATCGCCGGGGCGAGGTTGGCCTGGGCGAGCGAACCCGCGGTGGCCTGCACCTCGGCGGCGCTGATCCCGCGGGTCGGCGTGATGGCGCTGATGAGCGGCAGGCGGCTGTGGTAGTTGAGGAAGAACAGACCGAACTCGGTGTCGCCCAGATTGGAGGCCAAATAATGAGCGGCGACGCCGAACTGTCCCTCGTGTTTGGCGAGACGGTCGGCCGCACGGGGCACGGCGCCGAGCGTGCCGGTGTCGGGCAGGGCGCCGAAGCCGAGAAAGACATTCTCGCCGCCGACGCTCGCGAAGTCGTTGGTGCTGAAATACGAGCCGCGCGGGTCGAGGTCGGTCTTCTTGAAGGCGAGCAGGTAGAAGGCGTCGAAGGAGAGTGCGTCGTTGACGGTGATCGAGCCGGAGAGCATCGGCACGGGCTTGAGGGCCTCGCGCAGCTCGGAACCGGGGGTGCGCAAACGGGAGACGTCGACGGGGTTGATAGCGTTGATGCCGTTGGGGATGAACGTGCTTTCGCCCCAGCTGAGCACCTGGCGGCCGAAGCGCAGGTTGGCGGCCATGTCGGCAACGTCGAATTTGTAGCTCAGGTAGGCGTCGAGCAGGCTGATGTCGTGCTCGAGCTTGCGGCGGCCGAGGGCGCTGAGCGGGGTGCGCTGGTGCTCGGCGCGGCCGACCTCGGGGTCGTAGAAATAGGTCGTGCGGATGAAGGCGGCGAAGGGGCCGTGCTTGAGCTCGATGTCATGGGTGCCCTTGAAGACGGTGGAGTAGAGGCCCCGTCCGTAGTTGAGGTTCCCATCGTCGCCGTTGACGGAGTCGGCGGTGCCGGGCACGCCGTCGAAGGTGGCCGTGGTGGCGTAGAGGTTAGGCGAGGGATCGCTCAGCCGGTAGGCGGCACCCGCGGAGAAGGTGGAATCGAAACTGCCCTGCAGGCCGCCGAAATCGAAGGTGAACGCGTGGACGGTAGTGGCGAGGCACAACGCGCCGGCGATGCGGCAGCCGGTGCGGAAGGATGAACGGTGGGCGGACGGTCCGGAGTGGGATCGGTTCATGATTACGTAGGTCTCTGCTCGCGGGCGGGTAGAGAGCGCCGGCTGTTGTTGTGAACGGGCCTGAAGCCAAGACGCGGTGGGGCCGAACTCAAGGACGAACACGGGGTGCCCGATCGGCGCCTCAGGACCGCCTGAGCAACTGCGCAAAGAGCGCCAGGTGCGCGTCGATCTGTCGTGCTGGGTCGAAGCGGTCGCGTGCCCACGCCCGGGCGGCGGCCGCCATCGCGACGCGGCGGGCAGGCTCCGCGAGCAACTCGGTGAGCGCGGCGGCGAAACGCGCGCGGTCGGCACCCAGGATGAGCCTACCGGTTTCGCCGTCGCGGAAACACTCGGCTGCGCCGCCGACCGCGTAGCTCACGATCGGCAGGCCGGCGCACTGCGCCTCGACGAGGAAGTTAGGGAGCGACTCGGCGCGGGACGTGAGGACGGCGACGGCGGCGGTCCGGTAGAAATCCGCGGGGTCGGCCTGCCAACCGGGAAACGCGACACGATCCGCCAGGCCGAGCGCGGCGGCATCGCGTTCGCAGGCGGCGCGGGTGGGGCCGTCACCGACCAGCACCAGCCGCCACGGGAGTTGCGCGGGGAGGGCGGCCACGATTTCGAGCAACTCGCGCTGGTTCTTTTCCGGGCGAAACTGGGCGACACTCAACAGCACGGGCGGCTCGGTGGGCGCTGGCACGAGGTCGAGCAGGCGGACGTGCAGCAGTGCGTTGGGGATGACCGTGCCGCGGTCCGCCGGGGCCACAGGCTCGACGAGCGTGCGGCGGGCGAAGTCGGAGTTGGCGACGACATGGCGGGCCGAGCGCAGGGAACGGCGGTAGAGCCAGGGCAGCGCTTTGCCGGTGCGCACCGTGGCAACGACGGCGGTGCGCGGCAGGGCGCGCTGGAGTCCCCCGGCGCGGCAGTTGGCCATGCGGCCCATGCACAGGATGATGTCGGGCGCGAAGTCGCGGGCGGCGCCGACGAGGCCGGGCGCAAACCAATCGAGGCCGGTATCGAATCGCTGGAGCGTGCGGAGCGCGACGCCGCTCCCGGGCAGTTCGTCGGCGAGCACGCCGCCCGGGCGGAAGGTGACCAGCTGTACCGCGTGGCCCCGCGCCGCAAAGCCCCGCGCCAGAAAGACTGTCTGCCGCTCGGTGCCGCCGCCGCGCAACCGATCCTGCACGAGGAGAATTTTCATTGCTCCGGGAGGGTGGGGCGCGAGATTCGCGACGCGACGACGATGAACAACGGCTTCTTCAATCTGGTGCTGCGCTGGGCGTTTCTGGCGATGGGCGTGGCGTTGGCGGCGAAGATCGTCCCGGGAATCTCCTGCGCGGACGGCTCGACGCTCTTTCTTGTCGTGATTCTGCTGAGCCTCTTCAACGCCTTTCTGAAGCCGCTGCTTGTGCTCTTCACGCTGCCGTTGGTGGTGCTCTCGGCGGGCTTCGGCCTCTGGTTGATCAACGCCTTCCTGCTCTGGGGCACGAGCCGCTTCGTGTCCGGTTTCCATGTCGACGGGCTCTGGGCCGCACTGCTCGGTTCGTTGATCATCAGCCTGACCAACATGGCGTTCTCGACGCTCTTTGGCGCGAAGCGCGTGCGCGTCCAGCGCGGCCCCCGCGGGCCGCAGGAACCCCCGCGGCCGACTCCGCCGCCCGGCAAGGGCGACGTGATCGACGTGTGAACACAGAGGGCGGGCGAGGGCCACAGGGAGTGAGGGGGGCGTTTGCCTGTCACCGTCGGGTGGAAGACTATTAACACGGGCGGTGTCCTCATCGCCGCCCCACTGTCCGCGATAATAGCGTGGGAGGCCCCGGGTTTCCCGGTTGACCGGTGCGGCCAACGGGGGAGTTTGGGCGCCGCCAAACCGGAGCATCACCACCATGTCCGAAATTACCTCGTACGATCTCATCGTCATCGGCGGCGGGCCTGCGGGCTACGCCGGAGCCATCCGCGCCGGGCAACTCGGCAAGCGCGTCGCCTGCATCGAGATGGAGCGCGCCGGCGGCACCTGCCTGAACTGGGGCTGCATCCCGACCAAGGCGCTGCTCAAGAGCGCCGAGCTCTACAAGACCTTCCAGAAAGCCGGCGCGTTCGGGCTCTCCGTGCAGGGCGCGGGCTTCGATTTCGCCAAGATCGTGCAGCGCTCCCGCGGCGTGTCCGACCAGATGGCCAAGGGTATCGAGTTCCTCTTCAAGAAGAACAAGGTCGACTACATCGTGGGCAAGGCCTCCGTGCCCGCGCCCGGCATGGTTGAAATCACCGAGGGCGCCCGGAAGGGCACGATTCTCAAGGCCGCCAAGATTCTCATCTGCACCGGGGCGAAGCCCAAGCGCATCCCCGGCCTCGAGGTCGACGGCCGGCGCGTGATGACCTCGCGCGAGGCGCTCGCCCGCACCGACCAGCCGAAATCGATCGTGGTGGTCGGCGCCGGCGCGATCGGCGTCGAGTTCAGCTATTTCTACAACGCTCTCGGCACGAAGGTGACGCTGGTCGAGATGCTCCCGCAGGTCCTGCCCGTCGAGGACGAGGAGGTCGCGAAGCTGCTCGAGCGCAGCCTGACCAAACAGGGCATCACCATCCACACCGGCACCAAGTGCGAGGATATCCGCGTCACCGATAATTCAGTGAAGCTCAAGCTCGTGAAGGGCGACAAGACCGAGGAGATCGAAGCCGATGCGCTGCTTCAGGCCGTGGGCGTGGGCGCGTACACGGAGGGCCTGCTCGGACCGCGGGTGAAACCGGAGATGGATCGCGGGTACCTGAAGGTCGGCGACGATTACCAGACGACCGTCCCGGGCATCTACGCCGCGGGCGACATCATCGGGCCGCCCTGGCTGGCGCACGTGGCGACGTTCGAGGCGGTCAACGCCGTCAACGGTATCTTTGGCGCGGGCAAGCCCGAGCGAGTGAAGATCTTCCCCGGTTGCACCTACTGCCACCCGCAGGTGGCGAGCGTCGGTCTGACGGAGAAGGCGGCGAAGGAGAAGAAGCTCGAGTACAAGGTCGGCAAGTTCCCGTTCACCGCCTCCGGCCGCGCCGTCGCGGCGGGCGACTCCGAGGGCTTCGTGAAGATCGTCAGCGATGCGAAGACCGGCGAGATCCTCGGTGCGCACGTGATCGGCGGCGAGGCGACGGAGCTCATCACCGAGTTCGGCTTGGCGATGAACGTGGAGGCGACGATCGACGAGATCCACCACACGATCCACGCGCACCCGACGCTCAGCGAGGCCCTCGCGGAGGCCGCGGCGGCCACGCACGGTCAGGCGATCCACATCTGAGCCGGCCCGGTCGACCGTCGAGCCGGCGCGGGACAACCGCTTCCGCGTCGCCGTCGTCGTGATGCTTTCGGTGACCTCGGCCGCGCGGATCAACCGCGCGGTCGGTCGCTGGTCGGGGCTTGCCTCGATTGTTTTCCATCGACGAGGCAGCCGCGGCTGTCGTGAATGGTCCACACCAATGGACGAGATACCCCAACAGCCGCTGCGCGTTTTTCTGACGGGCGGCACCTTGGCGGAACGCGCGGCGTTGCGCACCGCGCTCGCCGCCGCGCCGACCCGCCCGGAAGTGCTTGAGCTGGATGCGGCCGGCCAGGCGCCCTCGCAGGAGGATCTCTTCAGCCGGCTGTTTCGCAGCAACCCGATCTCGACCTTCCTCCTGCGCTGGAGCGATCTGGCCATCATCGACGTCAACCCGGCATTTACCGACTTCTTGGGCTACACGGCCGAGGAGGTGCTCGGGCGGGACGTGAAGCAGCTTGATCTTCTGGTGGACCGGCAACAGGGCGTCGAGCTGTTGGCCCGACTGCGAGGCACCAACTCGCTGCGGTATGTGGAGGTCTCCTTCAAGACCAAGGGCGGCGCCCAGCGCCTCTCGACCGGCTTCTTCGAGCGGATCGCGATCGACGAGGTCGACTACCTGCTGGGCATGGTCGTGGACATCAGCGAACGCGATCGGGCGGCGAACGAGATCCGCAAACTGGCGGCCTTCCCCGAGCTCAACCCCAATCCCGTGCTCGAGTTCGACGAGCAGGGCCGGCTCACGTATTTCAATCGCGCGGCCGTCTTGCTCGCACAGTCCATCGGTGTCGACTCGGTCGAGCAGATGCTACCCAGCGACGAGCCTTCGATCGTCCGCGAGTGCCTCGCCACACAGAAGCCGCGGTTGCGGCACGAGACCAAGCATCGCCAGCGCACGCTGTCCTGGTCGTTCTATCCGATCGTTTCGCATCGCATCGTCCACTGCTACGTGGGCGACATCACGGAGAAGCTCCAACTCGAGGAGCAGATCCGGCAGTCGCAGAAGATGGAGGCGGTGGGCCAGTTGGCCGGCGGCGTGGCGCACGATTTCAACAATCTGCTCACGATTATCCAGATGCAGATCTCGATGCTGAAGATGCGCGGCGCGATGACCCAGGAGGTGTCCGCTGGCGTCGAGGAGATCGCCCATGCAGCCGAGCGGGCCACGAATCTCACCCGGCAGTTGCTCACCTTCAGCCGGCGCAACGTGAAGGCCGCGAAGAACCTCGATCCGGGCGACCTGGTCGGTGGCATGACCAAACTCCTGCGACGCGTGCTCGGCGAGGACATCGTGCTCGAGAGTCGTTTCGCCCCGGAACTGCCGGCCATCTTCGCCGACCCCGGCATGATCGAGCAGGTGCTCATGAATCTGGCCGTCAATGCGCGCGACGCGATGCCGCGGGGCGGGCGTTTGTTGATCGAGCTCGATGTCGCCCGGTTCGACGAACGGCAGGCTCGCGACCACTCCCGTGGGCGGGCCGGCGAATTCGTGTGCCTATCGGTGGCGGATACCGGCGCCGGCATCGCGCCCGAGAATCTGGCGCACATCTTCGAGCCGTTCTTCACGACCAAGGAGGTGGGCAAGGGCACCGGGTTGGGCTTGGCGATCGTCTACGCCGTGGTGCAGCAGCACGAGGGCTGGATCGAGGTCGAGAGCGAGGTCGGCGTCGGCACACGGCTGCAGGTGTATCTTCCTGCAGTGGTGCGGCCGAAGCCGTCGGCGGAGAGCGTGGCGGAGGGCGGCGGCGAGCCGTTGCCCGGCGGTTGCGAGACCATCCTCGTCGTCGAGGACGAGGTGGCGGTGCGCGCCGTCGCGCGCATGGCGCTGCGGCGGCTCGGCTACACCGTGCTGGAGGCCGACAACGCGCCGGCGGCGCTGCGGCTGTGGACCGAGCTGGGCGGAAGCGTCGACCTGCTGTTCACCGACATCGTCATGCCCGGCGGGATGTCGGGCCACGAACTGGCGGCGCGTCTCCAGTTGTTGAAGCCAGAGCTGAAGGTGCTTTTCTGTAGCGGCTACACCCGCGAGGCGGAACAGTTCGAGGCGGGCGAGGGCCGCGCCCCGAATTTCCTGCCGAAACCCTACAAGGCCGGGGATCTGGCGCTGGCGGTCCGCCGCATCCTCGACGAAGCCACCGGCTGAGTCCGGGGGAGCTTCGCCAGCAGCGTCGGATCGCGCCCCATCCCGCTGGAAGGACGCCGCGATCGGGCGGGAAAAGATTCGGAGAGTCCGTCGATCTTGGCCTGAACCGTGCTCAAGCAGGGCGGGAAAGTGTCGCTCGTCGTGGGCCACCCGCCCGCACGCTCACACCAGTTCAGCCGCCACCCGACCGCCACGCACATGCTTCTCGTCCATGCCGCCACCACTGCAGACCCTCGCTTGCCGGAGATCGCAATTTACGTCGAGCGCCGGCAGCTCGCCAAGCGGCTCTGGCGGGCTCCGGCGGCCGACGGCACGGAGTTCGGCTTCGAACTTGCCGGGCCGCTGGCGCACGGCGATGTGGTCTTCGGCACCGCGACCGCTCGCTACGTGATCCGCCAGCTGCCCGAGCCGGTGCTGGAGATTCCGCTGCCGCAATCGCCCGACGCTGCGGCGGTCACCGGCTGGGCGGTGGGCAACCTGCATTTCCCGATCGAGGCACAACCGCACCGTCTGCTCGCGCCAGACGACACCGCGCTGCGCCAATCGCTCGAGCGCATGGGCATCGCCTACCGCGCGATCGCGGAGGTGTTCCGGCCGCACCGGCTCGCCGCCGGCGCCGCACCGCACGGCCACGCCGCCGGGCCGGAGGCGCATCCGTTCATCTTCAAACCGGCGACCGCGCGCGCATGACCGAGCCCGCCGCCAACGTCTCCGCCGCGTGGATCGCGCGGCTGTTGCAGACAACCGACTCGTTCTACCCGACCGGCACCTACGCGCACTCGTTCGGCCTCGAAGGCCTCGTGCAGGCCGGCGCCGTGCGCGACCGCGCCACGCTGCGCGACTTCCTGCTCACTCAGGCCGTGCCGCAGCTCGGCCGGACCGAACTCCCCATCGCCGCCCGCGCCTGGGACGCCGCCGCGGCGCCCGACTGGGACACGCTGCGCACGCTCTGCGCGCTCGGTGCCGCTCTGCGCGGCACGCGCGAACTGCGTGCGGCCTCGGCGGCGATCGGCGCGCAGCGTCTGGATTTCGCGGTGACCGTGCACGGCGATACGGGGCTCGCCGCGGAGTTCAACCGCCGCGCCGCTTCGGGCGGTTGGCCGCGTCCGTCGTGCGTGGCCGCCGCGATCGAGGGCCGCGCTCTCGGTGCGCCGCGCGAGGCCGTGCTCGCCGCTGTGCTCTACGGCGCGCTCTCCGCGCTCGTGGCCGCCGCGGTGAAGCTTCTGCGCCTCGGCCAGAACGCCAGCCACACGCTGCTCGCCGAGGCGCTCGCCGCCGGCGAGGTCGAGATCGCGGCCGCGCCCGGCCGCGCGCTGGAGGAACTCGGCACGTTCAACCCGTGGTGGGACATCGCCTCCGCCCGCCACGAAACCGCCGATTTCCGGCTCTTCATTTCCTGAGCGAGGCGGAAGCGGACCACAGAAGGTAACGAAGGAAACAAAGACCGGAAACTTACGAGAACAGCTCTTGGCGTCCTTGCCCAACTGATCACCCAGCCACTCTCCCCCTTCGTTCTCTTCGTTCCCTTCTGTCGCTCCGAATCCGTATCCGTATCCCCATTCCGTAATCCGCAATCGCAATTCCGAAATCACCAATGTCCCGTCCTCCTCGAATCGGCGTCGGCGGCCCCGTGGGCTCCGGCAAAACCATGCTCTGCCTGCGGCTCTGCCAGAAGCTGCGCGAGCGCTACTCGATGGCCGTCGTCACCAATGACATCTACACCCTCGAGGACGTGCAGTTCCTCAAGCGCCACAGCGCGCTCGCGCCCGAGCGCATCGTGGGTGTGGAGACGGGCGGCTGCCCGCACACCGCGATCCGCGACGACACGACGATGAACGAGCAGGCCGTGCGCGGGCTCGAGGCGGCGTTTCCCGAACTGCAGCTCGTGCTCGTCGAGAGCGGCGGCGACAACCTCTCGGCCACTTTCTCGCCCGAGCTGGTCGACTCGTTCATCTACGTGATCGACGTCGCCGAGGGCGACAAGATCCCGCGCAAGGGTGGCCCGGCGATCCGTTTCAGCGATCTGCTTATCATCAACAAGATCTCCCTCGCCCAACACGTCGGCGCCGATCTCGAGGTGATGGAGCGCGACGCCAAGGCGCAGCGCGGCGCGCGGCCGTTCCTCTTCTGCGACCTCAAGAGCGAGCAGGGCCTCGACGCCGTGATCGCCTGGATCGAGCGCGAGGTGCTCTTCGCCACGAAGCCGAAGACCACGTGAGTGGTTCCGCTCCAGTTGCGCCGCCTGCCACCGACGCGAAATCCGCGCTGCGCGGGCACCTGCACCTTGGCGCGGCCGCGCGGGCGAACGGCGAAACCTATCTCGCGCGGCAGTCGTTCCGCGCGCCGTTCCACCTGAGCAAACCGTATTGGGACGGCCGTGCGCTCCACGTGCAGCTCGTCAATTCGACCGCCGGCATCCTCGCCGGCGACGAGCTCGAGCTCGATGTCGCCGCCGAGGCTGGTGCGTCGTTGGCGGTGACGACGCCCGCCGCCGCGCGCGCTTTCATGATGCAAAGCGGCGCCGCGCGTTGTTGCCAGCGGTTCGCTGTGGGCGAGGGAGCGTGGCTCGAATACGCGCCTGAGGCGCTCTACCCGCACCGCGAGACCGACTACGCGCAGCACACCCGGCTCGAACTCGCGGCGGGCGCATCGGCGTTCTTCACCGACCAGCTCGCGCCCGGGCGCGTCGGGCGAGGGGAGTGTTGGGCGTGGCGACGGCTGCGCATCGGGCTCGAGATTGTGCAGGAGGGCCAGCTGCTTCTGCGCGAGCGACTCGATGCCAGCGGCGCGGAGCTGGCGCGGCTCGCGGCGTTCCACGGGATGCGCGAAGCGTGGTTCGGCACCGCGGTGATCGCTGCGCCCGGGATCGCCGCCGATGCGCCGGTGTGGGAACAAGTGCGCGCGCTGCATCGCGATGGCTGCCTCTGCGGCGTGACCGCGCTCGACCCAGGCGTGTGGATCGTGCGCCTCGTCGCCAGCGGCGGCCTCGCGTTGCGCGACACGTTTGCAGCGTTGCGCGCCGCGCTCGCGCCGGTGCTGCCCGGCCTGCAGGCGGACCTGCGCAAACTCTAGGTTATTCTGCGACGCTCGTTCGCGTTGCCCTGAGCCAGAGGCGTGCGAGCAGCCAGCCCGGCGCGAAGACGAAGAGGAAGACGCGTAGCAGGAGAAACGCCGCGGTGACTCCGAGTGCGAAGCGCGAGTCCGCGCCGGGGGCGAGCAGGTGCTCGAGCAGATTCACGCGGGCCAGGATCTGCAGCAGGACGAAGTGTGCCGCCACCAACGCGGCGGCTTCGATCAGTATGCGGCGGAGCGTGGGCGGTTGGCGTTTCATGGGGCGATGGGCTGTGCGGTGAACATCGCGAGCATGATGGCGTTGCCGAGCGAACCGCCGGTGATGAAGAAGCGTTCGTCGCCGTGCGTGACTGGAGCGCCCATGAGGTAGGCGGTGCGTGCGAGGCTGACGTAGAGAGCACGGTCGCCGAAGGCCCGGGCGGTGGCGATGGTGAATCCGGTACCGGACGGGCTCATGCCGAAGATGAGCGGGCCGGAGTCGATGTCGCCGCCTGCTTGCTGGCCGGCGGCGTACTCGTCGACATAGCCGAAACCAAGGATCGAACCCGCGAGGTGCGTGCGGGTGGACTCGAAGAGCGGGCGTGCCAGAGCGGGATCGACCATCGCGAGAAAGTATGCGGCGAGTGCAGTGCCACTGGCCCGGCCGCGGTCGGTGGGTTGGCCGGAGCGATGATCGATCGCCTGCAGCAAGAGGCCGGTCCGAGGATCACGCCAACCGGAACGGAAGCACTCGAGTGTGCCGGCGATGGCAGTGGAATGGTTGATGCCGGTGAGGCGCTGGTGCAGCAGGAGTGAGGCGAGCCCGGAGGCGTTGTCCACTGGGTACGCCTCGTCGGGGTAGGTCTCGATGATCTGGTGGGGAGCGGCGCGGAAACGACGAGCGAGTGCGGCGGAGATGCGGTCGTTGAGCGCGGTGTGTCGGGAGTCGGCAAAGGTTGCGCGGTCGAGCGTGAGCACGAGGTTGAGGTAGCCGAGGTAGGCGGCATGGCCGTGTGGGCCGTCGAGGGAGTCTAGTGCGTCCTCGTTCCACGATTGTGCGTCGAAGGCGCGGACCGCAGGCGAGAGCAGACCGGCGATGGCGGCCTCGATGCTGGGACGAAATTCGTCGCGAAGCTCCGGATGCTCACGACAGGTCTGGAGCAGGCCGAGCGCCGCCATCTGGTACGTGCCGAACGCCCACTCGCCGCGGAAGAGAGCGCTGTCGGAAGTGAAGTCGGCGCTGGTCACTCCTTTCGCCACGGTCCCGGCGACATTGCGCGCGAGCGCAGCGACGGTCTCGCGATCACCGGCGTACCAGCGTTCACCGTCGCGGCCACACCACCAGCGCGGCAGAACTGCGGTGGTTCCGGCGAAGACTGCCAGGGCGATTGACCAGCGCAGCCAATGGGGCGTGTTTCGGGGGGGGCAGCGCACGACGCGACGGTGTGCGGATGCTCGCATGACAGCAAGTCCCAGACAGCGCAGACCGGGTGGCGCGGCTCAGGCGGTGGCCTTGGCCTTGATCGTGGCCACCACCGTGGTGCCCGTCGCGGTGGTGGTGCCGCTGATGTGGAGCAGTTTCCACTCGATCGCCTCGGCGGCGAGTGTGCGGCGCGCCTTGGTGGTGGCGTTCACCAATGCTTCGGCGATGTCGCCCGTCACCGATTGCCCGGTGAAATCCTCAATGCTGCGTCCGTTGGCCGGCAGGAGCTTGTACATGGTCGCAAGTGTGGCAGCGGTCCGCGACGCCGTGCAATGATCATCCTGCGTGTACGGTTGTCCGATACTCGGAGCGCAACCGGCCGAAGCAGAGCGAGCCGGTGACGGTGTCGTCGGGGTGCCGTTTGTCCTCGCGCGAGTGGCCCTCGAGCCGGAGGCCGCAACGTTCGGCGACGCGACGGCTGCCGGTGTTGCTGTCGTCGCACCACAGGCCCACGCGGTGGGCGCCGAGATCGTCGAAGGCGAAGGCGAGCGAGCGCTGTGCAGCTTCGGTGAGGTAACCCCGGTTGACGTGCGCGCAGTCGGCGAAGAAACCAAGGTTGAGCGCAGGCAGGGCATCGTTGGTCACGCCGAGGTAGATCTGGCCGGCGAACTCCTCCGTCTCGCGCAGGAAGACCCCGAGCACGAAGGCGCGCCGCTCCTGCCACTGCGCGGCGAAGTCGCGGAGCACGCGTGCGGCATCGGCCTCGCAGTGGATCGAAAAGATGGAGTTGCCGGACTCGTGGCGGGCGAGGTGCTCGCGGTTGCGCTGGGCCATGGCAAAGTACCACGGCGCATCTTCGGCGCGGTAAGGGCGCAGGAAGAGACGATCGGTATCGAGGCGTTCGGGCAGGGCGCGCAGTTGGCGAAGCGGCATGGGAAGGTGGACGGTGGGGACGCGAAAAGAATAGAATGGGATCTGGCGGCTGAACCAGTTGCTTCGCGGGGGCTGATCTGCCGGGTTTGCGATGAGGCGCTGCCTGTACCGGCGTATGTTTGCGCGCTGTTCGTCTGGTAGATCCTGGCGTGTGTCGAACAGGAAGCGCCCGCTGGCTCTCTTGGGCCATGTGGCGCCCGGAGAATCTATCGGGGCGGCGGCTCGATCTCGTAGATGATGTCGCTGTTGAACGCCGCAGAGGCGGAGGCGCGATCAACCTGCTTACACTCGACGATGTCGAGAATCGTGCGCTTGAGGCGGAGGACTTGGTCGAGCGATGCACGTACTTTGTCGATCAGTGCGCGGCCATCTTTGTCCGAAAGTAGGCTGGAATAGACGATCTCATGCACAGCCTTGTTCAGTGGTTCTTTGATGCTCTCAAGTCGCTCGAATGCTGCGTCAACAGCTTGACGCTGTGATTCCGAGAATTGGTTGGGGTTCTGACGTCGGTACGCGAAAATGAAGAAGTGTCCGCGGTGGCACAGTTTCTTGGTTCTGCGGGCCCCTTTGACTGTGATAGAAAATGCGTCATCAGGTAGCCACGGGTACTCGCATTCAATCTCTGCGATTCTCTCGGGTGCGTGTGAATCTGTGGCCATTTTGGCGACTTGCCGGAGCAAGAGTGCCGAGAAGCTGAAACGCATCGCGAAGTCGGTTTCGAGCACCTTGAGCGCTTCGTGGTACGGAACGAGTAGCTCGGGCTGCGTGAGGCGGAGTTGTTCCTCGATATAGTCCATGGCAGTACGGGAAAGCGGCAAGAACAGTAGCCGCTGCGCCGATGATGGCGACTGCGATGTTTGCCTTGAGGGCGGACTTGCCGGCCAAAGCCGATCTCGCATGATCTCGGGCATGAGCACCGTGAGCGAAGTCGAGGCTGCCTTGGAGAAATTCTCGCCGGCCCAAATGCGCGAGGTGGCGGATTGGATCGCGGCGCGGCTCCTGCCCGAGGAGTCCCCGGAAGTGCTCTCCGCGATCGATGCCGGGCTGCGTTCACTGGAAGCTGAGCCAACACTGACCGCCGACCAAGTTCGCGAACAGATCGCGACATGGACTGGAAGGTAATCTTCTCCGCCCAAGCCGGACGCGACCTCGGCCAAGTGGTAGCGTTTCTGGCGCAGAAGAATCCGGAGGCGGCTGCAAGACTCGGGCACGCGTTGGTCGACCGAGCCTTAACGCTGGCACAATTTCCGATGCGTGGAGTCGAGGTGAAGGCACGGCCCGGAGTTCGCCGAATCGTCCATCGCCCTTGGTTCGTGATCTACTACCGCGTGAACGAAGCACGCGGCGTGATCGAAATCGTGCGGTTTTGGGATGCACGGCAGGACCCGCGCGGGCTGCGCCGTGGGTAAGTGCTGATCGCCTGCGAGCAGGCTTCTACCTCGCAAGCGGATGGATCGGCGCTCGCGTTTGCGTATAACCGACCTCCCGGCTCGCGCACGCGACGGCGTTGGGGGCAACGCCGTCCAACCCGCGAGCGTACTTCAAAAAAGGAAGTACCGCTGGGCCATCGGAAGGACCTTGGCGGGGGCGCAGGTGAGGTGGACGCCGTCGGCTTTCACGGTGTAGGTCTCGGGATCGACCTCGATCTTGGGGAGCGCGTCGTTGAGGACCATGTCGCGTTTGCCGATCTTGCGGCAGCGTTTCACGGCAACGAGTTCGCGGCGGAGGCCCAGATCGCGGATACCGTGCTTCTGCTTGAGCGAGGCTTCGCTGACGAAGGTGAGGCTGGTGCTGCCGAGCGCGCGGCCGTGGGCGCCGAACTGCGGGCGGTAGAACATCGGCTGCGGCGTGGGGATCGAGGCGTTGGGATCGCCCATGTTTGCCCACGCGATGAAGCCGCCCTTGAGGATCATCTCGGGCTTCACGCCGAAGAGCGCGGGTTTGTAGATCACGAGATCGGCGAGCTTGCCGACGGCGACGGAGCCGACGACGTGGCTGATGCCGTGCGCGATCGCGGGGTTGATGGTGTACTTCGCGAGGTAGCGGAGCGCGCGGAAGTTGTCGGCGTCGGCGTGCGCGGGACCGGTGAGCGCGCCGAACTGGACCTTCATCTTGTGCGCGGTCTGCCAGGTGCGGCAGATGACCTCGCCGATGCGGCCCATCGCCTGCGAGTCGGAGGACATCATCGAGATGGCGCCCAGATCGTGGAGACGGTCCTCGGCGGCGATGGTCTCGGGACGGATGCGCGACTCGGCGAAGGCGACGTCCTCGGGGATCTTCGAATCGAGGTGGTGGCAGACCATGAGCATGTCGAGATGCTCGTCGATGGTGTTGACCGTGAAGGGGCGCGTGGGGTTGGTCGAGGACGGGAGGACGTTGGCCTCGCCGCAGACGCGGATGATGTCAGGCGCGTGGCCGCCGCCGGCGCCTTCGGAGTGGAAGGTATGGATCGTGCGGCCCTTGAATGCGCGCAGGGTGTCGTCGACGTAGCCGGACTCGTTGAGCGTGTCGGTGTGGATGGCGACCTGGACGTCGAGCTCGTCGGCCACGCCGAGGCAGGTGTCGATCGCGGCGGGGGTGGTGCCCCAGTCCTCGTGGAGCTTGAGGCCGATGGCGCCGGCGAGGATCTGCTCGCGGAGCGGCTTCTTGGTGGCGCAGTTGCCCTTGCCGAGGAAGCCGAGGTTCATCGGGAACGCCTCGGCCGCCTCGAGCATGCGGTGCATGTTCCAGGCGCCCGGCGTGCAGGTGGTGGCGAGCGTGCCGTGCGCGGGGCCGGTGCCGCCGCCGAGCATGGTGGTGATGCCGGAGCTGATGGCCTCGTCGATCTGCTGCGGGCAGATGAAATGGATGTGGGTGTCGATGCCGCCGGCGGTGACGATGCAGCCCTCGGCCGCGATGGCTTCGGTGCAGGCGCCGACGATCATCGGGTTCTTCTTCTTCGTGGCGGGGTCGGCGTAGACCGAGCCGATGCCGGACTGGATACCGGGGTTGCCCGCGTGGCCGATGCCGACGATGCGGCCGTGCTTAATGCCGATGTCGGCCTTGATGACGCCGAGGAGCGGATCGAGGATGAGCGCGTTGGTGATGACGAGGTCGAGCGACTCGGCGTCGGAGGCAGTGGGCGACTGGCCCATGCCGTCGCGCAGGACCTTGCCGCCGCCGAACTTCACCTCGTTGCCGTAGCCGGCGGCTTCGGCGATGAGGTCGCGCTCGACCTGGACGAAGAGCTCGGTGTCGGCGAGGCGGACGCGGTCGCCGGTGGTGGGGCCGAACATCTCGGCGTATTGGCGGCGGGAAAGATGGAGCGGCATGGCGATGGCGGATTGCGGAGTGCGGATTGCGGAATGGCCGGAGCCGAAACGGGCAGACAGGAAAGAAATGTGGAAAGCCGGAGAACTGGAACGGACGAGGACCGGAGAAGGAGAATCTGGAACTCAGCGTAGACGCGCGCCGGGGCGCGGCCTTGCGGGAAAGCAACACTGTGACGCGATCCATCCGAAAATTGACCATTCTGCCGTACGGCAGAACACGGATGGGCACGGATGACCAGAGAACGATCCGCGTTCATCCGTGTAATCCGTGGTTTCTGGTTCATGTATCTTGAGCGGGAATCAGGAACAGAGGAGGCGCTAGCGCTTCTTCTTGGCGGCGAGTTTGCGCGCGGACGGACGGCGCGGAGCGCCATCCCTACCGGCGGGAGCGTCGAGCTGGCCGGAGACGAGGGCGTTGAGGCCGAAGACCTCCCGCTGGCCAGCGAGGGCGACGAGTTCGACGCGTTTGGTGTCGCCGGCCTCGAAGCGCACGGCGGTGCCGGCGGGGATGTTGAGGCGGAAGCCGCGGGCGGCGGCGCGGTCGAAGGTGAGGGCGGTGTTCGTCTCGAAGAAGTGGTAGTGCGAGCCGACCTGGATCGGGCGGTCGCCGGTGTTCACGACCTCGATGGTGACGGTGGGCAGGCCGAGGTTGGCGGGGAGCGTGGCGGGCTCGGAAGCGGGGATGATTTCGCCGGGAATCATGGGAATTGCTGAATGCGGATTTCGGATTGCGGATTGGGAGAGCCCGGACGGGTGGATGTGGATATCAGGAAAGCTGGAAGAGGAGAGACCGAAAGCTGGACGGTTCGATCATTCCGCAATCCGCCTTCTGCGATCCGCAATAGGCTCAGCGGATCGGATTGTGGACGGTGACGAGTTTGGTGCCGTCGGGAAAGGTGGCCTCGACCTGGACCTCGTGGATCATCTCGGGGACTCCTTCCATGACCTGGTCGCGCTTGAGGAGCGTGGTGCCGAAACT
The DNA here is from genome assembly GCA_019136515.1 of Verrucomicrobiota bacterium. GTDB lineage: Bacteria > Verrucomicrobiota > Verrucomicrobiia > Opitutales > Opitutaceae > CAJCBL01. The sequence continues at coordinate 22,627 of JAGVUB010000017.1, forward strand.
CATGAGATCGGCGACGGTGCGGCCGTCACGGGCGCCTTCCATGATCTCGTAGGAGATGATGGCGATGGCTTCGGGGTAGTTGAGTTTGAGGCCGCGCGTCTGCCGGCGGCGGGCGAGATCGGCGGCGACGACGATGAGGAGTTTCTCGCGCTCGCGAGGGGTGAGGTGCATGGCGGAAGGAGAATCTGGAACTCAGGAAAACAGGAAACGGATGCGACAGAAGAGAACGAAGGGAACGAAGAGGCGGAGGGATCGCCTGCAAGCTTGCCCGCCTCTGGAGGGCAGACTCCCACACGGTGGAGGATTCTTCTTTGTTCGCTTCGTTTCCTTCTGTGGCGGTTTGGCGAATCAGACCTGCAAGTGCTCTTTGACGACTTCGTCGGTGAGGGCGGCGATGGGGCCGGCGGCGACGACAGCGCCGCGGTCCATGGCGTAGAAGCGGTCGGCGACCTCGCGGCAGAAATCGACGTATTGCTCGACGAGGAGGATGGCGAGCTGGCCCTCGGCGTGGAGCGCCTTGAGCGCGTGCTTCACCTCGCCGAGGAGATCGTGGCGGAGCTCCTCCGCCTTGAGCTTCTTGAGGGAGTCGCCGATGTGGTCGATGATCGAGGGCTGGATGCCCTCGGTGGGTTCGTCGAGGATGAGCAGACGCGGACCGGTGAGGAGCGCGCGGCCGATGGCGAGCTGCTGCTGCTGGCCACCGGAGAGCACGCCGCCCTTGCGGGAGAGCATCTCCTTCAGGACGGGGAAGAGCGAGAAGACGCGGTCGAGGGCGCGCTTGGCGGCGGGGCTCTTCACGCCGTGGACGACGAGGCCAACGTGGAGGTTCTCCTCGACGGTGAGGTGCGGGAAAATGTCGCGGCCCTGCGGGACGTACCCGATGCCGAGGCGGGCGCGGGCATCGGAGGAGAGGCGCTGGATGGCCTGGCCGGCGAAGGTGATCGCGCCGGCGCGGATCGGGAGTACGCCGGTGATGGAGCGCAGCGTGGTGGTTTTCCCGACACCATTGCGGCCCATGAGGGCGACGACCTCGCCGGGGTTCACCTCGAGGTCGACGCCGCGGAGGATGCGCGAGCCGCCGATGTCGGTCTCGACGGAGGAGAGCTGGAGGAGGGCGGAGGACACGATGGCGGAAGAGAGAATGTGGAAATCAGGAAGGCGGGATCGGAGGCGGGTGGCGGAGCGGAGACGGAGAATCTGGAACTCAGGAAATCAGGAAACGGAGAGAAGACAGGTCACAGAGGGCACGGAGAGGCGGATGAGGACACAGAGGGGGAAGAGAGAACGGAGGCAGCAGAGTGGGGCGCTGTGGATTCGACTACTCAGTGATCTCCTCCGTTCTCTGTGCCCTCTGTGATCGGGTTGGTTTCATTTGGTCGGTTTGCCGCGGCCGAGGTAGACTTCGCGGACCTTCGGGTTCGATTGCACTTCGTCGAACTTTCCTTCGCAGAGCACGGTGCCCTGGTGGAGGACGGTGACCTTGCCGTTCTGGGCGATCTGGCGGACGAAGGTCATGTCGTGCTCGATCACGATCAGACTGTGCTTGCCGGCGAGGGAGAGGAGGAGCTCGCCGGTGCGGTGCGTCTCCTCGTCGGTCATGCCGGCCGCGGGCTCGTCGACGAGAAGGAGCTTGGGCTGCTGGGCGAGGAGCATGCCGATTTCGAGCCACTGCTTCTCGCCGTGGGCGAGCAGACCGGCGAGCCAGTCGCGTTTCGTGTCGAGGCGGATGAGCTTGAGGAGCTCGTCGAGGCGATCGCGATCGGTGGAGTCGAGGCGATGGAAGAGCGAGGCGAAGACGCCGCGCGGGCCCTTGAGCGAGAGGACGAGGTTATCCCAGACGGTGTGCTCGGTGTAGACGCTGGGGGTCTGGAACTTCCGGCCGATGCCGAGGCGGTTGATCTGGTACTCGTTGCGCGCGGTGAGGTCGATGGTGGTGAGAGGATCGGAGCCGAACTCGATCTTGCCGGTATCGGGCTTGGCGCGACCGGAGATGAGATCGAAGAAGGTGGACTTGCCCGCGCCGTTGGGGCCGATGACGGTGCGCAGCTCGCCCTCGAAGAGATAGAAATGCAGGTCGGAGATGGCGCGGAAGCCATCGTAGGTCTTGTTGACGTCTTCGACGGTGAGGATGGCGGAGGGCATCGGCGGAGATTGCGGATTTCGGAATGCGGATCGCGGAGTGGCCAGAGCCGGAATGGCGAATGTGGAAAACTGGAAACAGACAGGAACGGAGGGCGGAGGCGGAAGAGGGGAGTGTGGAAATCAGGGAATCAGGAACGGAAGGGGAGTGATGGAACCGCAGATGAATGCGAATGGAGGGCGGATCAGGTTTTGGCCGGAGCGGGGGCGGCGGGAGCCGGCGCAGGAGCGGAGCTAGCCGGGGACTTCTTCTTGAACCAGCCGCGCACGATGCCCGGGATGCTGACGATGCCGCCGGGAAGGAAGAGCACGACGAGGATGAAAAGACCGCCCATGAGCAGAATCCACAAATCGGGGATGGCCCGGGTGGCCCAACTCTTGAGCGCGTTGACGCCGACCGCGCCGATCACCGGACCGAGCAACGTGCCGCGGCCGCCGACGGCGACCCAGACGACGGCCTCAAGGGACTTGTCGGGCGTCATCTCGCTGGGGTTGATGATGCCGACCTGCGGGACGTAGAGCGCGCCACCGATCGCGGCGATGAGCGCGCTGACGATGAAGATGAAGAGCTTGAAGTGGGCGGTGGCGTAGCCGGAGAAGAGCGCGCGGTTCTCGCCGTCGCGCACGGCCTGCTGCACGAGGCCGAACTTGGTGCCGTTGAGCCAGCGACAGAGCAGGTAGACGACGAGGAGGGTGACGGCGGTGACGACGAAGAGGCCGCGCTGCGTGACGGGTTCCCGGATATCGAAGCCGAGGATGAACTTGAAGTCGGTGAAGCCGTTGTTGCCGCCCATGAGCAGGTCGTTGCGGAAGAACATGAGCGCGGCACCGTAGGTGAGCGCCTGGGTGAGGATCGAGAAATAGACGCCCTTGATGCGGGAGCGGAAGGCGAGGTAGCCGAACACCCACGACAACAGGCCGGGCAGGACCAGCACCATCGCGAGCGCGAAGGGGAAACTGGAGAACGGTTTCCAGAAGGTCGGCAGCTCCGTCCAGCCGAGGAAGACGAGGAAGTCGGGGATCGGTTGGCGGTACTGGCCGAGGTCGCCGATCATGCGCATGAGGTGCATGCCAATCATGTAGCCCCCGAGGCTGAAGAAGAGCGCCTGACCGAGGGAGAGCAGACCGGTGTAGCCCCAGAGCAGATCGACCGAGATCGCGAGCAGCGCGTAGCAGAGATACTTGCCCCAGAGGTTGATCGCGAAGTTGGAGATCCAGCCCTGCTGGTTGGCGAAGGGCAGGACGAGCACGACAAGGATCGCGAGGATCCCGACGGCGATCAACTCGCCACGCGAGATGGCGCGGGGATTGCGGCGGGCGGCAAGAAAGGCGGCGAGGCGGGACATGAACGGGAGGCGAGAGGCGAGAGGGGAAAGTCGAGAGAGCGGAGAATCTGGAACTCAGGGACTCAGGAATGGAGGTGCGCTGTTTCGGAAGAGGAGAATGTGGAAAGCTGGAAAGGGGGAACGGAGACGGACTGCGCTCAGTCGAGGCTGCGGCTGCGGGTGACGAAGAGCCCGGCGGGGCGCCATTGCAGGAAGAGGATGATGGCGACGAGCACGAGGATCTTGCCGAGGACCGGGTTGCCGAGGATCTGCTGGAGCGACTGATCCGCGAAACCGATACCGGTGGCGCTCAGGACGGTGCCGGCGATGTTGCCCACGCCGCCCACGACCACGGTCATGAAGCAGTCGACGATGTAGTTCTGGCCGAGCGAGGGGCCGACGTTGCCGATCTGGCTGAGGAAGGCGCCGGCGAGCCCGGCTAGCCCGCTGCCCAGGCCGAACGTGAGCATGTTCACGCGGCTGGTGCGCACGCCCATGCAGGAGGCCATCGCGCGGTTCTGCATGACCGCGCGGATGAGCAGACCGAGGGATGTGCGCGTGAGCACGAGCCAGACGCCGAGCACAATCAACCCGGCGAAGCCGATGACGAAGACGCGGTTCCAGCCGAAGATGATATCGTTGATCGTCCAGTTGCCGCTGAGGAAGGCCGGGCTGGAGACCTGGACGTTGTTCGCGCCGAAGATGAAACGGAAGAGCTGCTGCAACACGAGCGAGACGCCCCAGGTGGCAAGCAGGCTCTCGAGCGGGCGGCGATAGAGGAAACGGATCACCCCGCGCTCGAGCGCGACACCGACCGCAGCGGCGGCGAGGAAACTCAGCGGGAGTGCCACGAGGAAGTACGACTGGTAGGCCCAGCCGGTGGCGCCGAGGCCGGGCAGGTTAATCGTGAATTTTCCGAACGGAGACAGCGCCAGGCCGTTGCCGAAGATGTTCTGCACCACGTAGGTCGTGTAGGCGCCGACCGCGATCATCTCGCCGTGGGCCATGTTGATGACGCCCATCAGGCCGAACGTGATCGCCAAGCCGAGGGCGACGATGAGGAGAATGCTGCCGAGCGAAGCGCCGCGGAACAGCGTGCCCAGAAAGTTGACCGTCGATCGGTGCGACTCGATGGCGCGGAGCGCGCCGCGGGCGGCCTCGAGGAGCGCGGGGTGGCGTGTGGTCTCGGCGTCGCGCAACGCGGCTTTGACCAGATCGGCGCTGGCGAGCGTGTGGAGGGTCTTCAGCTCCGCGAGGGCGGCGAGCTTCTCGGCATCGGTGGGTGCTTTGAGGCCGATGAGCGCGATGGCCTCGCGCAGCGTGGTGCGGGCCCGCGGCTCGGTCTCGGTCGCGAGGCGTTGCTGCAGGATGGGAAGCTTCTCGACGTCCTGCGCGAAGCCGACGACCTGAATGGCGCGGAGACGTTTCTCGAGGTCCGGCGAGCCGAGGTCGCGCAGGTCGAGCACGGCCTTCATGGCGCGGCGGAGCGCCGAGGTGTGCTCGACGGCGGTGAGATCGGCACCCACGAGGCGAAGGGGTGCGCCGGCGGCGTCGAGGAGCGGTTGGCCATCGGCGATGCGGAGGGCGGCCTGGGCCTCGGCGGCGTCCTTTTCGCCCACGAGCTGGACGGGGACAGCGACGCCTTCAGGCGCGGCGTAGAGGAAAAGTGAATCCTTGCGCCAGGCCTCGAGGAGGGCGGGAATGGCTTCGTCGGCCTGGCCGGCGAGGGAGGAGATGAGGTCGCGCTGTTTGGCCGGCGAGTCGGCGAGGGTCGCCTCGGCGATCGTGGCGCGAGCGGAGTCGGCAGCGCGGGCGAGGCCGGAGGTGAGCGCGAGGATGAGAAGCGCAACGGAGAGGCTGAGCCGGAGGACGGTGCGGGCGGTGTTGCTCACGGTTGGAGCTTCGCTCAACGCAAGGATCGGGCCAACTCGCCGGGGGGGAGGAGAGAAGCCGATGGGTGGGGGCTGATGGCCGCGCTCGGGCACGGCGCCGGCGGCCCGCCGCTGGGCGTGGGCGAAAACGCCCATGGCGCTGAACGAAAAGCCACGGTTACGTCGGAGGGAGCGGAGCGAGGGCGACGCGTAAGTGTGCGCATGGTCGGGCACGGATGGCAGGCGTAAAGCCCGCCCCACAAGCGGAGGAGCGAGGCCGGTGGTGCGGGCGGGCACGCCCTGACTGCAGGTAGGGCCGGTCTCCGACCGGCCGCTGAAGCACTTGGGCGGGCATGTCGGCTCCGAGTCGATGCGTCCAGTCGGAGACTGGACCTACGGGCGGAGCACCGCGCTCTCGCGAACGGCGCCACAGGCACTCGCCGCTGTGCGGCGGAAAACAAAAGGGCGGCGCCGGTTCGCGGCGCCGCCCTTGGGCAGAGAGTTGTGCTCGGGAGAGAGTCGCCTACTTGAACTTACCCTTGAGCCAGGGCTCGCCGTAGACGTTGTCGAAGGACTTGAGGATCTTGAACTGACCGTCGGCTTTCGTCTCGCCGATGTAGACGTTCTTGGTCAGGTGCATGTTCGGCTGGGTCGTGACGGTGCCGCCGGGGCCGGCGAAGGAGATGCCGGACTTCCAGACGGTGCGGACGGCGTCGACATCGAAGGTGCCGGCCTTCTCGACGGCGGCCTTCCAGAGGTAGACGCCGTCGTAGGAGAGGACCATGGGGGAACAGGTGACGCGGCCGTCCTTGACGATGCCGGGCACGGTGCTCTTCGCGAGCCAGGCCTTGAAGTCGGCGACGAACTTCTTGTTCGCCGGAGTATTCAGAGACTGGAAGTAGGTCCAGCAGCCGAGCTGGCCGACGAGCTTGTCGGCGGGGAGGCCGCGGAACTCGTCCTCGGAGATCGAGAAGGAGACGACCGGGCAGGTCTCGGCATCGAGACCGGAGGCGGCGTACTCCTTGAAGAACGGAACGTTGGTGTCGCCGTTGAGGGTGGAGATCACGCAGGCGTCGCCGGAGGCGGCGAACTGTTTGATCTCGGCGACGATCTGCTGGTAGTCGGTGTGACCGAAGGGCGTGTACTTGCCGGCAGAGATGATCTTGCCGGACTCGTCCTTCTTGAAGCCGCCGCCGATGTTCTCGATCGGCACGCCCTTGGAGAGCAGGTACTCGAGGAGGACGAGGTTGGTGGTCTGCGGGTAGACGTAGTCGGAGCCGAGCAGGTAGAACTTCTTCTTCCCTTCCGCGAGGTAGTAGTCGACGGCGGGCGTGGCCTGCTGGTTCACGGCCTCGGCGGTGTAGACGACGTTCTGCGACTCCTCCTCGCCTTCATACTGGACGGGGTAGAAGAGCAGACCGTTGTTCTTCTCGACGACCGGGAGCACGGACTTGCGCGAAACGGAGGTCCAGCAACCGAAGGTCACCGCAACCTTGTCCTGCTCGAGGAGCTGCTTGGCCTTCTCGGCAAAGAGCGGCCAGTTGGAGGCGCCGTCGACGACGACGGGCTCGATCTTGTAGATGTCGCCGCCGACCTTGATGCCGCCCGCGGCGTTGATCTCGTCGAAGGTGAAGAGGAGCACGTCGCGCAGCGAGGTCTCGCTGATCGCCATCGTGCCGGAGAGGGAGTGGAGCACGCCGACCTTGACGGTCTTCTCAGCGGCGGGGAGGGTGGAGGCGAGCCCGGCGACCGCGAGCGCGGAGCCGGCGAGCAGTGTTTTCCAGGAAGTGCGCATGGTAATTCTGGGACGGAGTTCGTCTGGGATCGTGGACAGAGGGGGGGGACGTGCCAATGCTGTCCGGTCATAAGTCGCTGAAGGTCAGCTGCTCAGGAATATCATCTGGCGGTGGAGTTATATCGTTTTCTGCAAACAGTTCTGCCAGAGGCACTTTGTGAAGTGC
>JAGVUB010000185.1 GCA_019136515.1 Verrucomicrobiota bacterium
GGTCTGGTTTTCGACGAGCACGGATTTGAAGCGTTCGGCGAAGAGGGTGCCGTAGCGTTTGTGGGCCTTGTTGAACCAGATCGCGAAGCGCTGCTTGAGCAGCTTCATGAAGGCGGATACATCGCCCATGAGCGCGAGCTGACGCCGGCGCCACGCCTCGCCCTCGGGTCCGCCGGAGGCGAGCTGGCCTTCGATAACCTCGAGCCGTTCCGCCTGGTACTTGGTCGGCTTGGGGTGAAGCAGCCGGTAGCGGCGCAGCAGTTCGGCATCGGCCGGCACGCTCTTCTGTGGGACGCGCACGAGCACGTGGAAGTGGTTGCTCATGATCGCGTAGGTGAGGATTTCGACGCCGCAGAACTCCGCCGTGAGCCAAAGCTGGCCCCGCAGGACCTCCTTGGCAGGGTCGTCGATGACCCGCTCGCCGTTCACCGTCCGGGTCATGCAGTGGTACACCGCCGTCCCCTCCTCTGCCGCGATCTTGATGCGCGCCGTCCTCATCGTCGTGCCCGGAACCTACCCACAAGTGGCCTTACGTCTAATTTTTCTGACCTGTCCCTGTTAACATCCCCCACGGCTACGACTCCACCGGCACGCCGGCCTCGCCAGCCCTGAGCTTGCCGAAGGGTTCTTTGACATCGTCATGCGCTCCGCGCTGGCAGCCGCGATCATCGTAGCACGCACAAAACCTACGATTGGCGCAGCCACCTTTTCGGATGTCAGCGCGGTAAACGGCCCGAAAAAGCTACGACGTCACTTCGGCCAAAACGCCGACGTCAATTAGGCCCGGCACAGCAACGCGAGGACGACGGGCGCGCCGTGTGCCGCTTGGCTCCGCTATTTGGTTACCTTGCCAATTGTCGCGACGTGTCCCCTTCAATCCGTCCCGGATTAAGTGTCCCCTATCAGCCCAGATCACACCATTCAATCCGCGGAGAGCATAATCGGAAGCACGTAAATAATCGGAACAAATAGTGCCTCCAGTATCATTAAAACACCCCACTTATTATACATAGAGTCTCTTTTTTCGCCACCCCTTTCCCTAATAATCCTGATATTATTCTCCATGATTACATAATACCAGAACGCCCAAGCAACCCAAGCAATGGCAGAAACTGCTATAAAAACATTCGGAATCCGAATCAACTCAGCGCGAGGAGAAAGCGCAAACTGTAACAACGTAAGCAGCACCAGCCCATTTGAACCGAATATACAAAAGATAAATGCCACCGCCCACTCAGCAGCGTTTTTCACACCGTTGAACCTAAATGCAGTAAACAAAGAGTAGAATAGGAAATCCATAGTTCAAGAGAACCAAGTGAACGATTACCACGCAGGACTATTATCGCACAAATCATAAAGCCAATTGAACCCGCCACACATCTCGACTGTAGCTAAGGCGATTCCTGCCGGGGGACAGGTGAGACCAATAGCTGTCGAAGCCCCAGCAACGCCGAACTTGACCCAACCGCGATCAGACCCCCGAGTGCTACCTACCTCATTCACTGCGAACAAGGCACTAGCGACGAGTCCGACACGCGTACTAATCTTTCCCAACTGAGCAAGTTTGTCTGCATTCATCGTTCCCTTATGCGCAATCGCCTGCAACTGCTGCCTATTGACCCCTCGGAATGAGGGTCGTTCGCCCCCTTGTGCGGCTTGTCTCGCTAGTTCTTGTGCTCTAGTTCCAGTTAGAAGCCCAACGTTGAACTCCGCGACTTCTGCCGCGTAATTGACTCCATCGATCGGCTCCTGAACGGTTGGCCCAGCCCAAGGGGCCTTAACGAGCACATCCGGGAGCCTTACTGCTCCCCGAGGATCATCGGAGTCATTAGCGACAATGCTCGGAATCCCCCCTCCCTCATCAGTATTTTCGATAGGGTCTATGCGATCTTCGAGCAGTGCAGTCTCACCCTGCAAGTCGGCTGCACCATCGTTCCGTTCAAGGTCGATAGAGATTCCTAACCGATTCGGTGGCCGAAAGACCACCAGCGGGGCCGTGTCCGACGATGCCATCTGCGAGACTGCGGAGTTACCGGCGTTTGAGATCATAGACTGGGCGGATTCCCCTGCAACGATATACCCCAAGATGCCGCGCTCTGAGATGATTTGGCCTCGCGCATTCGCTTCTGCGGCCAATCGCGCCTTTCTCTGCTCCTCGGTCTCCGCAGAGAATCCACTCGGGTCAGTCAACGACAGCGGATTGTTCATTACGTAGCTGTACCGATTGAAGCACTGGAGGCTTGTGGGGTTCTGCACGATCAAGTCCGCTGACAGGAACCTGCCCAGGAGCGGGTCGTAGATGCGGCCGTTCATGTGAACGAGGCCTAAGTCGTCGAGCATCTCGTGTCCGGTGAAACCGCGTGGCGTGGCGTCGTCGACGCCGCCATCGGCGGTGGTCTCGGGTTTGCCGGACCAGCGGGTGGGGTCGCAGCGCCGCGCCCCGAAAACCCCGGGCTCGCCATCGCGCCGCCGCCGCGCTTCGCTCGCGCCGATGCTCCCCGCCGCCGAGATCAAACGCCTCCAACGCCTGCGCGACGACGAACGTTTCCGCCGCGACGAGGGCGTGTTCCTCGTCGAGGGCGACAAGGCCGTGCGCGAGTTCGTCGAGTTCGGGCACTTCACCGGCGACCTCTACGTCACGCCCGAGTGGGCCGGCTGGAAACGCGACGCCTCCGCGCACGAGGAGCCCTACACCTTCCACGAGACGACCGAGGCCGAGATGGCGCGCATCAGCCACCTGCCCTCGCCGTCGTCGATCCTCGCCGTGCTCACCCGCCCCGCGGCCGCGCCGCTGGATCTCGCGCAGTTGCAGGTCGGTTACACGCTCGCGCTCGATGCCGTGCAGGATCCGGGCAACGTGGGCACCATCCTGCGCATCGCCGATTGGTACGGCTTCGAGCGCGTGCTCCTCGGCGAGGGCTGCGCCGATCCGTTCTCCCAGAAGGTCGTCAACGCGAGCAAGGGCTCGCTCGCCCGCGCCGAGATCCACCGTGTGGATCTGCCTGCCGTGCTCGCCTCCGCCGGCGTCCCCGTGCTGGGCATGGATCTCGACGGCGCCGCTGTGCACACGCTCGCCGCGCCGCCCGCCGCGATCATCGTCGTCGGCAGCGAGGGCCGTGGGCTCTCCGCCGGCGTGAAGGCCGCGCTCACCCAGCGCGTGACGATTCCCGCCTACGGCCGCGCCGAATCGCTCAACGCCGCTGTCGCGGCCGCCATCGTGTGCGACAACCTCCGCCGCCTCACCACGCCGCGCTGAATGCGCCACGGCACCGCGCCGGCCCGGCGGCGCCGATTCCCCTGTAACCTTTTCCGCCGATCCCGGTTTTCCCGGATGACATCGTCCCTGTCGTCCGAAGACCGTGATCGCCGCCGCCACCAACCTCCGCGTCCGCCCCGCCAGCCCGCCGCCTGCGCCGCCTCCTCCGGCCGACCGCATGGAAAGCTCCGACCATGACCTGATGCTCGCCGTGCGCACCGGCGACCTGCGCAAACTGGGCGACCTCTTCGCGCGCCACCACGGGCCGCTGTACGGTTTCTTCGTCCACCTCACCCGCGACCGCGATGCGAGCGAAGACCTCGTGCAGATGGTCTTCTACCGTATCCTGAAATACCGCCACACCTACCGCGACGAAGGGAAGTTCTCCGCGTGGATCTACCACTTGGCTCGCATGGTCGCGGCCGACCATTTCGCCTCCCGCCGCGGACGCCAACTCCACCCCGCCACGGACGAGACCGAGCCGGGGTGGGCGGACCTTCCCGATGATTCGCCGTCGCCCGCCGCCCGGGTCGCCACCGCCGACGACCTCGCCCTGCTCGACCGCGCCCTCGCCGCCCTCACCCACGAACAACGCGAACTCCTCGTGCTCACCCGTTTCCAGGGACTGTCGCACGACGAGATCGCGCGGCTCTTCGATACCACCGTCGGCGCCGTGAAGGTCCGCGTGCACCGCGCCTTCTGTGCGCTGCGCGACCGCTACCACCGTCTCCGGAGGGGCCCGACGAACTGACCGCCGCCCCGGGCCCGCCCTCCGCTCCACCACCAACACCTCTCCGCCATGACCTGCGCCTCCTTCCAGGAAGACTTCCTCGAGTACCGCGCGAACCGCCTCAGCCCCGAACGCGCTCAGGCCCTCGGCGCGCACCTCCGCACCTGTCTCGACTGCCAGCGCGCCTGGGCCGATTTCCAGGAGCTCGACCGACAGCTCTCCCGCGTGCCGGTCCCGGTCCCGACCGAGAACCTCCGGCGCAACTTCTACGCGATGCTCGACACCCACCTCGCCGCCCAACGCGAGCCCGGCGTATTCGCACCGGTGCGCCGCGGCCTCGCGCGCCTCCGCGCCGAATGGCTCCCCGCCAGCCCGCTCGCCCAATTCGCCGCCGCCGCGCTGCTCGTCGCCTGCGCCATCGGCGGCACGCTCCTGGTCCAGACGCGCCGCGAGCGCGACGCCGACCTCGCCGCGCTGCGCCAGCAGGTCGACGCCGTCACCCGCCTCGTCGCCTACACCGCGCTCGACCGCCAACCGGCCTCGGACCGCGTCCACGCCGTGCTCGCCACCGACACCGCCAGCGCAACCGGCTTGGCGCAGCTGCTCGGCGCCCTGGCGCAGGACCCGAACATCAACGTCCGCCTCTCCGCACTCGACTCGCTCTACCCTCACGCCGCCGATCCCACCATCCGCGCCGGCGTGCTCGCCGCGCTGACACGCGAGACCTCCCCCATCGTGCAGGTGGCGATGATCGACTTCCTCGCGACCGCCAAGGCCACCGAGGCGCAACAGCAGTTCGAAACCCTCGCCCACGATCCCTCCGTCAACTCCACCGTCCGCGCCGCCGCCACCAACGGCCTCGTCCAGCTCCTGTGACGGCCCGCCGCCCAACCCTCACCAAACCATGAAACTCATTCCCATCACCCACCTCCGAGTCGCGATCCTGCTCGCGATGGCCGCCAGCCTCCCTGCGGCGCACAGCGCCGAGAACGGGGTCAACACCGCCTCGATCGCCTTCAGCCGACCCGATGCGCCCCACACCGTCCGCATCGAGGCCATGCACGGCCAGATCTCCGTCCTCGGGGCCGACGTCTCCGGCGTCACCGTACGCTCCAGCCGCGACATCGCGCCGCAGGAGACCCGGCGCGAAGACGGGTTGCGCGTCATCGCCGCCACCAACTCGTTCAACCTCACCGAGCGCGACAACGTCGTCTACCTGACCCAGGACTCCGGTTCGCTCTTCTCCGGCGGCGCCGACTTCGAGGTCACCGTCCCGCGCGACACCGCGGTGTTCGTGAAGGTTGCGATCAACGGCAGCGCCACCGTGCGCGACATCACCGGCGACATCGAGATCAGCAACCTCAACGGCCCGGTCACCCTCGAGAACATCGGCGGCGGCGTGGCCGTCGACACGATGAACGGCGAGATCTCCGCCCGTTACTCGGTCCTGCCCGCGGGCAAGTCGCACTCGTTCTCGTCGATGAACGGCAAGATCGTGCTCCGCCTGCCCGTCTCCGCCAAGGCCAGCTTCCGCCTCCGCGCCCAGAACGGCACGGTCGCGACCGACCTCGACGAGAAGGTTTTCGTCACGAAAGCCGAGACCGCCGCACCGGGCGAGTTCCCCGGCATGGGCGGACTCCGCGCCGGACTCGAGGCGGCCGGGGTGGCGATCGACATGGCCCACACCATCGCCCGCGAGGCGATGGGTGGCGCCCGGCACGCGACGGCCGGCACGTCCGGTCCGGAAAAGGAAGGAGAGGCGGCGGCCCCGTCGCCGGGCACTCCCCCGTCCGCACCAAAACCGCCCAAGGCGCCCAAGGTGCCGCACGTGCCCACCTTCCCGGCCTTCGGCGGCCAGGTCGTGACCGGCACGCTCAACGGCGGCGGTGTCGAGATTCGTGCGACGACGATGAACGGCGAGATCCAGATCCGCGAGGCGAAGTAGCCGCCCACCCGGCTCCCCGTCCTCAGAACAGGGGCGCCCGTCCGCGGGCGCCTTTTTCGTATGCAACCACGCCGGCGCGATGGCAGCTCACCATGGCCTCCGCGGCGAGCGTTCAAAAATAAACCCAAAATCCAGGCCTGCTGCGGGCTTGCCTGCCGGCGCTAAGTTCTTCCGAATTTGTGGACCCCAACCCCACACGCCCCATGCCCCACTGGGTCTTTTTCGCCGCCGGAGCCGTCGTGCTCCTCACCACCGCCGAACCCGTCGTCCACAAGGAGCGCCACGCCTCCGGTTATTCCCATCGCAGTCTGATCACGCAACTCGGCGGCATCGCCCGCCGCGTCGAGCTCACGGTCACCTCCGACAAGCTTCTGGTCGACGTCGCCTACCCGTTCGCCCTCGTGGCCGAGCAGGTCGACCTCTGCCACCGCATCGCCCTCGACTCGATCGAGCGCGTGGCGGCCCGCCGCGTCGCCCACGGGCTCGAGTGCATCATCACCTTCCGCAACGGC
>JAGVUB010000044.1 GCA_019136515.1 Verrucomicrobiota bacterium
CGGCTGAACGTGGCGGAGCCGGTCGAGCCGGCGGGGGTCCAGCCGGAGGACGAGCCTTCGAGCATCGTCTCGAAGACGAGGGGAACGTTCACCGGTGTTCCTGCTGCGCAGAAATGGATTGCGAGGGAGTTGGAGGCAAACGGGATGGCGGGGATGCTCCCGCCGGTGGGGTAGATGGTCCGGTCGTCAGCGGTGAGTTGCACGCGGGTGATGAGGGCGCGCGGTGTGGGCTCGGGCAGGGCGCTGACGGCGGGGTCGTAGCGGGTGATGAAACCGCCGCGGTGGAGCCAGACCACTCCGTCCTCCTGAGGGATGATGAAATAGGGGCGTTGGCCGTAGAGACTGTCGATCGAGAGCGCGCGGTCGCCATCGTAGAGCTTGAGGTCGCCGGCGGACACGAACCAGAGGCGGCCGTCCTTGTCGTACATGCAGCGAGAGCCGATGCTGCCCTCCTGGTCGACGTAGCGGCGGTGGAACTCCTCATCGAGGACAAAGCGCCTTTGGGCGGTGTCATAGCGCATGACGCGACCGGAGACGGTGATGCGCACCTCCCCGTGCAGCAGGAAGATCTGGATCCAGTTGTTGTCGAGGTTGGCGTCGCCCTCCAAAGGTGGTGCCCAGCCCGGGGGCTGGGACGGATTCGCGAACGAAGCCCGAGGGGGTCTCGCGCACCCAGCCGATCTCATCGGCGGCGGTGTAGAGCAGGCGGGTGGGGGTTCCTGGCAACGGGAAGGCGCGCATCCAGGGCGGGCCGGAGACCATGAGCTCCCAGTGGGCCTCCATGCGTTGGAAAAGTCCCACGTCGGTGCTGGCGATGAGCCGGTTATCGGCGGGATCGGTGATGAGGCTGGAGACGCTGCGGTTGGGCGGGGAATCGGGGGTGAACTGGAGCAACCGGTTCTGGTCGTCGTAGACGCCGCGCTGGGCAACGCCGTCGGCACAGAGCCAGAGCTGGCCTTTGTGCCGGGCGGGCAGCGCGAATGAAACCCCCGCCTCGACGAGCGGTTCGATGCGCGAGACCGGCGAGGGAAAGTCGATCCGGGCGATGCCGGCGCTGAGCACGGCCCACAGGTCGCCGGCGGTGCCGAGGACGAGGCGACGCACATGGGCGAGGCGGTGATCGTTGCTGCGGTCGAGCACTTGGACGACCCGCAGCTGACGGTCGAGGAAGAACAGGCCGAAGTTTTCCACGGCGAGGACATAGGAATCCCCAGCGACCTGCTGGAGCGCGTTGATCCGGTGGTTGGCGGTGATCGCCGGACTCGGCGCGCGGGTGAGCGAATGGCCGTCGAAGTACTGCAGGCCTTGTTGGGCGGTGGCGAGAAGCAGGCGGCCATCGGCGGCCGGGGCGCTGCCGACGACGGCGTAATCGGTGCCGGTGCTGTCTTTGGGAAGCACCGGTGCGAGCCCGTTGGGAGTTTGGCGATAGATCTGTCCGTCGGTGGCATCGCCCACATAGGTGTTGCGATCGAAGGCGAAGAGGTGGCTCACGACGTTGACCGAGCCGATCGGCACGATGGGGCTGCCCGGCTTCCAGGTGGCGATGGTGCCGCTGCTGCCGAACCAGTACCATTCACCGTTGAGCGGCGCGACACGGGCGAGGCCGGGATGGACGTTGCCCTTTGCGCTCGGATAGGTCGCTGCGGTGTCGGCGTACCAGCTGCCTAGATCGGTGAATTCCACTCGGCCGATGTTGTCGCCCAGCCCGGTGAAAAGCTGCCCGGTGGCATCGGTGATCAGGGTGGCGGCCCCGAGGAGAGGCTGCTCGTTGTCCTTGTTTTGATTGAAGACCTCCCAGCGTACGCCGTCGCCGATGGCGATCTGGCGCGGCCGAGAGGCCGAGCGCCTCCGGGCCGAGCACGACGAAGTTGGGCACGCCGGTCTCGATGGTGCCGGCCGGAGGGGCGGACAGGCTGGTCTGCGCCGACGACGGGACAACAGCGAGCACCAGCAGGAAGGCAATCGCGGTGAACAGACCGATCCCCGTGGTGTAGCGGGGCGGGTGGGCGGGGCGTGGGGCGTACATGGTTCTGGCTCTCAATCGGTAGCTTGGCGGATTGCTTGAACGTTCCCTGGCTTAGCGCGAGGCGTGATCATTCGCGAGGTGACGGGGTCGGGACTGCTTGGCGGGAGTCCAGGTGGCGGGCCAGGACAGCCGAGACGGCTTCCGGTGTCAGTGGTTTGGCGACGTAGTCGTCCATGCCGGCGGCGAGGCAGGTCTCGCGGTCGCCGGTGAGGGCGTTGGCGGTCATGGCGATGATGGGGATGTGGCCGGTGAGGGCGCCGGTGGCCTCGGCCTGGCGGATGGCGCGGGTGGCCTCG
>JAGVUB010000096.1 GCA_019136515.1 Verrucomicrobiota bacterium
GCCCGCCTCTACACCGTGCAGAACGCGCAGGCGCCGGTGGCGGAACTGTTCGACCTCGGCGGCTTCGATCTCGCACGCGTGGAGCAGGGTGTGACGGGCTGCGCGCATGGTACCACGCCGGCCGAGCGCAAGACGCCCGCGTCGGAGCATCGCCACGAGCACGAGATCGAGACGGTCGCCGTGCGCACCGATGCCGCGCACGACTTCGCGCGCTTCCGCACCTGGCTGGAGGGATTCATCGAGGAACACGCCGCGGTGCTCTACCGGGCGAAGGGAGTGGTGGCGCTCGCCGGAGTCGACGAACGCCTGGTCTTCCACGGAGTGCACGGCCGTTTCCAGGCCGGTCTCGGCCGCAAGTGGGGCGACGAGCCGCGCGAATCGCGGATGGTCTTCATCGGGTGCGACCTCGACGGAGCCGCCATCGAGGACGGTCTGGTCGCCTGTCGCGCCGAGGAGGTGCGCTCATGAGCGAAACAACGACCGCGGCCGAGGAGATCCCGGAAATCGCCAGCGGCGCCCCCGTGGCGCTCCTGCCCGACGAGCGCGATGCCGGTGCCGGCCTGCGCGAGCGCACCATCGAGTACCTTTCCGACTGCAAGGGTGAGCCATCATGGATCCGCGCGCAGCGCTTGGAGGCGCTGCGCGCTTTCCAGGCCGTCGAGCGCACGCCCGTCTGGGCCCCCACCGCGCTGGCGGAGCTGCCGTGGGACGCCCTCCACTACTACCGTGCCCCGGCCAAGGCCCGCCGGAGCAGTCCGGGCCGCGCCGACGCCACCGGCGCCGCGCTCGACGCCCTCGGCGTGACGCGCGAGGAGAACGAGTTTCTCGGCGGCGCGCAGGCGCAGATCGACGGCGAGGTCGTGCACGGCTCGCTCCACGAGGAGTGGGCGCGGGCCGGCGTGGTCTTCGTCGACTCCACGCGCGGACTCACCGAATACGGCGAGCTCTTCCGGCCGCACTTCGGCTCGGTCATCGGGCGCGACGAGAACGCCTTCACCCGCCTCAACGCCGCGGTGTTCTCCGGCGGCTCCTTCGTGTATGTGCCGCCGGGCGTGAAGGTCACCGCGCCGCTGAAATGTTTCATGCACCTGCAGGGCGGCGGCAGCAGCCAGTTCGGCCGCACGCTCATCGTCGCCGGCGAGGGCGCGGAGGTGACCTTCTTCGAGAGCTGCACCTCCGCCTCGCGGCCCGGGGCGTCGCTGCACTGCTCGGTGGGCGAGTTCGTGCTCGGGCGGAATGCGAAGCTCAACTACGTGGCGCTCCAGAACTGGAAGCCCGACGTCTTCAATCTGGCGCTGCTGCGCGCCCGGCTCGCCGCCGGCGCCTCCGTGCAGTGGATCGACTGCAACGTCGGCGGCCGGCTCACGATGAAGTACCCGTGCGCGCTGCTCGAAGGCGAGGGCGCCTCCGCCGAGGCGGTGTCGATCTCGGTCGCCCGCAGCGGCCAGCACCACGACTCCGGGGCGAAGATGCTCCACCGCGCGCCGCGCACCTCCAGCACGATCACCTCGAAGAGCGTGAGCCTGGGCAGCGGCCGCGCCGGCTACCGCGGTTGGGTCGACATGCCCACCACCGTCCATGGTTGTTTCAACCACACGGAATGCGACGCCCTCCTGCTCGACAAGGCCAGCCGCACCGACACGTATCCGGCGATCCAGGTGCGCGGCACCGGCAACATCTCCCAGCACGAGGCCAGCGTCTCCCGGCTCGACGAGGAGCAGATCTTCTACATGCGCCAGCGCGGCCTGCCCGAGGAGACCGCGCGCAGCCTGAGCGTGAACGGCTTCGTCAACGACCTCGTGCAGCGTTTCCCCCTCCAGTACTCGCTGGAGATCCGCAAACTCATCGAGCTGGAGATGTCCGGCTCCGTCGGCTGACGCCGCCGGCGAGCGCGCCTCGCCTCGCGCCCCACCTTTTCCGCTCTGCAATCACCGCAAACTCCATGACCCCGCTCGAAGAAATCCGCCACTCGTGTTCGCATATCCTGGCCACGGCGCTGCTGCGCGTCTTCCCCGACGCCAAGCTCGACATCGGCCCGCCGACCGAAAGCGGCTTCTACTACGACGTCGACCTCGAGCACAAACTCACGGCCGAGGACCTCGCCACGCTCGAGGCGGAGATGAAGAAGGTCATCGACGAAAACCAGCCGTTCCTCCGGAAGGAGGTCTCGCGCGCCGAGGCCTTCGACATCATCGGGAAGATGGGACAGGAGCGCTACAAGCTCGGGCGCCTCGCCGACATCCCCGAGGGCGAGGCGATCTCGTTCTACCAGAACGGCGAGTTCATCGACCTATGCGCCGGCACGCACGTGCGGTACACCAAGCAGGTGAAGGCGTTCAAGCTGCTCTCCATCGCCGGCGCCTACCACCGCGGCGACGAGAAGAACGCGCAGCTCCAGCGTATCTACGGCACGGCGTTCCCGACCAAGGAGGAGCTCGCGCAACACCTCGAACGCCTCGAACAGGCCAAGCAGCGCGACCACCGTAAGCTCGGCCGGGAGCTTAAGCTCTTCGTCGTCGACGAGGACGTCGGACCAGGCCTCATCCTCTGGACTCCCGCGGGCTCGGTCATCCGGCAGGAGTTGCAGACCTTCATCCTGGAGGAGCTCCAGAAACAGGGCTACTCGCAGGTCTTCACCCCGCACATCGGCAAACTGGCGCTCTACAAGACGTCCGGGCACTTTCCCTACTACAAGGAGTCGCAGTTCCCGGCCATCGTCGACCCCGACCAGCTCGCGCACATCGCGCACGAGGGCTGTTCCTGCGCCGAGATGAGCGCGCGCCTCGACGCCGTCTCCGAAAGCTTCCGGGCGGAGATCAACCGCCGCGCCGGCCGCGAGGTCATCCCGGCCGAACGCACGAAAGACCCCGAGACCCTGCTCGAAGGTTTCCTGCTGCGGCCGATGAACTGCCCGCACCACATCAAGATCTATGCGTCCCAGCCGCACAGCTACCGGGATCTCCCCGTGCGCCTGGCCGAGTTCGGCACCGTCTACCGCTGGGAGCAGTCCGGCGAGCTCAACGGCATGACGCGCGTGCGCGGCTTCACCCAGGACGACGCCCACCTCTTCTGCACCGAGGACCAGGTCGGCCCGGAAGTGCTCGGCTGCCTTGCGCTGGTGAAGACCGTGTTCACCACCCTCGGCCTGACCGACTACCGCGTGCGCGTGGGCCTGCGCGACCCGAACTCCGCCAAGTACACCGGCACCGCCGAGAACTGGGACAAGGCCGAGACGGCGTGTCGCGAAGCAGCGAAGACGCTCGGCGTGCCCTTCAACGAGGAGCCCGGCGAGGCCGCCTTCTACGGGCCGAAGATCGACTTCGTCGTGAAGGACGTGATCGGCCGCGAGTGGCAACTCGGCACCGTGCAGGTCGACTACAACCTCCCGATCCGCTTCGACCTCACCTACAACGGCGCCGACAACCAGCCGCACCGCCCCGTGATGATCCACCGCGCGCCGTTCGGCTCGATGGAGCGTTTCGTCGGCGTGTTGATCGAGCACTTCGCCGGCGACTTCCCGGTCTGGCTCGCCCCGGAGCAGGTGCGCCTCATCCCGATCTCCGACAAGGTCGCGGACTATGGACGTGCGCTCCTAGCCCGGTTCCGCGAGGCCGGCATCCGGGTCGCGCTCGACGAGCACAACGAGAAACTCGGGGCGAAGATTCGTCGCGCCGAGATCGAGAAGGTCCCCTACTCGCTCGTCTTCGGCGCCAAGGAGGCCGAGGCGCAGACCATCAGCGTGCGTTCGCGGGCGCGGGGCGACGAAGGGCAACTCCCGGCGACCGAGTTCCTGAGGCGCCTACGCGAGGAGATCTCGACCCGCGCGCTGGCCTCCCGGAAGCCGAATCCCTGAACGCCACCGGGCCGTGCCTGGGGTCGTCGGCCGCTTCCTCCCCGGCCGAGGCCCGGGCGACGGCTGCGGCGCGACCACCGCGAGGCGCAACCCAAGTCCCATGAATTCATTACGCCCCCTTCTCCCGCTCACCGTCCTCGCGCTCGGCTCCGCGCTGGCCCAGTCCGCCGCCACGCCGGTCGTGCTGCTGGACCCGTTCCCGGTCCTCGCCCATCCCTCCGGCGCCGACGAACGTGCCGCCTCCGTGCGCATCGTCACCGCCGACGCGGCGGCGCTGCCCGCCACCGATCTCGCGGGCCTGCTCCACTCGGTCCCCGGTCTCGTCGTCGACCAGCCCGGCGGTCCCGGTGGCCGTTCCACCCTTTACCTACGCGGCGGCGAGGAGAACCACACGGCCGTCTTCCTCGACGGCATCCCTCTCAACGATCCGACCAACAACCGCGGCGGCGCCGTCGATCTCGCGACGCTTGAGCCGGCCCTGCTGCGCTCGGCCGCCGTCGTTTCCGGCGCCGCCTCCGTCCGCTACGGCCCCGACATCCTTGCCGGCGCACTCCACCTCGGCGGCCAATCCGCCCCGACCAACGAAGCCGCCATGCTGGTCGATGCTGGCGGGACCGATTTCCGCCGGGCTGCTCTGGGGGCCAGTCGTGTGCTCGGCGACGGAGCATCCTCCCTCCACGTCGGCGTCGCCGGCGCCGACGACGGTTCCTTGGCCGCCGGCAGCCGCGCCGAACGCCGCGTCGCCCGGGGCGCATTCGCCACGCGACTCGGCTCGACCAATCTCCAGGTTTCACTCTGGCACCTGCGGCATGAGGCCGACTCGTTTCCCGACGAGAGCGGAGGGATCGAATACGCCGTGCTACGCGACCTCGAGCATCGCGAGAACCGGCAGACCGCCGGGTCCGTCCGCCTCGATGGCGAAGCCGGTGCCGGGCGCTGGACTGCCAGCGCCGATGCCGCCCAGTTTGAGGCCACGGTCGGCTCGCCCGGCGTCCTCCCGCCCGCCGACAACCCCTACGACGCCGTGCCCCCCAGCACCGACGACACCCGCCTGCGCCGCTATCGCGCCTCGCTCGGGTACGAACACAACCTTTCGGGCTGGGCCACCGCCGTGGGTGTCGACGCCCAGCGCGAACAGGGGACCAGCAACGGCTCAATCGACTACGGTGCGATGATCCTGCCCACCGCCTACGCCACCGACCGGGATCGGCTCGGTGCCTACGCCGAGACCAGCGGCAAGCTCCTCCCGTCCGTGACCCTGGTCGGTGGAGCCCGCGTCGATCATTACGACACCGGCGCAACCCGCGGCACCTACCGCGCCGGCCTGTTCGGCCTGATTGGGTCCGCCACCCAGTGGCGCGTCAACGCCGGCACGTCCTTCAAGCCCGCCAGCTTCTACGCCCTCGCCAACCCGCTCGTCGGCGATCCGGAGCTGAAACCCGAGCGCGCGCGCTCGCTTGATGCCGGCCTGCGGCAGGCCTTCGCCGAGGGGCGCCTGCTCGTCGATCTCACCGGCTTCGCCTCCCGTATCCGCGACGGCGTCGACTACGACCCGGTGCTCGGGCGTCTCGTCAACCGCAGCGGCATCCACAGCCGGGGAGCCGAGCTCACCACGACTTGGCGGCCCTGCGACACCCTCGCGGTCGGCGGCACGCTCACCTACACGAACGGACACAGCACGCCCGGCCGCGAACGCCTGCGTTGCCGCCCGGAGTGGCGCGGCGGAGTCTCCGCCACGTGGACACCGGTGCCCACCTTCGTGCTCGAAGCCCGGCTCACGGCCAGCAGCGACCTCCCGGATTCCGCGAAGCCGACCGGGGCTCGCTTGGTCGGCGGCTGGGCGCGGGCGGACCTCTCCGCCCGCTGGAGGATGACCAAGCACTGCGCGCTTACCGCCGCCCTCGACAACGCGCTCGACCAGCGCTACGCGGAGGCCATCGGCTTCACCGCCCCCGGCCGGCGCGTCCGCGTCGGTCTGTTGTCGCAATTCTGACCGGCGAACGCAGCAGTCCTTTACCGTCTGCAACAACTAGTGGCGCGCTCGCCCATGACCCTCGCGCTTATCCTCCTCTTTTCCCTGCTCGGCAGCGTCGGCGCCGTGCTCGTCGCCGGCGTCCTGTTTCGGGTGAGGCGCGAGTTTTCGACCCGTCTAAAGACCGCGGTGCTCAGCTATGCCACCGGCTCCCTGCTCGGGGCCGCGTTTCTCGGGATGAT
>JAGVUB010000113.1 GCA_019136515.1 Verrucomicrobiota bacterium
CGCGGCATTACGGATGCGCTGGATGACCATCTTGGTGAGGCGTTCGCCGGCGGCGACGAGCACGACGTTGTTGGCCAGCTTGATCTCGGAGACGAGGACCTGGCCGGGGGCGAGTTGGTCGAGGTGGCGGTAGACGACGGGGATCTCGGAGGAGAGGGCGTTGGAGAGGAACGTGGGGAAACACTCGAAGCATTTCTCGACGAGGGCGGGGTCGTAGGAACCGCGGCGCTCGCGCAGGGCGATGAGGGCGTTCTGCTTGACGACGCCATCGAGCTCGAGGGTGAGCCGGTCGTTGAGGATGCGCAGCATGCGCGCGCCGATGGGAATCTCCTCGCCGGCCACGGAGTCGGCCGGGACGCCGGTGCCGGTGAAGTCCTTGCCCTGGTAGAGGATCATCTGGGCGACGGTGGCGAAGCGGGGGATGGTGGAGACGAGGTTGTAGCCGACCTCGGGCGTGTGGCGGAGGATCTCGGCTTCGTCGGATTCGAGGTCGGTGCCGGCGGCGATCTTGCGCAGGATGATGACGGGCAGGGAGGCGTAGCCGAGGAGGGCGAGGCCGGCGGCGACCTCGTATTCCCAGACTGGTTCGAGGTGGAGGTGGCGCGCGAAGGTGCCCATGGCTTCGCGCAGGCGCTGGCCACGGCCGAGGATGTCGGGGGCGATCATGCCGAGGACCTCGGAGAGAACCTGGACGCTGCCGGAGAGGGTGCCCTCGGTGAGCTCGCGTTCGGTGACGACGAGTTCGTGCTGCTTGAGCGCGGTCTCGAGGGCGGGGACGAGGGTTTCGGGCGGGCAGGGCTTGTTGAGAAAGCGGAAGACGGCGCCGCGGTTGACGGCCTCGACGGCCGACTTCTGGTCGGCGTTACCGGTGAGCATGAGCCGGACGGTGTCGGGGGCGAGTTCGCGGACTGTCTCCAGAAGCTCGACACCGCTCATGCCGGGCATGGTCTGGTCGGCGACGACGACCGCGTAGGGGCCGTCGCGGTCGAGCTTCTGGAGGGCCTCGGCGCCGGACAGGGCGGTGTCGAAGGTGAAGAGCTTGCGCAGGCTGCGGGCGAGGGCGGCGAGGAGGTTGGGGTCGTCGTCGACGAAGAGGATACGGTTGTTCATGGCGAGGCGGCCGGGGCGGTCGGCGGTTGGAGCGGGAGCAGGATCCGGAAGGTGGTGCCGCGGCCGGCCGCGGTATCGTACTCGATCCGACCGCCATGGCGACGGACGATGTTGTGGACGACGTGCAGCCCCTGGCCGGAGGCGACGGCGGCGCCGCGGCTGGTGACGAAGGGCTCGAAGAGGTGCGGCTGGACCTCGGGGGGGATGCCGGTGCCGTTGTCCTCGATCTCGACGATGGCGTGGGTATCGGTGGTGTGGGTGCGGAGCGCGATGCGGCCCTTCGCCTCGCCACGCGGTTTGAGGGCGGCGGCGACGGCCTGGGCGGCGTTGATGATGAGGTTGAGGAGGAGCTGGTTGATCTCGTCGACGACGACGGGGACATCGGGTTGGGCGGGATCGAGCTCGGTGACGAGGTCGGCGACGTATTTCCACTCGTGGCGAGAGACGGCGGCGGCAGTTTCGATGAGGCGGGCCAAACTGGCAGGCGTGCGGCCGGCCGCCTCGGGGTGGGCGAAGTCCTTCAGCGCGCCGACGATGCGGGCGATGCGGGCCATGCCGTCGAGGGATTGGCCGATGCAGCGGGGCAGCTCCTGCCGGAGAAAATCGAGTTCGCTCTTCTCCTCGGCGGCGGCGAGGGCGGCGAGCGGCTCCTGCAGCGCGGGGACGGTGGCGGCGGCGAGGCGGAGCCGCTGCGCGGCAGCGGATTCGGCGAGGAAGCGGAGGTTGTCGGCGACGAACTGGCCGGGGGTGTTGATCTCGTGGGCGATGCCGGCGGAGAGGCGGCCGATGGACTCGAGCTTCTTGGCGAGGTCGAGCTGGGTCTGCAGCTCCTTCTGTTGCGCCTCGGAGCGGATACGCTCGGTGATGTCGATGGCGGTGACGACGATGTCGCCGGAGGGCTGGGCGGGGTCGAGCGGGGCGGCGGCGAGCTCGACGTCCATCCAGGTGCCGTCCTTGCGGCGCCAACGGGTGATGGCGGAGTGGAGCGGCCGGTCGCGGAACTCGCCGTAGAGCAGGGTGCCGACGCGCCGGTATTCGGCCTCGTCGGCGTAGAGCCTCTGGGTGCTCATCCCGCGCAGTTCCGGAGGGGAGTAGCCGCCCAGCTGGACCATCCTGGGGTTGACGGTGAGGATGGTGCGGTCGTGAAGGAGCGCGATGCCGATGGGGACGGCCGCGAGGAGTCCGCGCAAAGTGGCCTCGCTGCGGCGGAACTCCTCCTCGGCGAGCTTCTGGATGGTGATATCGCGCGAGATGCCGAAGGTGCCAATGATCGCTCCGGAGGGGTCCCGGAAGGGGACCTTGCTGGTGGAAACCCACGTCACCCGGCCGTCGGGCCAGGTCTCCTTCTCCTGGAGGTCGATCAGGGGCTGTCCGCTGGCTATGATACGCTGCTCGGCGTCGAAGGCGGGCTGGGCGTGCTCCGCAGTGTAGAGGTCGAAATCGCTTAGGCCGACCATGGCCGCGGGGGCCATGCCGACGCGTTCGGCGAAGGCGCGGCTGACACGGAGGAAGCGGCTGTCGCGGTCCTTGTAGTAGACGAGGTCGGGCAGGTGCTCCAACAGCGCCTGCAGGAGGACTTGGTCGGTGGGCGGCACGGGGCCGGACGCTGGAGGATCGTCGGGCATGCGGAAGCGGAGACGGGCGGCCGCGAGCCCGGGGGCCGCGGCGGGCGGTGTGCGATCGAGCGGAACGGTTTCGAGCAGCTGCTGCTTGAGCTCGGCGGAGGTGAACGGCTTGGCGAGGAAGGCGTCGAAACCGGCGTGGAGGCACTTGTCGCGGTCCTCGTGGAGGGCGTTGGCGGTCATCGCGACACAGCGGGGGCCGGGGCCGCCGGCCGTGCGCTCGCGGATGGTGCGGAGCACATCGTAGCCGTCGACATCGGGCATCTGAAGGTCGATGAGGAGCAGGTCGAACGGGCTGGCGTGGGCGAGCTCGAGACCCTGGCGGCCGCCCGTGGCGACGACGGGGGTGTAGCCCATTTTGGTGAGCATGCGGCAGGCGACGAGCTGGTTCATCGCGCTGTCGTCGATGACGAGGATGCGCAGGGGATGGGCCTCGGCGAGGCCCGCGTCGAAGACGGTGGGCTTGGGGCGCTGGCTGTGATGGGTGTGCGACGGGAGCGCGAAAGGGATCTCGCAGATGAAGGTGCTGCCTTCGCCCGGGCGGCTGGTGGCCCAGATGTCGCCGCTCATGAGCGTGCAGAGCGACTTGCAGATGGCCAGACCGAGGCCGGTGCCGCCGTAGACGCGGGTGGTGGAGGCGTCGGCCTGCGAGAACGGCTTGAAGAGGTTCTCGATGGTCTCGGGCGCCATGCCGATGCCGGTGTCGGCGACCTCGAAACGCAGGACGGCCGGGGCTTCCTCCTGCGTTGTATCCGTGTTACGGACGAGCTGGATGTCGAGGCCGACGGAACCGCGGTCGGTGAACTTGATGGCGTTGCCGAGGAGGTTGAGGAGGATCTGGCGCAGGCGGGTCTGGTCGCCGACGACCTGAACGGGAACGAACTCTCCGATCTCGTGCCGCAGGCCGATGTTCTTGCCCTGGGCGAGCGGGCGCATGAGGCGGAGAATGTCGTGGACGAGGTGGTGGAGATCGAACGGCTCGTGCTCGAGGACGAGCTTGCCGGCCTCGATCTTGGAGTAGTCGAGGATGTCGGAGAGGATGACGAGGAGGTTCTGGCCGCACTCGCGCAGGGTGCGCAGGTCGGCGCGTTGTTCGTCGTCGAGATCGGAGGCCTCGAGCAGTTCGGTGAGCCCGAGGATGCCGTTCATGGGCGTGCGGATCTCGTGGCTCATGTTGGCCAGGAAGCGGGACTTCACGAGGGCGGACTCCTGGGCGGCGGTGAGGGCGACCTCGAGCTGTGCGGTACGCACGCCGACCATCTGCTCAAGATCGGCGTTCTGGCGCATGATGCGCAGCTGGAGGGCGGAGTTCTCGAGGGCGTAGGCGCCCTGCCCGAGGATGATGGTGAGCAGGCGCATGCCGATGTCGTTTTCGTGCATGCGGGTGCCGCCCATGAGGCCGACGAACATGCCCAGGCAGCGCGAGCGCGTGGCGATCGAGTGCAGCACGAGGGTGCCGGCGGGCTGGGAGTTGGTGTGGGTGAACAGGGGACGATTCTGGCGGAGGGCCCACGCGAACGTGCCCTCCTGGATGGCGTGGTCGACGGCGCGCTCGACCGCCGCGCGCTGGTCGGGGGGATCGCAGTCCTCGAGGAGGAACTCGGCGGTGTCGGGGTCGACGAGGAGGAAGGCGGCGGTGTGGATCGGCAGGAGCTGGCGGAGGTGGATCCGCAGGCTCTTGATGATCTGGGAGGACTCGCCGCTGTTGAGGCTGAGCGAGCTGCCGAGCGAGGAGAGGATCTCGAGCAGTTCGATCTGCTCGAAGGGGCGCAGCGTGCGGATGTCGCCGGCGGGGATGCTGGAGGGATTGGGCGGTTCCATGACCGTGGGAGGGGTGCTCACAGCAGAAAGGTCTTCGTGACCTCCTCGAGCTGGCGATGGATCTCCTTCTGGAGCGGGGCGAGCATCTCGACCCCGAGCCCGGCGAGTTCCCAGTGCGGGGCGTGGAGCGGGGGGACGAAGCGCTCGCCGCTGGTGCCGCAGCGCATGGCGTTCACGATCACGTCGGCGGTGTGCAGGATCGCGGTCTCGACCGGGTAGATGCTGCCGGCGGTGTAGTTGTGGTGCATCTTGATCGGCTCGCAGAGGCGGCTGGGTAGTTTCCAGGTGCGGAGCAGCTCGTAGCCGATCGCGGCGTGGTCGAAGCCGAACACCTCGAGCTCCGTCCGATGGAGCGGGCGCTGGTCGCGCCCGGCGCTCGCCAGCGCGACGGCGGACTCGGCGGGGAGGTGCTGGAAGAGGACGAGGCGGCCGATGTCGTGCAGCAGGCCGAGGAGGAAGAAGCGCTCCGTGTTGGGCTCGCGGCGACGGGCGGCGATGAGGCGGGCGGTGACGCCGCAGGCGATGCTGTGTTTCCAGAACAACTCCATGTTGACGAGCTCGCGCGGCACGTGGCTGAAGATCGAGGCGACGCAGGTGCCCTGGACGAGGGCCACCATCTGCTCGGCCCCGATCATCGTGACGGCGTGGCTGATCGTCTCGATGCGGGAGGGGAAGCCGTAGAAGGAGCTGTTGGCGAGCTGGAGGATGCGGGCGGAGAGGGCCTGGTCGGCCATGAGGACCTCGCCGATGTCGCTCATGGAGCTGTCGGGGTTCTGCACGACTTCCTGGAGACGATGGAACGTCTGCGGCAGGGAGTAGACGGTGCGGACCTTGGCGATGAGCTGGGAGATGGTGACGCTCATGCGGCGGGAGGGGGGGGCGCAGGCGGCAGGTGGAGCCGGAGCTCGGCGCGGATGGCCAAGCGCATGAGCTCGGCGATGGCCGGGTGGGCGGGATCGGTGTGCTGGAAGCGGGCGGCGACGGCGGCGTGGGCGCGGTCGAGCAACTCGGGGGAGGCGCGCAGCAGGAGCGTCTCCTCGGAGTCGGGCGGGGTGGGGCCCTCGATGTCGACCTGCTGGATGCCCCACGAGCGGAGCACGCGCAGGTGCTTCTCGGTGATCTCGGTACCGGACCGCAGGAGCACCTGGCCGGACGCCTCGATGACGTCCTTCCCGACCTTCATGCCCGGGGTCAATGAATCGATGTCCAGCAGAGCCATGGTGTGGTGTGCCGGTCGGAGCTGCTCCGGTGCGGCACGCCCCCTCTCATCGGGTCGAACCCCGAGAAGTTTAGGGTGCGTCGCAACCGGGGGAAGGAAGGCAGGGCCGGGGAGAGTCCCCGGGGCTGGGGACGCGAGCGCTTCCGCGGCTGCGAGGCCTCGCGCCCGGCCGGGCGAAAAGAAAAAGGCGGGGCGCTTGGGCGCCCCGCCTCGGAAAGGGTGGCCGGCACGGCCGGCGGCGGTGCCGCGGTTCAGGCCTGCGTGTACG
Organism: Verrucomicrobiota bacterium; assembly: GCA_019136515.1. Lineage (GTDB taxonomy): Bacteria > Verrucomicrobiota > Verrucomicrobiia > Opitutales > Opitutaceae > CAJCBL01. The sequence goes on from JAGVUB010000113.1 coordinate 6,041, forward strand.
TCGCCTGGTGCCAGGCGGCGCCGCGCTGGCGGGTCACGCCGGACTGCGGGTTGGCGGCGAGGTGTTCGAGGATCTTGAAGACGGGCTCGGCGTCGGCGCCCAGCCGGGCGGCGAGGGCCTCGGCGGTGAGCGCGGTGCCCGGATCGGCGGCGAGGGCGGCGGTGATCTTCTTCTTGAGCGCGATCACGGCGGTGGCGGCCTTCTTGCCGGCTTCGACGCCGGGCTGGTGGTAGGCGTTGATGTTGACCAAGGAGGCGTAGAAACCGACCGCGCGCTCGTAGAGGGCGATGAGCAGGCCGACGGTGCGCGGGGAGACGTCGGGCACGGTGATGGTGAGCGACTCGCGGTTCTTCTCGGCGAGGGCGTCGCGGGTGCCGAGGTAGAAGCCCTGGAGGTAGTCGCCGGAGGTGATGCCGGGCTCGACCTCGAGGGAGTCGCCGGCGCGGTCGCGCAGGACCTCGATGAACGTCACGAAGAAGTTGTTCACGCCCTCGCGTAGTTGCTGCACGTAGGCGTGCTGGTCGCTGGAGCCCTTGTTGCCGTAGACGGCGATGCCCTGGTTGACGACGCGGCCGGCGAGGTCGAGCTCCTTGCCGAGCGACTCCATGATGAGCTGCTGGAGGTAGCGCGAGAAGAGCAGCAGACGGTCCTTGTAGGGGAGGACGACCATGTCCTTCTCGCCGGCGCCCTTGGTGGCGAGATACCACGCGGCGGCGAGGAGGGCGGCGGGGTTCTCGCGCAACTTCGCGGTGCGGGTGAGCTGGTCCATGGCGGCGGCGCCGGAGAGCAGCTCACCGACGTCGAGTCCCTGCAGCGCGGCGGGCAACAGACCCACCGGCCCGAGTTCGCTGGTGCGGCCGCCGACCCAGTCCCACATCGGGAACCGGGCGAGCCAGCCTTCGCCTTCGGCGATCTTGTCGAGCTTCGAGCCTTCGCCGGTGACGGCGACGAAGTGGCGCGGGTAGTTCAGACCAGCGGCCTTGAAGGCGGCGGCGGCCTCGAGCATGCCGTTGCGCGTTTCGACGGTGCCGCCGGACTTGGAGATGACGAGGGCGACGGTCTCGTGGAGCTTGCCGGCGAGAGCGGCGAGCACGGTGTCCATGCCGTCCGGATCGGTGTTGTCGAAGAACCACACGGCCATCTTGTCGGTCTGCGGGTGGCCGAGGGCCTCGCGCACGAACTGCGGCCCGAGCGCGGAGCCGCCGATGCCGATGACGAGCACGTGCTTGAAGGGCCCGCGCGGGCCGGCGACCTCGCCGCGATGCACGCGGCCGGCGAAATCCTGGATACGGGTGAGGGCGTCGGAGATCGCGGTCTTGATCTCGGGGGTGGGGGCGAGGCCGGGGGAGCGCAGCCAGTAGTGGCCGACCATGCGCTGCTCGTCGGGGTTGGCGATGGCGCCCTGCTCGAGCATGGCCATGTCGTCGAAGACCTGCTGGAACTTGGGTTCCAGGATATTGAGGGCTTCGGAGTCGAAGCCCATGCGGCTCAGGTCGAGCGTGAACGCGAGGCGTTCGTCGTGGAAGGACAGCGAGGTGAAACGGGACCAGGACATGGCGGGAAGGATGATGGACCGAGGAGAGATGACAAACGGGCGTCGGTCGACGACCGGGGAGTTGGAGGGGCGAAATTGTCGAGCTGCGCGACCGCTGGCGAGCGAAAGTGCGGGGCCGCAGGCGGGTGGAGTCCCGCAGGTTGAGCGGCGCCCGCCCGAAGCGCCGGCTCAGCCGAGCTCGGCGTCGGTCACGGCGCCGCGGGAGGCGGTGGTCACCAGGGCGCGGAACTTCGCGAGCACGCCGCGGGTGACGGTGTCGGGGCGGCGCTTCCACGCCTTGCGGCGGGCGGCGAGCTCCTTGGCGGGCAGGTTGAGGGTGAGGGCGTTCTTCACGGCATCGATCGTGATCGTGTCGCCGTTTTTCACCAACGCGATGGGGCCGCCGTCGTAGGCTTCGGGCGTGATGTGGCCGACGACGAAGCCGTGGCTGCCGCCGGAGAAACGGCCGTCGGTGATGAGGGCGACCTCCTTGCCGAGCCCTTTGCCCATGATGGCGGCGGTGGGCGAGAGCATCTCGCGCATACCGGGGCCGCCGCGCGGGCCCTCGTTGCGCACCACGACGACATGGCCGGCCTTGACCTTGCCGTCCAGGATGCCCTTGAGCGCGGTCTCCTCGGACTCGAACACGATGGCGCGGCCGGAGAATTGCAGGCCTTCCTTGCCGGAGATCTTCGCCACCGCGCCCTCGGGGGCGAGGTTGCCGTAGAGGATGCGCAGGTGGCTGTCCTTCTTGATCGGATTCGCGAGCGGGCGGACGACATCCTGGTCGGCGGGGTAGGGGGCGACACCGGCGAGGTTTTCCGCCACGGTGCGGCCGGTGACGGTGAGGCAGTCGCCGTGGAGCAGGCCGGCGTCGAGCAGCATCCGCATGAGCGGCTGGAGTCCGCCGATACGGCCGAGGTGGGCCATGCTGTAGCGGCCGGACGGCTTGAGGTCGCCGAGCACCGGCACGCGTTTGCCGATGCGGGTGAAGTCGTCGAGCGAGAGCTTCACGCCGGCGGTGTGGGCGATGGCGAGCAGATGGAGCACGGCGTTGGTCGAGCCGCCGAGGGCGATGGCGACGGTGATGGCGTTCTCGAAGGCCTTGCAGGCTCAGGCCCATGGCCTCGATGGCGGAGGCCATCGTGTTGGCGGTGTACATGCCGCCGCAGGAGCCGGGGCCGGGGATGGAGCATTTCTCGATCGCGGCGAGGCCGGCGGCGTCGAGCCTGCCGGCGGCGTGTTGGCCGACCGCCTCGAAGACGGAGACGATGTCGCACTCCTGCTGGGTGCCGGGATGGATGCCGGGGAGGATGGTGCCGCCGTAGACGAAGACGGAGGGGCGGTTGAGTCGCGCCATGGCCATGACGCAGCCGGGCATGTTCTTGTCGCAGCCGCCGATGGCGACCAGGCCGTCGAAGCCCTCGGCGCCGCAGACGGTCTCGATGGAGTCGGCGATGACCTCGCGGGAGACGAGCGAGTAGCGCATGCCGCGCGTGCCCATGCTGATGCCGTCGGCGACGGTGATCGTGCCGAACGTGATCGCCTTGCCGCCCGCGCCGTCGGCTCCCGCGCCGGCGTGACGCGCGAGTTCGTCGATGTGCATGTTGCAAGGGGTGAGCATGCTCCAGGTGGAGGCGATGCCGACGACGGGCTTCTGGAAGTCGGCGTCCTGGAAGCCGACGGCGCGCAACATCGAGCGGTTGGGGGCGCGATCGGGACCGTCGTGGACCTGGGCGGAGTGGGGGCGGAGCGAGGGAGTGGAAGCGGTTTTCCTGGCCATGGTTAGGGCGGTGGTGGCGGATGGTTCCGGAGCGGGGCGAGGATGGGGAATCTCGAAAACAAATGCGTTGCCCGCAAGCCCGCCATGACCCAAACACCTGCGCTCGACCCATCGCCTCCGAACCGCATGGCATTCAATCTCCAAAAAGTCCTCCGCGCGCTGCTGTTTGCCTCGAGCGGTCCGCTCACGATCAAGGAAATCCAGGACACCCTCACGCGTTTCCACGCGCAGGAGGCCGATCTGCTGGCCAAACTGAAACCGGAGGCGCCTGCCGGTGAGCCGGCGGCCGAGGCCCCGGTCGAAGCCCCTGTCGCCGAGGCGGCGGCCGAGCCGGT
>JAGVUB010000201.1 GCA_019136515.1 Verrucomicrobiota bacterium
CGCGCAGGATGCGCATGATCTCTTCTTCGCTGAATCGCTTCTTCATGGTTCTGGTTCGGGTTTACCCCGCCAGAACTATCCCTCAAACCGCTTCAGCTTCAGGGGAACAGGTCAACGGGGCCCCTCATTTCCTGATTTCCTGATTCCCACATTCCCGTTTCCCTCGCTCCCTCATTCCCTTTCAACTTCCCGCCATGTCCACCGAGCCCGCCACGCCCGCCCCCGAGTCCCTGCCCACCAACGCCGCCGACGAGACCACCATCTCCTCCGACACGTTCCAGGCCGCGGTCCGCCGCAGCGAGGCGCTCTGGAAGGACATCCCGGCCAACCCGCACAAGTACCGCGTGCTCACCGGCGACCGCCCCACCGGCTCGCTCCACATCGGCCACCTCTTCGGTTCGCTCCAGAACCGCGTGAAGATCCAGAACCTCGGCGTGACCACCTTCATCGTCATCGCCGACTACCAGGTGCTCACCGACCGCGACACGGCCGACAACGTCGCCGCCAACGTGCGCGAGATCGTGCTCGACTACCTCGCCGCCGGCCTCGACCCGGAGAACGGCCGCACGTTCATCTTCCCGCACTCGCACGTCCCGGCGCTCAACCAACTCCTGCTGCCCTTCCTCACGTTCGTCTCGCTGCCCGAGCTCGACCGCAACCCGACGGTGAAGGAGGAGATCCGCGCCGCCGGCCTGCGCCAGATCAACGCCCTGATGTACACGTATCCCGTGCACCAGGCCGCCGACATCCTCTCGGTCAAGGGCAACATCATCCCCGTGGGCAAGGACCAGCTCCCCCACCTCGAACTCACCCGCAAGCTCGCGCGCCGCTTCAACACCCGTTTCCCTTCCGAGCCCGCCGTCTTCCCCGAGCCGGACGCGCTGCTCTCCGAGACGCCCGTCATCCTCGGCCTCGACGGCGGCCAGAAGATGAGCAAGAGCCGCGGCAACGCCATCATGCTCAAGGCCACCGCCGAGGAGACCGCCAAGCTCCTCAAGAGCGCGAAGACCGACAGCAACCGCCAGATCACCTTCGAGCCCGAGACGCGCCCCGAGGTCGCCAACCTTCTGCGACTCGTCTCCCTCTGCACCGGCCGCGCGCCCGAGGCCATCGCCGCCGAGATCGGCGACGGCGCTCAACGCCTACCTCGCCCCGCTCCGCGCCAAGCGCGCCGAACTGGCGAAGGATCCGGGCTACGTCGCCGGCGTGATCCAGCGCGGCGTCGAGCGCGCCAACGCCGAGGCGGAGTCCACCCTCGCCGCCGTCCGCAAGGCGATGGGCATGGTCTACTGCTGAGGCGCAGCTTTTGTTGGGTTGCCTGCGCGGCCGGCCGAATCACGGCCCGCCGCGAACAGAGGCGATCAATTCGGGACAAATCCAGCCGATAGACGACTCGGCATGGCACTCCCCCACCGACTCCTCCACACCGCTTGTCTGCTGGCGGTGGTAGCGACCTGTGCAGTTTTCGGTGCTTCCGGTGAAGAGGCCCCAACCCAGCGGGCTTCCGCCATCATTCCAGCTCCCGCCCCCGGCATCATCGAATCGGGGGTGCCAAACTTTGCCGTCCTCAGCCCGGAAGCCCTCGGGCTGGAAACCGTACCGTTGCACTTGGTTCAGTTGCCCGACGGGCGGTGGGCGGCTTCCGCCTCACAGCAGATCGCCATCGGGGACGGCGTGCGGTGGGAGTCGTTTACCCAGAAGCCGGGCGCAACCCTCACGGCGGTCGCCGGCCTCGAAAGCATGGTGGTCGACGACCAAGGCCGACTTCTCGCCGGCATGGGCGACAACATCGTCCAGATCCACTTCACCGACGACAGGCGCTGGACGAGCGAGATCGTCGCATCGCTCCCGGCCCAACTGAACACCCACCCCGGGCTCGCCCGTGCCACCTTGTTCGCCGATCGCTGGTTCTGGAACGGCTACAGCGGAGCGCTCTACGAGTGGAAGAACGGCCCCGTGATCGAGGAGGTCGGGATGCTGAACCTCATCAGCCACATCTTTGAACACGATGGGCAAACCTACGTAAGCGACAACAGCACCGGGCAGCTTTTCCGCATCGGCCACCCCTCCGGACTTGAACCGCTGCTCGAGCTTGGCTCCGCCGGCCCGGATCTAGCAATCGTCGGAGATGGAAAACTGCCCGACGGCAGGCGGCTTCTGTGCACGAGCCGCGGCGGGTTCTTTCTCTTCGACGGCCAACAC
>JAGVUB010000190.1 GCA_019136515.1 Verrucomicrobiota bacterium
AGCAGCGGCAGCACCTCCGGGTCCGCCGCACCCACCGCGATCAGGCCGGGACGATCTTTCGTCGCGACCAACTGCGCCGCGATCGCCGCCGCCTGCGTCGCCGGATCGGCGCACAACCGCACGCAGCGCTCGTATGGCTCCAGCTCCAGTGCCCGCTCGCGCCACACCTCGGGCTGCGGCCGCCCCCAGTCATCGAACAGCGCCGTGCGGTCGGCCGTCTGTAGGGTGCGCGCCTGCTCACACCGCTCCTCCGTCCCCACCGGACCGAAAGCGAGCACCTCGACATCCACGAATCGGCTCCAGTTCTCCAGCACGCGCAGCACCGCCGGCAGCGGATCGGGCGCCGCGAGCAGCGTCACGCGCCGCACGCCCTCCGGCGGCGCGGCCGGCGCGTTCGCCGTCGCCAGCGCCACCGCGGCCTGCGTGGCCACGCCCTGCCCGACCAACCGGGCGTCCACCGCATGCTCGAGCAACGCCAGCTGCTCCCAGCGGCGCGACTCCGCAAATCCATCACCGGCCCGCGCCGCCACGTCGGCGAAGCGCATCCCGCCCTCGGCCAGCGCTGCCTGCAGACGCGTCATCTCGCCGGCCAGCCGCAGCGCCCAGGCGAAATCGCGCTCCGGCGGATCGACCGGGAACACCTCGCGGAAATCCTCCAACCGCGCCGCCCGCAACACCTCGGCCCAGGCGAGCAGCATCTGCGCACGGTTCGCCACCGCCAAGCCGGGCGGTTGCGCGAGGTCGAGAATCTGCTCCGGCACGAGCACGCGCGGCGCGAGCACCGCGCCACCGCGCTCCGCAGCGTGCACCGCGAGCGCCTCGCGCAGCCGCCGACCCGCCTGCCGCGTCGGCACGACGATCATCCGGTCCGAGAGATCCAGCGCCCCACCGCCGCTCCAGCCCGCTGCGAAATGGGCCACGGACCGCTCAAGGAGCGGCCGGTCCCATGGGAGAATTTGCAGGGTTCGCGGCATCGGCGGAAAACGCGCCACGAGGTTGGCAGAATTGCCCATCCAAACACAACCCGCGCCTGCGCGAGATTGTCCGGGCAACAATCTGAGCAAAGCGAGTAGCGGGTTTCCCTCGCGCGATTGTCACATCCACCGAGCGCATACTCCGCGCGCCGATCCGCATCAACCGCCCCGTCATGTCTCACTCCGCTTCTCCGCTCCGTCTCGCTGCCACGCTCGGCTGCACCCTCGCCGCCACCGCACTCGCCAGCGCACAGACAAACTACGGCACCCCGTACTATTTCACGACCTTCGCCGGCACCGCCGCCCATGGGGCAACCGACGGCCCCGGTGCCCATCACCGACCTCGCCGGCAACCTCTTTGTCCACGACACCGGCAACAACGCCATCCGCAAGGTCACCCCGCAGGGCGAGGTGACCACCATCGTCGCCCCTGCCGGCCGCGAAGCCACCGAGGTGGATCTCCTGATCGCCGCCCAACGCGCGCCCGCTGCACTCGCCGGGGTCGACATCCCGATGAACCGGAATGGATGGTACCACTATCCTGACTACAACAATCCCGATCTCTACTACCCCGGCTTCGCCGCCGAGTTCCAGCTTCCGCCGCCCACCCTCGCCGTCGATCCGGCCGGCAACGTTTTCTCCGGCAACGATGCCGCCATCTACAAGACCACCTCCGCCGGTCTCGTCTCGCACCTCGCCGGCACCGCCCGCGCATACGGCGCGGTGGACGGGCTGGGCTCCGCCGCCCGCTTCGGATACTCGCTCAGTCTCGCAACCGATCTCTCCGGCCAAGTGTACGTCGCCGACCAGGTCAACGGTGTCATCCGCAAGGTCGGTCCGGCCGGCGAGGTGGTCACCGTCGCCGGCAATGGCCAGGGCTGGTCCCGGGACGGAGATCGCGCCACCGCCAACTTCACCTCGCCCGCAGCAATCGCCGCCACCGACTCCGGCCGACTGCTGGTCGCCGACGACACCACCGTGCGCCACGTCGCACCCGATGGGAGCGTGGTCACCATCGCGGGCGTGAGTTCGAGCAACGCGATCGGCCGCACCGATGGCGCCGGCACCGTCGCCCGGTTCGGCGACCACCTCGGCTGCACCCTCGCGCCGGACGGCTGCCTCTACGTGGCGGACGCCCGCAACCATGCAATCCGGAAGGTCACTCCGGCCGGCGTCGTCTCCACCTTCGCGGGTCAACCCGGCGTATCCGGCAGCACCGACGGCACCGGCGATGCCGCCCGGTTCTTCGGTCCGCGCAGCATCGCCGCCGACCGTCACGGCAACCTGTACGTGACCGACGGAAACAACCACACCATCCGCAGAATCACCCCGGCCGGCGTTGTCACCACTCTCGCCGGCCAACCGGGAATCGACGGCGTCACCGACGGTCCGGCGGCCGCCGCCTCGTTCGCCTTGCCCGACGAGATCGCGGTCGACGAGGCCGGCAACGTCTTCGTCCAGTGCTGGGGCTCGCCGGGCGTCCTGCGCCTGATCACCCCGGAGGGCACCGTCTCAACCCTCCACCACGGCTTCATGCCGCCGCTGACCGGCGATGCCGCCGGCAACGTCTATGGAGTGTTCGGGGGCACAACCATCGCCAAGCTCCACCCCGACGGCTCCACCACCGCCGTACTCGATGTCTCGACCACTTGGCCGGAACTCCGCGCGCGCGGCGGTGAGGAGGGCGTTTCGGTCGGCCCGTTTGCCGTCGCGTCCAACGGCGACATCTACCTCACGCGCCCGAGCGGCCTCCTCCGGCGCGTCTCCGCCAGCGGTGGTGTCACGACCTTGGCAGGCAAGTGGTGGATGGCCGACGACTCACCCTGGCCCACCATCAGTCCCGTCGACGGCCTCGGAGAAACCGCGCGTTTCGAAAACCCGGAGTCGATCGCCGTCGACTCCGCCGGCACCGTCTACCTCTGCGACGGCTCCACGATCCGCAAGGGCCTGCCCGCCAGCCAGGTGACGATCACCGCCCAGCCGCAAAGCCAGAGCGCCACAGCCGGCACAAGCGTCCAGTTCTCCGTCACCGCCTCCGGCACGCCCGCACCGACCTACCAGTGGCGGCGCAACGGCTCGCCGATCTCCGGTGCCACGGCCGCCACGTTCAGCATCGCCTCCGTCTCCGCCGCCGATGCCGGCGACTACACCGTCGTTGTCACCAACGACCTCGGCTCGGCCACCAGCTCCGCCGCCGCGCTCACCGTCTCCGCAGCCTCGGTCACATCGACCGCGCCCTCGACTCCATCTTCCGGTGGCGGTGGTGGCGGCGCGCTGGGTCTCGGCTTCGCCCTCGCCGTCCTCGGCCTCGGCGCCACCCGTTGGCCGATGAGGCCAAGCCTGCACGCCGCACCTCGGTAAACTGCGATCAGGGATATCGGATGGGATCAGTGGGACCGCCGGGTTTGCGGCGTTCAGGCAAGCCCGGCGAGTCCCCCCACCTGCATAACCCCGAGAGAGTCTTCCCTGTTCCGCTAGCGGGTTTGCCTCGCTCGATTGTCATCCCCCGTAGCCATGTCCTCCTGTCCGCCCTTGCCCGCTCGCACCTCACCGCCCCAGATGGACGGCGTGTCGGCGATGGTCGTTCCTCCGCCTCGACACGACACCATGCCGGACCAGCCCCAGCGCGCCAGCGGTTTTGCCGAACTCTACCGAGCGACCCTCCAGCCGCTCCGCCGCTTCCTCGCGCGGATGCTGACCGATCAATCCGAGGCGCAGGATGTGGCCCACGATGCCTACCTGCGCGTCCTGCCGCAGCTCGACAACCACACCGCGCGCAATCCCGAGGCACTGCTCTACGTGACCGCGCGCCGCCTCGCCCTCAACCGCCTCAAGCGCCGTCAACACTCGCCCATCGACGACTGCGCGGCCCCGACCGCCGACTACACCGATCCACAGACCGACACCGCACGCCAAGCCGTCGTCCGCCAGGAACTCGAGCTGCTCGAGCACGCGATCGCCGACCTCCCCGCCGGTTGCCGCTCCGTGCTCGTCCTCCGCCACCGTCAACAACTCTCCCACCGCGAGATCGCCGAACGCCTCGGCATCGCGGTGAGCACCGTCGAGAAACAGCACGCCCGCGCGTTGCGCCTGCTTCGCGCCGCCCTCGATTCCGCCACCGCCCACGAACAGGTGCGCCCATGACCACATCACACCATCTCCCCGATCCCGCCGACGAGGAAGCTGCCGCCCTCTGGGCCGCAAAACTCGAGGCCGCGCCGCTCTCCACCCCGGATCTCCGTGCCCTCGAATCCTGGCTCGCCGGCGCCCCCGCCCGGCGCGAACTCGTCGCCGACTACTGCGAGTTCGCCGCCGATGTTGGCCGCTTGATCCCGGTGCTCGCCACCGAGGGCCGGTTGGCGGCGGAGCCGCCCCCTGCTCCCCGGCCCCGGCAGCACCGCCGCCTCGCCATCCTCGCGCTCGGCGGGCTCGTCGCCGCGGCCTTCGCCGTGTTCCTTGCCGTCCGTCCCGCCGCGTCCCACCCCGCCGCGCCCCGGCAGATCGCCACCGCCGCCGCGCAGCGCCACTCGCTCACGCTCGCCGATGGCTCGCATATCGACCTCTCGGCACGTACCCAGGTCACAATCGCGCTCACCGCCCAAGCCCGCCGTGTGCAGCTCGCCGCCGGCACCGCCTACTTCGAGGTCGCCAGGAACCGGCAGCGACCGTTCTCCGTCGAAACCCCCGCCGGCACCGTGCTCGTCACCGGCACGAAGTTCGCCGTCCGTTCCGAGCCCGACGCCGCCCTCGAGGTTGTTGTCGCCGAAGGCCAGGTACAGGTGTCGCCGACCGGCGCCGAACCGGTCGCGCTCGCCGCCGGCCAACGGCTCGTTGCCGCCGGCCCGGCACTGCGCGTCGAGGCGCTCGCGCCCGCCGTGCTCGCCGATGCGCTCGCCTGGCGCGAAGGCATGGTCGTCTTCGCCGACACTCCGCTCAGCGAGGCGCTCGCCCGTTTCGCACAATTCCACGACACCCCGATCACCGTCGCACCAGCGGCGGCCGACCTTCACCTTGGCGGCCGCTACAGCCTCGACGACCTCGCCGGTTTCCTCGCCGCGCTCGAGGAGATCCTGCCGGTCCAGGTAACCCGCCTCCCCGGCCGGCCGACGCAGGTCGAGCTGCGCGCCCGCGACTGACCCGAGCCCGCCGCCCGATCATGCGTTCCCTCCTGTTCGCCCGCGCGATCCTCGCCGGTCTGCTCGGTTGCATCCTCACCGTTGTCGTCGCGGCCAAGCCCGTCGCATTCGAGATTCCGGCACAGCCGCTTGGCGACGCCCTGCTCGCGTTCTCGCAACAAGCCGCGGTCGAGGTGCTTTTCTCCGCCGATGCCGTCCGCGACATCCGCTCCACCGCCGTGCACGGCACCCACGAACCGGCCGGTGCGCTCGACCTGCTCCTGCGCGACACCGGTTTCGCCGCCCGCCGGCGCAACCGCGGCCAGTTTGTCATCTCGGCACTCGCCGCCACCACCGGTGCCGTGCGGGGCCGGCTCGTCGGCCCCGATGGCGCCCCGCTCGTCGGCCTCGAGGTCGAACTGCCCTCCGCCCACGCGGCGACCACGACCGACGACACCGGCCGGTTCCGCCTCCAGAACATCCCGCCCGGTACGCATCGCCTCGTCGCCCACGGCGCCGCCGTCCGTCCGCTGCAGATGTCCGGCCTGCTCGTCGCCGCCGGTCGCACCCTCACGCTCGAGACACAGGTGCTCCAGGCCGGCGGCGAGGAGATCACCCAGCTCGACCCCTTCGTCGTCACCGCGCAATCCGAGCGGCTCGGTCCCATCGCTCGCGGCGCGGCGCTGCTCGCCCCACGCACCGCCGCCGGCAACCTCGACCTCCCGCGCTCCGAAAACGGCGCCTTCGCGTACCGCATCTACAACCGCGAACTCATCGAGCGCAGCGGTGTCGTGAACCTGAACACATTCCTCCAGCGCGAACTGCTCGACAGCGACTCCGCCACCCGCCCGCCCGAGCAGGACGGCTCCCAGTCCGCCTTCACCACCGCCAGCACCAACCTCAACCTCCGCAGCTTCGGCACCGACGCCACCGTCGTGCTCCTCAACGGCCGCCGCCTGCCCGAGTCGCCGCCCGCGCCCGGTTCCTCCGCCCTCGGCGCGCCCGACCTGAACTTCATCCCGCTCAGCCTCGTGCAGCAGGTCGAGGTGCTCCCCGTCTCCGCCTCCGCGCTCTACAGCGGCAACGCCGTCGGCGGCGTCGTCAACATCGTCCTCCGCCCCGATCTCGACACCACCGAGATCTCGACCACCTACACGAACGCGCTCGGCGGCAGCAGCGCCCCACAATCGACCCTCTCGCTCCAGCACGGCCGCACCCTGCTCGACGGGAAACTCCGCTTCCGTTTCAACGCCAACTTTTCCCGCTCCGCCCCTCCGACCAAGGCCGACCTCGGGCTCGATCGGCCCCTCGCCGCCTTCGCCGCCGACTCCGACCCGCTCTACGGCGCCACCCCGAACGTGCGCAGCGCCGACGGCTCGCCGCTCTTCGGTCCCGGCACCGCCGCCGTCACCTCGGTCGCACCGGGCGCCGACGGCACCGGCGGGCTCGCCGCCTTCGCCGGCCGCGGTGGGCTGCGCAGCACCAGCCTCTTCGCCCCGCGCGACGCCGGCCTCGTCGCCTCGCCGCTGAGTGCATTGTATCCGTTCGGCCGGCGCGAGGAGCGCGCCGCCTACCTCGCCGCCGCCACCTACGACATCTTTCCCGCGCTCCAGCTCGGCCTCGACCTCATCCACTCCGGCACGGTGGTGAACCGCGGCTACGACCTCTTCACCGCCGACCTCGCCCTCGCCGCCGAAGCGCCACTGAACCCGTTCGGCCGCGACGTGCGCGTCTCCCTGGCCGATTTCGCCCCGGAACTCGGCCGCGACTACAGCGAGGCCCGGCTCGATTTCGACGCGGTCGTCCTCGCCGCGCTGCTCCGCCTGCCGGGCGAGTGGCGCCTCGCCTTCGACGGCCAGTACACCAACAGCATCACCAGATTCCGCGGCGTGGTCGGCGCCGACACCGCGCGCTGGCAGTCGCTCGTCGACCGCGGTCTCTACCACCCGCTGCGCGACACCCAGCAGCTCACGCCGCCCGATGCATTCTACGACGAGGTGATCGTCTATCGCGGCAGCCGCGGCCGTTTCGCCAAGCTCGCCGACTACGAGAC
>JAGVUB010000054.1 GCA_019136515.1 Verrucomicrobiota bacterium
AGACATGAAAACCGGAGGGCTAACCAGCGGCCAGAGGCCAACGGCGGTTAAGTGCCCGCCTTCCAATCACAGCCCACGGCCCGCCGTGGCTCATCCGTAAGCGTTCGCCAAAAGAAACCCCTATGAAATTTGACCGCGCAAGAAATGCCCAAGAGATGAGCCAGCTACTCGACTACGCTGCGTGCGGTGCGATCGGTGCCGGTGTTGCGAGCGTCTTCGGCGTCTCCTGGCTGCTGGGTTTCGTCATCGTTGTGGGGGCATTCAAGAGCTGGAAGAAAAAGCATCCGTTCCTGAGCGGACGTCTTCAGGCCCTGACGATCCTCGCATTCTGCTTTCTCTCCTTGGCCGGCAATTACTCGGCATATTGCGAGGGTGTTTCAGCCGGATTCGATGCGGCTGGAAGCGTCGGAAAAGACCGGGCGAACCAGACACTACATGGAACGCCGGCAGAGGCCCCGTCCTCTTCGACCAAGCCGGAGGGCCGGCGTCCCTGACCTGATGCGTTGAGCTCACGCCTTTCAGTCTCTCGGACCAAGGCGTGAGCACAGGTTTGTTGGCACCGGTGTGCGAGGTGCCACCCGGTACCACGAAAGAGGCGTACTATGGTTCGAGCGTCCTTCAAGGACCGAAGAAGAAGTGGAAGATCCGCAAGCCCTACGCCTTTGAGTTTACGAAGCAGGTTGGGGACACCCTATATTTCCGATTTACGCACAATGAGAGGATCCCCCATGCGTTCTTCACAAACTCGTTCGAACGGCCGAGAAGGGGTCAGGTTTTACCTCTTACCTTCACTCACCTCGACGGCGACAGCTGCGATCGGAGTTTCGGCGGTGGGACGGGATTTTCGGAAGGGCGTCTTGAAGGAGAGGAACGTCAGACTGCGCCAAACCCACTCGAGCGGGCCGTAGTGGAAACTCACGAGCCAGCGGCGCGACACGGCGGCCTGGAGCGCGAAGAAACCGACGCCGAACAGGATGCTGGGGAACTCCCCGAGATGCCGGAAGAGCCCGAAGCCGAAGTGGTAGAAGAGCGTCATGCCCACCAGCGACTGGGCGACGTAGTTGGTCAGGCTCGTGCGGCCGTAGGGCGCGAGCAGGTTCAGCGCGCGGCGACACGGCGTGGCGTGGTAGAGCAGGACGAAGCCGGCGGCCCAGACCGTCATCTGCGCGAGCTGGCCGTAGGAACCGAGCAGCCGGCGAAGGATCCCGCGCGGGGCGTCCGCCAGACCCCAGCCGGGGAACGACCGTTGCAGGAGCAGAACGAGCACGAAGGCCGCGAGGCCGACCGCAAGCGCGCGGCGCGCGAGCCGCAGGCTACGTTCGCGGTCCTCGAAGATTCGGCCGCGGCCGAGCAGCAGACCCCAAAGGAACAGCCCGAACATCTGGAGATAGCGGCCGTTCTCGATCGACCACGACCAGCGCGCCTGCACGCCGGTCCAGAGGTTGACCTTCAAAACCTCGAGCAGGCCCTCCTGCGAGAAGACGGCACCAAGTTGTTTGTAGTAGCTCCAGACATCCAGCCGGGCCGGTGCGTAGGCCGGATCGAGCAACGCGTGGCCCAGTTGCCACAGAAATACCGGCTGCATCAGGAACACCGCGGACAACGCGACCAGCCAGCGCGTCGGCACCCGGTAGAGGAACGCCAGCGGCAGACCGAGGATGGCGAGCATCGTCAGAATCTCGCCGCAGTAGAAGACACCGAAGAGGTAGCCGATGACCGTCAGCACGCACAACCGCCACACGAAGCGTCCGCGAAAATCCAGGCCGCGGCGGGCGGCGCGGTCGAGGATGAGAAAGAAGCTCAGCCCGAACATCATCGCGAAGATCGCGTAGGCCTTCCCGCCAAAGAGGAAGAACGCGGTGTCGCGGGTGCCGTGGTCGAGCGCCAATAGCCACTCGGGCCGGCCCTCCGGATAAGCGCCGAACTCGAAGTGTTCGACGCAGTGCAGCAGGAACAGCCCGAGCAGTGCGGAGCCGCGCAGGGCATCGACGATCTCGAAACGTTCAGGTCGGACAGGGGTGGCGCTGGCCTCGGGCATCGGAGCCAAGGTGATGCCAGAGCGGCGGAGCCCGGTGCGAGGAAATTGCACGCGCCGGCCAGCACGCCCCCGAGCACGGGAAGGGGCAGCCCACTTTGAGTGGAACAGGGCAGGAACTGAACCCAGACGAATTGAACCACGGAGCGCCGGACGAGTTCGGACTCTGTGGTCTCGGTGCCCTCTGCCGGAGGTTCTGCCGCAGGGCGGAATGGTGAACGGCTCGGTCCGGGTCTCCTGAGCACCCGATCCGCAAAGCGACTCCGTTGCCCAGCTACGGACCGGAGTCACCGACGCAGCAGCAGGAAGCGCTCGCGGTCGGTGAGATCTCGCTTCGACTCTTGCACACATGAAAGCGAAGTTCACCGCCATCATCGAAGAAGCGCCGGGAGGCGGCTATTGGGCGATCTGTCCCGAGGTGCCTGGAGCGAACGGACAGGGCGAGACGGTGGCGGCGGCCAAGACGAGTCTGCGCGATGCCATCCGGCTCATCTTCGAAGACCGGATCGCCGACGCGCGCCGCGGCCTGCCCGAAGATGCGATCCAGACCGAGATCGCCGTCTGATGAAACGACGAGAGCTTGAGAAGCGCCTGCGACACGCCGGCTGTTACCTCAAGCGGGAGGGAAGCTCCCATTCACTCTGGATCAACCCGCACACCGGAGTGGTCGAAGCGGTTCCGCGACATCTTGAGATCAAGGAGCCGTTGGCGTGGAAGATTCTCCGGTCGTTGGGCGCCGCTTGAGCAACCGCGCGAAGGAACAGGGCAGGAACTGAACCCAGACGAACTGAACCACGGAGCGCACGGAGAGCCGGAAGAGTTCGAACCCTGTGGTCTCGGCGCCCTCTGCCGGAGGTTCTGCCGCAGGGCGGAATGGTGAACGGCTCGTTCCGGGTCTCCTGAGCACCCGATCCGCCGAGCGACTCCGTCGCCCCGCTACGGGGCCGGAGTCACCGCCGCAGCAGCAGGAAGCGCTCGCGGTCGGTGAGGTCGCGCTTCGACTCGATCGCGGTGTAGCCGAAGGGCGCGGCGAACGCCGTGAGCGCGGCGTGCTGGGCGATGCCGGTCTCCAGCGCAAGCAGGCCGCCGGGCGAGAGGAAATCGGGCGCGGAACGGATGATCGTCTCCAAGTCGGCACGCCCATCGCGCTCGGCGACGAGGGCGGTGACGGGATCATGGTCGCGCACCTCGGGCTCGGCCTCCGCGACCTCGGCGGCGGTGAGGTAAGGGGGATTGGAGACGATGAGCTGGAACGGCGGCTCGCCGGCGAGCGCGGCGAACCAGTCGGACTCGCGGAACGCGACGCGGTCGGCGAGCGCGAGCTTGGCGGCGTTCTCGCGGGCGAGGGCGAGCGCTTCGGCGCTGCGGTCGACGGCGACGACGGCGGACTCGGGCCAGAACTTCGCAAGCGCGAGGGCGATGGCGCCCGTGCCGGTGCCGAGATCCAAGATACGCGCGGGGGCGACGGGGAAGGCCTGCGTGACGAGCTCGAGCAGCAGCTCGGTCTCGGGGCGCGGGATGAGGCCGCGGCGGTCGGTCTTGAGCTTGAGGTCGAAGAAATCGGTTTCCCCGATGATGTGCTGGAGCGGCTCGCGCTGACCGCGGCGTTTCACCAGCGAACGGATAGCGTCGAGCTCGGCGTCGGAGAGCAGGCGCTCGAACTGCAAGTAGAGGTCCATGCGCCGCAGCTTGAGCGCGTGCGCCACGAGCACCTCGGCATCGAGCCGCGCGCTCTCGATCCCCTTCGCGCGGAAGAAGTCGGTGGTCTTGCGGATGATGTCGAGCAGCGGGATCACGACGGAGGGAAGGCTGGAGGCAGGATGCTGAAGGCGGAAGGACGGATCCGCAGGAAGGATCAGGAAAGAGGGCGGTTCACGATGAACAAGGAGAGGAAGACGGGGAACACGCGGCGCGGAAAGGAAGTTCTTCCCCGCTATCGACCCAGATGACCGCGGCCGCGGTTTTGCGTTGGCCCGCCGCACGATTTGGTCCGCCATGGGCTGCCATGTCCGAGCCGACCATCCCCTCCCCGCAGGCCGCGACCACCGTCGTCGATCTCGGTTTCATCGCGGTGCGCGCGCACCTGCTCGAGGTCGCGGCGTTTCTCGACCGTGTCGAGCGCCACGGCGTCGCCGGCGACTTCCGCTGCGTGGCGCTGCGGGACGCCGCCCGCCTGCTGGCCGACGGCCAGCCCGACCGCGCCCGCCGCATCCTCGAGTGCCTGAGCGACCCGACCACCGCACCGCTCGCCGCCAGCGACGGCAAGGCCGCCCATGGCGCATGGAAAGGACCGGCCGCATGAACCACGCTTTCCGCTACATCGAGCCGCACGGCCACATGGTCAGCCGCACGACCGACGACTACCAGGCGATGGTCACCGCGGGCTGCCTCGCCGTGTGCGAGCCGGCGTTCTGGGCCGGTTTCGACCGCGGCTCGGCCGCCGGCTTCCGCGACTACTTCCGCCAGCTCACCGAGTACGAGCCCGCCCGCGCGGCGAAGTATCTCCTGCCGCATTTCAGCTGGCTCTGCCTCAACCCGAAGGAGTCCGAGGATCTCGCCCTCGCGCGCGACGTGCTCGCGCTCATCCCCGAGTTCCTCGACCGGCCCAACGTGCTCGGCATCGGCGAGATCGGCCTCAACCGCAACACGCGCAACGAGCTCGTCGTCCTTGAGCAGCACATCGATCTCGCCGTGCGCCACGACCAGCTGATCCTCGTCCACACCCCACACCTCGAGGACAAACTCAAGGGCACACGCCTCACGCTCGACGCCCTGCGCGCCCACCCCGGGGTGAAGCCCGAGCGCGTGATCATCGACCACGTCGAGGAGCACACGGTGAAGCTCGTGCTCGACCGCGGTTTCTGGGCCGGCATCACGCTGTACCCGCATTCCAAGGCCTCCGCGCCGCGCGCCGTCGACATGGTCGAGTGCGGCGACGCCGACCGTATCTGGGTCAACAGCGCCTGCGACTGGGGCGTGAGCGATCCGCTCGCCGTGCCGAAGGCCGCGCTGGAGATGCGCCGCCGCGGCCACAGCGTCGACGAGGTCGACCGCGTGTTCTTCCGCAACCCGTTCCGCTTCCTCTCGCAGTGTCCGAAGTTCCGCCTGCCCGGCGGCCCCGAGGCATGAAGCTGCGCGGCGACCACCATCTCGCCTACTGCACCAACGTCCACCGCGGCGAAACCTGGGCCGAGACGCTGGCCGCCCTCGAGCGCCACACGCTGCCCATCCGCGCGCGCGTGGCTCCGGGCCGTCCCTACGCGATCGGCCTGCGCCTGAGCGCCCGCGCCGCCGCCGAGCTCGCGCAACCGACCGAGCTCGCCGCCTTCCGCCGCTGGCTCGACCGCCACGACTGCTCCGTCTTCACGATCAACGGCTTTCCCTACGGCGCGTTCCACGGCACTCGCGTAAAGGAGCAGGTGTACGCGCCCGACTGGTCCACGCCCGAGCGCCTCGCGTACACCTGCCGCCTCTTCGACCTGCTCGCCGTGCTCGCGCGGCCCGAGGCCGGCGGCAGCGTCAGCACCGTGCCGGGCTCGTTCAAGGCCTTCGTCTCCAGCGATTCGGCACGCCGCGACGCGATCTTCGCCAACCTCGCCACCTGCGCCCGCCACGTCGCCGCGCTCGCCACGCGCACCGGGCTCGACCTCCACCTCGGCCTCGAACCCGAGCCGCTCTGCCAGCTCGAGACCACCGAGGAGACCGTCGCGTTCTTCGCCGAGTGGCGTGCCCGCACACCCGACGCCGCCGCGCTCGCGCCCCACGTCGGCGTGAACTACGACTGCTGTCACCTCGCGGTCGAGTTCGAGGAACCCGCCGCCGCGCTCGACCGCCTCGCCGCCGCCGGCATCCGCCTGAGCAAACTCCACCTCAGTTCCGCGCTGCGGGTGCGGCCCGATGCCGCCGGCCGCGCCGCGCTCGCCGCCTTCGTCGAGCCCACCTACCTGCACCAGGTCGTCGCCGCCGAGCACGGGATCGTGCACCACCGTTTCGCCGATCTGCCCGAGGCGCTCACCGCCGCCGAGGCCCAGCCGCCCGGCGCCGACACCGAGTGGCGCATCCATTTCCATGTGCCGCTGCACGCCGCGCCCGCCGCGCCGCTCGGCGACACCCGCGACCACCTGCTCGGCACGCTCGACTGGCTCGCCGCGCATCCCGCCGCCTGCCGCCACCTCGAGATGGAAACCTACACTTGGGCCGTGCTGCCGCCAGAGTTCCAGCAACCGGTCGAGGAGCAGATCGTGCGCGAGTACGCGTGGACGCTCGCCGCCTGCGCGCAACGCGGACTCGCCACCGCGTAGCCCGGCCCCACCATGGGCGGTTTCAATGGCCCAAGTAACGGTAACTCAGACAGGTCACAGAGGCAGAGGAGAGACGGAGGAGATCACAGAGAGAAACTTGTCGAAGCCGTGGCCCGGTCTGGCCTATTCGCGAGATGGGGCGCGTCTTTGCTGACTGTACTCTCTCCCATGTCTCTGTGTTCTCCTGCCCTATCTCTGTGACCTCTGTGTCCAACTGCTTCACTTAGGATGACCGCCGCTCCACAACGCCCGCTCGCCCTCGCCTGGCTCGACTTGGCGCGCGCCGGAAATTTTCCGTCGGTGGCAAGCAACGTCATGGCCGCCTTCGTGTTGTCCGCCGCCGCACCGCTGCACGGTGGCCAACTCGCCACCGCCCTCGCGGCCGGCGCGCTCGTCTACGCCGGCGGGGCGACCCTCAACGACGTGGCCGATGCCGGCTTCGACGCCGTGAAGCGCCCCGAGCGCGCCATCCCGCGCGGCACGATCGCGCGCAACACCGCCGGTTTCGTCGGCACCGCCCAACTGCTCGCCGGCGCCGCCGTCCTTGTCGCCTGTGGTGCCTCCTGGATCGGCGCCGCCGCGCTCGTGCTCCTCGTCGTCTTCTATGACTGGCTGCACAAACGCTGGGCCGGCAGCGTCGGCCTGATCGCCGGTTGCCGCGCCGCGCTCGCGCTCACCGTCGCCACACTTCCGGGGCACACGCTCACGCCCGCCGTGCTCGGCTGGGTCGCCGCGCTCTGGCTCTACATCGTCGTACTCAGCGTGCTCGCGCGCCGCGAGTACGCCCCCGGCGCGCCCGCTGCGAAGCTCGCCGGCGCGGTGCGTTGGCTGCTCGCCTGCATCCCGCTGGTCGACGCCATCGCGTTGCTCGCGATTGGCGCCTGGCCGTGGGCGCTGGCGTGCGCCACCATGATTCCCCTCGGCCGCGCCGCCCAGCGGATGCTCGCCGCCGACTGACGCCATGCCCGACCTCCCCGCCAACCTCGCGCAGACGCTGACTGTGCCCTTCGAGCACCGGCTGCTCTTCACGCGCGACGTGTTCGCGCCGGAGAACGCCACGCTCGCACAGGTGCTCACGCCGCGCGAGACCGGCGAACGCGTGCGGGTGTTCGTGGTCTGCGACGAGGGCCTGCGCGCCGCGTGGCCCTCACTTGTGGAGCAGGTCGTCGCCTGGTTCTCCGCTCACTCCGCGGCCGCCGAGTTGGCCGCGCCGCCACTCGCCTTGCCCGGCGGCGAAAGCGCGAAAAACACCTTCGCACCGCTGGAGCAGCTCTGGGCCGCATTCGCCGCCGCGCACATCTGCCGCCACTCGTACATCATCGCGGTCGGCGGCGGCGCACTGCTCGATCTCGTCGGTTTCGCCGCGGGCACGGCGCACCGCGGCATCCCGCTGATCCGAATTCCCACCACAAGTCTGAGCCAGGGCGACAGCGGAGTGGGCGTGAAATGCGGCGTGAACTTCTTCGGGAAGAAGAACTGGCTCGGGGCGTTCGCCACGCCGCACGCGGTGATCAACGACCTCTCGTTCCTCCGCACGCTCCCGCCGTGCGAGCGCCGCGCCGGCCTGGCCGAGGCCGTGAAGGTCGCGCTGATCCGCGACGCCGCCTTCTTCGCGACGATCTGCGCCCGCGCCGACGCCCTTGCCTCCGACGACCACACCGCCTTCGAGGGGGCCATCGCGACCAGCGCGCGGCTCCACTTCGAGCACATCGCCGGCGGCGGCGATCCGTTCGAGCGCGGCTCGGCGCGTCCGCTGGATTTCGGCCACTGGGCCGCGCACAAGCTTGAGCAGCTCTCCGGTTTCCGCCTCGGCCACGGCGACGCCGTCGCCCTCGGCCTCGCGCTCGATCTCACCTACGCGCGCCTTACCGGCCTGCTCGATGCGACGACCTCCGAGCAGGCCATCGCGTTGCTGCACCGCTTCGGTTTCGCTCTGCATGCGCCCGAGCTCGAACAACGGCGCGCCGACGGCCACCGCGCCGTGCTCGACGGCTTGGAGGAGTTCCGCGAACACCTCGGCGGCCGCCTCAGCATCCCGATGATCCGCGCGCCCGGCGTGCGGGTCGATCTGCACACCGTCGACCTCGCCGCGTTCGAGGCGGCGGCCGACGAACTCCGCGACCGCCATGGCTGAGCGCACCGTCATCCTCGACGTCGTCGGCCTCACGCCGCGCCTGCTCGGGCCGGCCATGCCGCGGCTGACCGCGTTCGCCGCACAGCACGGCCTGCAACGCATCCGGCCGGCGTTGCCCGCCGTCACCTGCACCGCGCAAAGCACCTACCTCACCGGCCTGCCGGCTGCGCAGCACGGCTGCGTCGCCAACGGCTGGTACGACCGCGCGCTCGCCGAGCACCATTTCTGGAAACAGTCGAACGCCCTCGTGCAGGGCCCGAAGCTCTGGGAGAAGTGCCGCGCGGCGCGCCCCGGCTTCACCTGCGCGAAGCTCTTCTGGTGGTACAACATGTACTCCAGCGCCGACTGGTCGGTCACGCCGCGCCCGCTGTACCCAGCCGACGGACGCAAGGTCTTCGACATCCACACGCACCCGGCCGACCTGCGCCCGACGCTCAAACGCGAGCTCGGGCCGTTCCCCTTCCCCACCTTCTGGGGACCGACCGCCGGGCTGCCGTCGTCGCAGTGGATCGCCGCCAGCGCGCGCTGGATCGAGGAGCAGCACCGGCCCGACCTGTCCTTGGTCTACCTGCCGCATCTCGACTACAACCTCCAGCGCCTCGGCCCCGACAACCCGCGCTGCGCCGAGGATTGCCGCGCGATCGACACGCTCGTCGGCGAACTGCTCGACTTCTACGCGCAACGCGGCGTGCGGCCGGTGGTGCTCTCCGAGTACGGCATCATGCCGGTGCGCCGCGCCGTGGCGATCAACCGCGTGCTTCGCGCCCGCGGCTGGCTCACGGTGAAGGACGAGCTCGGTCGCGAGACGCTCGACTGCGGCGCCAGCGCCGCCTTTGCGATCGCTGACCACCAAGTCGCGCACATCTACGTGCGCGATCCCGCGCTCGTGCCCGCGGTGCGCGACGCCCTCGCGGCCACACCCGGCGTGGCGCAAGTGCTCGACCGCGCCGCCCAGCGCGAGCTCGGCCTCGATCACGAGCGCAGCGGCGATCTCGTCGCCCTCGCCGAGGAGGACAGCTGGTTCACCTACTACTACTGGGAGGACGACGCGAAGGCCCCGGACTTCGCGCGCTGCGTCGATATCCACCGCAAGTACGGCTACGATCCGGTCGAGCTCTTCCTCGACCCGCGGCTCGCGTTCCCGAAACTGCGCGTCGCCGCCAAGCTCATGCGGAAGGCGCTCGGGTTCCGGATGTTGATGGACGTGATCCCGCTCGATCCCTCGCTCGTGAAGGGCTCGCACGGCGTCTGCCCGCGCGACGAGCGCGACTGGCCGCTGCTGCTCGGTGCCGGAACGGCCGATACGCCGCTCGCCGCCACCGCCGTGCACGACCAGTTGCTGGAGCTCTGCCTGCGCTGACGGAGAGCGCGCCAGGAGGCACGAGGACAGATCAGCCTAGGAACGGCAATTCTGACGGGTCACAGAGGCAGAGGAGAGATGGGCGGAGGGCACAGAGGAGAAGCTGGTGAATCCTCCCGCCGATTGGGAAGATCCATCCAAATGGTGGATGCTTCTGAAGGCTCACTTCCCTCCAGACGCTCTGTGATCTCTTGCCTTATCTCTGTGCCCTCTGTGTCCAACTGCTTCGTTGAGGATCAGTCCTCGTCCTCGGCACGGCGGCGCGGGGCGACGGGCTGACCGGTGAGGGCGGCGAAGCGCTCCTCGAAGTCGACGCGCTGAAGCTCGGCGATGAGCGGGTCGATGTTCCCCTCCATGATCTGCGGGAGGCTGTGGAGGGTGAAGCCGATGCGATGGTCGGTGCAGCGGCTCTGCGGGAAGTTGTAGGTTCGGATACGCTCGGAGCGGTCGCCGGTGCCGATCTGGCTGCGGCGCTGGGCGGCGTACTTGGCGCGCTCCTTCTCCTCCTCGAGCTGGAGCAGGCGGGAGCGCAGGACGGACATCGCACTGGCCTTGTTCTTGAGCTGGGAGCGGCCGTCGGCGCAGTAGACCATCAGGCCGGTGGGCTTGTGGATGATGCGCACGGCCGAGTCGGTGGTGTTGACGCCCTGCCCGCCCGGGCCGCTGGCGCGCTGCACGGTGATCTCGAGGTCCTGCGGGTCGATCTTCACGTCGACCTCCTCGGCCTCGGGCAGCACAGCCACCGTGACGGTGGAGGTGTGGATACGACCGCTGCCCTCGGTGACGGGGACGCGTTGCACGCGGTGGACGCCGCTCTCGAATTTGAGCTGCTTGTAGACCTCGGTGCCGGTGACGAGGAAGATGGCCTCGCGGCAGCCGCCGCGCTCGCTCGGGCTGGTGGAGAGCGGCTCGACCTTCCAGCCGCGGCCTTCCGCATATTTCTGATACATGCGGGCGAGTTCGCCGGCGAAGAGCGCCGCCTCCTCGCCGCCGGTGCCGGCGCGGATTTCGAAGACGGTGTTGCGGGAGTCGGTGGGCTCGGGCGGGATCATCGCGACGAGGACCTCGCGCTCGAGCGCGTCGCGGCGGGCGGCGAGGGTCGGCAGCTCGGCGGCGGCGAGTTCGCGCAGATCGGGGTCGGCGGACTGGTCCTTGGCGAGGGCGGTGTTCTCCGCCAGGTCGCGGCCGAGGCGCTGCCACTCGGCGTGTTTCTCGAGGAGCGCGGCGAGGCGCTGGTTCTCGCGGGTGACCTCGGCGGCGAGGCGCGGGTTGGCGTAGAAACTCGGGTCGGCCATCTGGGCGTCGAGCTCTTCTTTGCGCCGGCGAAAAGGCGTGATGTCGGGCAGGGCGGGCATGTCGGCGGGCCGGGTGGAAAATGTGCGTTGCGGAGGCGTGGGCATGGGGCTTTTCTGCGGGGGACGCAAGGCCGCGGCCGTTACCCGGCGATGCGGCGCCCAACCCACGGCCATGGCCACCTCGCTGATCACGCAAAACATCATCGCCTGCATCTGGGACTTCGACAAGACGCTCATCCCGGAGTACATGCAGACCCCGCTGTTCCGCCGGTACGGAATCGTGGAGCAGGACTTCTGGCAGGAGACCAACGCGATGATCGAGGAGTACCGGCGGCGCGGTTACCACGTCTCCGGCGAGAACGGCTACCTCAACCACCTGCTCACCTACGTGAAGCACGGACGGCTGCGCGGGTTGAACAACAAGATCCTGCGCGAGTGCGGGCGCGAGATCCGCTTCTACCCCGGGCTGCCGGAGTTCTTCGCGACCGCCCGCGAGTGGGTGCGCGAGAAGCCGGAGTTCACCAAGCACGAGATCAAGCTTGAGCACTACATCGTGAGCACCGGTCTGGCGGAGATGGTGCGCGGCAGCGCGATCGCGCCGTTTGTCGACGGCATCTGGGGCTGCGAGTTCATCGAGAACCCGCTGCCGCCCGGCTTCGTGGGCCAGAAGGAATTCGAGATCGAGGCCGAGGCGGAGATCGCCCAGATCGGCGCGGTCATCGACAACACGACGAAGACGCGCGCGTTGTTCGAGATCAACAAGGGCACGAACAAGAACGCCGAGATCGACGTGAACGCGAACATCGCGCCGGAGGACCGGCGGATCCCGTTCCAGAACATGATCTACATCGCCGATGGCCCAAGCGATGTCCCCAGCTTCTCCGTGGTGAAGAAGAACGGAGGGAAAGCCTACGCCGTCTACAACCCGGACAACGCAGCCGAGTTCGAACAGAACGACCGCCTGAGGCAGGTCGACCGCATCGACCACTACGGCCCGGCCGACTACACGCCCGCCAGCCCGACCTCGCGCTGGCTCAAGATGCACGTGCAAGCCATGTGCGCGCGGATCGCCGGGGACCGGGAGAGCGACATCTCGCGCAAGGTCTCGCGTCCGCCGCGACACCTCAACGTGAAGCCGGAAAAGAAAAACCCTGCAGCGCCCAAGGCGGTGCAGGGTGAGTTGCTGGCGGAGTAGACGGTGAGCGGTAGGCGGTGAGCCGTGGCCCGTGTGAGCCGGGTTTCCACGGCACCGGAACCGGCGAATCGCTCCGGAACCGACGTCCCGGTTTACGGCGTCAGGATGATGCGCGCCATCGGGGCACGGGAGGGAATCGACGCGGCGATCGTGGAACGTTCGAGCTCGCGGGCGATGTTGACCACGCGTTGGGCGTACTGGCGGCTGGCCCGGGGGACGCGCCCCGAAACGACTGCCCCGATGCCGGCGTTCCAAGCCAGGGCGATGTTGAAGGTGGTCGCCGGGACGCCGTTGCGGCGCAGTTCGCGGCTCAGCCAATCGTAATGGGCAACGGCAACTTGGTCGGCATGGGCGCGGACCAAGGCATGCCGGAAGGGCTTGCGCGTGTGCATCCGCCATGTGCTCTGGCGGAACTGGTAGGCCCCCAGCTCGCCATGCGCCCCCGGACGGGAGGTGTTGTGCGGGTTCTCGATCAGGTGGATGGCCTGAAGGGTTTCCCATTGCTCGGCAGCCCCTAGGTCGCTCGCGAGGCAGGCGAGCACCACAGCCACAAGGAGTCGGATTATTTGTCGGATCATAGCATGTCTTTCTGTTCGGTGTTTGATGGCCACTGGCTGGGGTGGCCACAGGCACTGGACTTGACCTGCTTTTTACGGCAGGGGCGCGCACAAGTACCCGAGCACGCGACTCCGACAAGCCGCGATTTCCCTACCGACCCCGCGGATGAAAGCGGGAATGCTGCTCGGTGAGCCGCGTTGTCTCGACCGCGGTGTAGATCTGGGTGGTGCCGATGTCGGCATGCCCGAGCATCTCCTGAATCGCCCGCAAATCCGCTCCGCCAGAGAGGAGGTGGGTGGCGAACGAGTGTCTAAGTAAGTGGGGTTTAACAGCCTGCGACAAGCCGACCTTCTTCGCGTACCCCTTGATCAGGGCCCAGACTGTCTTCCGCGAAATCGCGCGTCCTCGCGCGGACAGGAAAACGGCACTGCCCGTCCGCGGTTTGACCAACCCCGGCCGACCAGCGGCAAGGTAGGTGGCGACAGCCTCGGCGGCACTCCGACCGACCGGCACCACGCGCTCCTTTGCGCCCTTGCCAAAGATCCGCACAAATCCCTGTTGGAGGTCGATTTGTTGCAAGGCTAGGCCCGCCAGTTCGGAGACGCGCAGACCACTTGAATAGAAGAGCTCGAGGATGGCTCTGTCGCGCAAACCGTGGGCAGTGCCCCCGGTCGGTGCTGCGAGCAGCTTCTGCATGTCGGCAATGCTGAGGGTCGCCGGCAACTTGCGCACCACTTTCGGGCCTTCGACCAGCTCCGTAAAGTCTTTCCGACAAACACCTTCCTTCACCAGGTACCGCGCCAGCATCCGGACGGCCGAGAGTTTCCGCGCCAAACTGGAGACCGCCACCCCACCCTCGGACAGGCGGTAGAGCCAGTCCGACACATTCGCGCCCACCACCCCACTCCAGTTTGTAATACCCCCCAGTTTGAGAGCATCGGCGAACTGCAGGAGGTCCGTCTGGTAGGCCGCGACCGTGTTGCGCGACAGTCCGCGTTCGAGCTCGAGATACGCGAGAAACCCATCGACTTGCTCGCGCAAGGCGCCCGGGAGAGGAGCCTCCGGTGCAGGGCCGGCGCGGTGTTCGGAGCCGGGCATCGTCGATACCGCCCGGCCGAGGTTCAGCGGCGGCGGTACGGTGGCGGCGACCCGGCCGGCGCTTGGGTGCGCACGCGATAGGTGATCCGCGCCTTCTCCAGATCGTACGGGCTCATCTCCATACGCACCATGTCACCCGCCATGATCTTGATGAAATGCTTCCGCAGCTTGCCGGAGATGTGGGCGAGCACCGTGTGCCCGTTGGTCAGCTCGACCCGGAACATGGTGCCGGGAAGAACGGCTACGATCTTTCCCTCAACCTCGATAACGTTGCCTTCAGACATGGGTGGAGGATACGGCGGCGGACAGTGGAAGTGAATGCATGCGAATCGTGCGCAGGTACTTGCGGGAAAGCCATTGAATGCCCGCCCGCGCCCCAGTAAGTCAAGGCTCCATTCGCCGCCACTTCCGATGAGCCATCCGCCCGCCCCGCGTCTCGACTGCCCGTTCGCCAAGCTGCATCTCTCGCATCTGTATCGGGACGACCGTTTCTTCATGAGCCTCGCCTACAACCAGGCGGTCGACGCTTGGCGCGAGGACGAGGTGCCGATCGGCGCGGTGATCGAGTGCGGCGGCGAGGTGATCGGCGCTGCCCACAACCAGGTCGAACACGCCGACGATCCCACCGCCCATGCCGAGATACTCGCCATCACCCAGGCCGCGCGCGCCCTCGGCGACTGGCGACTCGAGGGAGCGACGCTCTACGTCACCAAAGAACCGTGCCCGATGTGCTCGGGAGCCACGATCATGTCGCGCCTCAAGCGCGTGGTCTTCGCCGTGCCCGACCCGAAGATGGGCTGCCTCGGCGGCGCGACCGACCTCGCCGCCCTGCCCCGCGTCAACCACCGGCCGGTGCGCGAATCCGGAGTGCTCGAGAGCGAGTGCCGCGAGCTGCTCCAAGCGTATTTCCGACTGAAACGCGCCGCGTCCTCCGAAGTCGGCGAACCGGCCCCGGGCGGCGCCGCGCCGGCGCCGGAACCCTGAGCGCTAATCCTGTTGCGCGGTCCCATAAGCCGCCCAGCCAACTTCGCCCGCCGTTTGACGTCGCCGCCCGCCGGCGACACATTCCGCGCCGTCCATAAACCTCGAATCAGAACACAACCATGCCATTCGAACTACCCAAGCTGCCCTACGCCTTCAACGCCCTCGAGCCGCACATCGACGCTCGGACGATGGAGATCCACTGGAGCAAGCACCACCAGGCGTACATCACCAACGCCAACAACGCCCTCAAGGACCAGCCCGCCCTCGCCGCGCTCGATGTCCTCACGCTCATCGCCGATCTCTCGAAGGTGCCCGAGTCCATCCGCGGGGCGATCCGCAACAACGCCGGCGGCCACGCCAACCACTCGTTCTTCTGGCAGATCCTCGGCCCGGCCTCCGGCGGCGCTCCAAAAGGCGAGCTCGCCACAGCGATCGCCGCCACCTTCGGCTCCTTCGACAAGCTCAAGGAGGAGTTCGCGAAGGCCGCCACCACCCGCTTCGGCTCCGGTTGGGCCTGGCTCGTTGTCACCGCCGACAAGAAGCTCGCGATCGGCTCCACCGCCAACCAGGACAGCCCGCTCATGGGCAAGGCCATCGCCGGCTTCGAGGGCAAACCCGTCCTCGGTCTCGATGTGTGGGAGCACGCCTACTATCTCAACTACCAGAACCGCCGGCCCGACTACGTCGCCGCCTTCTGGAACGTGGTGAACTGGGACGCCGCCGAGGCCAACTACCTCGCCGCGCTCCGGTGATCCTTCCCGGCGGCCGCACGCCGTGCGCCGCCGGCCACTTCCCACGGCCATACAACAAAGCCGCGCGATTCGTTCGCGCGGCTTTTTGTTTTCCCGAGGGCGGCGGAGCTCCGCGTCGCGGAACGGTGCCGCTCGGCGAGGCAGGCCCCGTGGGTCCGGCCTCCGACCGGACACTTCGGATCCACGCCGGCATGCCACCGCTCCCGTCCACCACGGCCGGTCGAAGACCGGCGCCAACTGGCGCCTCAGCGCTTCAGATAGTTCACCTGCGACACCTGGCCGATCGCTGCTGGGCTGATCGCGGTGACCTTGCCGGTCTCGGTATCGAGGATCTTGATCTGTCGCGAACTGCCGGTGCGCACGGTGTACACCAAGTGCCGTCCATCGGCCAACCAGCACGGCTCGATCGCATCGCCGCCGCCCCTGGTCACGATCCGGCTCTGGCGCGTGCTCATGTCGTAGACCGCGACCTGGAACCCGCCGCCCACGCCACAGGTGAACGCAATCATGTTCGGCTTCGCCCGGCTCCAGTCCGGCTCGGCGCAGTAGCCGCTGATGTTGGTCGGAACCGGCGTCATCGCGCCGCCGGCGGCGGACATGGTGTAGAGCGCCGGCCGGCCGCCGCGATCGGAGGTGAAGATCAGGCGCGAGCCGTCTGGCGACCAGCACGGGCTGGCCTCGACTCCGGGCGAGTTGGTGAGCCGGCGGAACGGTTTGCCCTGCGGGGTGCCGACAAAGACCTCCTGGTTGCCGGCGGCCGAGAGCACGGCAGCGACGCGGCCACCGTCGGGGCTGAAACGACCACCGGAGTTCGTGCCCTTGAAAGTGGCGAACGGCACGCGTTGCGCAGTGCCCGGTGTCATGACGAAGATCTGCGCCGAGCCCGAGTTGAAGAAAGAGGTGTAGATGATGCGCGCGCCATCGGGCGACCAGCGCGGCATGAGGGCGTGGGCCCTGTCGTGGGTGATCTGCGCCGCCTCGCCGAAGAACAGGTCGGAGGTGTAGACCTCGCGGTGTCCGGTGCGCTCGCTGATGAAGGTGATCTTGCCGGCGAAATAGCCCGGGAGCCCGGTGAGCTGCTGCACCGCGACATCGGCCGCGCGGAAGAGCGCATTACGCGTGCTCGTGCCGCTCACGACCTGACTGAACACGCTGCGGCCCTGGCTGGTCGAGGTGATCTCGAGGCGGACCTGGTTCGCCCCCGCGGAGGTGAAGTTGAGCGTGTAGGCCGAGCCGGTCGGCGTGAGGCGGAAATCGCCGTGCGTCTTGAACGCCGTCGTTGCCAGTCCGGCCAGCTCGGGCGAGCCGGTGATGGCCACCGCCTTGCTCTTCAGGTTGCCCTTCACCTCGACGGTGAGCTCCTTGGTGTTCTGCGCGACGGCCCCGACCGCCAGCGCGCCTGCGATTACGAGGGAAAAGAGAGTACGGAACATGATGGGAAAAGGGTCTGCATGCCGCCGGCAATTTTGGTTTACAGGACCTCCGGCGCCACCAAGGTGCACTCCGCACCTTTCGCCGGCGTTTGGCAAGGCCGTTGACGCCGGCAAACCACCGTTGTTCCCACCGTGTCTCCCGACGAACTGAAGGATCTTCTCAAGCAGGTGAAATACCCCGGCTTCAGCCGGGATATCGTGTCGTTCGGCCTTGTGCGCGGCGCCGCCCTGCTCGACGGCACCGCACGCGTGTCGCTGCAGATCACCACCGCCGACCCGCAGGTCCCGCAACAGCTCCGCCACGACATCGAGGCGCTGCTGCGCGGCCGCCCCGGCGTGCGCGAGATCGTCGTCGACGTCGCAGTATCCCCGCCCAAGACACCGCCCCGTCCCGTGCAGTCCGCCGCCGCCACCCCGGGCGCCGGCGCGCCGATGGCCGGCGTGCGCAAGATCGTCGCCGTGGCCAGCGGCAAGGGTGGCGTGGGCAAGAGCACGCTCGCCGTGAACCTCGCCTGCGCGCTGGCCCGCGAGCTCGCGACACGCGGCGGCAAAGGCGTGGGCCTGATGGATTGCGACATCCACGGCCCCTCGGTGCCGCTCATGATGGGCTTGGCCGGCCAACGCCCCGGTTTGCTCGAGGAGGAGAAGATGCTCGTGCCGCTCGAGGCGCACGGCGTGAAGGTGATGTCGATGGGCCTGCTCATCACCGACGACACGCCCGTCGTCTGGCGTGGGCCGATGATCACCTCGGCCATCCGCAATTTCATCCAGAACGTCCTTTGGGGAGAGCTCGATGTGCTCGTCGTCGATCTTCCGCCGGGCACCGGCGACGCCCAGCTCACCCTCGCGCAGACGATCCCGCTCGACGGCGCCGTGATCGTCACCACCCCGCAGGTCGCGGCCACGCAGGTGGCGGCGCGCGGCGGCTCGATGTTCAACCAGGTGAACGTCCCGATCCTCGGTGTCGCCGAAAACATGAGCTGGTTCGAGGACGCCGCGGGCAACCGCGTGGCGCTCTTCGGCGAGGGCGGCGGCGCCCGCACCGCCGAGCAACTCGGCACGACGTTGCTCGGCCAGATCCCGCTGTGCCCGGAAGTCCGTGCCGCCGGCGACGCCGGCATGCCGATCACCGTCGCGCAACCACAGCATGCGGCCGCCGTCGCCTTCCGCTCGCTGGCGCGCGCAGTGCTGGCGCGCCTCGGTTGAGTGCGGTGAAGCAAAAGTGAACAGCCAAGCTTTGACAGCCCTCTGAGTTGCCCTAGCATCGAAGCCGAAATGCAGCCCACCACAGAAGAGATCTTCGCGGCCCTGCGGACCTGTCGCGACCCGGAGATCCCCGTCAACCTCGTCGATCTGGGGTTGGTTTACGGGGTGGATGTTGGGCCATCTCAACCGGAAGGCGCCGAGGTGTGCGTACGGCTCACGTTGACCTCCCCGGGCTGTCCGATGTCCCGCTCCATCGTGGCTGAGATACAGCGGAAACTGCAAATAGTTCCAGGGGTGCGGACGGTCCGCACGGAGATTGTGTGGGAACCAGCCTGGCATCCCGGTTTGATCAGCGCCGAAGGTCGCCGACAACTCCAGCTCGCCTCCTGATTTCGCCCCCCGCATGAACGCCGCGCCCCGACCCAACGACAATCGCGACTTCGTGAAGTCGTCGAGCCTCTACCAGGAGTTCCTCGCCGAGAGGGAGGAGATCCTGAAGCACAAGTGGCTCGAGTCGGAGCGTCTCGGCTACGACATCGGATTCGAGCGCGCGCTGCTCGACTGGATTCGCAAGCATCGCGACAGCTGGCGAGCCAGCCGCCGCGCCCAGGCCGGAGCCGAGACCGAGCGGCGGGCCGGATAGGCTCCGGTCGATCCGCCCCAACGACGAAGGCCGTCCCGCAAGAGGACGGCCTTCGTCGTTGAGAAAAGGACGGGAGTCCCGTGCTTACTTGATCTCCTTGTGGACCGTGTGGCGCTTGAGGAAGGGGTTGTACTTCTTCTTCTCGATGCGCTCGGTGACGGTCTTCTTGTTGCGGAACGTAAGGTAACGAGAGACCGGCTTGCCCTCTTTACGGGCTTCGGTGCACTCCAAAGTGACGAGTTCTTGCGGCATGGGTGGATTGGTTGAAGGGGCGGAAGGAACCACCACGCCGCGACCGCCGGCAAGATAATTCTGCGGGACGGGGAAAACGTGCGCCCGGGCGCCGGCTCAGCCCGCCTGCGAGTCGCGCGGCCCGACCTTGCGCTCGATCAGGGGCAACATCACCCCGCGACGGAACAACGTCACCTGCCCGGTGCTGGAGGAGACCACGATCGACACGCAATCCGTCTCGACCGAGATGGCGGCCGCCGCCGCGTGGCGCGAACCCAGCCCGCTGGGCAGCGGATGCTCGGGGTCGGCCGCCTGCAGCAGCGTGCCGGCCGAGCGAATGACGCCGTCGCCCCGGATGACAAAGGCGCCGTCGAGCGAGGAGAACTCCTTGATCGTCTCGTCCATGAACGGGCTGAGGACGTTCTTGTCCTCGTCCTTGTAGCCGAAGAACGGGTTCATCACGAGCGGCTTGGTCAGCCGCTCGACCTTCGCGGTGTCGCCCAGCACGAACAGGCAGCCGACCGGCCGGCCCTCGCGCCCCTCGACCGAGAGCTCGGTGGCGATGGCGATGACCCGCTCGAGCACCTCCGGTTTCACATCGGGCGGCAGCAGGTCGGCCTGGCCGGAGAGCAGCGCCTGGAACTCCCGCTCGACATCGACCACGGCGATCGTGTCGAACTGGTTGCTGTCGGGGATGCCGCTCACGCAACAGAGGCGGTCGTTGAACTTGAACCAGCCGCGCGACAACCCCACGAGCATCGCGCTGCGCAGCTGCGCGAAACGGCCTGTTGAATACGCCTTCACCTGGATGATGTGGGCGAACTTCTCCTGCAGCAGGTTGGCCTCGACGGCGTCGCTGGTGACCAGGGTGGTGGGGATGGCAGGGAACGGCTTGGAGAGCGCGGCCGTGCTGGTGCAGGTGTCGCCGATGAGCACCACGCCCTGGCACGCGGTGCCGCGCGCAATCCGCTCGGCATGGCGCAGCACGGTGCGGTTGACCCGGCTGTGCTGCACCGGCACGGGCTTGCTGGCGATGCCGCCGAAGCCGGTGTTGAGCTGCTGGAAGAAATCGTCGGACGAGGGGGCGAAGACCAGCCGCTCGACGTATTCCCGGTCCTTCACCAGTCGCGCGATCGTCGCGAGCACCTGCAGGTAGTCGCGCGCGCGTTCGTCGGCGAGCAGCAGGATGATGAGCTTGATGTGCTCGTCATCCCGCAATCCGTCGTAGCGGATCCCGGCGGAGCTGCGCCCCACCGCCAGCACGTAACGACGGTTCATGCGCGTGCGCACATGCGGCAGGGCCACCCCGTACCCGAGGTAGGTCGTCATCGTGTTCTCGCGCTGCAGGAGGCTCTTGAGCAGCGAGTCGCGGTTGAGTTCGCGGAACGACTTCACCGTGACGTCGAGCATCTCGCGCAACGCCCCCGTCAGGTCGGTGCTCTGGAGTTCGACAACCCGTTTGCGGGAGATGAAGCGGTCGAGTCTCATGGCCGGCAGTATCCGCCAATTGGAACCCCGCGGCTCAGCGCTCCCAGTCGAGCGCGCCCTTCCGCCACTCGTACAGGAACCCGGCGACGAGCAGGCCGATGAAACACAAGACCGGCAGCAACACCGGCAGGCCCCAGGCGAGGAACTCGCGGTAGATGAAGGTCCAGGGCAGAAGAAACACGACCTCGATGTCGAACAGGATGAAGAGCAACGCCGTGAGGAAGAACTTCACGGAAAGGCGCGGGTGGATCTTGCCGGTGGCGGACACGCCGCACTCGTAGGCGCTGTCCTTGATCGGATTACGGCGCAACTTGTGGCCGAAAAGATGGCTGGCCACGACAATCCCCACCCCCATCGCACCGGCGAGGACGATCTGCAGGAGAACCGGAAGGTAGGCGGGGAGCACGGACATCGCCGGCTACTTTCGCGCCGCCGAAAGCAAATTCAAGGGCAATGTCGGCGGCGCGGAAAGCGGCCGGGCTCGCGCGGGAACGCTCGCAGCGTCAGCGGAGAAGGTCTCTGCCGGCGGCGCCGCGGGGACCGGCGGAGCGGGCGTGGACCCGGAACCCGGTTACAAGCGGCGCCACTGCGCGGCCGCGGGCAGGGCGGTGCCCACGCCGAGCCGTTCGCAGTACTCGAGCAGGCGCCGGTCGTCGCCCATCAACGGTCGGAAGCGGTCGTGCTTCCGCGCGGCGTTGATGCGCTCGAGCATGAGCGCATCCAGCAGCACCGGGTCGGCACTGAGCCAGAGCTTCGGCTCCGACACGGTGTAAAGCGAATGGAACAGCGGCCCGCCGATGTACTGGTAGCATTCGAGGCTCACGATGCTGAAGCGCCAGGTCTCCCGCAGTTCGGGGATCGCCGCCATCTCGGCCACGGCCGCCGGCGCATTGGCGGGGCTGCGGAAGAACCGCTGGGTGTTGCTGGCGTTCCAGAGGGTGGCGTTGACGAGCGCGCCGTTGATCCCGAGCACCGGATGGTCGCTGTAGACCGGCAGGTTGATCCAGAAATCAGCGTCGAGAAACAGCGGGGTAGCCAGGAAGCTCTTGCGATCCGCGGCGATCGAACCGCCCTCCTCGTCCACCGGCGCGGCCTTCTGCTCGAGCACGCCCGGTGCAAAACGAGAGGGCAGCGGACTGTCATAGAACCACTGCGACTCGTAGAAGCGCCCAGACTCGAGCACAAAGACGGGATGCTCGGCGAAGCTGTTGCCGCCTTTGGAAAGGGCCGGGAGGAAACCGGCCTCGCGCAACCGCATCTGGTTCAGCCCGACGAGAAAGATCTTCCGCGACTCGAAGCCGCGGCGCTCGAGTGCCGCGATCACCGCCCGCACCAGCGCCGGCGATGTGTTGAGCCCCGGTCCCGAGTCGGTGTAGATCTTGAGCCCCACGCTACCACGCGGCCCGGGACGCAGCGCACTCGCCCCGTTGAGCGACTCGAAGTCGGCGAAGATCCGCTCGACGGCCCCAGCGTACGCGTCGCTTGAGAACTCCGGCAGCGGCGTCTCCCACACGATCGGCGCGGGGGGGGCAACCACCGGATCTGCCGCCGTCCCGGAAACGACCGACGCGGCTCCGGTCGCCACGAGACAGGGCAGGAGCGAGCGGAACAGACGGAAAGGCCACGGGCGTTTCATGGTGGGAAGGGCGGGATTCTTGACAGCGGATTTTTCGGGAGGGAAGGTTAAACCCGCTGCGTCAGACACGGGCGGAGCTCCACCGTGCCCTCCCGCCCTCCCACACCATGCCGATGATCAAACCCGCCAGCATCCGCGACCTGAAGCAGCGGGTGAACATCGTCGACGTCGTCTCCGGCGTCGTCACGCTGCGCAAGGCGGGCGCCAGCTTCAAGGGGCTGTGCCCCTTCCACAACGAAAAGACCCCCTCGTTCCATGTCTCGCCCGACCGCGGGATGTACAAGTGTTTCGGATGCGGCAAGGGCGGCGACATCATCTCCTTCGCGATGGAGACCGAACATCTCACCTTCTCCGAGGCCGCCGAGACGCTCGCCCGTCGCTTCAACATCCCGCTCGAGTACGAGGAGGGCGGCCCCACCCGCGAGGAGCGCTCGCTGCGCCAGGAGCTTTACGACCTGCACGAGCGCGCCGCCGAACACTTCCACGCCGCCTTCGCCGGCCGGGCCGCGATCGGCGACTACATGCGCGGCTACTGGACGGAGAAACGCCGATTCCCGCTCGAGCTCGCCGACGAGTTCAAGATCGGCGCAGCCGACGAGGCCGGCGGCGGCCTCGCCGCTGCGTTGGCGAAACATCAATACTCCGAGGAGGCTTTCCGCCAGTGCGGGCTGTTCTTCGTGCGGGAAGGGGCGCCGTTCGCAGTCGGCGCGCTCAAGCACCGTTTCCGCGGCCGCCTCATGATCCCGATCCGCGACATCCAGGGCCGCGTGGTCGCCTTTACCGCCCGCCAGACCGAGCGCACCCCGGCCGACGATCCGGCGCGGGAGGCAAAATACGTCAATTCGCCGGAGACCCCGATCTTCACCAAGGGCGAGCTGCTCTTCAACCTCGACCGCGCCCGAACCCACAGCGGCGAACGCCCCTTCGTCATGGTCGAGGGCCAGCTCGACGCCATGCGCTGCTGGCAGGCCGGTCTGAAGACCGTCGTCGCCCCGCAGGGCACCGCCATCACCGAGCGCCAACTACACCTGCTCCACCGGCTCAACCCGCGGCTGGAATGTTTCCTCGACGGCGACGCCGCCGGCCGCAAAGCCGCCTTCCGCCTGCTCCCGCTCGCGCTCAAGACCGGCATCGAGGTGAAGTTCCTCCAGCTCTCCGTCGGCAAGGACCCCGACGAGCTCTTCCGCGACCACGGTCTGTCCGCCTACGAGGAGCTGCGCGTCCGCGCGCTCGACGGCATCACGTTCGCCTGCCGCGCCGTCCTTCCCGATCCCGCCAACGCCTCCGCGCTCGATCGTCAAGAAGCCGTAAAACAGCTCTTCGAAATCATCACCCAGAGTTCCTCGGAAACCGCCCTCGAAACCTATCTTGTCCAGATCCAACGCGAGTTGCGGCTCGGCCGCGGGGTGCTCGCCGACTTCGAGGCCTTCCGCCGGGGCCACCGCGCGGCGCCCGGCGCGGCCGACCTCGACCAGTGTGCGACCCCCGACTCGGGCATCACCGAAACCTACAGTCCCACCGGCCCGGAGGAGCATCTGCTCCTGCTCTGCCTCCACCACGAGGAGCTTGGTCCGCACCTCGCCGCGCTGATCCAGCCCGACTGGATCGAGGACTCTTCGGTCGCCGGTCGCCTGCTCAACCGCGCCCTCGCCGCTTTCCACGATCTCGACTGGCCGGGGCGCGACGAAGTCATGACCCTCGCCCAGGACGACCCGGCCGAACAACAGCTTCTCACCAAGTTGCTCTTCGTCCCGCCCCGGGGGGAGGACGCGGTCAAAGTGGCCAACGAAGGCCTCCGATTGCTCCACCAGCGCCACCTGCGCCGGCAGCTCGACCAAATCGGACTTGAAATCGCTTCTCTTCGACCGGACAGTGATTCTGACTCTTACCTTTTACTTATGAAGCGGAAGGCCGACCTAATCCAGCAGGCCAAACATCCGCCGCAGCTCTCCGCCCACCATTAGTTTATGCCGCGCAAAGCCAAGCCCGTAGAGGCTGATCCTGTGCCCTCCAAGAAGAACGCCATCACCGCGCCCGCTCCCGAACCGGAGATCGCGCTGCCGGCGCCCAACGGCGACAAGGACAACCTGCCAGGCAACGTCAACGACAAGATCCGCCAGCTCATCCGCCAGGCCAAGGAGCAGGGCTATCTCACCTTCGACGACATCAACGAGACCCTCCCCGAGGCCGTCGACAATCCGGAGGAGATCGAGAACGTCATCTCCATCCTCCAGAACCTCGAGATCGACATCCTCGACCCCGACGAGGTCGAGGGCTTCAAGCAGAAGCAGGAGGAGGCCGAGGAGGAGGAGACCCGCTACTCGCAGAACGACATCCTCGACGACCCCGTCCGGATGTACCTCAAGCAGATGGGCCAGGTCCCGCTGCTCACCCGCGAGCAGGAGGTCGAGATCTCCAAGCGTATCGAGACCGCCGAACTCCATGCCCAGGAGGCGCTCTTCGAAACCGCCATCTGCGGGCGCTTCATCGCCGAACTCGGCGACAAGCTCCTCAAACGCGAGGAACGCTTCGACCGCGTCGTCATCGACAAGAAGATCGAGAGCCGCGACGCCTACTTCAAGAATCTCCCCAAGCTCGTCGAGACCACCCAGAAAGGCGAGGAAGGCTGCGCCGAAGCATGGGACGAGGTGCTCAAGGCCAAAGGCGAACCCAACCGCAAGAAGGCGCACGCCAAGTTCAAGAAGCGCGAGACCCTCCTGCGCGCCAACTTCTCCAAGTTCTTCTTCAAGCTGAAGGTCTACGAGGAATTCCTCGAGTCCCAGGAGGATCTCTTCGACGAGATCCAGCGCTGTTTCGACCAACTCGAGGCCGCCAAACACCCCAAGACCAAGCGCGACGCCCAGATCGACACCAAGGCGATCCAGGCCCGGCTCAAGGAGCTCGAGCACGAGCAGCGCATCGCGCCCGCCGAACTCATGGAGCTCATCAAGAAGTGCCGCCACTTCGTCCGCGAGGCGCACAAGGCCAAGACCGAGATGGTCGAGGCCAACCTCCGCCTGGTCATCTCCATCGCCAAGAAGTACACCAACCGAGGCCTCTCCTTCCTCGACCTCATCCAGGAAGGCAACATGGGCCTGATGAAGGCGGTCGAGAAATTCGAATACCGCCGCGGCTACAAGTTCTCCACCTACGCCACCTGGTGGATCCGCCAGGCCATCACCCGCTCGATCGCCGACCAGGCCCGCACCATCCGCATCCCGGTGCACATGATCGAGACCTTGAACAAGGTAATGCAGGTCCAGAAGCAGCTCCTCCAGGAATTCGGCCACGAGCCGACCCCCGAGGAGGTCGCCGACGAGATGAACCTCCCCGTCGAGCGCGTGCAGCAGATCATGAAGATGGCGCAGCAGCCCATCTCCCTGCAGTCCCCCGTCGGCGACGGCGACGACACCAGCTTTGGCGATTTCATCGAGGACAAGTCGGCGGAAAACCCGTACGACATGACCGCCTACTCGCTCCTGCGCGAGAAGATCATCGACGTGCTCGACACTCTCACCGAGCGCGAACGCCGCGTGCTCTCCCTGCGCTTCGGCCTGGTCGATGGCTACAGCCGCACGCTCGAGGAGGTCGGCCGCCAGTTCAAGGTCACCCGCGAGCGTATCCGCCAGATCGAGGCGAAGGCGTTGCGCAAGATGCGCCACCCCACCCGCCTGCGCCAACTCCACGGCTTCTTCGACGCCGAGCTCGGCGAGAATCCCGAGCTGCTCCTCAAGAAGCTCACCGGCGGCGGCAAGGGCGACGGGAAGCCGTAAGCGACCGGCGCCACCGGCGTTCCAGCCCATCGCTCTCCGAAACGGCGGACCTCACGGTCCGCCGTTTCGTTTCTCCGCATCGAGCTCATGCCGCGCCGGCATGGTAGAGAGAAAAAGGAAGCATTTCCGGTCCGGTTGGTCCGTAGATATACTCGCGCGCATGTCTCTCCGGCGCTCCGCCACAAAGCCGCCTTTCGACGAGCCGTCCGTTGTGGTCGCCTGCGCTGCTGGGCACTGAAGCTCCCGCCGGGAAGCTTCGCCACCTACACCATGATCATCCGCGACACCCTCGTTTTCCGCACCTTGCTGGCCATCGCACGGCAGCGGCCCGACTACGACGAGCTCCGCAGCCACGCCCTGCTCGAGCTGCTCGCCACCGCCGAATCCGTACGCAGCAAAGTCAAATTACGCCTGCAGGAATTCTCCCTTTCCGAGCTCCAGTTCTCCTCCCTCGTTGTGCTCCTCGCCCTCGATCCCGAACCGGTTCTTCCCACCACCCTCGCCACTCACACCAGCGCCAGCCGCGCCACCATGACCGACATCCTCGATCACCTGCTCGCCCGCGGCTACATCGAGCGCCAACGCAGCAAAGAGGACCGCCGCAACTATCTCATCACCCTGACCGACGCCGGTCGCGCCCTCGCAGATAAAGCCGAAGCCGCCGTTCTCCAATCCTTCGCCGAGCTCGCCAGCCCTCTCAGCGAACCCGCCCCTCGCGCCCTTCTCGCCATCTGCGACAAACTCGCGCCGCGCCTCCATTTCTCCGCGGCCAGCTAGCCGCTCCCTCACGCATCACCGCTCAGGGTTCGCACCGCGCACATCTCCAGACAAAACGCACTTTTTCGATTAGGTACCGTACTATTCACCACAGCCATCAACTGAACCACCCGCCAGTACCGCACCGTACCGCCGTCGGCCCATTCCTTTGTTTACCATGAACATCCTCGCTCAGCCCATCCAGGACTCCGCATCGCCAATGCACTCTCGCCGCGCCCTCAGCCTCTCGCTGCTCGCGCTTGCCGGCGGGCTACTCCTTTCCGCCTGCGGCCAACGTTCCGGTCCCCCGGCCGCACCCGTACCGGAGGTCGCCACCGTCGTCATCGCCCCACAATCGATCACGCTCACCACCGAGCTGCCCGGCCGCACCGCGGCGTTCCGCGTCGCCGAAATCCGTCCCCAGGTCAATGGTCTCATCCAGAAACGCCTCTACACCGAAGGATCCGAAGTCGCCGCCGGCCAGCCACTCTACCAGATCGATCCCGCGCAGTTCCAAGCCGCTTTCGACAGCGCCCAAGCCGCCCTCGGCCGCGCCGAGGCCAACCTCCCCGCCGTCCGCGCCCGCTTCGAGCGTTTCGACAGCCTCGTCGCCGATAAAGCCGTCAGCCAGCAAAACTACGACGACGCCACCGCCGCCCTCAAGCAGGCCGAGGCCGACGTCGCCTACTACCGCGCCGCCGCCGAGAACGCCCGCGTGAATCTCGGCTACACCCGGATCGTTTCGCCCATCTCCGGCCGCATCGGCCGCTCCTCCGTCACCGACGGCGCCATCGTCACCGCCTACCAACCCGTCGCCCTCGCCACGATCCAGCAGCTCGACCCCATCTACGTCGACGTTCCCCAGTCCACCAACGAGCTCCTCCGCCTTGAGCAACGCATCGCGCAGAATCTCCTCAAGGACGCCGGCGCCACCGCCGCCA
Source organism: Verrucomicrobiota bacterium (assembly GCA_019136515.1). Lineage (GTDB taxonomy): Bacteria > Verrucomicrobiota > Verrucomicrobiia > Opitutales > Opitutaceae > CAJCBL01. Next base: position 27,820 of record JAGVUB010000054.1, read on the forward strand.
AGGTGCAGCTCTACCTGAGCGACGGCTCGAAATATCCGATCGAAGGCACGCTCCAGTTCCGCGATGCCGAGGTCGATCCGACCACCGCGTCGGTCACCCTGCGCGCCGTATTCCCCAATCCTGAAGGCGTGCTCCTGCCCAACATGTTTGTCCGCGCCGTATTGGTCGAAGGCGTCGGCGACCGTGCCATCCTCGCCCCGCAACAGGCCATCACCCGCAACACCAAGGGCCAGCCCGTCGCCCTCGTCGTCAACGCCGAGAAAAAGATCGAGCAGCGCCTGCTCATCCTCGATCGCGCGATCGGCAACCAGTGGCTCGTCGCCTCCGGCATCGCCGCCGGCGACCACATCGTCGTAGAAGGACTGCAGAAGGTCCGCCCCGGCATGCCCGTGCGCGAAGTGCCCTTCCAAGCCCCCCAGCCGGCCTCAGCCCAGCCGACTCCCGCCACGAAATAACGGAGACGCACCATGTTATCTCGCTTCTTCCTCAATCGGCCCGTCTTCGCCTGGGTCATCGCCATCATCCTGATGGCGGCCGGCGCCATGGCCATTTTCAACCTGCCGATCTCGCAGTATCCGCCCATCGCGCCGCCATCCATCGCCGTCACCGCGACCTACCCGGGCGCCTCCGCCGAGACCGTCGAGAACAGCGTCACCCAGATCATCGAGCAGAAGATGACCGGGTTCGACAAGATGCTGTACCTCTCCTCCACCAGCGACTCCGCCGGCGGCACCCGCGTCGAGCTCACCTTCGCCCCCGGCACCGACCCCGACATCGCCTGGGCCCAGGTGCAGAACAAGCTCCAGTCCGCCATGGCCAGCCTGCCGGAGGTCGTCCAAAGCCAGGGCGTCACCGTCAACAAGAGCACCCGCAACTACCTCATCATCGTCGGCCTCATCTCCGAGGACGGGAAACTCGACGGCAACGACCTGCGCGACTACGCCAAATCGAATCTTGAGAAGGTCGTCTCCCGCGTCCCCGGCGTCGGCGAGGTCGAGGTCTTCGGCAGCCAGTACGCCATGCGCGTCTGGATCGATCCCGAGAAGCTCACCAAGTACAGCATGACGTTCGCCGACATCGCCGCGGCGTTGAAAACCTACAACGCAGAGATCTCCGCCGGCCAGTTCGGCGGCGCCCCCTCCGTCCCCGGCCAGCGGCTCAACGCCTCCATCATCGTCCAGAGCATGCTCAAAACGCCCGAGGAGTTCGCCGCCATCCCGCTGCGCACCAACACCGACGGCTCGGTCGTGCGCGTCAGCGACATCGGTCGCACCGAACTGGGCACGGAATTCTACGGCACCGATGTCGAGTACAACGGCAAGCCCTCCGCCGGCATCGCCATCCGCCAGGCCGCCGGCGCCAACGCGCTCGACACCGCCGATGCCGTCCGCGCGAAGATGAAGGAGCTCAGCGAGTTCTTCCCGGCCGGTATGAGAGTGGTTTATCCCTACGACACCACGCCCTTCGTGCGCGTCGCCATCCACGAGGTCATGAAGACCCTCATCGAGGCCATCGTCCTCGTCTTCCTCGTGATGTATCTGTTCATGGGAAACATGAGGGCGACTCTGATCCCCACCATCGCCGTGCCGGTAGTGCTCCTCGGCACGTTCGCCATTCTCAGCCTCTTCGGCTTCTCCATCAACATGCTCACCATGTTCGCCATGGTGCTGGCGATCGGCCTGCTCGTGGATGACGCCATCGTCGTCGTCGAAAACGTCGAGCGCATCATGAGCGAGGAGGGTCTGTCGCCCATCGAGGCCACCCGCAAGTCGATGGACCAGATCACGCCGGCGCTGATCGGTATCGGCCTGGTCCTCTCGGCGGTGTTCGGCCCGATGGCGTTCTTCGCCGGCTCCACCGGCGTCATCTACCGCCAGTTCTCCATCACCATCGTCTCCTCGATGCTGCTCTCCGTAATCGTCGCCTTGATCCTCACCCCGGTGCTCTGCGCCTCGCTGCTCAAGCCCGTCGAGAAAGGGCATGAAGCCGCCGAGACCGGATTCAGGATTCTGCGACCGTTCTTCATCTGGTTCGACCGCTCCTTCTTCGGCCTTCGCGCCCGGTACATCGCCCTCGTCGGCCGCACGCTCACGCACAAGCTCCGCTACGTCGTGATCTTCGCCGTCATCGTCGGCGCCCTGGGCCTCCTCTTCAAGCGGATGCCCACCGGCTACCTGCCCGACGAAGACCAGGGCATCCTGTTCACCCAGATCATCCTGCCGGCCAACTCCACCCTCGAGCAGACCAAGGGGGTTCTGAACCAGGTGCGTCAACACTTCCGTGACAACGAGTCCGCCGCCGTCGAATCCACCTTCACCATCGCCGGCTCCAGCTTTGCCGGCGCCGGCCAGAACAACGGCATGGCCTTCGTCAAACTCAAGGAGTGGGAACTCCGCACCAGCGCCGACCTCAAGGTCGGCGCCATCGCCCAGCGCGCGATGATGCGCTTCTCGCAGATCCGCAACGCCATGGTCTTCGCCATCGCGCCGCCCTCCGTCATGGAGCTCGGCACCGGCAAGGGCTTCGATCTCCAGTTGCTCGACCGCGGAGGTCTCGGCCACGCCAAGCTCATGGAAGCCCGCAATCAGCTCCTCGGCATGGCCGCCCAGAGCCCCGTCCTCACCAAGGTCCGCCCCAACGGCCAGGAGGACACGCCCGAGTACCGCATCGACGTGGATTGGGACAAGGCCGGCGCCCTCGGCGTGCCGCTCGCGCCGCCTTCGGTGGTTCCTTCGTCAACGACTTCATCCAGGGCGGCCGCGTCAAACGCGTCTACCTCCAGTCCGATGCCCCGCACCGCATGCTGCCCTCCGACCTCGAGAAGCTCCACGTGCGCAACAACGCGGGCAAGATGGTCCCGTATTCGTCCATCGCCTCCGGGCACTGGACCTACGGTTCCCCGCGCCTCGAACGTTTCAACGGCTTCCCCTCCATCAACATCACCGGCGAGCCCGTCCACGGCCGCAGTTCCGGCGAAGCGATGCAGGAGATGGAAAACCTCGTGCGAAAGCTGCCGCAGGGCGTCGGCATGGACTGGACCGGCCTCTCCTACCAGGAGCGCCAAGCCGCCGGCCAGACCGGCCCGCTCTACGCCTTCTCCGTCTTCGTGATCTTCCTGTGCCTGGCCGCCCTCCTACTTCCAGATCGGCCTGCTCGCCACCCTCGGCCTCGCCACCAAAAACGCCATCCTCATCGTCCAGTTCGCCAAGGACCGAGTCGAAGAAGGCATGGGGCTCGCGGAGGCCACGCTCGAAGGCGCCAAGCTCCGCCTGCGCCCGATCGTGATGACCTCGCTCGCCTTCGGCTTCGGCGTGCTGCCGCTGGCCATGGCCACCGGTGCCGGCGCCGGCGCACAGAAGGCGATCGGCATCGCCGTCGTCGGCGGCGTGATCACATCGACCGTCTTGGTGACCATATTCGCGCCGCTCTTCTACGTGCTGATCGAGAAAAACTTCGGCCGCAGGAAGCCGCAGGTCGCCGCCCGATGAACCCGCGTCGCCACCTCCTGGATTAGCAACTCATGAACCGTCTTCCTCTCTATCTGCTCGGCAGCCTCGTCCTCGCCGGCTGCACCATGGAACCGCGTTATCAGCGGCCCAACGCCCCGGTACCGGACCAATGGCCGGGCACCCCCGCCACCGCGCTGGGCGAAGCCGCCCCGACGTACGCCGCCGGCGTCGCCTGGCGCGACTTCATCGTCGACGCCCGTCTCCGCCAAGTCGTCGAGCTCGCGCTCCGGCACAACCGCGACCTGCGCGCCGCCGCCCTCAACGCCGAACTCGCCCGCGCGCTGTACGGCATCCAGCGCGAGTCGCTCCTGCCTGCCGTCTCCGCCACCGGCAACGGCGGCAAGCAGCGCGCCGCCGCTGAGCTCACCCAGCCCGGCCAGCCGCGCACCTCCGAGAGCTACAGCGTCGCCGCCGGCGTCTTCTCCTGGGAGGTCGATTTCTTCGGCCGCGTGCGCAGCCTGAACAAGGAGGCGTGGGAAAACTACCAAGCCTCGGAAGAGGCCCGCCGCGGCGCCCAGACGGTGCTGGTCTCCAGCGTCTCCGGCGCCTACCTCGCCCTCGCCGCCGACCGCGACGCCCTCGCCCTCGCCCACCACACGCTCGACGCCCAGCAGAGCTCCCACGCCCTCGTCCGGCGCCAGTTCGAAGCCGGCGTCGCCACCGAACTCGACCTGCGCCAGGCGCAGATCCCGCTCGAAACCGCCCGCGCCAGCGTCGCCCAGTACACCCGCGCGGTTGCGCAGGACGAAAACGCCCTCGCGCTGCTCGTCGGCACCACGCTGCCCACCGAGCTCCAGCCGGCCGGGCTCGGCCGGGACGACTACTTCCGGGAGGTGCCGGCGGGGCTCTCCTCCGCCATCCTGCTCGGACGGCCCGATGTGATGCAGGCTGAGGCGAGTCTCAAGGCCGCCAACGCCGACATCGGCGCCGCCCGCGCGGCATTCTTCCCGCGTATCGCGCTCACCGGCACGTTCGGATCCGGCAGCCGCGAGCTCTCGGGCCTGTTCGACGGCGGCACAGGCACCTGGAGCTTCCTGCCCAGCGCCAGCATGCCGCTCTTCGACGCCCGCACCTGGACCGCCCACCGCGCCGCCAAGGTCCAGCGCGAGCTCGCCGTCGCCCGGTACGAGAAGGCGGTCCAGAGCGCCTTCCGCGACATCGCCGACACCCTCGCCGCCCGCGCCACCCTCGGCGATCAGCTCGCCGCCCAGGAACGGCTCGTCGAATCCCTGGAGGAGACCCAACGCCTCGCCACCGCGCGTTTCGAGCAAGGCATCGACAGCTACCTCGCCGTGCTCGACGCCCAGCGCTCGCTCTTCGCTGCCCGCCAAGGATTGGTCGCGCTCCGCAAGGTCACGCTCGCCAACCGCGTCCAACTTTACACCGCGCTCGGCGGCGGCGGGGATGCGGAACCCGCGACGAAGAATTAGGGCGCCAGCCCGCCCGGCCACCTCCCCGACATTGTCCCCCACAGGAAAGGCAGTTTTCCGGCGATGTCGGCGGAGGTGGTGTTCCACGGTTTCCATCATGAGAAGCATCCGACAGGCCGTTCTGCTGGTGGCGCTCTCCGTCGGTTCGTCCCTCGCTCAAGGCGCCGAGCACCCCGCCCTGCTCTGCGTCGGCTACGCCGTCGGAGGCATCGCCGACGACAGGCAGACGCATAGCGCCTACCTCGAATGGCGGGGGCGTCCTTTCTGGCACGAACTCGCTCCCTATGCCTTCGGCAGCTGGCGCGGAACGGGAGCCAGCTACATCGGGCTGGGCCTGATCTACGGTGTCGATCTCGGTTCGCGCTGGAGGATCTCCGTGTCCAGCGGCCCGGGCTACTTCGAACGCGATGGCGACTTCGACCTCGGCTCGAAGCTCGAGTTCGCCTCGAGCCTCGAGCTCGCCTACCGCTTCGCCAACGGCCGCCGCCTCGCGCTCGGCGTGGGGCATGTCTCCAACGCCGGAGCAGCCCGCCGCAATCCCGGCACCGAATACGTCCGGCTGGGCCTTCAGTTCCCCTTCCACCGGTAACACATACCGAAGCCCCACCGCCTCCCGCCCGTTGGAACTTGTAACGCACCATCAGGAGCGATTAACTCGTTCCGTCATGGAACTCCGCCACCTCCGCTATTTCTGCGCCGTCGCGGAGGACCTGAATTTCACCCGCGCCGCCGAGAAGCTCCGCGTCGCCCAGCCCGCGCTCAGCCGTCAGATCCAGGCGCTCGAGGACGAGCTCGGCACCACACTCCTCGACCGCAACCGCCAACGAGTCCTCCTCACCGACGCCGGCCAGCTCTTCCTCGACCACGCCCGGAGAATCCTCGCGCAAGTCGACATCGCCGCGCACGCCGTCCGCGAAGTCGACACCGGTGCCGCCGGCGAGCTGCGCATCGCCCACGATTGGCGACTTTCCTCCACCCTGGTCTCCCAGGCCGTCGTCGAATACCGGAAACACTATCCGGGAGTCGAAGTCTCCCTGCGCGACCTTCAGATGCCCGATCAACTCGCCGCGCTCCGCACCCGCAAGATCCACCTCGGCTTCATCGCCTCCGGGTTCCTCGGACCGGACCAGCAGTTGTCCTCTCGCCTGATCCAGCACACTGAAATCGTCGTTCTCGTTCCCCAGGAGCACCCGCTCGCCGGGCGCAAGTACCGCGCCTTCCTCCAGCAACTCTGCCGCAACGCGGGCTTCTCGCCCCGGTTCAGCCGAGCCACGGCCAACCAGCAACAGGCGATCATCGGTCTGGTCGCCGCCGGGATGGGCATCGCCCTGGCGCCACGCATCGCGCTCACCCGGGAACATCCGGCCGTCACCATCCTCGCCACCGATTGTGATCCGATCGACATCTGCGCGGTCTGGAACGCGCGCGACCGCTCGCCGCTACTGCAACAGTTGGTCGCCATCCTGGAGCGGCTCGCCAAGTAGTGGCCCGGTCCTTCCGGGTTTCCCCCTTTACTCGGCATGCTTCGAGCTTAGCTTGCGCCCCATGGTCGCCTCCCCTCCCGCGCTCGCCTTCCTGAACCTCGGCACCACCGAGCTGATCGTCATCCTGGTGATCGTCCTGCTGCTCTTCGGCGCGAAGCGCCTGCCCGACCTCGCGCGCGGCCTCGGCAAATCGATCCAGGAGTTCAAGAAGGCCTCCAAGGAGGCCGAGAACGACATCCGCCAATCCATCGAGGAACAGCCGAAGACTCCGCCCCCGGCCAGCAAACCCTCCGGCACCCAGCCGCCCACCAACAACTGAGCGCGGGCCCAGCCGCTCCCCCTCTTTCCGGCCGGCGACTTCGGTCGCCGGCTTTTTTAGTGTCGTGGTTTCTTCAAGGCGCCCTTGTCGCAGCCGCAGTCGGAGTCCTCGCACGCGCTCCCGCGCCGACGCAATCCCCGCCAAAGCAGGAAGCCCAGAGCCGCCGCTACCAGCCCGAGTGCCAGGATCGTCTGTGTGGTCTCGTTCATGGTGTCCTCCTGTCCGTTCTTCGTTTCCTTCCGTCCTCCGGGATTCGTTGCCGCCTCTCACGCGAAGCCGAGCAGCAGTCCGACCTGCCGCACGGCGAAGCAAACCACCCAGGCGGTCGTCGTCATGTAGGCGAGCTGGAACAGCGGCCATTTCCACGAACCGGTCTCGCGCCGCACGACCACGATCGTGCTCACACACTGCAGCGCGAACACGTAGAAGACCATCAGGGTAAAGCACACCAACGGGGTAAACAGCGGTCGCCCGTCGGGCCAGCGTGCGGCGAGCAACGCCTGCCGCAACGGCACCGTGGCGTCCTCCTGGTTTTCGTCGACGTTGAAGATCACCGCCATCGAGCTGACGAAGACCTCGCGCGCGGCAAACGAAGTGATCAGGCCCACCCCGATCTGCCAGTCGAAGCCGAGCGGTTTGATCACCGGCTCGATCGCCTGGCCGATCTGCCCGGCGTAGCTGTGCGCCACCTGCTCGGCCGGCGTCGCTCCGGGCACCCGCGGGAAGGTCGTCAGCGCCCACAACACGATCGAGATCGCGAGGATCACCGTACCGGCCTTGCGCAGGAACAGCGACGCGCGCTCGAGCATGTGCAGCGCCACCGACCGCAGCGACGGCAGGTGGTACTTCGGCAACTCCAGGATCATCATCGGCTGCTCGCCCCGCAGCAACGTGCCCTTGAACAGTTTCGCGAAACCGAACGCCGCACCCGTGCCGAGGGCGAACAGCGTGAACATCAGCCCGACCTTTGTGAGCACCGGCACCCGCTCGCCCGGCACGATCGCGGCGATGAGCAGCAGGTACACGGGCAGTCGGGCCGAACACGTCATCAGCGGCGCCACGAGGATCGTCGCCAGCCGGTCGCGCGCCGACTCGATCGTGCGCGTGGCCATGATGCCCGGAATCGCACACGCATAGGAGCCGAGTAGCGGGATGAACGACTTCCCATCCAGCCCCACCCGGCTCATCCACCGGTCCATCAGGAACGCCGCGCGCGCCATGTACCCGGTTTGTTCCAACAGCCCGATGAAGAAGAACAGGATCAGGATCTGGGGCAGAAACACCACGATGCCGCCCACCCCGGCGATCACGCCGTCGGCCAGCAGATCGCGCAGATCGCCGGGAGGCATCGCGCCCCGCACCACCCCGGCCAACCACGAGACGCCGGCATCGAAGAAACACCACCGCGAGCACCACAAACAGAGTCACCCAGCCCCAGACCGGATGCACGACGACGGCATCGATCCGGTCCGTGGGCGTGGGGCCGGTACGAATCTTCACGGTATGCACCGCTTCGTGCACGATCGCGCGCGCCGCACCGTAGCGTGCCGCGACGAGCGCCCCCTTCCAGTCGTAGCCAGCATTCCGCCACTGGTGCTCCCACCGTTCGAGCACCGCCAGTACCGCGGGCTCATCACCCGGGTCCGCCACAGCGAGCGTCGCGCGATCGCCCAACAGGAGCAGTGCCTCGGCGCGCAACGTTTCCTCCGTGCGGTGACCGGAACGACGCAGCACCCCGACCAGCTCGTCCACCGCGGCCGCGAGCTCGCCCGGCAGCTTCCAGAAGGGACGCGGGGCCGGCGCAAGATCGGCGCGGCTCATCGCCACACGAAGCTCGAGCAACCCGGTGCCGGAGTTCGCCTGACAGGGGATCACCGGCACGCCGAGGCGGCGCGAGAGCGCCGGCACATCGATCCGCAGACCGGCGGCAGTCGCTTGATCCATCATGTTGAGCACAACGATGACCGGCAGGCCAAGGTCGAGGATCTGCGAGGCGAAGTAGAGGTTCCGCTCGAGATTGGCCGCGTCGACGATGCACACGATACGGTCGGGGCGTGGTGTATCGCTGCGGCGGCCGAGCAGCACATCGCGCAGCACCGCCTCGTCGGGCGAACGCGCCGCCAGACTGTAGGCGCCGGGCAGATCGATCAGGCGCATCCGCTTTCCGTGCTGGGAGAAGCACTCGCCCACCTTCTTTTCGACCGTCACGCCCGGATAGTTGCCCACCTTCTGGCGCAGCCCGGTAAGCGCGTTGAAAAGCGTGGTTTTCCCGCAGTTCGGGTTGCCGACAAGGGCGAAAACAGACTCGGCCATGGTGGGGGGGCGATGGACGCCAGATGAGGGCAACGCCGCATGAGGGGCCGCTCACGCTGCGCGTGTCACGGAACACCCCGGGCGGCCACGATCAGGGCACGCCGGCCGTCGCGAGCGGCTGAACATGGATCAACTGCGCGAGTTCGGCACTTATGGCCAGCTTCGTCCCGCAGACCTCGCACATCACCGTGTGACGTCCCAAGATCTTCTTGACCGTAGCCGCCTCGCAGAAACCCAGTTCGCGCAGGCGATGGTTGACAGCGTCCTTGCCACCCAAACGGAAGATCTCCGCCTGCACCCCAGGTGCGAGCAGACACAAAGGGAGCGTCTTCGGACATTCGGCAGGCAGCTTGGTGGACATGGCAGAGTATATCGGACGACTGAGACTCGTTCTCAACCGAGAATTTGCGTAATCTTTTAATTAGCTGCTCTCGAAGATTTTACATCAGCCGATCACGTGGATCTGCCCCCACGTAGCGCGTCCTCCCGTCGGAAACCGGGAGTCACGACGCGCCGCCCAGACACTGGAGGGACCAAACGCGCCTCGCTCGCGTCTTCTGCGTCTCTTTCCGAAAGCCGCGCAGAGCCCAGGGGCAACAGGTCGCCCGCCGCAAGGTCCTCCAGCCCCATCCTCCATCACCCCCGACAACGCGCCAAGTGATCGCCGACCCCCGGCCAGCCCGAACCAACCGGAGCGGGAGGCCAACCGCCCCGGAGTCAGGCCTCTTCCGCTACGGCCTTGGGCATCGCGAAACCTACGCGCCGCGGCTCGCCTCCGCCGAGACTGTGCTGACCGCCCCAATGCGCGTCCTTGCGGTGTCACCGCCGACTCCCCATGCTCCGGACCGTGAACGTCGCGGGCATACCCTACCGCACGATCTGGCCCGAACCGGACGGCAAAGCCGTCGGCATCATCGACCAGACAGCGTTGCCGCATCGTTTTTCCACGGTCCGACTCACCTCGGGCGCCGAGGCCGCCCGTGCCATCCGCGACATGCTCGTGCGCGGCGCACCGTTGATCGGCGCCACCGCCGCCTACGGGCTGGCGCTCGCCCTTCGTCACGAATCCTCGGACACAGCGCTCGCCGCCCACCACGCCGCCCTGCTCGCCACGCGGCCCACGGCAGTGAACCTCCGGTGGGCGCTCGACCGCGTGCGCACCCTCGCCTCCGCACTCCCACCCGCCCGCCGCGCCGACGCCGCCTGGGCGGAAGCCGCGCGCATCGCCGACGAGGACGTCGCCCGCAACCGGGCCCTCGGCGAACATGGGCTCGCCCGCCTCGAAGAGATCGCCCGCCGACGCGCCCCCGGCCGCCGGCTGGAGATCCTCACCCACTGCAACGCCGGTTGGCTCGCCACCGTCGAACAACCGCGGAATCCCCGTCCACGTGTGGGTCGACGAAACCCGCCCCCGCAACCAGGGTGCCGCGCTCACCGCGTGGGAACTCGGGCAGCATGGCGTGCGGCACACGCTGATCGCCGACAACGCCGGCGGCCGGCTCATGCAACAGGGTCGGGTGGATGTCGTCATCGTCGGCGCCGACCGTGTCGCCGCCAACGGCGACGTCGCCAACAAGATCGGCACGTACCTCAAGGCGCTCGCCGCCCGGGACAACGACGTGCCGTTCCTCGTCGCCGTGCCCGGCCCGACGATCGACTGGACG
>JAGVUB010000080.1 GCA_019136515.1 Verrucomicrobiota bacterium
CGACCTCATGCGCAAACAGCTCCGCCGCATCGTCGCGGTGCTCAGATCCAATCGGCCTTTTGCGGTTCACTATCATGCTGCCGCTTGACTCACGGTTACTGCCGGTCTCCTACAGGGAAACCGGTCTACGGCGTGCGTGGGGTTCTGCGGCTGGCGGTGCTGCTGGAGCGGGCGGAGCTCCTACCGCGAACCGCGACGTTCTTGCCGAAGGCGGTGCGCAAACCGGCCAAGTGGCGATCCCGGACGGAGCCGGCCGGCAACGCGCCCCGGCGCGCGGCTTTCAGATCGCGGACGCCTTGGAGGAGGTCGGTGAATTCGGCCTTTTTTGGGGGCGAAGGTGGATGGATTGGGGCTCTACTCAATCAATCCGCCGCGGCGTTCTTGGCGGCGATTCCTCCCCGTTTTGATCCCGGTTCCGTGCCGGGTCTGACGGCCTCCCTCGGGCTACGGTCCGGGGGCTTTTTGTTTCTGGAGTGCGGGCGTGCTGTTGGATGACGTGCTCGGGGCTTGCGGGGTGTGGAGCGGGCACTACGGTCGGCGGTGCCCAATGTTGTTGAGGTGGATCATCTGGGCCGAAAGAGCCCTGCTGCTGACGGTGCTGCTGGCAGTCGGATTGCTGACGTTTCTCAACGTGCGCGACTACCGCCGGTACAAGTTCATTACCGAGCTGGAGCGGCATGTGACGCCGGAACAGTTCGCGGCGATGGCACAGGTGTGCGCAGACAGTGATCGCAGAGGATTTGAGAGACACGACCGCGAGCGGGATTCGCGACCATTCGCGGTGTTGTCGCCGATCGGCCTAAGTCTCGGTCGTGGAAGCGGTGAGGTGAAACCCTACGAACGCGGCAACGCCTATGCGTACCTTAGCTTCAGTTCCATACCCCGAAACAGTCGGGCCTATTTGTTCTACGATTTTGACGGACGAGGGCAGCAGGGGCGCGAGGTCTGGTTGAGGTGCCTGGAGGCCGAGGCGCAGTTTTCACCCGAAGATCGGGTGTTGACGTTGATCATGTGGACGTTGGGCCCCGATCGGGAGTTCGTGGTGACCAAGGATTCTCTAATGGTCTTCTCAAGAAACGGCGGGTGGTCGGAACTCGTGGGTCGGCGTGAACTTCCAGAACCGGATGTGCAGAGACTCCGGAATGCAGTAGGCCGAATTGGCCAAGAGCACCGTGGAAAGGCCTACAAGGCGGGCGGGTTGGATGGCTGCATGATGGTCTTCCGATTCTCGGGGGACGGCACTCCGTCCGATCAGGACATCAGGGTTGAGAACACTTGGTGTGATGCACTGAACGAGGTCACTGCTGTTCTGGCCGAATTGGTACCGACGGAGTGCCCCTTGCCGCCGCGGGAGTGGATGCCGTCGCCAACCTCCGACTCGCGGCAGCGGATCGTTCCGATCTCGGAGGTGAATAGATCAAACGTGCCGCTCAACTTTCCGTGGTGGCTGATCTGGCCGCGGCTGGTGCTGGGCGTGAAAGGGTGAGTGAACACGCGGTTCTCGTGGTGCGCGGCTTCAGCCCGTATCGGCGGATGAGAGAGGCGCAATCAGACTCGGGCGGAGTCGAGCGGTCCGTCCTGAAGGAGCGGACCACGTGTGGACGAGACTCTGCCGGACTCCGCAACGAGGGAGGATAACGGAAACAAAACGGCCCGGCGCGAAGGCCGGGCCGGGTGAGGGTGGTGCGTTCTGGTTCGAACCAATCCGCAATCCGAAATCCGCAGTCCGCAATCGGCGTCAGCCGACGACGAGGTTGAGGATGCGGCCGGGGACGAAGATCACTTTGCGGAGCGTCTTCCCGGTCGTAAATTCCTGGACCTTCGGGAGGGCGAGGGCGGCGTCCTTCGCCTCGGCTTCGGTGGCGGTCTTCGCGAGGATCAGCTCGCCACGGAGTTTGCCGTTCACCTGTACCACCACCTTCATCGTGTCGGTGACGAGCTTGGACTCGTCGAACGACGGCCACGGAGCGGTGCCGAGCGGCGCGGTCTCGCCGAGGCGGGCCCAGAGTTCGTGCGCTAGGTGCGGGGCGAAGGGCTGAAGGATCTGCACGAAGGCCTTGAGGGTGCCGCGGGAAACTTTCTCCGCCTTCTGGATCTGGTTGCGCAGAATCATCATCTGCGGGATCGCGGTGTTGTAGCGCAGCCCCTCGATGTCCTCGCCGACCTTCTTGATCGTGGCGTGGAGAAGTTTTTCTGTTTCGGCGTCAGGCTCGGGGCCGTCGACGATCTTCGGATTCAGCTGGCCGTCCTCACCGACGACTTCGCGCCAGAGGTTGCGGAGGAAACGATGCACGCCCTCGATGTTCTTCGGGCTCCACGGCTTCATGGCCTCGAGCGGTCCGAGGAACATGAGGTAGAGGCGGAGGGTGTCGGTGCCGTAGCTGGCGATGATGTCGTCGGGGTTGGCGACGTTGCCGCGGCTCTTGGACATCTTCTCGCCGTCCTCGCCGAGGATGATGCCCTGGTGGAAGAGGCGCTTGAAGGGCTCGTTGGTCGGCACGGCGCCGATGTCGAAGAGGACCTTGTGCCAGAAACGCGCGTAGAGGAGGTGGAGCACGGCGTGCTCGGCGCCGCCGACGTAGAGATCGGGAACGCCCCAGTAGTTGAGCGCCTCGGGCGAGGAGAGTGCGGTGGCGCACTTCGGGTCGGTGTAGCGCAGGTAGTACCAGCAGGAGCCGGCCCACTGCGGCATGGTGTTGGATTCGCGGCGACCGCGGACCCAGTCGGCGCCGGGCTTGGCCTGCGTGGCGGGGACGGAGGCGCCGGTGGCGGGCTGGTACCAGATCTCAATCCACTCGGGGATGCCGGCGAGCGGGCTCTCGCCGGTGCCGGTGGGCTGGTAGCTCGTCACGACCGGGAGCTGGAGCGGGAGCGCGGACTCGGGCAACGGGAGCGCGTAACGCGTTTCGCCGTTGATGACGCAGGTGACCGGCTCGGTCGGGAGCGGGAGCTTGGCGCCGCTCGCGATCGTCGCGCGGTAGTCGGCTTCGCCGACCCAGACGATCGGGAAGGGCTCGCCCCAGTAGCGCTGGCGGGAGAAGAGCCAGTCGCGGAGCTTGAACTGCACGGTGCCCTTGCCGCGTTTCTCGGCGCCGAAGCGGGCGTCGAGTTTCTCCTTGGCCTGCGCGGGCGTGAGGCCGTTGCAGTCGCCGGAGTTGATGAGCTTCACCTCGCCGCCCTTGTCGCAGAACGGCAGCTCCACGGCCGAGCCGTCGGCCGGGGCGATGACCTGCGGGATGGGGAGGTCGAACTTCTTGGCGAACGCGAAGTCGCGCTCGTCGTGCGCCGGCACGGCCATGATCGCGCCGGTGCCGTAGCTCGCGAGGACGTAGTCGGCGACCCAGACGGGGATCTGCGTGCCGGTGGCGGGGTTGAGGGCGAAGGAGCCGGTGAAGACGCCGGTCTTGTCCTTGGCCAGCTCGGTGCGCTCGAGGTCGCTCTTGGAGGCGGTGGCCTTCACGTAGGCGTCGACCGCGGCCTTCTGGGCCGGTGTGGTGAGCTTTGCGGCGAGCGCGTGCTCGGGCGCGATGACCATGTAGGTCGCGCCGTAGATGGTGTCGACGCGCGTGGTGAAGATGCGGAGGCGTTCGCCCGGGAGCGACGGGAGGTCGAACTCGACCTCGCTGCCCACGCTGCGGCCGATCCAGGCCTCCTGCATGCGCTTGGTGGAGTCGGGCCAGTCGAGGTCCTTCAGGTCGGCGAGGAGGCGGTCGGCGTAGGCGGTGATGCGGAGCACCCACTGGCGGAGCGGGCGGCGCTCGACCGGGTGTTTGCCGACCTCGGAAACGCCGTCGATCACCTCTTCGTTGGCGAGCACGGTGCCGAGGGCCGGGCACCACCACACGGGCTTCTCCTCGACGTAGGCCAGGCCCTTCTTGAAGAGCTGGAGCCAGATCCACTGCGTCCAGCGGAAGTACTTCGGGTCGGTGGTGTCGACCTCGCGGTCGAAATCGTAGGAGACGCCGAACGCCTTCAACTGGCGGCGGAAGGTGGCGACGTTTTCCTTGGTGACGTCGGCCGGGTGGCGGCCGGTCTTCACGGCGTAGTTTTCGGTGGGCAGGCCGAAGGCGTCCCAGCCGATCGGGTAGAGGACGTTGAAGCCCTTGGCGCGCTTGTAGCGCGCCATGATGTCGGTGATGGCGTAGTTCTCGCAGTGGCCGAGGTGGAGGCCCGCGCCCGACGGATAGGGGAACATGTCGAGGACGTAGTACTTCGGGCGCGCGTCGCCGGTGAGGGCGCGCTGCGGCTTGATCTCGTCCCACACGCGCTGCCAGCGCGGTTCGATCTCGGTGAAGTTGTAGTCGGCGGAGGGCGGGTTCGAAGTCTGCATCGGGAAAAGGGCGGAGGTTGGCGCGCCGGGCGGGGCGGGGCAAGCCCGAGGACCGGTGGGACGGTACGCGGTGGACGGTCGACGGTGGATGGCGGACCGTGCCGGGCGACTGCATGGTGGACGCAAAATGCTGTCGCGGTCGGACAGAAATTTGCGTCCTCGGCCCGGCACCGTGGCGCGCATGGCCAGAGGGAAATCCGGTGAATGGGTGAGGGGAGGACGCAAATCCTTGTCGCGGTCGGACGGAAATTTGCGTCTTCGGCGGGGGGCTTGGGGCGGGGACCGGTGGCCGGTGGGCCGTGGGCGGTGAGCTGTGGGCAGTAGACGGTGGATGGCGAACGGTGGGCGGTGGCGATGGAGCGGACGCGGAGAAAATGCGACCGGGGGCGAGATTGGCCTTGCGGCGGTAGTGACGGAGTGGCGGCATGCAACCGCCCCCCGCATACACCCTGCCCTAGTATGCGAGCCCGAACTGTCGCCCTCGAGTGCGGCCCCAGTCGGTACGTTGTCGGAGCCTTCGTCCCCACAGCCGATGGCGAGCTGATGCTGGAGGAGCACGCCCTGTTGCCGCGGAAGGCGGAGCCGGACGCCGCGTGGCCGGCGCTGCCGGAGCGGCTGATTCGGGGCGGGCGGATCGCGGTGACACCGGCGCCGAACCTGACGCTGGCGAAGTTCATCGAGGTGCCGCCGGCGGCGCGCGTGCAACGGGCGCGGGTGGTGCGCTTCGAGGCCGAGCAGGCGATCACGCGTCCGTTGGCGGAGGTGGTTTGGGACTGGGCGCCGGTCCCGGGGGCGGACAACACGGTGGAGCTGGCCGCGATGACCGCCGAGAAGGCCGCGGAGCTTTGCGCGGCCGCGGAGCAGGCGGGCGTCTCCCCGGACGCGATCGTAGCGCGGGCGAGTGCGCTCTCCCGCGCGTTGTGTCACAACTATCCGGAGTCTGTGGCGGAGGCAGTCCTGGCCGAGATCGAGGGGACGACGGTGGTGCTGGTGCGCGCGGGCGCCGGGCGCAGCGCGGTGCGGCTGGCGGCGCTGCCGGACCTACCGGCCGCCGACGGAGCAGGCAACGGCCCGGCGGAGCCGGCGCGCGGGCCGGAGTTGCTGCGGTGGCGGCGGTTGGCGGCGGAGATGTCGCGTTTGGCGGACGGCGACGGTGGTTCGCCGCACTCCACGGCGCTGTTTCTGCTGGCTGGCCCGGACGCGCCGGAGCCCGAAGCGGTGGAGCGCGTGTTGGCCGACCCGAAGGGCGTGCGTGTGGAGCGTTTCGATGCGCTGCGGCGGGTGCGCGTGGGCAAGGCGGCGGCTGGCGTGGCGGCGATCGCCCACGAACTCGGGGCGGTGGTGGGGACGGCGCTGGCGTTGCGCGCGCCGGCGGCGCCGAACCTGTTGCCGCCGGAGCGGCGGCAGGAACAGGTCTTCCGTCGCAACCGCTGGAAATGGCTGACCGCGGCGGGGGTGGCGGCGGTGCACGTGGAGGCGGTCGCGCTCACGCGGGAGCTGCAACCGTGGCGCACGGCACGGCGCGAGGTGCAGGAGCGCCAGCGGCAGACGGAGCTCGGCCAGCGGGAACTGGATACACTGACGCGGTTGGCGCGCGAACGCTCGCGCTGGGCGCGGCTGCTCGGCGCGATGGAGGCGCGGGCGGCGGCCGCCGGCGGGGTGTGGATCGAGACGATCGAACCGTTGGGGACGGCGATCGGCGCCAGTCCGGCGGAACTGTTCGGCTCTCCGGTGGGGGCGCCCTCGGGTGATCCGGCAGGGATGTTGCGGGTGGCCGTGACGGGCGTGGCGCTCGATCCTGGATCGGACGGTCGGCGGGGTTTGGAGCGGTTGCGGGCGCTGCTGCGGGACTGGGCCGGGTTGGAGCGCATGGCGGCAGTGGAGCGCGAGCGTTTCGACGCGAGCGAGCCGGGGAGGCTGCGGTTCGGGTGCGTGCTGGTGCTGAAACCGGAGGAGGCCCCATGAAGCCGGCGATTCCGCGCAGACTGCGGTTGTATCCATGGTTCTTTGGCTCACTGGCGGTGCTGGCACTGCTCGCCATGGCCGGCGCGGTGGCTGGTTGGAAACAGGGGCGGCGTGCACGATCCGGGCGCGAGGAGGTGGCCCGGCTGAGGATCGAGCGACTCTCCTCGCAGACGCAGCCGGAGATGGTGACGGCGGCGGGCTTGGCGCTGGATCGTGCGCAAGCGCAGTTGCGCCAGGCGCGGGCGGAATGGCCGGGCGTCAAGGAGTCACCGCCGGAATCCGCGGACCGGCTCGGTGCCTACGCCGCGCTGATGGCGTTCATCGAGCGGAGCCGGGCCGCGGCGCAGGTGGCCGGGGTGGCGGTGGGGAAGGACGAGTGTTTCGGCTTTGCCCGTCATGCGCACGAGGCGCCGCTGGAGAGCGAGGTCGCGGCGGTGCTGGAGCAGGTGAGCTCGGTGGAGCGGATGCTGGCGGTCTTGTTTGCGGCGGAACCGGTGGAGTTGGTCGGCGTATGGTGCGAAGCGCCGGACCCGGTCGGGTCGGGCGGGAGCGCAGGCCGGGCGGGGGAGTGGTGCGGGTTGGCGCCGGCTCGCTCGGTGCGTGTGCCCGGGCTGGTGCAGACACGCGCGCTGCGCGTTGAGTTGGTGGGTACGACCCGGTGCTTGCGACGTTTCCTGAACGGACTGGCCGCGGCGCCGGCACTGGTTGTGCGCGAGGTGGCGGTAGCGAAACCAGAGCCAACGAGCCGGCGGGGCGCACGGCAGGATTCGCGTCCGGGGGTGAGGCGATTCGTGGTCACCCTGGAGACTGTGACGGTCGCTGGCGGGACGGGCGAAGTCCGGGACGGCGATGGCACAGCGATGCCGGTCTGGGCCGAGCGCGAGGGAGCGTCCGGGGGTGAGTTGTTCACGCCGGCGGGGTTGGCCGTCGCCGAGGCGGTGCGTGGGCGAGAGGCGCTAGCGCGGTCGCCGGTGTCGCCGGATTTCGGAAACGGTCTCGGCATCGAGCTGGTCGCCGTGCGGCGTGCGCCGTACCGGTGGAGGCTGGTCGGGCACGTTGCTGCTGCCAGCGGCGGGGTGGCGATGTTGGAGGACTCCGCGACTCGGCGGTGTGCGCTGCTGCGTGCCGGCGAGCGGGACAACGGCAGCGGGGTGGGGCTGCAAGGACTCGAGGTTCTGCGGGAGCGCGGTGGCGGCCGGGTGGTGCGTGCGACGCTGGCCGATCCCGGCGAGCCAGGACCGATCGTCTTGACGACCGGCGGCGCGGAGGGCCCGGCGCGTGTGGTGGCGGTATTACGGGTCGAGGGACAAACGGCGCCGTTGACCGTGCCGGAGGGCGCAACGGTGCGGAGCGGGGGCGCGGACTATGTCGTCGGCCGGATCTCGGTGGAGCCGGCGGTGGTGGAGATCGCGCGTGTCGACGCGGGGGGCGCGAAGGCTGCGGTGCGGTTGAGCGTAGCAGCAAAATAAAACGGAGAATTTCGAACCATGAAGCGTAGCAAACAGGCGGGACGAATCGGACCGGCGGCGTTGGCGCTGCTGGTGGTGGGGCGGTTGGTGGCGGCGGATACAGCGGAGGACTG
>JAGVUB010000127.1 GCA_019136515.1 Verrucomicrobiota bacterium
CCCGGCGTGTTCGGTCTGCTCGGCGGCGGCCTCTCCACCGGCTTCGTGCTCGCCGTGTTCATGGCGAACTCCGGCGGCGCCTGGGACAACGCCAAGAAGTACATCGAGGAAGGCCACCTGGGCGGCAAGGGCTCCATCGCCCACAAGGCCGCCGTCATCGGCGACACCGTCGGTGATCCCTTCAAGGATACCGCCGGCCCCAGCCTGAACATCCTCATCAAGCTCATGAGCATGGTGTCGATCGTCACCGCCGGCGTGAACGTCGCCTTCACGCTCTTCTGAGGGCTCCTTTGGTTTCCAGTTTGTCCCTTCCCGGGCGGCCTCCTTGCGGGGTCGCCCTTTTTGCTGGGGCCGGAGAGCGGCCCGTGCCCCTCAAGCCAAGGCTACCGGCCAGTGGCTCCGACCAGAGCACGATCCCCGGCGCTCGCGGGATGTCGGCCTTCGACTGATGTCTGGAACGCCGTGCCGCCGGTACCAAAACGAACAGGCGCCCGTTGGGGCGCCTGTTCCCGTCAACGTTATGCGGGGCGAAGCCCCCTCGCTCACTTCAGCGTCGAGATGAAATAACCGGCGGCCACCGCCGTACCGATCACGCCGGCGACATTCGGCCCCATCGCGTGCATCAGCAGGTAGTTGCTGGGATCGGCGCGCTGCCCCTCAAGATGGGAGACGCGCGCGGCCATCGGCACCGCCGAGACCCCCGCCGAGCCGATCAACGGGTTGATCGGGTTCTTGGGGCTGAGCTTGTTCATGAGCTTCGCGAAGAGCACGCCGGCGGCCGTCGAGAAACCGAAGGCGACCACGCCGAGAATGATGATCTTGATCGTGCCCCAGGCGAGGAAGCTCTGCCCCGACATCGTCAGGCCCACGCTCGTGCCCAGGAAGATCGTGAGGATGTTGATGATCTCGTTCTGCGCGGTCTTCAGCAGGCGTTCCACGACCCCGCACTCGCGCAGGAAGTTGCCGAGCATGAGCATCGCGATCAGCGCCGCCGCATCGGGCACGATCAGGATACAGACGACCATGACGACGACGGCGAAGATGAGCTTCTCCAGCCGCGAGACCTTCCGCAGCGAATTCATCCGGATCTTTCGCTCCTCGATCGAGGTCAGCAGTCGCATGATCGGCGGCTGGATCAGCGGCACGAGCGACATGTAGCTGTACGCGGCCACAGCCACCGCCCCGAGCAGATGCGGCGCGAGCTTGTTGCAGACGAAGATCGAAGTCGGGCCGTCGGCACCGCCGATGATGCCGATCGAGGCGGCCTCCTTCGAAGTGAAGCCCATCAAGAGCGCCCCGAAGAAGGTCACGAACAAACCGAGTTGGGCTGCGGCCCCGAGCAGGAACGTGCGCGGCGCCGCGATCAGCGGCCCGAAATCGGTGAGCGCACCCACCCCGAGGAAGATGATCGGCGGAAAGAGTTCCAGCTTCACGCCCTGCCCGATGAAGTCGTACAGGCCGCCCTCGATCCGATCCACTTTCACGGCGATCCGCTCGGGCTGGCCCGGTTGCGTCGCTTCCGTTCCGGGATGGTGCAGCACCTCGCCCTCCACCTTGAATGTTGATGTCTGGTACACGCCGTTGGGCAACATCTCCGAGGTGATCACACCGCGGGTCGGCAGATTCGCCACCAGCGCGCCGAAGGCGATCGGCACCAGCAGCAGCGGTTCGAAGCCCTTCACGATCGCCAGATAGAGCAGCACCACGACAACCGCCCACATCACGGACATCTGCCAGGTGATGCCGGCGAAACCGGTCAGGTTGAGAAAATCAGTCAGTCCTTGAAGCATGGGAAAGTGGCGTTTGGAGGTTAACGAAGCTTGTGGCTGGCGAAGATCTGGCGCCGGCCTTCACCCGACCAGGCGAGCAAGTTCACATCCACGTTTGGTTGAAGATGCACGGGCATGATCGAGACGATCCGATCGCCGGCTTGCAGGCACTCGTGCGCCGCGGCGGTGATCACCGCCACCACTTGGGGGGAGATAGCGTGCGTTCCCGGCTCAAGCAGCAACACGGGTTCCTGCTCCAGCACCGGCGCCGCGGCGCGGGCGGCGGCGGCGCGCCGCTCTGCGGCGCGGAAAATCCATCCCATCAACTCCAGCAAGCCCCAGATCGATCCGAGTGCCGTGAAGACGACGATCAACCCGACCGCCTGGTAACTTAGGGCGTCGAGCATGGTGGGGTTCTCCGTCAGCGCAGCAGCAAGTGGAAGCATGGGAATCGTCATGTTTCAGGGGTTCGGTGGCGGTAACAGGAGCCGGCCGGTATCGCATACTCGGACGACTGCCTCTCTGAGGCGCCCCGATGGAAGGAAGCAGCCCGCCCGAGGCGAGCACTTTTCCTTTCCCCGAGCAGAAATCCCCACCGCACAAGGCCTCCATGGCCCGAAGCCACCCGGCGGGCTTCGTCAGTCCCGGGAGACCGCCGGCTCGACACTGCGCCAACCATCCGCCCCGCGGCCGCAGGAATTGGACGGCACCTCCGGGATCGCCAACCGTTCGCGACTATCGATCAGGTCCCGCCGGCCCTCCGCCGGCCATGCCCACAGATGCCGGGTGTATTCGGCCGCGCTGCCTTCCGGGTGGATCGCCACGATGTGCTCCCCGTCCTCCAGGCAGACGCTTGCCGCTGCGGCGATGACCGCGAGCAACACCGGATCGTCCACCTGCATCCGTTCGTCCGGGGTCCCCCTCGCGCCGTGGGCGACGGGCGTGTCGCCGGCTGCCGCGGGATGACTCCATGTCAGCCACCGCCATAGCGCCACCACGCCCCCTCGCATCCCGCGGCGCTCCTTGCATAGCCAGAACAGCCCACACGCGGCGAACACCACCAGCAGTCCGAAAGCCGCATACGGGAGCGCCGCCCGCACCGACGCCCAGTCCTCGTTCAACACGGCAAGTGGAAGCAGATGGTTCATGATGGGACAAAAGGCTCTCGCGCTCCGAACCTCGGAGTACCGGGGCTCCTCGCCGAAGCGAACCAAGTCGGGGCGAGGCTCCCTGTTGAACCGCGACGCCCCTCCCATGCGAGCCTGATCTCGGCCCACCGGGCTCCGGCACCGCAGCTACAACGGCCGCTTATCGCCGCGCTCGAGCGTTATCACCGGGCCCAATGCAACGGGGAAAACGGGACCAGGCCCCTGACTGGGCGGTGGTGGTGGCGGCGAGGTACCCGCTCTTCGCTCCCGGGTCCCCTCATCGGTGCGTTGCCCAAGCGTGCGACTCCGCCCAACCTCGCGCCGATGCCCGCCCGCCGCCCCGACATTCTCTGGATCGTGACCACGCAATGGCGCGGCCAAGCCTGCGGCTTCGCCGGCGATCCCAATGCCCGCACACCCGCGCTCGACGCCTTCGCCCGCCGCGCCGTCGTGTTCGCGCAGGCGGTCAGCAACCATCCGTTCGGCCCCTTCGCCCGCGCCCTCCTGCTCACGGGCCGCCTTTCCCCCGCCAACGGAGTCGCGGACTACTGGGACCCGTTGCCCCGGAATTCGGATACGATCGCGCGCCGCCTCGCCGCCGCCGGCTACGTCACCGCGTTCTTCGGCAAATGGCACCTCGCGCCGCGCGACCCTTCGGTCCCCCTCGTCGGCGACACGCACGCGCGGCAGGTTGTGGCGCCGGAGGACCGCGGTGGCTTCGAACTCTGGGAGGGGTTCGAGAGCGGCTTCCAGCTCAACGATCCCTGGCTCCACGGCACGCATCTGCCCCAGCCCGTCCAGTTTCCCGGCTACCAGTCCGATGTCCTCTGCGCCCGCGCCGCCGCCCATCTGCGCGGCGGGAGCGAACGCCCACGGTTCACCTACGTGAGTCTGGAGGCGCCGCACCCGCCCTATGCCGCACCGGTGCCGGCCGACATCGCGGCGCAGGACCCGGCGGCCCTCATGCTCGCCCCCAACGTCCCGCGTGGCGGCCCGGTCGAGGCGGAGGCCCGTCGCGAACTCGCCGGCTACTACCGGCACATCGCGGCGACCGATCGCGCCATCGGCGCGCTGCTCGCCGCGGTGGATCATGCGAGCACCGCGGTGTTCATCACCTCGGCCCACGGCGACATGCATGGCGCGCATGGTCTCTTCCGGAAAGGCTGGCCCCACGAGGAATCGATCCGGGTGCCCCTCGTGGCGAGTTGGCCCGGCTGCGTGCCGGGCGGCACCGACACCCCGGTCGCGCTCGCGGATCTCCCGACCACGGCGCTGGCCCTGGCGGGCCTGCCCGCGCCCGCCGGCTGGATCGGTTGCGACCTGATGTCATGCGCGTACGGAGATGACCGGCGCATCCCGCTCTCGATGCCCTCCGCCCCACCCTTCCCCAAACAGTGTCCGCACGCCTGGGACGGGTTCCGCACCCGCGCCGAGAAACGGATCGCCCACCCCGACGGGCGCCCTTGGCTGCATTTCGACCTCACGACCGATCCCGGGGAACAGCGCAACCTTGCCGCGCCTCCCCCCTGACAACGCGCAACCCGGGCTCACCGGAGCCCGGGTTGCGGAAACCTTCTTCTTGCCGCCCTGGGACTACTGGCCGGCGAGGAAACGCTCGATCAGGACTTCCGTCCGGGCGTCCTGCCAGTCTCCCGACACCTGCCATTTGCGCAGCTTGCCCTTGTCGAAACCGGGGGTCTTGCCGGGCTTGTCCACCCGGTCGGGCTTGTCGAGGGGGAGCCGGTAGACCAGCGACTGGCCCAGCGGCTTGCCCGCCAGCGGCAGTTCCCACACCGCCTCGGTGTCGTCGCCATCGATGAGCACGACCCGGATGTTCTGCGCCTTGTTGCGGTTGCCGATGACGAGCATCACCTCGAAGAAGCCGTATTCGGAGAGTTTGGCCGACTTGTCGCCGCCGAAGTTGCCCTTGCCGCCGAGGAACGGCACGAGCAGGCCCTGTTTCGGGAGGAACCGGATCTGGTCCTTCCAGTCGCCGGAGGTCCAGGTGTACTTCTTGATCGGTCGCATCTCGGCACCGTCGCGCTCGACTTCCTGGCTGCTGAAATCGATCAGCGACTTGTGCTTCGCGCCGGCCGCGTCCGCGCGCGGGGCGGCGACGGCGAGCAACGCGACGATCAGGGACAATACCGTGTTGAGGCAGGTCGGTGTCTTCATGGGGAGGGGTGGGTATCCGGGACGATAACCGCCGACCGCCCGAAGTCACGCCGGTTGCCGAAACGCGGCTGGTCCGCGCCACCCGCAACGGCGCCGGTGCGGGCACGGTGCGCCGACCGGGAAACCGGCGCCGCAGTTTCCCCTTTTCCTCCGCCGCCGCATCCGCGAACGTGGCTCCTTCGCCCATGGATTTCCTGCTCGACGACGACGCTCCTCCACCCGCCAAGCCCGCCCACTTCGACCCCGGCTTCCCGCCGATCGATTTCCGCGCGGAGCTCAACGACGAGCAGTACGCCGCCGTCACCGCCGAGCCGGGCCCCGTGCTCGTGCTCGCCGGCGCCGGCTCCGGCAAGACCCGCACGCTCACCTACCGCGTCGCGTACTTGCTCTCCCAGGGCGTCCCGCCCTCGGACATCCTCCTGCTGACCTTCACCAACAAGGCCGCCAAGGAGATGCTCCACCGCGTGCAGGAGCTCACCGGCATCGAGTCGTACCGGTTCTGGGGCGGCACCTTCCACCACCTCGGCCACAAGATCCTCCGCGCCAACGCCGAGGTCCTCGGCCTCGACCGCTCCTTCACCATCCTCGACGCCGAGGAGTCCGACCACTTCCTGCGCGACACCGTCGAGGAGGTCGACAAGGGCTTCTTCAAGGTGAAGGAGCACCCGCGCCCGGGCCTCGCCGAGACCATCTCGCGCTTCTACCCGCAGCACGAATACCTCATCGAGGCGCTGGCGCCCTTCCCCGCCGCCTACCGCGCCCGCAAGCTCAAGCAGCAGGTCACCGACTACGACGACCTGCTCGAGTTCTGGCTCGAGATCCTCAAAAAGGCACCGCACGTCGCCGACTACTACCGCCGCCGTTTCCGCCACGTGCTCGTCGACGAGTATCAGGACACCAATATCATCCAGTCGCAGATCGTCGACCTGATGAGCGGCAACCACCAGATCATGGCCGTGGGCGACGACGCCCAGAGCATCTACTCCTGGCGCGGCGCCAACGTGGAGAACATCCTC